>CP133958.1:0-731301 GCA_036251205.1 Orbaceae bacterium BiB | reverse complement strand
ACAGATTGCAACAATGGGTAATACAGGGACAAGCTCAGTGCGTTTACATTTTGAAATTCGTTACCAAGCAAAATCAGTAGATCCATTGAAGTTTTTACCTAAACAGTAAGATTTAAATAATAAAAGTAAGTAAAGTGTGAGCGTGTTTGTAACATAATAGAATTAATTAACTAAGGAGTTATCCATGGCAGTAAAAAAATTAGTTTTAATCAGACACGGTGAGAGTGAGTGGAATAAAGAGAATCGTTTTTGTGGTTGGACTGATGTTGAGCTTTCAGCAAAAGGTAACCAAGAAGCGATCGATGCCGGAAAGTTATTAAAAGCAGAAGGCTATCAGTTTGATTTAGCCTTTACGTCTGTATTAAAACGTGCAATTCATACTTTATGGCTTGTTCTCGATGGCGTTGAACAAGCTTGGTTACCGGTTGAAAAGGATTGGCGTTTAAATGAACGTCATTACGGTGCTTTGCAAGGTTTAAATAAAGCTGAAACGGCTGCTAAATATGGTGATGAGCAAGTTAAACTTTGGCGTCGAGGTTTTGCAATTACACCACCTGCATTAGAAAAATCAGATGAACGTTATCCTGGTCATGATGTGCGTTATCATAATTTATCAGATTCAGAGTTACCTTTAACAGAAAGTTTAGCTCTAACTATCGAACGTGTGATCCCGTACTGGAAATCGGCAATTGAGCCAAAAGTAGCTAAAGGTGAACGCGTTATTATTGCTGCTCACGGTAACTCTTTGCGTGCACTAGTGAAATATCTTGATAATATCGGTGATGATGAAATTGTTGAACTTAATATTCCAACGGGTGTACCGTTAGTTTATGAGTTTGATGATAAGATGAAGGTAATTAAGCATTACTATTTAGGCGATGCTGAGGCGATTGCAGCTAAAGCAGCAGCAGTAGCGAATCAAGGTAAAGCTAAATAGTTATTTGGTATCAGGTTAGTCAATATAAGCCCAATTAGATTGGGCTTTTTTATTGTTGGTTTTAATTGGTTTTAGCAATATAACCAGAGAAAGGTCAACCATTCATCATTACCGGTAGTATAATTGTTGTTATCGCATTTAAATTTTATTATTAATTATATCGTTAGGAGCTAATTAATTAACAAGTTATCACTAATGTCTGTTTCGCGATAGTTTCAACCAACTCTTTATCGGCAATTGAATTGGTAATTAAGGCCGTAATACTATTCCAATCGCAAATTTTATATAAACTTTTGCGAGTAAACTTAGTATAGTCACCCAAAATATACTTCTTATCAGAATGGGCAATAATAGCCTTATCTACATAAGCGTCAGAGGAAGATGGGCTAGAAGGGCCTTGTAGATTACTAAATCCATCTGTACCTAAAAAACAGATATCAACTTGAATTTCATTAATCATTGATACAGTCCATCCCCCACATACCGATGAGCTCTTATCACGTAGCTCACCACCAAATAGAAAAACTTGGTTATTAGATTGTATCAGTAAGGATGCAACAGGTAGTGAATCAGTAAAGATTTTGAAGCCAGATTTAATTGATAATAACTTGGCTAATTCTAAGGTTGAGCTACCAGTACCAATAATGATGGAACTATTGTTTGGTATCAGTTCAAGTGCTTTTCTGGCGATTACTTTTTTAAAACTAATGTTCTCTTTTTCTCGTACTTGAAAAGAGTTTTCAATCGAATTTTGCTTTAACGTTGCGCCACCATGACTTTTGACCAAAAAACCACGTTCTTCTAAATAGGTTAAATCTTTACGAATTGTTTCATAAGTGACATCGTATTTTTTAGCTAACTCACTCACATAAACGACACCTTGCGTAATAAGTTCTTCTAAAATGACTTCTCTTCTCTCATCCATTAATAACATCGTATTCAACCTTTGTACTTGGATAGCTCCTTATTTTTAATGTGTTAAATCATATCACAAAATACCAGTAACAATAAAACACAAAAATTAATTTGGTTTTAATTGGTTTATTTGTCATTATTAAACAATAGATTATGAAAAATGTGATTTAGATCACTATTGACAGTCAACTAAAGCCAATTGTAATATTGGCTAACTTAGTCACAGAATAGGAGAAAGTGATGTTAACTAAGATTGCCATAGCAAGTGATGATTTAGGATTTGAATTTAAAGAGGAGCTAAAAAAATACTTAATTGAACATAAAAATGCTGAGATTGTTTATGATCCTGTAAAATTAAAGGAAAATGGCATAAATACCTTTGCTCAATTAGCTGATGAAATGTCGATTCTGATTCAAAAAGATGTCTGTCGCTTAGGTATTTATATTTGTGGCACAGGAATTGGTTTTACTTGTCAAGCCAATAAACACTGGGGAATTAGAGCTGTTGCGGTGACTAATCCTTATTCAGCAAAACGAGCCAGACTAAGCAATAATGCTCAAATTATTGGACTTGGTTGTCGAGTCAATAGTTTAGAGTATGCAAAAACAGTATTAGATGCTTGGTATGATGAAGCCTTTGATTTTAAGACTGCAAGGGAAAATTCAAAAAAGAATCTTTTAGCCGCTGAAAAAAATGATAATGAATTATTAATTAAACCTGCTCATGTTGCATGGAACATGGGTTTTAGACCTGATGATAAAAACTGAGAGGCTAAATAGTATGGAATTTATAACACAATTTATTAATGATTTAGGTAATTTTATCTTCATCCCTGTGATTTTTTTATTTCTATTATTGGCATTAGGACGACCGTTATCTGAATGTATTTCATCTGCTATGAAAGTGGGTATCGGTTTTATTGCATTAACGATGACAATCCGCTTTATGTTAGAAAAAATGGCACCAGCAGTTACAGGTCTTGCTGCAAGTACCGACTCATCTTTAAGTGCAATTGATGTCGGTGGTGCAGCTACTGCCGTAATGGGATTTGGTTCTAGTTTAGGACCAATTATTATTCCGTTATGTGTTGCGGTGAATGTGATACTACTTCTGGTCCGTATCACTGATTGCGTGAATGTTGATGTATTTAACCTTCATCAAAATGCTTCAATGGGTGCCATTATTTATGCTTTTTCTGGTAGCTTTTTATATGGTGTATTAAGTGCTGCACTATTACATGTTTGGGCATTAATTGCTGCAGATCTTGGGGCAAAAAATAATGAGAAATTTTTTAATTTACCAAAAGGTGTCTCAATCTCTCATCCTGTTGCGAATACTTACTTGATGTTTGCTTACCCATTTAACTGGATTTATGATCGTATCCCTGGATTTAGAAATTTGAATGTAACCGCAGAAAGTATTCAAAAACGTTTTGGTATACTTGGTGATCCAATTACAGTCGGTTTTATTATTGGTGTGTTATTAGGATTTGCTGGTTATGATTGGTCTGTTCCTTATGAAACCGTTATTGCAAGTATTCAGTTAGGAATGTATTTAGCTGCTGTTATGCTGTTATTACCAAGAATGACATCAATTATGATGGAAGGTTTAGTGCCTTTATCAAATGTAGTTCGTAAAAAACTGGTTAAACGTTTCCCTAAGCGAGATATTACCGTTGGCATGGATACAGCATTAATCATTGGTCATCCATCCGTGATTGCACCAGCTTTATTATTGATTCCAGTTATTGTTATTCTTGCGGTTATTTTACCTGGGAATAAAGTGATGCCTCTTGGTGATTTATCACAATTTGTATTCTTTATTGCTTGTATGGTGCCAGTATTTAAAGGCAATATTATTCGAACGTGGGTTACCTCTATTTTCTTATTTGGTGGTGGTTTATACATCGCTTCATGGATGACGCCAGCAACCAATGAAGTCTTTCAAAAATTTGGGACAGATCCTGATGCTAGCGTGATGTATACGTCATTAAACCCATCAGCGAATCCGTTTACGGGTCTATTCGCCGCGATGAGTTATATTGGAATATTTGGCTATGCGTTAGTTGGATTAATTTTGTTATCAGTCGGATATTTATTAAAGAAAAAAGCGCATAAACAGTTAAAAGTTAGCGCTGAACAAGAGTAGTTATTCAATTATTTAAAGAGGGACTTGTAAATGAAAAAAATTCTAGTTGTGTGTGGTAATGGTATCGCTTCATCGTCAATTATGGTATCGGTTTTGCAAGATTTTTTGAAAGAAGAAAAATTAGTTGCTCAAGTAGATAAATCTTCATTAATGGCTTGTTCAACCGATACATTTAATAGTTATGATTTAGTTGTCTCATCAACCAAATTAGATAATCCAGGTATTATAACTCCGGTTATTGTTGGAGCTGGATTATTAACAGGTCTTGGCGAAGAGGAAATTTTTGCGGCAGTTAAAGCTGAAATATTAAAATAGGTAATGTTGATGAATATTCATATATTAGTTAATGATGGTAACGATGACATTACGGATTATCAAAGTGCGATTAAATGTGCTGGTAATGCACTATTAGTCAACGAAGATATTTATCAAGATTATATTCAAGCTTGTATTGATCGTGAACAAAACTTTCCGACAGGATTATTATTGGGTAATGGTGTTGGTATTGCAATACCCCATGCGAATGCGGAGTTAGTTAGAAATAGCAGTATCAGTATTGTTCGATTGAAAAATAGTGTTGCTTTCGGATTAATGGAGGATGCTTCGTTAAGTGTCGATTGTCGATTAGTTTTCAATTTGGCTTTAGCATCAGGAGAGCAACATATCACGATTTTAAGAAAACTTGTAAGAGCATTTCAAAACGACTCTTTTATTACAAACTGCTCAAGCATGAGTAAAGAAGAGTTAGTTAAAATGGTGTATGAACTACTGCAAAATGCATAATTGGGTATAAAACCATTAGCGTCTAATTGACGCTTTTTTTATTGATATATCTGCTATTTGCTAAAATAGTTGGAGCATAAATGGACAATATTTTTAAAATTATTAAAGAAATAGGTCAATTAAGCGAAAAAATTGATTCACAACAAGTTAAGTTGTTGATTCAGTCAATTCGTCAAAGTAAACATATTTTTCTGACTGGCGCAGGTCGATCAGGTGTGGTAATTAACGCATTTGCTAACCGTTTAATGCATTTAGGCTATTCGGTAAGTGTAGTTGGTGAGATAACATCTCCTCACTCTAAGCCTCAAGATTTAATGCTTATTGGCTCTGGTTCAGGTGAAACGATTCGTCTTGTTGAGCAAGCTAAATTGGCTAAAGCAAATCATATTAAACTTGTTTTAATTACCGCTAATGCGAATTCAACGTTGGCTAAGTTAGCGGACTGTGTTGTAATTATTCCATTTGATAATCATCAATCAGTTCAACCAATGGGCACATTATTTGAACAAACATCGTTTTTATTATATGACAGTATTATTTTGTCATTAATGTCCGCACAAGGTGAAACATCACGATCGATGAAGCAGAGACACGCTGATATTGAATAACTCAAACTCAGTAATCTTGCTTGCATAGTTTTCATTAATTTCATCAAGTTGCTTATTTTAGATCAACTTTTATTCTAAATTTGTGACAGTGGTCGCATCATTTTTAATATCCTTATGGCATATTAGCTGAAACGATTCAGTTATTCAACAGCAAGGGGAAATTCCAATGAAAATTAAGTTGCTTTCGTGTGCAGTCATTTTAGGTTTAATTTCTGGTAGCGTAATGGCTAAAGAGTTTGTGCTAATTGATAATGAAAAAGGTATTGCAAAAGGCAATTGGTCTATTTCAGATAAAGATGTTAGCGTAAAAGGTAAAACATTTAAGGTTGAAAATACCGTATTACAAGGTGGTAAACAACAAGGTTCAGAAGTGATTACTATTAGTAGTGGTGATTTCTCGATAAAACTCAGTCCAACTCGCGGTATGGGCATTTTAGCCGTTGAAGGTGATGGTATTCGCATGGGATGGGACTCTCCTGTCGATGAAGTGGTTAATCCAGCTAATATCAATTTAGAAAGCCGCGGCGGGATTGGTTGGTTAGATGGTTTTAATGAAATGATGGTTCGTTGTGGTTTTGAGTGGACAGGTCATGCTGTAGCGGCAGACGGTATGATGTATACTTTACATGGTCGTGCAGCTAATACACCGGTATCAAAATTGATTGTTGATATTGATGAAAATGCGCCATATACCATTACTGTGAAGGGTTTAATTAAAGAAAATACGTTCAAAAAAAGTAATTTAGAAACTTGGGCATCATTAAGCTATGTACCAGGTGAACGCTCTTTTACTGTTCATGATGTCGTAACTAATCAAGGCGACTATACTCGCGATTATCAAATTATTTACCACAGTAATTATGGTACGCCAATTTTAGGTGAGGGTGCTCAGTTTATTGCACCAGTTAAAGAGATCTCTCCATTTAACGATTATGCAAAATTAGGGTTACAAGATTGGACAACTTATTTAGGACCAACACAAGGTTTTGATGAGATGGTCTTTAATGTTTATCCTTATGCTAACGACAAGGGACAAACTCAGGTTATGGTGGCAAGCCAAGATGGTACGAAGGGGGCTGGTATTTCATTTAATGTTAAACAGTTGCCAGTGTTGTCATTATGGAAAAATACAGATACCCTTAAACAGGGTTATGTTACCGGTCTAGAACCAGGCACCAGTTTTGCTTACCCAGTCACGATTGAACGAGAACAAAAACGCGTTCGTCAGCTGGAACCAGGGCAGAGCGCAACATTCACGTTAGTTTATAGCTTACTATCAGATAAAAAAGCTGTAGACACTTATAAACAACAGATTAAAGCTATTCAAGGTGATCGATTAACAACCGTTGTCGAACAACCAATAGCTTATGAATAAAAAAGTTTTATAATTTACCCCATCGGTTGATGGGGTATTTTTAATTCGTGGAATTATACAAAATAGACAGCCATAATTATAGTTTAGATAGAGCACCAGTTATAAAAAAGTATTCAATAAACAACTATAGATTTTACCTAATTACCCCAGAATATTTGAGAAAATAAAATTAGAGTTATAGGTGTTATTTTTGTTTCGTAAGTGTTACTATGTAGGGACTAGTTATTCGACACAAATATATGCATTTTAATTTTCTTTAGGCTTAATAAGGAGAAGGTAATGAGGTTAAGTAAGCTAGTTAGTTTAGGTTTAATGATAATGCTACCGGTTTCGTTTACGGCTCTTGCTTGCTCTAGTTTGGCGATCAGTGATAAAAACAACAATGTATATCATGGCCGGACATTGGAGTTAAGCGATGATTTACCCTCTTGGATAACGTACTATCCAAAAAGCACTTTCTTTCAAAAGTTGTCACCAAATGGTTCAAATGCCATTAGTTATAGTTCAAAATATGCTATTTTAGCAATTACTACTGATGTTTATAATGATGGCGATCAGCATAATATGTTTCAGGGGTTAAATGATCAGGGATTATCTTTTAGCGCTAATATGATCTCTAATTTTAATTTAGCACCAATTGCAGTATCCGATTATGAACATTCAATTCCTTATACATCATTAGGTGAGTGGGCTTTATCTAATTTTTCAACAACCAAGCAAGTTGCTGAAGCAATGAAATCAGCTAAGTTTTGGGCTCCTGTTTTAGACGCATTTGGCGGAATTCAATCACCTTTTCATTTTGTGTTCTATGATAAAACGGGGAATAGTATTGTTATTGAAGCCTCAAATGGTCAGTTAAAGGTCTATGATAATCCGACCAAAGTAATGACTAACGGACCGAGTTTCCCATGGCATTTAGAGAACCTAAATAATTATACCCAATTAAATAATGTTGACCACTCTACGTCGGTTTTCGGTAATATCAGAGTAACTCAACCGGATAGTGGTATCGCTGTGGCCGCGCTACCATCTTCAGACACTTCGGTTGGACGGTTCATTCGAGCTGTGTATTATACTTCATATGCACCAAAAGTTAATAATCCAAGTGATGCGATGAATGTACTTGCCCACATTATGAATCGTTTTGATCGATTAAAAGATATTACTGTTGATGACTCTATTAATGAGTCTTCAGAAAAGACAACAATACAATCATCTGAATATACTGTTTGGACCAGTTTGTCTGACTTAAGTGGTGGCAATATAATGGTTAGAGGATATAATGATATTAATTATAGCCAATATTCATTGGAACAGTATAAAAATAGTCAAAGCGCTGTTTTTGTACAGATAAACACCAATAAATTGTAGTAAGTATCATCGTGATAAGAGTACTATTTTATTTATTTAAGTACTCTTATTTTCTATTATTTCAAATCACACTGTCAGATTACTTTGCCATTGTATTTGTAGACCATGAAAAGATGATGAAAAGATTATTTCTATACTTAGTTTACTCTTTTGTGTATGTAACTATTTAGCAAATCTAATTATTTTATATGAAAAAATATCTATTGATTTTATTGATGACTGTCTTTTTGACATCTTGTAAACAGGAAGGACCTCCCGTTGTTGTTTTTTTAGGCAGTTATTTTCCTTCTTGGATTTTTTATTTTATAGCCAGTATTATTCTAGTACTACTTGCCCGCATTTTACTTATAAAAATCAGCATTGATCAATTAATTAACTATAAGCCTATACTTTATATCTCATTAGTTGCTATTTTTGCTTTTTTATTTTCATTATTATTCTCTTAAATAAATGGTTAATTTTATGAAAAATTTAATAAAAGAGAACAAAAAAAAGAAAATTGCTACTCTTGTTGTAATCATTGTGCTTTTTATTGCGATTTTTTGTTCGCGTTATTGGTTTAATTCTATCATTACTAATCCACTATCTGAAGATGCGATTGTTAATGCTGATACAATCAGTGTTTCATCAACAGTACCAGGTCGAATAACCAATATTTACGTAAAAGATAATAGTAAGGTAAAAAAAGGTGACTTACTTTTTTCAATTGAAAAAATGCCTTATCTTATTCGTTTATCTCAGGCAAAATCTGCACTGGTAATGGCTGAGGCAACATTAAATACTAAAAAGAAAAATATCATAGCTGAAGAGTCTAATTATGATATTAGTAACAAGCAAATTAATCGGGCAAAAACCAACTTAGAGCTGGCAACAGATACATTAGCAAGGTTAGAGCCGTTGCTGGCAAAAGGTTATGTAACTAAACAACAAGTTGATGATGCTCGTACATTAAAAAGTGATGCACAACTCAGTTATCAGCAAGCATTAAGTCAGGCTGTTGCAGCAGAAGCTTTAGTTAATAATACCGATATTGAACAAGCATTAGTCGAAGCAAGACGTAGCGAGGTTGAGTTTGCACAATGGGAGCTGGAAAATACCGACATTTTTGCCCCGAGTAATGGACTTATCTCTGGACTAAATACCTCTGTAGGGCAATTTGTTATTTCTGGTCAGTCTGTTTTCACGCTTATTGATACAGATCAATGGTACGTGTCTGCATATTATCGAGAAACAGAACTCGAACATATTCGATTAAATAGTTGTGTAAAAGTTTATGCGATGACCAATAAAAATCAGTTAATAAAAGGCTATGTTCAAGGGATTGGCTGGGGAGTTACTTCAACTGAATTAATCGATATTCCGACTAAATTACCTTATATTCCTAAATCATTAAACTGGGTTCATGTTGAGCAACGATTTCCTGTGAGAATTAATCTGATTGATCCACCAGAAGAGCTAATGAGAGTAGGAGCATCAGCAATATCGATAATACAAAATGAAGTTTGCACCGCTTTCTAATATAACGGAGATATTTCCTGGTCGATATGCTTTAACTTGGCGTATCGCGCTATTGTGTGCATTAATGGCTGTTTTTGCCATGGTTTACGAGATCCCTGAATCGGCTATTAGCTGCTATTTGATTATCTATTTAATGAAAATAGATGCAAACGAAAATATTGTTATGGCGATTGCAATTATAATTTTACTTTCGTTAACCGTCTTTTTTATTTTTATTATTATCAATTTGACGATTAATAGTCCTTTTTTGCGTTTTATTACTATTTTTTGTTGTTCATATTTGTTGGTATTTTTGGGCGCCATGTTTAATGTGACGCGAATTGGTAATCTACTTGCATTAGTTGTCGCGTTTTTGCTCACACTGATAAGCGATGTGCCAACCGGTGAAATTGCTACAAGGGGACTGCTTTATGCCTTGTTAATGGCTGCTTCACCGATGTTTTTAATGATTCTCTTTAATGGTGTGATCGGTAAGAAAAGTCAAACAATATTAATCGAAAAATATCTATATCGATTGTCGATTGTGCAAGATATCATAAAAGAGCCTGCAAATAATAAATATAAATTTGATCTATTATTGAAGGATAGTACATTAGATTGTGAATCGCATTTGAAAATCATAAAAATATTTCACCTTCAATCAAAAGAAAAATTGCGTTGGCTAGAACACATTAATAAACAAACTCACCGATTACTTGCGCTGGCAACAATTATTCCGAGAGATACTTCAATCGAAACAAGAACTATTTTAAGCGACTATTGTCAGAAATTACGAGTAATGATTAATACAAATCAAATGGATATCAATGTTGCTGAGCTGGATGATAATTTAGTAGTACATGAATTATGTAATACGTTGAATGAATTCTCAATAATTCCCGAAGAAAGTGTAAAAAAGAGACTACCTAAAAAAAAGGATATAAATCATTATTCTAAATTACGTTATCACGCTTTTGCTTTTAAGGTTACTATTTCTGCTATCATTTGTTACTGCATATATACTATAACTGATTGGCAAGGTATTCATACAGCAATGATTACATGCTATGTTGTGGCACTAGGTACAACAGCAGAAACTATACATAAATTACTATTGAGAATTATGGGATGCCTATTGGGGGCTTTAATGGGGGTATTGACCATTATTTATATTGTTCCCGATCTACAAACAATAGCTGCACTATTTATATTAATTTTTATCGGCATGTTATTACCATCATGGATAACGGTAGGTAGTGAGTTATTTTCCTATGCTGGAGTTCAAATTGGTTTAGCATTCTTATTAACCGTATTAAATGGTTTTTCGCCAAGTACTGATTTAGTAGTAGCACAAGATCGTATATTAGGTATTCTTTTAGGTAATGTAGTCTGTTTTGTCATTTTTACTTATTTATGGCCAGTGTCACTATCAGCCAGTATCTATAATAAGCTTACTGATGTATTACGTTTGTCCTCGACTAATACTGTGAAGCGGCAACAAACAGATTTAGTTAATTTTATAAAATTGATCAATAAGATTAATAATATTGATTATGATATTAAATTAGTTATTTTTGATATTAATTTAATGAAATTATCAACAGATGAAGTTAAAGTAATATATATCCTGATTCGTAAATTATCTAAAGTAAATACACTATTATTGTTGCCTATCGCCGCAGTTAAAAAAGAGCGTTATCAAAATGAACTGTTACAATTTATTAAGAATAATGTAATTGATAGTGAAAATATCGCTAATATATATAAACTGAACAAACTGTTACATAGAAATATCATTTCTCTTTCAAAGGATATTTAAATTGAAAAATTCCATGTTACACGTTGCGTTAATAAAATGTCGGTTTTTGGGGGTAATATTTATTATTGGTGGATTAAGTGGCTGTGTCTCGTATAGTGAAAACTGGGATCATATGCCAGCGGTCGGTATTAATGATATAAAAATTACGCCATCAACCATAAATAATGATAGTACGCTAACTACATTACCATCTAGTATTAATATTCAAGCTACGCATGAATATAGTTTAGTTGAGCTCATTGATCTTTCTCAAAACAGTAATCCTCAATTACGAATGGCATGGCAACAAGCTAAACAAGCTGCAATTAATTCAGAACTTATTAAAACAACATTTTTACCGAGAGTCTCGGCAAATGTTGTTGGAGGGTATTTAAAAAATGATTTTGATTTAACTGATTCTATTCATGTGGATACTAATACAAAGAGTATTATTCCTAACCTCTCTTTGCAATGGCTTATTTTCGATTTTGGACAACGTTCAGATCTTTTATCCTCAAATGATCATCTTGTTTCTGCATTAAAATATAATTTTTATCTGGCTAATCAAGCATTTGTTCAAAATGTTACGACAGCTTATTTTAGTTACAATCAGATTGTGAAAGAACGGATTTTTGCGGAACAAGTATTGGATAAAACAGTAGAGATAGAAAAAGCGGTTAAAAAGAAAAATCAATTAGGATTGGCGACATTAGTTGAAGTCGCGCAAGCTGAACAACTGGTTTCAGAATCAAAATTAAATCATGTTCTTAAAAAGAATAATGAAAAAAATAGTTATCAACTGCTATTGAAAGCGATGGGGTTAAATCCATTAATGAAAATAAATATTAAAATGGATGAAAATAGAGTACTACCTAAAAATATCAATGTTTCAGCAGATAAATGGATAGATATAGCTTTGGCAAATCGACCTGATATTTTAGCAAGTTATGAGATGGTTAAAAATACCAAAGCCAATGTAAGTATGATTGAAAAAGACTATTTTCCTAAAGTTTTTTTAGGTGGGAATTTAAGTCGCAATCATTCAAATTGGGGCGTACAGAATTTTTCTGATAGCAATCAAACTAGTAATAACTCTAATGTTTTTTTAGGTATTTATATTCCATTATATTCTGGTGGTAGTAGTAATCTGAAAATTGCACAAGCCAAATCTTTAGAGCAAGAGTCTATTGAGCAGTTTAATAAAATCAAAAATAATGCCGCTAATGAAATTGTTATTGCTATTAATACACTTAATTCTGAATTAGAATCTTATCAATCAGCCATTAATTTAACTAAAACAGCAGAAGTCACTTATAATGCTTCATTCGCATCATATAAGCAAGGATTTGCAACGATCACTCAGGTTAATGAATCTATGAAAGGGTTGATATATGCAAAACAAATCGAATCACAAACCTATACTGCATCACTTATTGCAGCATCAAATCTGGCTTTTTTACTCGGCTTTGTAACTAATAGTGAGCAAATTTTAAATAATCGTTTTTTACCTGCAATACAGTAATAATCGTAGGATAGGATGACTTAATTTAAGTTTGAAAATGAGTTATTTAATATAAGCACAGTTGCTTACATCGACGTTTTATAAATACGCTTTATCCATCAGATTATTTAAGAATAGCATTTTTATTTGTTTTATAACTCGACCGTATTTATGCTAAATATCGATAAATACGGCTGAAATCTAGTAAAATCCTATTAATTTATTATTTTTTTTCTTTCTCCTCAATAGTAATTTTGGCAACATTTTCAACGTTCATACCTTGAGGAAAGTTAAAGGTAAACTCTTGCGCATCATCTTCCAATAATTCTACAGTAACAACGCCTCGACCTATTTCTCTATTTTTACTGTCTAAAGCTTTTGCAATCAGGCGACCATTGAAATTATTATCAGCGATAATATAACTGACTAGGCTAAATCTATTATATTCCGCCTTCTCAGTTGTTCTTGTAATACGAAGTCCCGCAGTTGATATTGAATTTGTTATGTCAATTGGGATAGTTACTTTTTCAGCAATTTCAATTGCATAACGTGTAACTTTAGAGATATCTTTAAAATCAAAGGTGATCTCTTTTGCCGTATTATCGGCAAACCAGATCGTTTGAGCATCACGATTGACTTCATTGCCATCTTTATCATATGCTTTTGCGATTAAACGGCTATTTAATTCTTTTTTGGTAATCACATAAGCAGTCAATTGATTATTGTTTGGTACATCGACTTTTATAAACTGTAAGCCAAGTTCTGATTCAATTTTTGGTGATACATCAATAGTGATATTATTTTCTTGGTAATCTATGACATATTTATCAACTAAATTCGTTTTTAAGACTCTTGGAAAATCAAAAATAATCTCTTTTCCTCTGTTTTCGTCTAGAAATACGATTTGTTCGCTATACCCTAGTTCAGTGCCATTTTTGTCATACGCTTTGGCAACTAATGTACCATTAAATGGTGTTGAGCTTATCAGATAGCAGGTTATGCCATTATTAAGACCTACCTCTAAAAAACCAGATTCTTTAGCACTATTAATTGTTAAGTTAGCTAAATTAGGATTATTTGTTAATTCAACTTGTAATAGATCCCGTTCTTCGCCTTTTTGAATAAATCCATCTTTAAAGCTACCGAATGCGTCACGAACTGAACTACCTAATTTATTTGCTATATTGTCATCGGCATAACCGTGATGGCTTATTAGAGTGGAAATTGCTAGTGTAATGATTTTTTTTTGTTATTTTCATAAGTATATTCCTTAGATGCGTAGTCTTTTATATGATTATTATTTATTATAGTTTTATTCAACTACTGATTTTATCCTGAACAAAAATTAGGTCAATATTCTTTAATAAAATATCTGTTTCAATTATTTATAACGTTTATGATAACGTAATGTTTGCTATACAAAAATCAGTTTTGCCAATAGATATTTTCCTTTAATCGTGAAAACTCTCTATAATAACGTCTCTTTTTATTTTGATATTGTTGAATATGACTACGACAGCGATTGTTAAAGCTCAATTACATCCTCGTAATTTACATAGAGATGGTTATAATTTTGAGCAATTAATCTCAGTTTTGCCCAAGTTAGCTAATTATGTATGCCAAAATGCTTATGGTAATTTGTCTATTGATTTTGCTAATCCTGATGCAGTTAAAATGTTAAATAAAGCCTTACTATTACGTTTTTATCATCTGGACTATTGGGATATTCCTGAACAATACTTATGCCCCCCAGTATCTGGCCGAGCTGATTATATTCACTATTTGGCTGATTTATTAGCAGAAGATCTGGATGGTGAAATACCTCGAGGTAAAACTGTGCGTGTACTTGATATTGGGGTGGGTGCAAATGCGATCTATCCGATTATTGGTCAGGCGGAATATGGGTGGTCTTTTGTTGGTAGTGATATTAATCCAACATCGATAAAAATAGCAACCATGATTGCTGAAATGAATTCAATATTAAAAGGTAAATTAGTTTGTCGCTTGCAAAAAGAGAGTACTGCAATTTTTACAGGGATTATTAAAGCCAATGAACGTTATGCGCTCACTTTATGTAATCCTCCTTTTCATGCGTCAGCAGAAGATGCCTTGCATAGTAGTAGCAGTAAATTAAAAAATTTAGCGAAACACAGTGGTAAAAATATAGCGACTCAACTCAATTTTGGCGGTCAACATAATGAACTTTGGTGTGAGGGTGGTGAAGTTCTGTTTGTAAATAATATGATTGAAGAGAGTGTGCAATATGGTCAGCAATGCTTATGGTTTACTTCATTGATTTCTAAAAAAGAGAGCTTAGCGGCGATTATGTCAAAATTGGAGCAGGTTGCTGCTACAGCGGTAAAAATTGTACCGATGGCACAAGGTCAAAAAGTGAGTCGTTTTGTAGCTTGGAGCTTTTTAACAGTAGCACAGCGTCAGTCATTCTTGGTTAAATAATACGATATATTTAATCCATAACTGACGCTGTTTTTGATCAGTATTTTTCAGCAAAGCTTAATGTTTGTAGTGTTTCTTTTGCTTGTTTAACTCTCACTGGTTGAGGTACCTTGATAATAAAGGTGAGGATAAACGCAAAAATATATAATCCAGTATAGGCCCAAACAACGCCAACAATATCAAAAAATGGTAATACTAACGATGCAACAGCTGGTGCAACAAAGTTACTCAATCCAGCTGATAAATTATAAATAGAGATTGCAGCACCTTGGTGATGCGGTTCGAGAGCTGGAAAGACAGCTGTCATTGGTACAAATGCCGCTACAAAAATACCGAGTAGTACAGCTGGAATTAAGGCGATCAAAAAGTTATGGCCAAAATAGATAGGTAAGTAGTAAAACATTAGACTTGAAATAGCCATACCAATACAGCCAAACCAACGCACTTGCCGAATCCATCCAATATATTCTCCAGTTATTCCCCAAAAAATATTTGTAAAAATAGTGACAAAGAAAAATACAGCCCAGATTTGTAACCATTCTGAGATCGAGAATCCTAATTGATTTACAAATAGTAGCGGCATAATAATTGCAAAACCAAATAGTGAAATAGTATTAATAATCCGAATTAGGCAAGCTAAAAAGATGTTGCGATTAGTAAATAAAATAGTGACAGCACGAGAAAGCTCGGTCAATTTATCTTGCAGTGGAAGATCAACTTTTGATCGATCAACTGGAATATGTCGTAAACTAAAAAATGCTAAAATACCACCACTAAGTACCCAAACAATTGCAAACCAGAGTGTGCCTGTTTCACCGATAACAGGAATACTAAAGCTAGGTAAATAGCTACCAATAACACCGATACCGATTGAGTACATCGCCCAAAACCAGCCGGTTGCTGCTGCTAATCTTGCTCTGGGTACAACTTGCACTAGCAATAACATAAATGAGTAAATAAATAAGGGGTAAGCTAAACCGCGAATACCATAAAAAAGTAACATACAGAAATAATTTTGAAAATCTAAACCGAGTATCATAAATAGGGCATGCATAATAATCCATAAAATGAAACCAATGGTCATTGCTTTCTGTGGTGTAATTACCTCGGCAACAACACCTGATGCCCAAGCTGCAAGGGCTGCTGATAATCCATAAACAGTAAAAACCATCGCTGATTGAGTGGGTGAGAAGCCGAGATCAGTAATGTGTTTTGATAAAAATGCCATCTCAAAACCATCTCCACTCATAAAAATCGCAATAGCAATAAATCCCCAAATCAAATGCTTGGGTAGTCCAAGCCAATATTTTTCATTATTCATAATCCGTACCTTATGTTAACTATGTGGAAATCAATGTTTGTGATTTAGCTGGAGAGTGATCATGAATATCTTTAGCCAGCTATTTATCACGATTTTTATTCTGTAGGTAATAGTGCTCTAGCTGTTTTCTGTTGTTGATAAAGTATTTTATAAACCTGATAACGTTTATTTAGGAATGCTTGTTTGTTTGGCTGTGGAAGGTAGCGTTTTTGAATTTCAGGTTTTTGGCATACGGTCGCTTCATCTCCACCATCGGCTAGCCATGCTAAACGTGCAGCACCTAATGCCCCGGAAGAGCTTGCTGGATGTGTCACAATAGGTATATTTAAAATATCAGCAATAAGTTGTGCCCAGATAGCACTACGCGCACCACCCCCAGTTAAGCTACATTGTAATATGTGCGTATCACCTAACACTGCCATTCCGTCAGCTAAACCAAAAGCAACACCCTCAATAACTGCGTAGCCTAATGCTGCGCGTTCTGTCTCATGGCGTAAAGCAAAAAAAGAACCAGTTGCTTTGGCGTCGTTGTGAGGGGTTCTTTCTCCAGATAAATATGGTAGAAAAATAGGGGCGTGTTTGATCTGCTCTTCAGTTAGTTGTG
Source organism: Orbaceae bacterium BiB (assembly GCA_036251205.1). NCBI lineage: Bacteria > Pseudomonadati > Pseudomonadota > Gammaproteobacteria > Orbales > Orbaceae > Orbus > Orbus mooreae. The sequence continues at coordinate 713,985 of CP133958.1, read as the reverse complement.
CTATTTCATCCATCAAAATATTTTCGGTCGTAGACAATAAATTGCATAACCATCTTAAACAGCTTGCTGCACTTAACATGACACTCATTTGATGCCAGCGATGTGGTAAGGCATGGGCAAAGGCATGTACACCGCTATGTGGATTAGCTTTTAGCTCATCATTAACGACAAAAATCACCCCCGATGTACCAAGAGAGATAAATGCATCACCATTATTCACTGCACCTACACCGACCGCAGAGGCGGCATTATCACCACCACCACCAGCAACGATAACGTTATCGTTAACGCCCCACAAGGTGGCAAGATCGGATCGTAATGTTCCGCTAATTTGTGAGCCTTCGATGAGCGTCGGCATTTGTTGACGGGTTAGACCTGTTGCCTGAAGTAATGTATCTGACCAATCTCGTTTGGCGACGTCAAACCATAACGTTCCGGCAGAATCGGACATATCACCAACAAGTGTGCCTGTTAGGCGCCAACGCAGGTAATCTTTTGGTAATAAAACTTTATCTATTTGCGCGAAAATATCTGGTTCATTTCGTGCCAGCCAAAGTAATTTAGGTGCAGTAAAACCGGGCATGACTAAATTAGCTCCGATCGATAAAAATGCTGGGTAATGTTCCATTAACCATTCACACTCTTCGGTACTTCGAGTATCATTCCACAAAATACAGTCACGTAATACGTGCTGGTTTTTATCAAGAATAACCGCACCATGCATTTGTCCAGATAAACCAATAGCACGCAATTTTGACCAAGCTTCAGGTGCTTTTTGTCGAATTGTCGCAATCGATTGATTAGTAGCATCCCACCAAGATTGTGGCGATTGCTCAGCCCAGTTAGGATGTGGTCGATGAATGATTAATGGTATATGACTTGATGTGATAATTTTTCCTGTATTATCGATAAGTTGTGACTTTAATTCCGATGTGCCTATATCAATTCCTAGATACATAAATAAAACCTCTTTTCCAATGCGTTGATGTAAAAAGCGGTCATTAATATGCCGCTTTTCGACATAGTGCTATTACTAAGCAGTCACGATTTAATGGGGTATCAACGTATGATCCCGGCTGAATTAATGATAATTACTGACCCATTGTTCAAGTTTGTTAACCGTTTGAATCATCAATTGATGAAAATCCTTCGATTTAGCTAAATCACCAAATAAAACGTCACTACTCACAAATTGCATTAATGCATCTGGTGCTAGCATCATTTTTTTATGTAGCGGCACATCAAGAACACCATCTTGGTAGGTGTAAGGTAATTGGTTGTTGGCCCATTTTTGGAAAAAGATAAAAAATAGCGCAGGTAGGACGGCTGTTGCTTGTGGAATAATATCTTTTTGATAACATTCGGTAAGGGTTGGCGTTATGAATCCAGGTATTTTTGATAGTCCATCAGCCGCGACTCGTTGATTAGTATCTTTGATATACGGGTTACTAAAGCGTGCGAGTACAACATCACGATATTTTTCTAAATCTAATGGGCTTGGTGTTAAACAAGGAATAACATTTTCTGTGACATACTTCCATGCCATTTCATGAATCGGTTTTATAACAGTACTTTCATCAATATAACTCAGACCAATAAGGGTTCCAGCCCAAGCAATACAACTGTGGCTTGCATTTAGGATTCGAATTTTAGCCTCTTCCCAAGGTAATACAGAATCCACCATTTCAACATCAACTTTTTCAAGGTGTGGTCTGCCGTTAATAAAATTATCTTCAATAACCCATTGAATAAAAGATTCACCCATTACAGGTACTTGATCATCAATACCAGTGGCAGCCTTTACTCGCTCAGCAATATCTGGTGTTGGTCTTGGTGTTATTCTATCAACCATCGTATTGGGTGACGTTGTGTGTTGTGTCACCCATTGTAGAAGTTTATGGTTATTTTTTTGTTGTAAAAATGAAAGGAAGCCATGACGGAAACGTTCACCATTATGGCGTAAGTTATCGCAATTGAGTAGAGTAACCGGTTTACCATGTAAAGCGACTCTAGCTTCGAGGATCTTTTCTAATGCACCATAGATTGTACTAGCTCTACCTTTTAAATCAGTTTGAATATCGGCTTGGTTGAGATCGAGTTCATGTTGTGGAGTCAAGTAGTAACCGGCTTCTGTTACTGTAAAAGCAATTACTTTTGTATTTTCTTGACTACCTTGTTCAATTAATGCACTGAGTTTTTCATCCCACGGAAGAATTTTTTTAATTGAAGTGATTGTTTCATAATTCCTTTCACCTTCAGGTGATACGGTTTCTAAGACATATTGTCCGTGTTGCTTGGCTAATTGATTTAATAAGGGAGATACGTCACCGCGGATATTACCTAAAGCAATATACCATCTATCATCCCCCTGTTTAATGAGACGATGAAGGTACCATGCTTGATGGGCTCGATGAAAAGATCCGGCACCAATATGCATCCAAACTGATTTATGATTCATTTTTTTCTCCATTTTGAGTATTTGTTTAATCAAAGAGTAATTGCTCATTTTTTTATAGTTTAGATTATCGTTTTATTAAAGTCTGAGATTATGATCACATTATCAACATTTGCTCATTAAATGGTATTTGCTCAATAATGTTGTTGGAAGATTTATAAATGAGACTAAATAGTGTAAAATTTACTTATTAATCACTTATTTGCTTTAGTACTTTATGTCTTATTTATATCGTGCTTTAGATTGATTAAGACATTAATCCCTATTAAAATTAGGTTTAATTATGCGTAAATAGCGAGCGAGTATATAAATGAATAAAGAAAATAAGAAACAAGATTTAGCGGCTAGAGTAGCATGGTTATATTATGTAGCAGGAAAAACACAATTAGATATAGCCAGTATTTTAGGTATTTCTCGCCAAATTGCTCAACGTTTGTTGTCAGCAGCAAAAGAGCAAGGTTTAGTGAATGTACAAATTATTCATCCTATTAGTGAATGCTTAGAACTTGCACAGAATTTAGCTGATAAATATAAGCTTGATTTGGTGAGGGTTGTGCCTTCTAAAGGGGCTGATCTACAAAGTATTAATGATATGCTCGCTCAAGAAGGTGCTGATGTTATGGGAATGTTCACTCATCAATCTAAGCCTCAAATTATTGGTATCGGTTCGGGCAAAACATTACGTAATATTATTGATGCACTTCCTCTAAGTGAGGATTCACAACATGTAAGTGTCTCATTAATTGGTGCAATTGCTCGCGATGGTTCAGCTACACGATATGATGTCGCATTAAAATTAGCGGAAAAAATAGCCTGTAAATATTTTATTATTCCTGCTCCACTCTATGTCGATCAAGCACAAGAAAAGCAGAGTTGGTGCCAGCATAGAGCCTATCAAATCGTTAAAGATAAAGCCCAACAATCTGATGCCTTTTTTATTGGTATTGGTGAAGTCGGATTAGGCTGCCCATTAAATACTGAACAATTTATTACTGATGAACAAGTTAATCAACTCAACGAACTTGGCGCAGTCGCCGAAATTTTAGGATATTTTATTGACCAAAATGGTAAACCGGTTGTTAGTGAATTTAATGATTTAACAACAAGTATTCGTCTGCCTGCTAATTCAGATTACAATGTTATTGCATTTGCAGCGGGTGAACATAAATATAGTGCTATCAGGGCGGCACTTAAGGGGCAATATTTGAAAGGGTTGGTAACCGATGAAATGACGGCACTTAAGTTGATCAAAGAGTTAGATTGATTAAGTCTCAGATTAATAACCTATTTTACTTTTTATAAAATAGGTTATTTTATTAGTACTATTAAAGCATTTTTTTTAGTTGGTACAGTACATCTAACGCCTGTTTTGGTGTTAATGCATCAGGATCGACTTTTGTTAATGCGAGTTCTACTTCAGATTGTTCTGGCGTACTCATTAATGACAACTGCGAGCTGTCTACAGGGATCTCTGTTGAATTTTTTGATAGCAGTTCTAACTCTTTTAACTTTTGTTTAGCTCGTCTTAAAATTGTATTTGGTACCCCAGCAAGTCCTGCAACTGCAATACCATAACTTTTACTGGCTGGACCTTCCTCAACGGAGTGTCTAAAGGCGATAGTATTATCATGTTCTATTGCATCAAAATGTACGTTGTAGATACTAGCAATTTTTTCTGGTAATTGTGTCAGTTCAAAATAATGAGTCGCAAATAACGTCATAGCTTTGATCTGATTGACTAGTGTTTCAATACATGCCCAAGCGAGAGATAATCCATCATAGGTTGAGGTACCTCGACCAATCTCATCCATTAATACTAAGCTATGTTCGGTTGCATTATGCATAATATTGGCAGTTTCTGTCATTTCCACCATGAATGTAGAACGACCGGATGCTAAATCGTCAGAAGCCCCAATACGAGTAAATATACGATCGATTGGGCCAATAATTGCTGATGTAGCTGGGACAAAACTACCGATGTAACTTAATAGAACGATAAGTGCTGTTTGCCGCATATAGGTACTTTTACCACCCATATTGGGGCCAGTTATTATCAACATTTTACGTTCTTGTGATAAGTTTAATGAATTAGCAATAAAAGGTTCTTTCAATACTTGTTCAACAACTAAATGGCGCCCATTTTCAATATGAATACCTTTTTTATCGACCAGTTTAGGAGAACAGTAGTTTAAACTATACGCGCGTTCTGCCAAATTAGTTAATACATCCAGTTCCGCCAGGGATTCTGCGCTGTTTTGCATTGCAGCTAAATGAGGTAATAGCAAATCAAACAGTTGATCATAGAGCGCTTTTTCTAAAGCTAAGGCTTTACCTTTTGAAGTTAAGACTTTATCTTCATACTCTTTAAGTTCCGGTATAATATAGCGTTCAGCATTTTTCAAGGTTTGTCTGCGAGTATAATGAATTGGAGCTAAATGGCTCTGTCCGCGGCTAATTTGAATATAGTATCCATGAATTGCATTATAACCTATTTTTAATGTATCAATGCCAAGTGATTCTCGTTCACGTATTTCTAATTGATCGAGATAGCTAGTTGCTCCAGCTGACAAGGCTCTTAGTTCATCAAGTTCGGCATTATAGCCCTCAGCAAGGACTCCGCCATCACGAATTAAGACTGGTGGCGTTTCAATAATGGCTTGATTAAGTAAATTCGCAATATCGGTAAAAACATTAATTTGATGACGAAGCGCTAATAAATAGGGGTTGTGTAGCGTACTGAGTTCCTGTTGTAACGTTGGTAAAATATTATAAGAATCTCTTAATCTAGCAAAATCACGTGGGCGTGCTGAACGTAATGCTAATCGGGCCAGAATTCGTTCAATATCACCAATCTGTTTTAATAATGGTTGAATACTATCATATTGTTGTTGTAATTCGGCGATTGATGTTTGTCGTTGATTTAAAACTAATAAATCGCGTATAGGGGCATGTAACCAACGTTTCAGCATACGGCTGCCCATCGCCGTCTGGGTTTTATCTAATATTGCGGCAACGGTATTTTCTGCTCCGCCAGAGAGATTTTCGGTAATTTCTAAATTACGTCGAGTTGCCGCGTCAAGCACTACAAATTTATCGGGTGAAACTTTGGTTATTGCTCGAATATGGGGAAGAGCGGTTTTTTGGGTATCTTTGACGTATTGTAATAAACAGCCTGCTGCTTTTAGAGCTTTTACTGCATTTTCAACACCAAAACCGATTAAGTCTTTGGTGCCAAATTGTAAATTGAGCTGCTGCTTAGCCGTACTTAATTCAAACTCCCATAAGGGTCTACGTCTTAAACCATGACGGTCATTAATTAAATCCATACTAGCAAAACTTTCAGGATAAAGTATCTCAACGGGATTGGTACGTTGAAGCTCTGCTTGCATCGCTTCTTTACTGTTACATTCAAATATATTAAATCGACCCGAACTGATATCCAACGTAGCATAACCGTAGCCTTCAACTTCTAACCAAATTGCCGCTAATAAGTTATCTTTACGATCTTCAAGTAACTGCTCATCGCTTACAGTTCCTGGTGTGACAATTCTAACAACCTTACGTTCAACGGGTCCTTTACTTGTTGCTGGATCGCCAATTTGTTCACAAATTGCAACGGATTCACCTAATGAAATCAGCTTAGCTAAATAACCTTCAACTGCATGATAAGGTACTCCAGCCATTGGAATCGGTTCGCCAGCTGAGGCTCCACGCTTGGTTAATGATATATCCAGTAGTTGCGAGGCTTTTTTAGCATCATCATAAAATAACTCATAAAAGTCTCCCATACGGTAAAACAATAGAATGTCGGGGTTTTCTGCCTTCAGTTTTAAATACTGCTGCATCATCGGTGTGTGATTAACTAAATTTTCATTATCATTCATGGTGATGTTTCAACTTTTTATTTATATTTCAATGACTTTATTCAATTTATTGGTCTGATCCTGTATGACAAAATAGCATAAATTTGAGCATAGCTAGGATAAAAATTCTATTTTTACCAAATTCATCGCATTATAACCGATAATTGTTTTATGGCGGAGTGCTATTTTAGGACACGGTGTAAAATCTATTATAGCGGCTGCTATATAGGGATAGAACATTCACTGAACATTATCATAAAATTAAGTAAAAATAATTAATTTGGTATTTAGATCACATAATATAAACATATTATCGATTATCTTTTGTGTATTATTTTTTAATCTATTATATTGGGATTAGTCTTAATAAAAATAGGGTTAAATAAGGAGGTGAGATAAAGATTGTCTACTATAGTTAGATAAGAACAAATTAGATAAGAGAATCGATTTTAAACTTATCGAAGATTATCAAGGATTGAAACTGAAAATTTGTTTGATAGCCATCAGATAATGGTTGGCTTATTATTTTTTAACAATAACCAAAATTAGATTTTAGTTTTATTGCTATAGACCTGCCTATTTAGCTTTAAATTAAGTTAAAACTTACGAATATCTTTATTGATAATATCCATTAGTTATGAGTATAGTAGCCTATTGAGATAGATTTAAGAGGTTAATACTTTAGACATATGCCGTATTGTTCTTCGAGTATAAAAGGGCGATAAGTTCAATTGAGTCTATAAATAAATAGCGTATAATACTGGTTTTATTTGCTTTTTTAGTCGGTATTATGATTCAGTTAACTGATAAAAATTCTCCATTACATGAAAAATTAGAGATCGGGATATTACTTGCGATTGTAGGTGGTTTTTTGGACTCGTACTCTTTCTTGTGTTATGACGGGGTCTTTGCAAATGCTCAAACCGGTAACATGGTATTGTTAGGTATTTCATTGATGAATGGAGATTATATTCATTTCTTAAATTATCTAATTCCTATTATTGCCTTTTCATTAGGAATTTTAATGACTGAATATTTATTGAAACATGTTTCTGCCTATTTTTTTATTTTAGTATTAATTATTCAAATTGTGATGCTATTTATTATCGCATTTTTACCCAGTTCAATGCCCTCCGTGATTATTACTTCCTCTATTTCATTTATGTGCTCAATTCAAATGGGAAGCTTTCGTAACATCTGCGGATCGCCTTATGCCAGTACAATGTGTACTGGTAATCTACGTTCCGCAATGACCTTACTGTTTGCGGCAATAACAACTAGAAATAGTAATGCCTTGGTGCAGAGCTTACGCTATTTAGTTGTGATCTTCTTTTTTTGTGTTGGAGCTGTGATTGGCGCGATCTCTGTACATGGGTTGGGGCGCTTATCTATTTTGATTTGTTGTTTATTATTTGCTGTTTTGTTGATATTAATTAGTTATCAACTATTATCGACTAAACTTCATGGGAAATAGTACGATTAAAAAGAGAGACTAAAATTTATTATTCATTTAATATAGTCTTAATTTATTAAAATGAATTCATGTTTATGCAATAATTTTATTGCTTATCGGTGTGGGAAATTCGATGTTTAAATTATTAATGGATTGGTATCGTAGACGATTTAGTGATCCGAATGCAGCATCATTAGTTATTACGATTGTTGTCCTCTTTTTGTCGATCTACTTTTTTAATAAAATATTACTTCCTATTATTATCGCTATCGTGTTGTCTTATTTATTAAATACTCCAGTCGATTTTCTGCATAAAAAAGGTTTACCAAGGACCTTATCGGTATCTATTGTACTGTTACTGTTTATTTCATTAGTTTTACTCGGGATGGTTATTTTGGTACCGTTAATCTGGCAGCAAGGTGTCAGCTTAGTTCGTAATATTCCAAATATGTTAACCTTTTTTAATAATTTTTTAACGACTTTACCTGAGCATTATCCTGAGCTAATTGATGTCGGTTTATTTGATGCGGTTATTCAGAGTGTTAAAGATAAAGTGGCACAAACCGGTAACTCATTATTACAGTTCTCTATAGTATCGATATTTAGTTTAGTTTCTGTTATTTTTAATGCTGTCATGATCCCGATTATGATGTTTTTTTTATTAAAAGATAAAGATGCTATTTGGGGATACTGTTCTAAATTATTACCACGTAATCGTCGAGTATTGAATAAAGTTGCGGCTGAAATGGATCAGCAGATTGCTAATTATATTGTTGGTAGCGTATTACATATTATTATTTTATTTACCGTTAGCTATATTGTGTTTTGGTTTCTGGGACTTGATTATTCACTGTTATTAGCTTTTATTGTGGGTATTTGTGTATTGATTCCTTATGTCGGTATCATTATCTCAACAATTCCAGTGATTATTGTGGCGCTTTTCCAATGGGGAATTAGTACTGATTTTGGTATTTTAATATTTGCCTATATTGTGATTCAAATGCTTGATGGTAATGTGATTGTGCCACTACTTTATTCAGAAAAATTAAATCTTCATCCATTAGTTATTATTGTAGCAACATTAGTTTTTGGTGGTTTATGGGGTTTTTGGGGGATCTTCTTTGCGATTCCACTAGCGACATTAGTGAAAGCAATTATTAACGCCTGGCCTAAGAATGAAAACACTAAGCAACAAGTTGAAAATGGCTGATTCTTGATAAGATTAAGTGCTGTATCGTACTGAATATAAATAAAAAGCGCAAAATTTGCGCTTTTTTTATGACGATGATAATGCTTACTTATTAGTGTGGCTCTTTAAGTAATTTAGGACAATTTCATGATGGTTACTGGTTTTAAAATCATCAAAAACGCGTTCAACTTTACCATCTTTACCGATTAAAAAACTAATTCGGTGGATACCATCATAAGTTTTACCCATGAACTCCTTCTCTCCCCAAACACCAAATTTTTGCGCAATTTGATGATCTTCATCAGATAATAAGGTGAAATTTAATAGTTCCTTTTCAGCAAAACGAGATAGTTTTTCTGGTTTATCGGTACTAATCCCTATAATAGCGACATCATATTTTTTTAATTCATCAAAATTATCACGTAAGTTACAAGCTTGTACAGTGCAACCCGGTGTCATTGCTTTTGGATAAAAGTAGATCAAAATGCGCTGACCTTTATAATCTTTAGAGCTAATCTCTTCTCCATCTTGATCAGGAAGTGAAAATGGTGGCGCTTCATCACCTGCATTAAGTGGGTTAATCATATTATTCTTACCTATACAATAATTATGTTATCTAAATGTGTTAAAAAAACGGTCTGTAGCATCAATAGTACGATTAATATCTTCATTACTATGAGCTAAGGACATAAACCCTGCCTCAAAAGCCGATGGAGCAAAGTAAATCCCTTCTTGCAGCATATGATGATAGAATTTTTTGAATAATTCAACATTACTTTGCATGACATCAGAATAAGTGGTGACTTCTTCCGCAGTTGTAAAGAATAAGCCAAACATTGCACCGACATGATTGATAATTAGGGGGACATTATTCTTTTTAGCTACGTAGGTTAGTCCATCAGCAAGTTGAGTTGTTAAACTATCTAATTGTGAATAAACACCGACTTGAGTGAGTAAATTTAGGGCAGTATAACCAGCTGTCATCGCAATTGGATTACCTGATAATGTTCCTGCTTGGTAAATAGGGCCGACTGGTGCAAGTTGTTGCATAATATCAGCTCGTCCACCGAATGCACCTACGGGCATTCCTCCACCGATAACTTTTCCTAAGCAAGTTAAATCAGGTGTAATATCGTAATACTCTTGAGCGCCACCTAAAGCAACTCTAAAGCCAGTCATAACTTCATCTATAATTAATAATGCACCATACTGATCACACAGACTTCGTAAACCGTGTAAAAATTCAGGCTTAGCAGGAACACAGTTCATATTGCCAGCGACAGGCTCAACGATAATAGCGGCAATATCATTAGGATATTGTTCAAAACAGCGTTGCACTGACTCTAGATTGTTGTAGTCACACACTAAAGTATGTTTGACAAAATCTTCTGGTACGCCAGGTGAAGTTGGATGGCCAAAAGTTAATGCCCCAGAACCCGCTTTCACTAATAAGTAATCGGCATGACCATGATAGCAGCCTTCAAATTTAATAATTTTATCGCGGCCGGTAAACCCTCGAGCAAGACGAATTGCACTCATGGTAGCTTCAGTGCCAGAGTTCACCATGCGTAACATTTCAATAGAAGGCATGATGCTTGTTACTAAATTAGCCAATTTCACTTCAATTTCTGTTGGTGCTCCATAACTTAATCCATTACGGATAGCTTTACATACAGCATCAGCAATATCAGGATTGTTATGACCTAAGATCATAGGGCCCCATGAACCGACATAATCAATATATGCTTTACCATCGGCATCATAAATATATGCACCATCGGCTTTTTCAATAAATAGCGGTGTACCACCTACGCCATTGAATGCCCTAACTGGCGAGTTTACACCACCTGGCATCACAAGATTAGCTTGTTTATAAAGAGACTGAGATTTGTTCATTACCGATTCTCATAGCAACATAAAGTGTGTATTTATTCATAAAATTAATGAGAATTCAAGTTCCTTGATAAGGAATTAACTAATTTTACTAATTAGTATTATTTGTAATTGTATATTTAGTCCTTATCTATAATGTTATATAATACCGCAATTGCGTTTATTCATTCTATTGTTTGCGTAGCATTAAGTTACTTAATATTTATGATGAGTGGCGAGGATATCGTTAATATTACTTTGTTTTAGCTGAATAAAATGAAGAGTAGCAGGAGAGAAATATGAGTGATGCATTACCATTAGTGTTTACTGATGCAGCTGCAAAAAAAGTAAAATCATTGGTTGAAGAAGAACAAAATCCAAATCTTAAACTACGCGTCTATATTACAGGCGGTGGATGTAGTGGGTTTCAGTATGGTTTTACGTTTGATGAGAAAAGTAATGAAGATGATCTTGTCATTGAAAAAAACGGTGTCGCGTTAATCGTTGATCCAATGAGTTTACAGTATTTAGTTGGTGGCACAATCGATTATACCGAGGGATTACAAGGATCACGTTTTGTGGTTGACAATCCAAATGCCACAACAACTTGTGGCTGTGGTTCATCATTTAGCGTTTAATTAACCTATCACAACTCCTGTAACGAGTTACAGGAGTTCACTATCCGACTATCGACTTACCTAAAATAACCAGATCTCGATGGTTATTGTCTAGTATAGCAACGTTTGGTAAATATCCCCATTGTTGATAACCCATTTTATTAAATAAGCTTAAACTTGGTAGATTATGAGCAAATATATAACATAAGATATTTTCAATATTATGTTCTAATGCAAAGCGTTCAACATATTGAACCGCAGATTGACCGATTTTTTTTCCCCTAAAATGAGTATGAATATACAAACTTATTTCTACTGTCTTGGCATAAGCAGGTCTACCATAAAAAGTAGATAAACTAACCCATCCACATGGTTTATCTTGGTAACTAATGAGCCATAATGGTCGAGCTTGAGCATTATGAGCGTCAAACCAAGATTTTCGACTTTCGATAGTGACAGGTTCTGTATCTGCGGTAACCATTCTACTTGGAATCGTCTGGTTATAAACATCAACAATAAAAGCTAAATCACATATTGTAGCGTGTTTAAAGGTAATATCGGTTGTTAAATTACTCATGGTAACAAATCTTTAATGAATAAAATCATGATGTCTATTATGTGATGAATTATATCAGTTGGGAATAGATCGTTTATAAAAATATTTTGCTGAGATGCACTCACTGTTATGGTAAATCTTAGTCAATTAAAAGAGTAAAAAAACTGCAATTTGATTAAAAAAATATCATAAAATGGATTATTTACCCTTATACTATCACCCATAATCTCTTTTCGTGTTGTTATGATGATGCCAAGTCAAATAGAAATTTTTGCTATTACGAGTCCGTGTAAAAGAGTATGTGAGACGGATAAACAAGGTTACTGTTTAACATGCTTTCGTTCGCGGGATGAACGTTTTAATTGGTTAAAGTTTTCTGATAACCAAAAACAAGAAGTACTTCGACTTTGTCGACAAAGGGCGTTAAGGAAACGTTATTACTTATATCAGCAACAAAAACAACTTGAATTATCAATGCAGCATAGCAGTAATGGACAATTAGACTTACTTTAATGCTGAGTAAGTCAGCATTAAACTTTATCTGTATAATTTGGTGTTTGTTAATTAAGCTTTTTTAACAAAGCAGGCTTTAAGCATTACTTTCATTCCATCCATTTTACAATCGATTTCATGATCGCCTTCAACCAAACGAATTCCTTTTGCTTTTTCACCTTTTTTCAATACACTCGAAGAACCTTTCAATTTTAAATCTTTAATTAAAATAATATCGTCACCATCAGCAAGTAAATTTCCGTTACTATCTTTGACAATTAAGGTATCGTCATGTGTGGTTAGGGCAGTTGGGTCCCATTCATGAGCGCATTCTGGACAGATATATAGGGCACCATCTTGATAAGTATGTTCGGACTGACAAATAGGGCAGTTAGGCATTGATTCCATAGATTTTTTTGACCTTAAGTATTAATAATTTTGCTAAACTATACCAAAAAATCGTTATGAAGTCATGTAAATCGACTCTCTTAAGCTAGAGAATGATGTTAACAATATTGAAAATTGTGATAGTCAGGAGTAGCATTAAACCATGTAACTCTTTTTGATACAGTAAATTATGAAAATGTGTATTGCTTGTGGTATGCCTATGACGCAGATAGCCGATTATCCTAGGTATGATATTTCTAAAAATTATTGTAAACTTTGTGCCAAATCAGATGGTTCAATGAAAAGCTTCGATGAAAAATTGGAAGAGTTAACATTGCGCTATGTAGAAGAGCACTCTATGGATTATCAGGTAGCGAAAGAGACCGCTCGAATTATTTTAAAGAAATTGCCTGCATGGAAGAGATGGTAGTAAGCAATTTTAGTTCGTTATTTGTATAAAGTTTATATCATTTCTTTTTCTAACCATTATAATATTCGATAATATCAGAGTGATATATCGTAGTTTTATAGGGTAGTTAAATAATGGTCACTAAAATAATAAATATAATAAAATGTCCTCGTTGTAATAGTACCTCACGTGCACCTATTGCAGAATATTTTTTCAAATGTAAACAATGTGGTAATAGCTATTATTATAATATTAATGATAATAACGGTTCATTTATTAACGCAGCACCATCACACCAGAAAAATAATCGACTAGTTGGGTTTATTATTATTGGTACATTGATATTTTTGATTATCTATGCGGGTATTAGCCTATTTAATCAAAACAATCGACATCAACCAGTTGAAAATGAGATCATCGATATTACGCAAAGTAATGATGATTATGCGACAGAATCCTTAAACACAATGCCATTTAATGCCCAAACTTATGCTAGAACGGCATTTGTAGTGTATCGGGATCCTACTGATAATAGTAGCTATTTATTTCGTGCTGACTTTTTAACTGACAATAACGATCGTAATGATCAAAATGTTGTTTCGATTAAACGACAAGAGGGGCAATTGGTTGCCTATGATACATCGAGCCAAAAAATTATTGCTAATTTTAATCAACTCAATGACACCCCTTTATCATCAGATGCTGCTGTGCTTTATAGTGATATCGATAGTGTTATCATTAAAAATAACGTGAATGGCGATTACCAATTAGAAATGCTTGATGCATATACTGGTGATATTGTATGGACTTTATCTGATAAGGAAGTTGCAGGTATTAATAATCTAACTGAGAAATATCTACTTGATGAGAAGAAGGGCATTAAACAATTTGAAGATGATTTTATTATCGATTTACCACCTAATTATTATCTTATTGATAAAAAAGGGAATATTGTTGATTTTGGACTACTAGATTGATTTTTCTATTGCTGACAATTTATTAATGAGGTATTTCGAAAATAAAATAGGACAAGCGTAAAAATAATAAGAAATTACAAAAGGGAATAAAATGAAAGAGAATTTAAAAAAGAAGCAGTTAATTATGTTATTAGGCCCACTGTTATTTTGTAATAATAGTGTTTTGGCGGCAGAATATACTGGTAGTAGCACGATATATGGTAGTGGCTTTGATGATTATGATAGCATCACGATTAATACCACTGAGACGGGGGGGATAGCGCCTCTTGCCGGCTATGGATTATATAATGTGACGGGCACACTAAAAGAGGTGAGTATTACGACCTCAGGCAGTAAGGCAGATGCGCTTATGCTGAGATCATCGTCAAATTTAACTATTGGCGATAATCTAAAAATAATCGCAACTGGTAGTTCAGCTGATGGTATCAATGTTGCTATCACTGGCAGTTCGTTATTAAAAGTAGGTAATGATGCAGAGATTAGTATCGCGAAAGGTGTTGGTGTTAGAGCTAATTTATCTATTGGTGGTGGTAATAATTCAATCATTATTGGCAATAATTTGAAAGTCACGACAACTGGAAATGGTTCAAATATTACCGATGCCGAAGGTTATGCGGTTTATGCGGGAAATCGTGATTATGAAACTGTAAATATGCCTGCTGCGAATAGCGCATATATCTCTATTGGTGATGGTAGCTCATTAACGACATCCGGTACGAGCGCTCATGCTGTTTATGCTAATAAAACCGGTTCGATTAGTTTAAATAGTACCAATATTACAACAACAGGAAAAGGTGCTCATGGTTTATATGCTGCAAATGGTGATATAACACCAAATTATTCTTTTTCGTGTATATTTGGCAGTTGCCCTAAAACCAGTCTGAGTGGGGGGAAGATCCTCTTATTCGGAGATACCAAAATCACTGTTAATACTGATTATGATGGTACTAGCCAACAAAGTTATGCTATATACAGTTCGGGTGCTGATTCACTGATTGCTTCAGCAGGTGATCTTAATGGTTCTATTAATCAAAATATTTACACGATCACGGGCGATATGAAAGCCGATAATGCCGGAACCATTACGCTAACAATGAATGACGGCTCTATTTTTAACGGTAATACAACGGTTGATGATGTAAGTAATCTTGATCTCCGAATTGCTGGAGCTAATAGTCAATGGAACATGTCCAAGTCATCGTCACTCTCTTATTTAGATTTAGATGGGGCAACCGTTTCTATTGGTAAACAAATCGATCTTTTAGATGGTAGTAATGATATTACGTTAACTGTTGATGAGTTATTAGGCAATGGTATATTTAATATGCGTACCACTATTGATGGAATAAATAATTATCATGATTTACTGAAAGTCACGGAGTCCAATATGGCCTCAGGTCACCATACTATCGCGATTAACGATAGTCATACAGGCAGCACAACCGTAGATGGTAGTGAACGTGTACAGTTAGTGCAGACCGAAGGTGGTGATGCGGTATTTACTGGTACGACTGATGTCGGTGGCTATATTTATGAGCTTGGTCAGGGTGATGCTACTTTAGGTGAAAGAGATTCTGATTGGTACTTAACCAGTAAGAAAAAAGAGAATGGTGGAGGCGAAAACTCTAATACCGGTGATAATTCGGCTAATATCGCTAGTATCAACTATTTAATGAATTACATTGAGAACCAAACGTTATTACAACGTATGGGTGAACTTCGCAATACGAATAACCAAACTGGAGATGCGTGGGGAAGAGTTTATAGCGGTTATATTGATTCATTTGATAACCATAATTTGAAAGATAAAAAATTGCGTTATAGCGGTTTCCAATTAGGTGCTGATAAAAATATTGATTCGACAGAATTATGGGATATCTATATTGGGGTTGTCGCTGGTATGTCCAAGGGGATGACTGACTTCAATGTTGGGGACGGTAGTACCACTTCTTATTATGCTGGTATTTATGGTACTTATAAAGAGTATAACGGTTTCTATTTAGACTTTATGGCCAAGTATATGTATATGGATAATAAATTCAATACGACGACTTCAGGCGGTTATGCGGTAAATGGCAGTGGCCACTCAAATGGACTAGCGGTTAGCCTTGAAGGGGGGAAACGTTTCTGGCTAAATGGTAAACCAACTATTGATGCGGGAAGTTGGTTTATTGAGCCACAGGGACAATTTACTTATGGCTACCAAGGAAGCTCTTCAATTGATTCTAGCAACGGTCTAAAAACAGAACTGAGTCAATTTAACTCATTCTTAGGTCGAGTTAGTACTTTATTTGGTTACACGACTTATGATCAAAAACAGAATCAGGTAGATGTTTATGCTAAATTCGGTTATGTCAAAGAGTATGATGGTGATACTTCGTATCAGTTCAATCAGGGCATAAAAGAGTTTTATAGCTTCAAAGGTCACTGGATTGATATGGGACTGGGGGTTAATGCCCAAATAGCTGGGCACCATAATATTTATGCTGATTTAAATTATGCAACGGGTGATGCTTTCAATATTCGTCAAGTCAATATCGGCTACCGTTATAATTTTTAACCTCATGTCGTTTTCGACTTTCGGGTAAACAGTGTTATCGTTTACCTGAAAGTCTCTTCTTTGTATATTACATTTCTATTTTCCGTAAACAGGGTATTGGACATTGATTAGACGGCATAATAAATTTAGTTAAATAAATGAGTTAGGTAAGTTATAAACAGGTTTACCCAGAGGTTTTGTGGATTAAATCGGTCTATAAGGCTTGTAAGTAAACTAGTTAAATATAGCTAGTTAATATTAATTTAATCATCATATTACCCGTTTTGCCAACGATAAATCAAGTATAAAGTATTTCCAAGATAACGTTTACTTTGAGTATGTGGAACGTTCACTATCATAATTAATACATGAGTTAACATGATGATTAATTTCGTAATTTTATTAGGGTAAAAGACGACTTAATTTCCGAGTGATAACAATATATTAAATACATTATTTACTATACAATTAATCAACTTAATATAAAAAAGGGCGTCATATGCTTAATAAATTATTATCAATTTTATCTGTTACTTTATTGTTAGTTAGTTTTAACTCTTTTTCAAAAGATGTGACACCTAGTTTGCTTCTCGGCAGTTGGCAATGTGAATCAGAATCTATCATATCACGCTATGATAAAATTAGTGGTTGGAGCGAGTTTATCGATGCAGGACACGAATCGATAAAATTAATTTATACTAAAGATGCTAGCATGAAAGACCATGATGATTTTATGGTTTTCGTCCTGAATGATGATTTCAAAGTAAAGGGGTCAAAATCAAAGTTTTTTGAAGGCGAGATGCTAACGGCAACGCAAGAGTTTATTTATGTATCTAATGATCAATTTAAACTGGTTATGGATCTATTTAGCCCAGAAAGTTATAAGTCTAATTCTGTTGCGTTATGTACTCGAATTAATAAATAATTGGTTATTATAATTAAACGGCTTAGTTGTGGTTTTTTTATATTTTCTTATTATGTACAAATAAGTAAATAGGTTTAATATATGCAAAATTATTTATTCTATTTGGTAACTAATGACAATGAATAATAAAATCGAAAAGAAAAAAGAGTTTCTAAGTTATGATCAAGATGGTGGCTTTATGTTTATGACAAATTGGCCGGCGTCATTAAGATGGATTTGCATATTACCCGCAATCATCTTTATATATATTGTAGTGAAAATTTTATTTTTCGGCACAGTTCTAAACTTGCTTGAAAAGAGTTCGCATTTATTATCACTATATATTGGGGCAATTCTATCTGGTATTGTATATATGCTAATTGTTGATGGCATCGCAGCTGTTGCACCTAAAAAACGGGTTTTAACTAGTATCATTGCGGCAGTTATTTTTGGTATATTGGTTATTGCTGTTTCTTATTTTGCAATGCTTGGCATCTTAAATACAGATGACTTGCCAATGAAAACACATTATATAATCGCTCTAGTTATATCATTTATATCTAATATTGTTGGGTTATTTATGGCTGTTTCGATAACAAAAAGTAGGCAGCAAAAACACCAAAAGTCTTAATTTATCGAGTTTAATACTCTTTTATTATCAATAAACCACCTTATGGTGGTTTTTTATATTTAACATTTATCTTTATGAAGATGCTTTGATTGTCATATTTTGTTAATTTCTATTTATGAAAATTTTGCTATACTCAGCCTAAATATTCATTAACTGTTCAGGGTGTTATATCATGCCAAAAATTGGGAAAAAGACTCTTTGGGGCGTTGTTGCTTTAGTTCTAATTGTCTTAATTGTTGCTTATTCATCTGTCGATTTTATTTATTAACTTAATATATCGAGATATCGTTTAGATTATACTTAAATTATTAAAGGCTAATTCGGATTTATGATCTTTATAGCTTGGGATATTAGCTAAACTATTGATGATAGATAGCCGAGGTTGTCAAATATTATTGAAAAGTGCACCACTTTAGGTACGATTTTTAAAGCGATAAGATTCATTGCCTGTTTTCAATAATATCGCAGTGGTATACCAGCCTATCGAGTAAGGCTGTTGTCATTTTTTCATCAGTAAATAAAGTTGCCTATTCTGAAAAAACTAAATTTGTCGTCATAATAATACTAACGTGTTCGTGAAGCTGACTTATAAGATGGAATAGCAATGCCCCTCTTTTTTGACTAAACGGTAAATAACCTAATTCATCAAGTATAATCAAGTCATGCTTAATCAGTTGATTACTCAGCTTATATCGATGCGTTTCTTTATCAAGCTATAACTTATTAACTAAGTCTAATACATTCCAAAAACGCACTTTTTTACCCATCGTAGCTGCGTTAATCCCTATCGCTGTTGCTAAATGGGTTTTCCCCGTGCCAGGACCGCCAACAAATATAATATTACGTTTATTTTCAATAAAATCATTATCCATAAATAACGTTATCGCCGGTTTATTTAAGGACGTATTTTTGAAATCAAAATCAGCAAGACTTTTATGCTGGGGAAACTTAGCTTGATTAATTCGATATTCCATACTGCGAATATTTCGTTCTGTTTGCTCTATCGTTAATAATCGATGTAAAATATCAAGCGTTGAGCGTTTACGCTTAATCCCCTCAGTGACAACCTCATCAAAGTGTTTGTACATCGTACTCAGTTTAAGTCGTTCAATTAAGGATAAACATTCAAGACGTGGCATCATGGACTTCTATTAGCAATGTGTTATACCGTTGGAAATTACTTTGTGGTGGCGTATTTAAAGGGATTTCTTTTATCTTTAGTGTTGGCGGAACCGGTTCAAGAAGCCGATTAATAATATTCTGTACCGCTTCAACGGTCAGTACTTTTTCTTCTAACGCTATTTCTGCTGCCGTAATACCCAGCTCTTCACCGTGCTCCGCAATCAGTGTGAGTGACTCAACCATAGCTCGGTCACCTTTGGGCTTTTTTAATAAATAGCTTTGTAACGTTTTAATTGATTCAGGGAGTTTCCAACCAAAGAAAGGTTCGCCATTTCGTAACGCTCCTGGTTTTTGCTTTAAGAGGTTTAAATAATGCCAAGGATTATACGATGTTTCGTTTTTGATAAAACTTCGAGTATGCATGGCTACGCATTCCTACTTTTCAACCACATTAATATGATTGGAAAAGACCTGTAGCAATACTTTTTTATTCGCCAGATGGCAAGGAACACTATATCGATGATTCTGATAATTAACGAGTGAAAGTCGATTAACCCGTACCCACTGACTTTTATACCAATAAAAAGGTTGGATTGGGATGAGGTTTGTTTTTTCTAGGTTGAATGACTCGAATACCGTCATCGCTTTATTATCAGGATGTTTAAATTCATTAATCAACTCCTGACATTGCTTAGCTAAGTAATGATTGAGTGAATCTAAATCATCAAATGACAGTGTGGGTTCAAAGAGTCGTTTGCGCAATGTTTTTACCTGTCGCTCGACTTGTCCTTTCTCCCAACCTGAGGCTGGCGTACAGGCAACTGGCTCAATAAGATAGTGATTCATCATGGCTAGAAAATGTTCATTAAACACACGCTCTTTACCTATACCAATTGATGTTACTGCTGTTTTCATATTGTCATAAATTCCTCGACGACAACAGCCACCTAAAAACTCAAATGCAGCATTATGCGCATCTACTAGCATTTCCTTTTGTTGGTTAGGATAAGCTTTAATAAAAAAGGCACGGCTATGACATAGCCGAAAATGAGCAACGCTAACTTTAACAACTTCTCCTGCTAATTTAACGGTTTCGGTGCTCCAATCGAATTGATAAGCATCAGCAGCGGGGAATAACTGAGGGATATAGACATCATGTATACGGGGACATATTCCTCTTTAAACTTTCTGACAAAGCAGCTTAATGCATTATATTGTCCTTGATACCCTTTGCTACGCAACAACTCATATAATCGCCGGACGCTAAGTTGCTCTTTCTTCGGTTTAGTTGTAGCTTCTTAGCTATTTGACGCTGAGGGACACCTTCTTTGAAATAAAGCCGTCTGATTTTTAAAATAGTTTCCATGCATAACATCCTAGTTTTGCTCCGCTAGATTCGGAGAGTTTAACAACTTGCACAAAAATATCACTGGTATACTTTTCAACGATATTCTCATACAAAACTGGTGCACTTTTACACAATATTTAACAACCCAAGTTCAGTTAGCCGAAAAAACAGGGTAACACAACAAGCAATAAATAAAATTGAAGATGGGTCTGTTAAGGTAACAAAAAGCATTCTTGAACTTGCAATTGCTTTATCTTGCGACCCTTTATGGCTTAAAACAGGTAATAAAAAAGCCACTAACACGAATTAGTGGCGAAAGGCTATACAAATATATAAGTACTGGAATCAATAAAAGGAGTCGATTCGCATGAAAAATAATAAATCAAATTATAAAACATGTCAACGGGCTGATAAACCCGACGAGTTAACCATGATCGCTTTAAGAAATAAACACTTTGCAAAGAGATTTGTTGAAGTATTTAAGAATGTGAAAGGTGGTAAATCATGAATGCGGTTAGAAAATTATCGAACGAGAGTAGCTTTATACGCAATGTTAAAAGTATACCGTTACACCTAAGAATAATACTGAATTTATGTGTGAAAATAAAAAACATTAAAAATTAATATTCTCTTAATATTTATTTGATACTATAAATAACGTAGAACGACAAAAACAAATAAATTAAGGAGTAACATATGAAAAAATTAATTCAATTAGCTTTAATTGTAACTTTAGGTATTTCAGGTGCTGCGATAGCAAAACCGCTTCCGCAAGGTGGTTTTAATGATGGCACTCCTGCTCCAGCTCATCAACTGAGTGGTTTCAACGCAGGAGAACAAACAATCACGACTGTTGAGCAAGCTAAACAAATGAATAAAGATGCTTGGGTAACTTTACAAGGAAATATTGTTAAGCAAATAGGTGATGAAGACTACTTATTTAGAGACAGCACAGGCGAAATAAACGTTGAAATTGATCATAAATACTGGAGGGGCCAAACAGTAACACCAAATGATACAGTACAAATTACTGGTGAAGTAGATCATCATAGATATAAACCAACTGATATTGATGTAAAAAGAGTTGTAGTTTTATCACCAGCACCACCAGTTAAATAAATTATTTTAAAATTAACATAAACCGCTTAATTGAAGTGACCCCATAAAGTTGGACACTTTAGTTAAGTAGCTCGTAAGGCTTGGTTTCGGTATGCTACCGGAGTCAGGCCTTTTAATTTAACTTTAATCCGTTTCGTGTTGTAGTATTCTATATATTCTTCTATTTTTTCAATCAATTCATCCGCATCTTTAAAATGTTGCCCATGATACATTTCTGATTTTAATAGTCCAAAAAAGTTTTCAGCAACAGCATTATCTAAGCAATTCCCTTTTCTTGACATACCTTGCTTTATACCATTATCAGCAAGTTGCTTCTGATAAATAGGATTTCTATATTGCCAGCCCTGGTCACTATGTAGCAAGGGGTTTTGTTTGTTTTTTAATCGTGATATCCCTTTTTTAAGCATATCGGTGACTAAAGTCAAACGTGCATTCTTAGCCACACTATAAGCAATCACCTCTTGGTTGTATAAATCAATAATGGGCGATAGATAAATTTTCTGTTCATTGACTTTAAATTCAGTGACATCGGTTACCCATTTTTTATTCGGTTTTGACACTTTAAATTTTCTCTTAAGACGATTGGGTGCCGTTTTACCCATCTCGACACGATAAGAGCGATATTTTTTGGGTCTTACTGTTGATTTAAGATTAAGCTCCCTCATTTGGATAGGCTACACTAATTCATACAGTTTTTTTAGGGGTAAGGTAAACTTATCACTAAAAGAGGAAATAAATATGAATACAGTCAAACGACCTAGACGAACATTTAATGATGATTTTAAACAACAGATGGTTAATTTATATCAGCATGGTAAGTCACGTAGTGAGCTAATAGCCGAATATGATCTCACACCATCAGCATTAGATCGTTGGATTGCTCAAGCCACGCAAAGTGGTTCATTCAAAACAAAAGATAATCGTAGCCTAGAGGAGCAGGAATTAATTGCTCTACGCAAAGAGCTTAAGCAGCTTCGTATGGAAAACGATATCCTAAAGCAAGCCGCACTGATAATGGGACGAAAATCGCAGTGATCCAAGCTTGCCGACATCGCTACTCGTTGCAGTGGTTATGTAGATGCTTAGGTATATCAAGGCATTATTTTTATTATCAGTGCAAAAAAAATGCGTATCAAAGAAGATTAAAATACGCCCAACAGATCTTAACGATTTTTAATGGTAGTTATCAGTCTTACGGAACAAGAAGAATACGGCAAGCACTGTTAACTGAAGGGATAAGCGTCTCTCGTCGTTATGTTGCAAAAGTGATGAAATCATTATCGCTAAAGTCAAAATACACCCAAAAATGTTACAAAAACAATAACAAAAACGTTAATTCCGTTACTATAAATAATGTATTGCAACGAAATTTTACAGTAGGAATGAAAGCCACCGTGATTGTTGCTGATTTGACTTATATAAAGGTCGGTAAAAAATGGAATTACCTTTGCGTATTACTTGATCTTTCAGCACGAAAAATCGCAGGCTATCGTGTTGGACAACATAAAACAGCAGAGCTTGTTATGTCAGCATTAAGCCAAATTAAAGCGCCTTTATCGTCAATTGCGTTATTTCATTCCGATAGAGGAAAAGAATTTGATAATCAATTGCTTGATGGATGTTTTGACCTGTTTGGGATCACCCGTTCACTAAGCAATAAGGGATGTCCTTACGATAATGCCGTGTCAGAAGCAACATTTAAGACAATTAAAACTGAGTTTGTAAAAAATACAACGTTTAGCAATACTAGGGAGCTACAACAGCGTTTCTCTGCTTATGCGTATTGGTATAATTATAAACGATTACATTCGTCATTGGGATATATGACGCCTGTTGCATTTAATAAACAGCTCCCCCTTAATTTAGTTGTATGAAATGTGTAGACATTCCATAATATCATCACAAAAATAATTAAATTTTAGATAAATTAATATCATATTGTTTAAATAAAGGATGGATTAATTATTTCCAAACGGAAAAACTAAAAAATAATTTATATATCAACCACCTTCGGGTGGTTTTTTTATGCCTAATAAAAGTGACACACTATAAACCCAATCACCATGTCTATAACAGGACACTCATTAACCAAATAACTTTTTTAGGAATGAGCCTTGAGGTTGTCAGTATAGCTGGTGAGCTTCTTTGGGCTGACACTGCTATGTGACAAGGTTTATTTCTAAAAATGAATACGTTATGAATATTATTATATTCGATTTTAATAGACATCAAGTAGGTTGCAATGATGATGGGTGAATTAATGCCACTGAGGTAGCCGGCCAATTCAATAAAAGGTTAGATATTTGGTTAAAGTTCAATAAAATATAGAAATATATTATAGCGCTAATGGATTATTTCAATATCATCAAAAGATGAGAATTAATAAAAACCAAACGAAGTAAAGTTAGCTGTACGTTCTTTTTTTGATAGTGATATTGATCGAATTACTTATTTGATTGATATTTAAGGGGGGATTTATGGAGGCGCGTCCCGGAATCGAACCGAGGTCCACGGATTTGCAATCCGCTGCATAACCACTCTGCCAACGCGCCAATAAAGCGAGGCTAATTATGGCGTTATTTTTCCATAATGACAAGATTTTTTTTTAAATTATGGTTTTGTTGCGTAAATATTCACCTTTGTTTATACTATGATGCGCTTTTTGTTACTTAAGTGATGAATGTTATTTTATTAAATATGATATTAGATGATGTTAAATTATTGTCTTCTCGGCTGAAAATATTACATGAATGGATGTAATTAGGGTAATTTTTTCATAAAAATGTTAGGTTGGTATTGTAAATACAATAATTGTTTATATTATTTGGTCTCCATTTTAATCAATAATCCTATAAGGACAATTATCGTTATGTACAAAATAGAAAATCTATCTTTACATGATTTATTATCAATATATTTTCAGCATAAAGAACTTCGTAAAGATACAGAACGAAGTTATTTGAATGTAGTTAAACGGTTTGAGAAATATTACAATCGTACCATTTATCTTAATGAAGTTTCCGTCGAAAAAGTTTTAGAGTTTAGGCATCATATTCTTCACGAAAATTTAAGTAGTAATCAAACTTGGAATACCTATCACAGACATTTTTCCGCATTATATAATTTCGCTATCGAACACTCTTTAATTAATTTTGCTAATCCATTTAAGAAAATGAAGGTCAAAATGATCTGCCCACATTTTAGTGGAGAGTTATTTTCAAATTATTAAATCATCTTTTCTTCAAATTGAACAGGTGATAAATAATTTAAATAAGAATGTTTTCTTACTCGGTTATAGTAAACCTCAATGTACCACAAAATCATCGATTTTGCTTGAGCCATATTTTCTAGTTTATGGCGGTAAACCCATTCTGTTTTTAAGGTATGGAAAAAACTTTTAGCCACCGCATTATCCCAGCAGTTTCCTTTACGACTCATATTACACCTTAACCCATAAGCTGTTAATATAGCTTGATAATCATCAGAGCAATACTGACCACCGCGAGCACTATGAACAATCACTTTACTCGGGTACCCTAGATGAAGCAGCGTCATGGTTAAGGCTTGACAGACGAGTGCGCTTTCCATATGTGTATTCATCGCCCAGCCTATGATTTTACGAGAGTAGAGGTCGAGTACAATAGCAAGGTATAACCACTGTCCGTTTACTTTAATATAGGTTATATCGCATACCCAAGCTTGATCTGGTTTATCCATTGTGAAGTGCCTATCTAAAATATTTTCAGCGACCGGTTTGTTGTGGTTACTGTCCGTTGTTTGTTTATACTTTTTGCGTTGTTTTGCTTTAAGGTGAAGCTTGTGCATTCGTCGACGAACTCGTTCACGTGATAAACAATAGCCTTCCTCCAAAAGTTCGACATGTAAACGCCGATAACCATAGAGATGCCGATGATCTTCAAATAGTGTTTCAATCTTTTTGTCAAGCTGCTGATTAAACACTGTTCTCTGAGACGGTAATCGCTTTAAATAGGCATAGTAACCACTACTTGACACGTCAAATAGATGAAATAAACGACGCTTAGATAGCGTGTTTTGCTTTTTAATAAATTCGTACCTGGCTATTTCAGGCTCGCAAAGTACTGAGCGGCCTTTTTTAGGATATCGATCTCCTTTTTACGTAGCTCAAGCTCTTTTTTCATCGCTTTATTTTGACGCTCAAGTTCGTGATAGTCTGGTTTTTTATTTGATTTTATCGCTTGATGGGTTGGTTTATTCATCGTTTGGTACATCCAATTACAAAATGTTTTGTAATTTATACCTAAATCATTGGCTGTTTGTCGATAAGTTTGTTCGCTATTTAGGGCTAAATTGATCGCTTCTTGTTTAAATTGGGGATCGTATTTTTTACTCATTTGAGACTCCTTTTTTGTTACTAAAAAGTCTCCATTAAACTAGGAGCACATCATTAACCGCTGGGGCTTTTTTGTTGGTTAAACAATTCTGTTTTGTATAAGAATAGTAAGATTTAATTTCAAAAAACATCTTTATTGCCATGAAAAATAAATATTTGTCAAGGATAGTATTTTATATATGTTTTTTGATTTTTGTGTAATATTCCCCTAAAATAGTCTTCACAGCGAGGAGGGGTATATGAAGTGGATTCTTTTGATTCTAGCTATTGTTGGCGAAATTATTGGCACCTCAGCACTTAAAAGTACAGAGGGGTTTTCTAGATTATGGCCAAGTGTTTTAGCTATACTTGGGTATGTTGCTGCTTTTTACTTCTTATCGTTAACACTAAAGTATTTACCTGTTGGTATTGCTTATGCTTTATGGTCTGCGATAGGGATTGTTTTAGTTGCAATTATTAGTTATTTTTTGCACGGGCAGCGACTAGATATACCCGCAATCATAGGGATTATTTTTATTGTTGTTGGTGTGGTTATTATGAATGTGTTTTCTAATTCAATCAGTCATTAAATACACTAATATATTTTATTGCCTCAGTTAACCGCTGGGGCTTTTTTATTGTCAAAATTTGAGTAAGTCGATCACCTTAACAACTGTATATTGATATTTTTTAATTCGGCTTACTCAATTCAAATAATTCCCTCTAGCTTAAACGGTAAAAGCAATCCGCTCATAACGGAAAGATAGACAAGTTCTAATCTTGCGGGGGGAACCAAATCGGCGGCAACACTAGACACACTCACTCAAGCTAAACGCCATCAGCTAGTACGCCGCCACCAATTAACTAACCGCTTCCAGTAGGATGCATGTATGAAGACATTAAATATGCATAAATTCACATCGCCACTATCTTACTTCTGGGGCGTTATTTGTACATTAATTGGAGCGCTCAGTTTGAACGATATCGCTATTGTTATTGGGATAATCTTATCTATCGCTACATTTTGTATTAACTGGGCTTATAAGCGTAGGGACTTTCAGCACAAAAAAAATTTAAGAGAGCAATACTATGCGAAATATAACAAAGATAGTCACAACGACGATTTGTAGTGTTTCAGCGATCATTAGTATTGTACTTGTTGATTATTCAGATGAGATAAGAACAAGTAAGCAAGGCTTAGAAATTATCGGTAATGCTGAATCATGCAGAAATGAGCCATATTATTGTCCTGCGAATATTTTAACTGTTGGCATTGGATCAACGTCAAAAGTTGAGCAACGAGAATACTCGAACGATGAAATAGCTAGACTTTGGATCATGGATATCAAAGAAGCTGAACAATGTGTTAATCAAAATGCTAATGGTCCTAAACTTCCGCAATCTGTATTTGATGCAACGGTGTCTATTACCTTTAACGTTGGCTGCACTAAGATGAAAAGCTCAACTATGTTTAAATACCTTAATAGCGGGAATTATCAAGCTGCTTGCAACGAGCTACCGCGTTGCAATAAATCAGTTGGTAAAGTATTAAATGGATTGGTAATTAGACGAGAAAAAGAGCGTGAATTATGTCTACTCGATTTAAATTCATTTCAGTAATTGCTGTTATAGCTATCTTTGCATTACTAATCACTATCTTACTTGATATCAAAAATACTTACTTAGAACTTGGCTCAATTAGAACTGAATTATCCCAAGTTAAAGATGAATTTACTAAGTATCAAACCCAGTACAAAAAGTTAATGACATTGATACTAAATTCACTCAGGAGCTTACACATGCAAAGGCTGAAAACAATAAGCTTTATAATAATGTTATTAATGGGATTGGTAGGTTGCAGCTCAACCTCAGTAAAGCAGAACAATCCACCACCTCCAGCATGGATGATGCAAACACCTGCGAACTCACTGGAGAAGCTAGACAAAATTATTATTTACTCCGAGACGACATAATCACCAAAGATAATCAAATTTTAGGCTTGCAAGAATATATTAAGAATGTTTGCTTAATGGAGTGATCAATATATAATTTCCAAGATGATATTTAATAGGAAATTATAATGTTTAAAAAATTGTTGGTTATATCTATAACAACCCTAGTATTAGTGGGATGTGGTAAAAAAGAAGTTACTAGGAGTATGCTTTTTGGAGGATGGTATTGTAACAGTGAGTCTACTACATCAAATTATGAATCGATTAACCATAAATGGTTTGATATAAATTTAGGAACTAAGTCGTTCACACTGTTTTTGACAAGCAACAAAAATATGAAACAAACGGACGATTCTATAGTCTATATCCTCGATAGTGATTTCAAAGAAAAAAGCTCTCGTGCGATTTCAATTGAAGACGTTATTTATACTACCACAACAGAGTTTGTCTATATTTCAGAAAATAAGTTTAAATTAATTGAAGATACATTTGCTCCGGAAACAAAAAAGTCTAGAATGGAAGCTATATGTACTCGAATAACCAGTAAGTAAGTTATATCTACCATCATAATGCCGCTACAAAGATTGCTTTGGGCATACAAATTACTCGAGTGGTTATTGTAAAAACCACGCTCAAATAGGTATTTATCAACAACGAAGAAGAAATAAGGTCAAATACCATGCCACCAAGAATACCCAAAGCGTGTAAAAAGATTGGATGTGCCAAGACCACTACAGATACATCTGGTTACTGTGGCGAACATATAAAGACCGAGAACACATGGTCAAAATATCAAAATGGTAAGAGTAGGCATCGACGAGGTTATGGCACAGCATGGGATAAGTTACGAGTACGAATATTAAAACGTGATAAATATCTCTGTCAGTGTGAAGAATGTAAAAGATTTCATTTCATCAGACCAGCCACAGAAGTAGACCACATTATACCTGTAACGGTCAACAAAAATTGGAGAGCTTCTTAGGCAGTTTTTAGTAAATTATGTTCAAATTCTGCTGGTGAAATAAATCCAAGTTTATAATGTCTTCTTTTTTGATTATAAATCGGTTCGATATAATCAATAATATCGACCATCGCTTGCTCTCTTGTTATATAATCTCGATAATTAATTCTTTCTGATTTTAATGATCTAAAAAATCGTTCAGTAACGGCATTGTCTAAACAATTTCCAGCTCTACTCATACTAAAGGTAATTTGATGATATGATAATAACTGTTGAAATTGTTCACTACGATATTGAATCCCCTGATCACAATGAAATAAGGTAGGGCATTTTCCTTTTCGACGCTGTATCGCCATGTTTAGTGCCTTAACCGTCAGTAAACTGTTTGGCTTTTCAGAAAAGGCCCATCCAACAATGCGTCTAGAGCATAAATCCATGACAACAGCTAGATAGAGCCAGCCTTGCCTCGTCCGAATATAGGTAATATCACCTGACCAATAACGATTAATCGTCGCTGGATTAAATTGTCGATTTAAATGATTGGGTGCCAGTAGCGATGATTTACCGCCACGAGGATAGGAATGCTGTTTAGGCCTTTTAGCCACTAGGCCTAATTTTCTCATTAAGCGTCGGACCTTATCTAAACCAAGCTTAAACCCTTTTTTAACCAGTTCAACTAACATTCTTCTTTTTCCATATATACCGTCCATTTCGTTATGAATTGATTTTATGGCAATTTCAAGCCTAGTATTCATTAATTTACATGCGCGATGTTTAATTCGATAATAAAAAGTACTCGGTGCTAATGATAAACACCGACAGATTTGAGCGGTTTCATTTCCTGCCTTCTTCAGTATTAACGCTATTTGTTGCTGCTTGTCATTTCGATGGCGAAGAAGGCTGAAGCCTTTTTTAATAACTGATTATCACTTTGTAACTGCTTAACTTGTTTTTCTAAAGCTTGTATTCGTTTTTGTTCAGCGGTCAGCGCACTACTTTTAGGCGTAATACCTTGTCGTTCTTTTCTATATTGTGTTACCCAGCGCCCAATTGATGAAATACTCACATTCATTGTTTTTGCTGCATCTTTATGTGCATAACCATAATTAAGAACGAGCTCTGCACATTCTCGTTTAAATTCACTACTTAGTTGTCTTGTCACGGGGTAATCTCCTTAGTTGATGGTTTATCATACCGCTAAGTATGTCTCCAAGAAAAGTATACCGTTACAGTTTATGAATAGATTGATATTGATTTTAAGATAACGAAAAAATAGTTAATTGTCCTTGTTAAACCAATTCAATAAGGTTTTATACGTCCTGACCAATTAAGGCTAATTTACTATTCATGTAACCTTCACTGTAATATGGGTAACTACAGTAATCCCCCACCAGAGCGGAAACTAATGTGGGTGGTTTTCAACCTGTAGGTTCAAAAACCTACCGCCGACTTAAAGGTTGTGCCAGCCTGGGTATGTTGCTAACCACGTTAGCGAAACATGATTTAATTATGGTGCGTTTTTTCATTGAAATCAACTACCATTTTCACTGTACACGCCTGTTTGCAATGGGTTAATGCACTTATAAACACCCCAGTGGATGGCTATAGACATTAATGGAAATACATTTTTTCAGTGTAAATTACATAGTTTTTTTAAATAGCATAAGGATTGGTAACAAAACTGTTAATTAAATTTCTTATTCGAAAAAAAAATGGTTAAGTAAATAAAACCATATAAGTGTTTGATGTATTTACCTTAGTCTAAAGTTGTAAAAATAAGTAAAATAGCCATATTACTTGCATAGAATAATACGGCTAAGATAATTAGTGATTAACCAGCTTTAGGGCTTCAGCAGTATACCGTTCACCTGTATTAGGGAAACGTTCGATAATATTTTCAATTATTTTCATTTCATCGCTCGTTAGGATTAAATCAACCGCTTGAGCATTTTGAATGAGATATTTTGATTTTTTCGTACCTGGTATTGGAATTAAGTATTGATCTTTATTCAATAACCACGCTAATGCCAACTGTGCTGTTGTGACATTCTTACTATGGGCAAATTCCGTTAAATGTTGAATCAATTGTTGATTATTTTTTAAATGTTCAGATTGGAAACGAGGTAACATTAATCGTAAATCAGTTGGTTCTATATGACTAATATTAAAATCTTCAGTAAACATACCTCGACCTAATGGAGAATAGGGAACTAACGTAATATTGAGTTCATGAAGCGTCGGTAAAATTTGTTTTTCAATATCACGACTTAGCAAAGAATATTCACTTTGTAGTGCTGCAATTGGATGAACTTTATAAGCCCTACGAATAGATTCAACAGAAGCTTCTGACAAACCTAAATAACGAACCTTACCTTCTTTAACCAGTTCAGCCATTGCACCAACAGATTCCTCAATTGGTATATTCGGATCCACTCGATGCATATAATACAGATCAATACATTCAACTTGCAAACGTTTCAAACTCAATTCAATCGCTTTACGCATCCATGTTGGTGAGCCATCAAAGGTACTAGCCAGTTTATTTTCGCCCTGATCAAACTTAAAACCAAATTTAGTGGCAATAAAAACCTTATCTCGATTGGGCTTGAGTACTTTTGAGATCAGTTCTTCATTTTCACCACCCCCGTAAAAATCAGCGGTATCCCAAAAATTAATGCCTAGTTCAAGCGCATGTCCTAACGTATGTAAGCTTTCCTTATTATCTCGTCCACCATAAGCGTGAGACATGCCCATACAACCTAGCCCAACTGCTGAAATCTGCTCATTACTATGACCTAATT
Source organism: Orbaceae bacterium BiB (assembly GCA_036251205.1). Classification (NCBI taxonomy): domain Bacteria; kingdom Pseudomonadati; phylum Pseudomonadota; class Gammaproteobacteria; order Orbales; family Orbaceae; genus Orbus; species Orbus mooreae. Next base: position 681,987 of record CP133958.1, on the reverse strand, counting down.
GACGATATTTCATCTTTTCATTCCTTATATCAATTGTTGACAGAGCAAAGTATATTTTTTAGAGTTAACTCTAAGTCAAGTTTTTTTTCGTTTTAAAATAAAGGGTATACGATGAAGAGTTATTCAATTGGTGAGTTTGCAGAAAAAACACAGCTTACGGCTTACACATTACGTTATTATGAAAAAGAGAACTTACTGGCACCCGAGCGCTCAAGTAATGGTAGACGTTATTACACAGAAGTTGATTTAGGTTGGGTACACTTTATTCGACGCTTAAAAGAAACAGCGATGCCTCTTAAACAAATTAAGCAATATGCACTATTACGTAAACAAGGAGAGACTACATTTGCCGAGCGTGCACAATTACTTACCGAACACCGAGAGTTTGTTAAAATGCAGTTACAAATATGGCAAGACCATTTACTCAGTTTAGACACCAAAATACACGATTATCAACAGGCCATAAAACATTACAAATTGAATAAATAGCCCTGAAAATATTGTGGGAAGAGGTAAATTGAGGCTAACAATGACACTTGGTAATCAAGCGTCATTGTTGGAAATCTTTTTTTATGAATTCCTTAATTCAAATATTCCTAATCTTTTTTAGTATACTTATTCTTCCTCCTTATTCTTGTGTTGATTTAAACGTTCTTCAATCCATTGTTGCACGTCATACGAATCCCAACCTACTGAGCGCACTCCAATTCGCATAGATTGAGGAAACTTCCCTTCACGTATCAACTGGTACACATGCGAACGCTTAAACCCTGTGCGCCGAATCACCTCAGGTAAGCGCAAAATACACCGTGGTTGGTTGTTGAGCGAGTGAGTATTATTAGTCCTAAATGCACTGATTGTGAATGATTCTGTGTTAATATCATTTTTCATAAAAAACCTCATAAAGATAAAAAATAACAACGAAACCATTCAACCGCAAAAGCCAAACTCACAGAATAATAAATACAAAATACGTCATGTTTATTTTAATTCTTTTTAATAAACAATGAATTGTAAATTACAATCATTGCCAAAAATGCACGATTCATACAGTAAAAAAACCGACTGAAAAAGTCGGTTTTCTGGGTATAACATTTACTTAACTAAAAATAATTCGACTATCCACTGCACGCTAGAGGATAGTCAGCCAATCCATGTCCCTCCAATGCCCAACGATCCAACTTATCCGCCCACGCCTGCATCATCTCCCGTCGCTGCTCTACATACAGTGCATGATTATAAGTGGCGCGCACCTGATCCTTATCCGAATGCGACAACTGTGCCTCAATCCATTACTTAGGATAAGCAAGCTCATTTAAGGCGGTTGAAATCGTTGCTCGAATCCCATGTGTGGTTAACTTGTCTTTATAGCCCAAACGCCGTAAACATTGATTCAACGTATTCTCACTAATACAAAGCTGTGGTTCACTGCGATGAAGTAGTAAGTAGCGTTGTCCTTGATAGCGTAAACGCAATAACTCTTTGATGATGGTGATTGCTTGTTTAGGCAAAGGTACCACAAATGGCGGGACAGACCCTTTCGGTAATGACAGTGCTAATCGTTGCAACTGCTTCACCTGCTCAGGAGGAATGTGCCAAAGTCCCTTATCCAAATCAAAATGACAAGGCTCGGCATAACGTAACTCACCCGGACGAACCGCCGTCAACAATAACAGTCGAATCCCCAACATAATCCGTCGATCCCCTTGATAATTAGCCAATCGACTGAGCAACTCAGGTAAATCATCCATCCGTAAAAACGGATTATGACGAGGAGGGCGACACGGCAATAGCACCACATCCACATCATTCACAGGATTAACTCGAATTAACCCCTCGGCAATGGCATGCCGAAACAACTCATTCAGCCACCCTCGACACTTCTCCGCAATCGACAACGCCCCTCGTGCCTCAATTTGACGCAATACAACCAACACCTCACGTTGTGAAATCCTATCCAGTGGTAAATGCCCCAAATGTGGCAACAAATCTTTGCGCAAATACCGCTCAATCTGCACCCGTGTACTTTGCCGTTGCTTAAGCTCCGTTCCCAACTTCAACAACTTAAGTGCCTTCCACTGCTCAGCAAACGCACCGAAGGTCACACAAGCTACCACTGATTCATCATCAGACTTCACTGACGCCACCAAACGCGGATCAATCCCCCGAGCTAATAACTGACGAGCCTTTTCACGGCGTTCTCGTGCTAAACACAAATCCACCTCAGGAAAAGACCCAAACGAAATACGTTGTTGCTTATTTTGCCAATAAAACCGAAAATGCCACAACTTAGCCCCAGACGATTCAATTCGTAAACTCAAACCACGGCCATCACACAGCGAATACACTGACGACTTTGCCTTTGCACGGCGAATGCCTAAATCCGTTAAACGACTCATACTCATATCCTCTTGATAAAAGATAAAAACAAAAAAGGAATTAAAAAAATAGAAAACATCAAGAGGTCGACCTACGACAAAACGAAGTAGAATCAGACTAAATTAGATAGTGAGTACCGGAGTACTTAAATTGAAAAACGATGTACTTAAAGATGTACTTATGTGTCGTACATTTTAGTACATTTCAATGGCTTTGCTTGGAAATATAAGAGACGTAACGCCTTGATTATCTGGAATATTCAGACGTTACTGGACGTCTGTAGATTAATAATTGGAGCGGGAAACGAGGTTCGAACTCGCGACCTCAACCTTGGCAAGGTTGCGCTCTACCAACTGAGCTATTCCCGCATAAAGAATTGGTATTAATGGTGCCCGGGGCGAGACTTGAACTCGCACGGCCAAAAAGGCCGAGGGATTTTAAATCCCTTGTGTCTACCGATTTCACCACCCGGGCGTTTTAAACAGAATGTTTCTGTAGAAAACCAGTGCATTATACGTATCTGAGTGCGAACATCAACTAGTATTTTGCATATTAATGATTAATTGATTATTTTTAAATCAATCATCTGCATTTAGTAGGTCTTCTCGTGAAACCCACAAGTATTGACACATAGACCACAGTGTTAAAACAGCTGCAATATAAAGTGCAATTAACCCAGCATAGAACACGAGATCACATGGACGCCAAAGCAACCAAGTTAATGCTGTCATCTGTGCCACTGTTTTGACTTTACCGATGTAAGAAACCGCAACGCTTTTACGTTTGCCTATTTCAGCCATCCACTCTCTTAGCGCAGAAATAATAATTTCTCGAGAGATCATTATAATTGCTGGGATTGTAATCCACCATGCATCATAATGTTCAGTAATTAATACTAAAGCGATTGTTACCATAATCTTATCTGCGACAGGATCAAGAAAAGCTCCAAAACGCGTTGTTTGACCTAATTTTCTCGCGAGATAACCATCAAACCAATCGGTGACGGCAGCAACAAGAAAAATTAATGCAGTAAAAAAGGCGGACCAGCTACCTGGAATATAAAATGCCAATACGAAGAAGGGGATCAGAATAACTCTAAATAATGTTAGATAAATTGGCACATTGAGTTTCATAGTCTAGCTCTAATAATCAAAAAAATAGTAAATTATTTATAATAAATATAATCATGTGATTGTACTATGTTGCACTAATAACTTTCATCTTGCAATGGCAGATTAAAATTATTGCTGTAAGTTATCAAATATTTTCTCTGCTAATGGTTTTGATATGCCTTGTACTTGCGCTATTTCATCAACTGTAGCTTGTTTTAGCTCTCTTAAACCACCAAAATGTTTTAATAATGCTTGTCGACGTTTTGCTCCAACACCTTCAATATGCTCTAGTGAACTATCAGTAAGTTGTTTGATATTTTTCTTACGTTGACCTACTATCGCATGATCATGGGAAGCATTACGAATTTGTTGAATTAAGAGGAGGGCAGGAGAGTGTGGGTCCAAATAATGACCAACACCATTAGCTTCAAAAAATAGTGTCTCTAATCCCTCTTTACGTTCAGAACCTTTAGCTACCCCAATTAGTATTGGATGATGTTTATCCCAATTAACATCCATAGATGCAAATAACGTAATTGCTTGATTAAGTTGCCCTTTACCACCATCAATAAAGATCACATCAGGTATTTTCTCTTCAGGGAGATCTTTTTTATTATAACGTCGGTTCAATACTTGATCCATGGCGGCATAATCATCGCCTGGAGTAATCCCAGATATATTATAGCGACGAAACTCTGATTTTACTGGGCCTTTATCATCAAAAACAACACAAGAGGCAACTGTATTTTTACCCATAAAATGGCTAATATCAAAACACTCCATGCGCTTAATTTGGTTTATACCTAAAAATTGTTTTAGTTCATCGTATCGTTGTTTTACCGTTGATCCTTGTAATAATTTATTTTTTACTTCTTTTTGTGCATTATCAATGGCGATATTAAGTAACTTCAAATTATCGCCTTTCGGTTCATCGACTAATTTAACTTGATGATTCGCAACTTGAGATAGTGTCTCCTCCATTGCTTTTTTATCGGATAATGAATAGTTAAGCAAAATCTTTTTAGGAATATTCCGGTTAGCATCACCTTGTAAGTAAAATTGACCTAAAAACGTCTCAATAACCTCTTCTAATTCTGTATTTGACGGTACTTTAGGATAGTAAGCGCGATGGCCAAAGGTTTGACCATTACGAATAAAAAGTACATAGACACAAGCAACACCTGTTTGATAATGGAAACCAATAACATCGAGATTATCATTGTTATTATAGATAACTTGTTTCTCTTGTATCTGTTTAATCGCATTGAGTTGATCGCGCAGCTGTGCTGCTTTTTCAAAATTTAGTTCTTCACTTGCTTTGAGCATATCATTGGTAATGATTTTAACAATCTGATCAGACTCGCCGCGCAAAAATAACCGAACATAATTGACTTGTTGATCATAATCACTATCACTAACCAATCCAGCAACACAAGGGCCTAAGCAACGTTTAATTTGATATTGTAAACAAGGTCGTGTTCGATTTGAGTAAGTTGTATTCGTACATTGACGGATTGGAAACGTTTTTTGAAGTAAAGCTAAAATCTGTTTGACCCCATAAGAGCTTGGATAAGGTCCAAAAAACTCATCTTGTTTTTTATTTATTGAACCACGATACAATGAGAGCTGCGGATGCTTTTCTTTACTAAGTTTAATGAAAGGATAGCTTTTATCATCTTTTAGCAAGACGTTATAACGAGGTTGATACTTTTTAATGTAAGTCTGTTCAAGTAATAGCGCTTCAATTTCAGTATGAGTTAAGGTGAATTCAACATGATGAATTTGGCTCACTAAAACATCTGTTTTAAGTGTTTTTTTGCTGCTATTAAAATAACTTTTTAAACGATTATTCAGATCTTTGGCTTTACCAACATAAATAATGACATCTTGTTCATTAAACATTTGATAAATGCCAGGCAGATGAGGCACTGTTGCTAAAAAAGAGACTGCATCAAATTTAACATTATCCATAAATTATGATTCGTTCATGTCTGTTAAACAGTAGGCTGTGTTAGATTCGTTCAAATCTTAATGCTCGCCTTTCAATTAAGCGCATAATAACACTTAACAGCCCATTAATAACTAAATAAATGCAACCAGTTAAAATTAAAATTGAAAAGTCGTAATAGCGACCATTTAAAAATTGGTTATATCCCATCACATCCATTAATGTTATTGTAGAGGCTAAAGCAGTACCTTTTACAACAAAAATCACTTCATTTGAGTAAGAAGATAAGGCTCGTTTTAAGGCGTAAGGTAGAACAATTTTTAAGGTTTGAATTTTATTCATACCTAGCGCAGCACAGGCTTGCCATTGCCCATTTGGTACTGCTTTTAGTGCACCATAAAATATTTGTGTAGTATAAGCGGCACTATTTAATGTTAAAGCTAAATAGGCACAAAACCAAGGTGATGAAAGTAGCGACCATAAGGTTGGTAGATTATCTTTGATAAAACTAAACTGTGCCGGGCCATAATAGATTAAAAATAGTTGTACTAATAATGGTGTTCCCGTAAAAGCAATAATATAAGCTTTAATCGGTTTAGTTATGTACCATCTGTTTGATGTGAGTAATAATGATAACCCAATAGCAAAAATGCAAGCAGTAATAATACCAGCGACACTTAATGAGAGAGTTACCGGTAAGCCTTTTAATAATGTTAATAAATAATCCATCAATGACATACTTGTACCTATCCTTTAGCCATTGTTGTTGGATTTTCAAAATATAAAGAACGCTTTTCTAATATTTCGAGAATTTTTTGACTAATTAAAGAGATGATTAAATAAATCGCTGCTGCAATTAAGTAACCTGTAAATGGTTGATGAGAGGTAGCAATCGTTGATTTTGTTTGCATCATAATATCATTAACCGTAATTAATGAGACTAATGCGGTATCTTTTAATAGAACTAGCCATTGATTGCCTAATCCAGGCAGTGCATGACGCCACATTTGTGGAATAACAATTCGGGTAAGTGTTCTAAATTTACTGAGCCCGAGTACTTGAGCTGCTTGAATTTGTCCATTTGGTACAGCTTTGAATGCACCTCGTAGTGTTTGCGAGGCATAAGCTGCATATAATAGTGATAAAGCGACAATACCACAAAACATCGGACTAATATTAAAATCAGTAATTTCAAGATGTACTGTAAATTGAGTAAAGTAGAGTGGAATAGTGACATCCATTCCGCCATTTAAGATATTATCAGCAATAAAAATAAGTAGAAGAGGGATACCATTATAAATGGCAATAACCACCAAGATCTCAGGTAATGCTCTAACAATAATAACAAATAGCGAGACTAACCAAGCAATAGGTTTAAATTTTGATGACTCTAAAATCGTAAAAATAAAAGCAAGTACTAATCCACAACCTAACGAGATTATTGCAATTATTAATGTTGTTTTTGTCGCATCAATTAACGGAAAGTGGCTAATAAAATCAAACATGGCAATATCTTAAAAACCTTTAAAAAAATATCGCCGCAGATATTGCGGCGAATTATCGAGCATCTTAACAATTTGTTATTATTGTGCAAACCATTTTGCATAAATTTTATCATAACTGCCGTCATTTTTCATCTTGGATAGACTTTCGTTAAATTGCTCAAGTAGACTATTATTACCTTTTCTTACTGCAATTCCTAAACCTGCTCCAAAATATTCAGGATCAACAACACGGTCACCCACTTTGTTTAATGATTTCTCATTTTTTAACCATTCATCAGCGACAGCTGAGTCACTAAATATTGCATCAATTCGACCCGCTTTTAAATCTACAACTGCATATTGGTAACTGTCATAGCTTACAACTTCGATTTGTGGGAATTTTTCCATTAAATATTTTTGATGAGTTGTCCCATTTTGAATACCAACTCGTTTTCCATTGAGTGAATCTATAGAGTCAACAGTTCCATTAATTGCAATAAATTGAGCTGAGTTATCATAATAAGGTTGGGTAAAATCAACTTGTTCACTTCTTTCTGGTGTAATATCAATACCGGATATTGTGGCATCAATACGACGAGTTTTTAAGCTTGGAATTAAGCTATCAAAAGATTGATTAACAAACTGACACTTTTGTTGTAAATCTTCACAAATTTTATTCGCAATATCAACATCAAAACCAACTAGTTGATTATTTTCATCCATGAATTCAAATGGTGGATATGTTGTTTCCATACCGAATGTTAAATCTTTTGCCGATACACTGAATATACTACTAGCTAATGCGATAAAAAGTAATGTTTTTTTCATGATTACACTTTAATATTCTTTAACAAATTAATGAGATAAATACATCTGAAATTCTTTTGAGGATGGATGAATAAAGCAGGTATTATCACCTTCTTCAATTATCTTTCCCTTTTCCATATAGACAACTTTTGACGCTACTTTTTTAGCAAAATCTACCTCATGAGTGACAATAATTTGTGTTATCCCTGTTGATGATAATTCATTGATGATTTCAGCAACTTGCGCAGTGATTTCAGGATCTAACGCAGCAGTTGGTTCATCAAATAACAATATTTTAGGCTCCATCATCAGCGCTCGCGCAATTGCAACACGTTGTTGTTGACCACCCGATAGATGTAATGGATAACGATCAGCCATTGCATCAATTTGTAATCGTTCGAGAATTTTTAATGCTTTATCGCTGGCTTCTGCTTTACTAATATTTAATACTTGGCAAGGCGCTTCGATTAAATTATCAAGTACAGTTAAATGTGGCCATAAATTATAGTTTTGGAAAACCATACCTACATTTGTTCGTAATTTTCTAATATCCGATTCTGATGGCGAATGATTAAAATCAAAATGTTTACTGGCAATTGTCATTGTGCCAGATGTTGGGATTTCAAGCAGATTAAATACTTTTAATAAAGAGCTTTTTCCCGCACCACTAGGTCCCAACAAAACAATTGTTTCGCCTAATGGATAACAAAGTGAAACATCGCATAAAGCCTGATGTGAACCATAAAAACAGTTAATATGGTTTAACTCAATATTCATAAATAAATAACAAAATCTAAAATTTTAAATTGACTAAATATTATATTTTATTGCATAACAATGCAATCTAAATTACGAATTATTGATTTAAAACAGCAGAATTATCGTTAGTATTTTCAGTTTCTTGAACGAGATGTTCTTATTCATCCGGAATAATTGGTAATAGCGGCCCTAAAAACTTTGGTTCTTTATTGAGAATATAAAGATCGATAAATGCGCTAATTCTTGCAAATATTTCGCGAATTTGTACTACATGGAAATTATTAGGGGTTGGAACTGCAAAGCATGTCGCATCGATACCTTGATATTGGGCGATAAATAGCGCACGTTCACAATGAAATTGTTGAGTAATAATTGTAAAATTATTGGCATCAAACACTTTATTGGCTCGAACAATTGAATCGAGAGTCCTAAATCCCGCATAATCAAGTACAATGACTGAATCGGGAACACCTGCTTTTAATAGGTCTCGACGCATAGTAATCGGTTCATTATAACTGAACATTGCATTATCGCCGCTGAGTAATAAATAATCTATTTTACCTAACCAATATAAATCAATGGCACCATCGATACGATTTTTATAGAAAGCATTAATACCACCACCTTTTATATATTTAGATGTCCCAAGCACCATGCCAACATTATGATGAGGAAGATCTTCGTAATCATGATATATATAAGGTTGTGTTTTTGAAATGATCCAATAATTGAGTGAAAACATCACAATTACGATCAAAATTAATATACAAAGTACATATTTTAATGCTTTTTTTATCATTAATATCCTTTAAAGCAAACTGTATATGGCAAGTAATACGGGAAATAAAAATGGTGCTAGTAATGAGGTCATAATACCACATAATACTAATGCTAAAGAGCTATAAGCACCTTCTCGGTAATCGACTTCTATACATCTTGCTGTACCTACTGCATGAGAAACACTTCCTATTGCAAGTCCTCGTGCAGCAGCTGATTTAATTTTAAATAGGTTCAATAATTGGTGGCCAAAAATAGCGCCTAGCGTACCAACTAAAATAACGCATAATGCTGAAATAGAGGGAACACCACCTTGGTTTTCTGCGATAGTTACCGCAATCGCGGTTGTTACCGATTTAGGTAGTATTGATGCCGCAATTTCTGGTGTCGCACCAAGCCAAAATGCAATGGCTACACCTGAGACCATTGCAAATAATGTAGCAAAGAAAGTAATAAATATGATCGATTTCCAACGTGATTTTATTTGTGGAATCAGTTCATATAGTGGATAAGCTAATGCAACCACTGAATAGGGGAGTAAGTCATTAATCCAGCGCACATTATGAAAATATTCATTATAGCTTGTATCCGTTAATAGCATAATCGGAATCAAGACGATGACCGAAATTACGAGTGGATTAAATAGTGTACTTTTCAATTTTAGAGCGAGTTTTCTAATTACCAAGAAAACAATAATTGTTAAGGGTAGCATCCAAATCATTGTGATTGTCCCTCATCAACACTGGTATTTTTATTGCGCGTTGATCGATCATAGAGACGCTGCGTAAACCAACCAATTACAATCATAACAATAAAAGTACTGGCAATACTACTAATTAAAATAGGTGCCCAACTATGTACGAGATAGATATAATTATCCATAATTCCCATCGCAGCAGGAATAAATAAAATCGTCATATAGCGCATAAATAGATTACACCCATTTTTCACCCATTTTGTTGGAATAAGCTGAAATGTGAGTAAAAAAAACAGTAGTAGTAATCCAATAATACTGCCGGGAATAACAATTGGTAAAATCATCGAAATTAGATTACCTATCCAGAGGCAAATAAATAGAATGGCAAAACTACGACCATAACTAAAAGCAGTATAATACAACGAATATAAACGGTGACGCATTGTCGCATGACGAGCTAAAAAATGTTTCATGGTGGTTTTTTATCAACAAAAACAGATCTTTTGATGTAGCTATAATACGCTCTTCTCTATAAATGTGCAAAATTATAGGTAGAAATTTTAACAGCTTTTAGTCGCTATTTTATTATTAATAACCTAATAATACTGGCTAACGAATTTATAAAAAGTAATGTTGTTTAGATTGGCTATTTTTGAAAATAAAAATTGTTTGGTTATTACGATTCACTTTAGTTAAAATAATTACACTAAAAATTATAATAGAATAATCATCATGCTTGTTTCATGGTCAGGTCGGGGCTTAATCGTTTTCCCTATTATTATCGTTATTGGTTTTGTTGTTGCACTGTATGTGCCATCACATTCTCCTTTTTTATGGCCAGCTTTTACCGGTATTCTCTCTGGATTGATTATATATTTACTGGGTAACTGGTGGAATGTTTATAAACAACCTTTACCGCAAGAAGATGCGTTAATCAATACAAACACACAATATAAAAAAATCACTCACAATAGCCATAGACTCTATTGGATCCCGATTCAATATCTTGGCATTGCTCTAATTGTGATTGGCTTTGTATTTATACTTTTATCGATCATCAAATAGTTTTGATGTAATTATGCTAGAATGCTGATATTTAAAACAAGACTAATCTAAGGTTAACTGTTTTAAAATAGTTAACTTTAAGGAATTAAGTATGACAAAAAAATTGTTAAATCGGGTACTGCTCATTAATGATGATGGTATTGATGCGCCAGGTATTGTGTTACTCAAAGAGATTGCTCATAGGTTAGCAAATGAAGTGTGGGTTGTGGCTCCGGCTATTGATCAAAGTGGTGTTTCATGTGCTGTGAGTTTAAAAGCACCATTTCGAGTCAGTAAACGCAGTGAACAAGAGTATGCTGTGTATGGTACTCCTGCTGATTGTGCGACGTTTGCTATACAATATGTCATGAAAGATAATTTGCCAGACTTAGTCTTATCTGGAATTAACAATGGCTCTAATTTAGGATTTGAAACGTTACTCTCTGGTACCGTTGGCGGTGCAATGGCTGCGATGGTCTTGGGGATTCGCTCTATTGCATTTAGTCAGGTTGTTGCTGAAGGTAGTGGCATTACCAATTGGAGTAGTGCTAAACACTATGTTCGTCCAGTGATTGAAAAATTACTCCATTCACGGTGGCCTCATCATATTTGTATGAACGTAAATTTTCCTAACTGTGATTATTCGCAGGTTAATGGTGTCAGAATCACTCGACAGGGTGAGCCTGATGTTGCCGGATTATCGATTACGCGAGTAAAAGATCCCGAGAATAATGACTATTTTTGGTTTAGAGCTGTACACAGTTTAGTCACTAGTGAACCAGAAAAAGAGCTTGATGCGGTTAACTTAAATTATGTTGCCGTTACGCCATTATCTTATGAAAGAACAGATATAGCGGTATTTCAAAACTTACAAAATGAGTTTGATTAACGATCGTATGATATTATGAAAAAAATCACGTTTATCACACTGGGTTTTTTATCATTTTTTTTAGGAACCGTGGGCATTTTTTTACCACTTTTGCCTACGGTACCATTCTATTTATTAACCGCTTATTTGTGGTTTAATAGTTCGCAGCGGTTACATGATTATTTAATTAATTCAAAATATTATAAAAAATATATTCACGAAACTCTTGTTGAGAAAAAAGTTACTCCAAAAAAATTAATCAAGATGTTACTGGCTGTTTTTGTGGTTCTGCTGATCCCTTTTATCATATTCGATTCATTACATGTTCGTATTATTTTAGGGATTGTTTTTATTGGTCATATCATTGGGGGTTATTGGTACTTTATTCGTAAATCATAATTTACTCATATCTATCTAACTACAATTTTTTTACTATAATAATATCTTACAGCAAGATTATAACGAAATTAGTGTTAAAAACTGAGTTACTTAAGCGTACTGATTTTATAGAAAGGCAATACAAAGCTGAGCGGTGGATTAATTTGAAATATCAAACTATTATTTAATAATCAGTTGTCTAATGCTTAACACACGTTTGAGCAGTAGACAACGTTGTTCATCTGACTATTAATCGCCACTATAACTATCACACTATTTAGCTTAGTGCATTATCCACAGTACAATTATGAAATAGTATTAGTCTGTTTGGTTATTTTTGATAACTTGATGATAGTAATGATATTAATAATTGCGAATGTTGTTTCAATAGCAAGACTGCCAATTGATCCCATCCAAATACTATAAATAATCCATAACACACTACTTAGTAAAATACCAAATCGCATTGAAGCTTGTTGCAAACGGAACATTGAAAATGTTACTAAACTTGTACCAATCACTGACAAATATTGCATCGGCACCACAATTGTTGGTAAACTTAATACCCACATTAATAGAATAAAAAATATCATGACGAATAGATTTCGAGTATAGGCTGAGGCAATATTACGGAAAATATTAATAATATTTAAAATAGCAGCGGGGTAGGAGTCTGGTCCAAGTAAGTAAAAATGCACCGACATAATAATATTAACGATGGTAAGTTGCCAGCGAAATGCATTATCACTTCGCTGTAAAAATGCACTTACACCAACAATATAGCCTAGTACACCAATCAGTTGCGGGATGGTAAAAAATTGCGCAAGCCAAGTAGAATTTAATAAATCATTCATTTTTTAATCAATTCATTATCTAATGGATGTAAATGCAATATATGACCCATTTTTTGTGCCTTGGTCTCTAAATAATGCTCATTATAAGGATTTTCGCCAACTTCTAAGGCAACTCTTTCCACAATTTTTATACCCGCTTCGGTTAATACTCGAATTTTTTCTGGATTATTCGTTAACAGCTTGATCTGTTTTACTCCGAGTAATTCAAGCATATCTGCACACAAGGTAAAATCGCGTTCATCAGCGGCAAAGCCTAATTGATGATTGGCTTCAACTGTATCATAGCCTTGATCTTGGAGAGCGTATGCTCTAATTTTATTTAACAGACCAATATTACGGCCTTCCTGACGGTGATAAAGTAAAATACCAAGTCCTTCTTTCGCGATCTGTTTTAAGGAGGCTTCAAGCTGAAAACCACAATCGCAACGCAAGCTGAATAGTGCATCACCAGTTAAACACTCAGAATGGACACGAGTTAAAATAGGTTTATTTTGCTCAATATCACCTAAAATAAGTGCCACATGATCTTTACCTGTTGCTAACTCTTCAAACCCTACCATGGTAAATACACCCCATGGAGTAGGTAATTTCGCTTGTGCAACTTTTTTTAATTGCATGAAAAACTCCAACTAATATCAATAAATTGCTAGTGATTATATACTGAAAGTCAAGGAAGTGGCAGAGGGTGAAAGAATTGTTCTTTCACCTATCACTATTTTTACACTAGAATAACACTCTACATTAAAATTTTAACGAAAATAGGTAATAAATAACTAAGTATTTTGGTTATTTTGTTAGATTTTTCAAAAAATAAGCATAGTATTTAGCAACTATGATATCATGCGATACATATTTAACTTTCAATTTGTTTTGATTAAAATACGCAATGTTACCTATCATTAAAAAAACTTTTTTTGTGCTTGTGCTATTTCTCATCGCTCCAATTATCGTGATGACGACCAATTGGCAATGGCAGCCTGAATCATTAAATGCAGTCTCTCATTATTTATTTTGGCTTACCGAAACCGCAGGAGTTCCTTGGGCATTACTAACTTGCTTATTTTTCACATTACTATTCTCGCTGCTTTTAAAAGTGAGATCAAAAATACAAATTGTAAAATTAATTTTAGTATTAGTTATTGCAATGGTTGTCGGTCAATTAGTTAAATCGGCTATAAAAACCTATACAGCAGAATCTAGACCATTTGTCTTATGGATTGAGGCCGAATACAGTATTCAAGATGAATATTTCTATTCATTACCGCGTAGTGAACGAAAAGAGATTATCAAAGAGTATATTTATCAATCACCTAAAATACCACACTGGCTATATAAACATTGGTGTAACGAGACAGGGTATACTTTTCCTTCTGGTCATACTTTATTTGCCGCTACGTGGGCTTTTCTGGCTCTAATGTTGCTTAATTTTAAACGGCACTATTTCGTGATTAGTATTATCATTGCTTGGGTAATTTTGATTGAAATCAGTCGGCTAGATCTTGGTATGCATCGTCCAATTGATCTTATTGTCGGTGCAATTATTGCTTGGCCTGTCGCGCTATTGTCGTACTATTTGGCCCGTCGCTGGCAGATTATTAAAGAATAAACTAACGATACATCTTTAATCTGCTTTAGTATATAATTGACAACATGTATTACAGTAAATAAAAAAGACTACTTGAAAGGAACCATTAATGAAATTTGTGATACTTTTTTTATTGTTGATTGTAATTTTTGCTGTATCGATAACTCTGGGCGCGAATAATAATCAACCCGTTATGTTTAATTATTTATTGGCTCAATCTGAGTTTCGTCTATCAACATTACTGGCTATTTTATTTGGTTCAGGTTTTGTATTAGGTTGGTTATTAACTGGTTTCTTTTTTGTGAAAATGAAATTGAAATTGACGGCAACCCAACGTAAATTAAAGAAAATACAAAAAATGTATGATGACGAAGTTGCCGATCGTCAAAAAAATGAACTTATCACCATCAATAAAAAATAGTCCACGATTATGTTTGAACTTCTATTTTTGTTATTACCAATTGCAGCCGCCTATGGATGGTATATGGGTGGGCGTAATGCTAAGCAAAAATATCAAAATGAATCAAATCGATTATCACGCGAATACGTTGATGGTCTAAACTTTTTACTCTCCAATCAAAAAGATAAAGCGGTTGATCTCTTTCTTGATATGCTAAAAGATGATTCCGGAACGTTAGAAGCACATTTAACGTTGGGTAATTTATTCCGCTCAAGGGGCGAGGTTGATCGGGCAATTCGCATTCATCAGGCACTAATGGAGAGCGCATCATTGACTTTTGAGCAACGATTGCTGGCTATCCAACAATTGGGCCGAGACTATATGACAGCTGGATTTTATGATCGGGCTGAAGATATGTTTTTACAGCTGATTGATGAAGAGGATTTTCAGCAATATGCACTGCAACAGCTTATTGTTGTCTATCAATCAACTAGTGAATGGAATAAAGCGATTACGGCTGCGACCAAACTTGTTAAATTAGGTCAATCTAAATATAACCAAGATATTGCTCAATTTTATTGTGAATTAGCCTCACTTTCGATTGCTGCTGATGATTTACCCAAATCACTTTTTTATCTACAAAAATCAATCTCGGCTGATGCCAACTGTGCTAGAACATCGTTGATGTTTGGTCGTGTTCTTATGGCGCAAGGGCATTATGATAAAGCGGTTGAACACTTGACACAAATTTTAGTACAAGATAAAGCTTTCATTGGTGAGGCTTTACCGTTTATTAAAGATTGTTATCAGTTTTTAGATCAAGAAGAGACATTAAAAAAATTCTTAAAACAATGTGTTGATGCTGATTCAGGTAGCGTTGCAGAATTGATGTTGGCAGATATGATTGAAAAACAGACTGGGCGCGAGTCAGCACAATATTATATCTATCGCGAGTTAGTTAAAAATCCAAATTTAAAAGGGTTCTATCGTTTAATGGATTATCATTTAGCTGAAGCTGAAAATGGTCGAGCGAAAGAGAGCTTATTACTGTTACGTAATATGGTCGGAGAACAGATTAAGGCGGTACCTAACTACCGTTGTGAACGTTGTGGTTTTACCGTTAATTCTATTTATTGGTTATGTCCTGCATGTCGATCATGGTCAACAATTAAACCTATTCGTGATTTTGTCCAGCATTCAAGTTAATGTTTCATTCAATATTAAAAGAGTTATGTTATGTTTTTAGTAGATTCACACTGCCATTTAGATAGTTTAGATTATAATAATAAAACGATAGAAGATGTGATATCCCAAGCGCAGCAGCGAGATGTGAAACACTGTTTAAGTGTCGCAACAACATTGTCCGGTTATCAAGCAATGCGTAAATGGCTTTCACCTTATTTGCCGACAATTTCATTATCATGTGGCGTACACCCATTAAATTTGGATGATGAGCCATTTGATTTCAATCTATTTAGTCAGCTTGCGACTGATGAACATGTCGTAGCATTAGGCGAAACTGGTTTAGATTATTATTATCAACAGGATAATATAAAAATACAACAAACGGTTTTCGCGCAACATATTCAACTAGGCCGAGAACTTAAAAAACCAGTGATTGTACATACAAGACAAGCAAGACAAGATACGTTGGCAATCATTAAATCTGAAAATGCGTATTCTGGTGTATTACACTGTTTTACTGAAGATATTGATACTGCAAGACAGTTATTAGATCTTGGGTTCTATATTTCATTTTCGGGTATTGTCACGTTTAAAAATGCAGAGTCTTTACGTGAAGTCGCTCGCTTTGTACCGATTGATCGATTACTTATTGAAACTGATTCTCCATATTTAGCGCCAGTGCCTTATCGTGGTAAAGAGAATCAGCCCGCTAATGTAAGAGAAGTTGCTGAATATTTGGCTGTCTTAAAACAGTTACCGCTTGAGATTATTGCTGAAAAAACGACACAGAATTTTTGTCATTTATTTGGTGTAAGATTATGTTAATATGTGTTTTTTGTGATTAATACAAAAGCATACAATAGATGAGAAGGGCATTATTATGTATCAAGAAACTATTTTTAGTAAAATCATTCGCCGTGAAATTCCTGCTGATATAGTTTATCAAGATGATCTTGTTACTGCATTTCGAGATATTTCACCCCAAGCACCGATACATATTTTAATTATTCCTAATAAAATTATTCCAACTGTTAATCATGTAACCGCTGAAGATGAACAAGCATTAGGACATCTATTTGTTGTTGCAGCTAAAATTGTACAGCAAGAAGGGATTGATGAGAGTGGTTATCGTTTAATCATGAACTGTAATAAAGATGCAGGGCAAGAGGTGTTCCACCTACATATGCATTTATTAGGTGGTAAAAACTTAGGTAAATTAATTAGTTAATGGTTATTATTGTAAGGTACAAAAGATGAAACGGTATCAACAAGCGATTTTGGTAATAATGGGGTCATTAATTTTGAGTGGTTGCCATTTGTTTGATCGTTCTGAGCAGGTAGCCGCACCAATACAACATGAACCCAATAAGGTGATCGAGTTACCACCGAAATTGATAACGACTGATTGGAAAAATGTGTTGTCACCATTGATAGCTGAATTAATACAGACAATGGCTGTGAGTGGTAATAATACGCTTTTAATTAGCGATAGCAAAAATAATACCGATCAGTATATCTCATCAACAACCATTAATAATATTCTTTTTAATGCGTTTAATCAGCAGAATATTTTCACGGTGATTGACGCTAAAACGGTTAATCAAGCAAAACAGCTGCTTGGACTTGCTAATGATGATGAACTCGTTTCACGTAGTAAAATGATTGCACTGGCCAGACAAGTAAAAGCCGACTACGTATTATTTACAACGATTAATCGCGTCGCCAGTCTTCCTGATACACCTGCAGATGTATCGATGGAGTTACTACTAACTAAAACCGGTGAGATTGTATGGCAGTTTTCATCAGATCAGATGGTCAATGACCAAAATGTAAATTAGAGAGAGATTATGGGACCATTGATGATTGATATACAAGGCTTAACGCTTTGTGATGAAGATAAAAAATTATTACAAAATGAGGCTGTTGCGGGCGTTATTTTATTTTCTCGTAATTATCAAGATGTGCATCAATTACGTGATCTCATTAAACAAATTAGAGCGGTATCCTCTGAACGTTTATTAATTACCGTTGATCATGAAGGTGGACGAGTACAACGTTTTAAAGAAGGTTTTACTCTTATCCCGCCAGCTCAAGCTTATGCTAAATTACGAGATATTAATGAGGCTAAGCAGCTGGCATTTGATGCGGGTTGGTTATTAGCAATGGAACTCATTGCATTTGATATTGATTTAAGTTTTGCACCTGTTCTAGATTTAGGACATCAATGTTTAGCAATTGGTTCAAGATCGTTTCATCAAGATGCCGCTATTGCTACAACAGTAGCTAGCGCCATGATTGATGGTATGCATGCTGCTGGTATGAAAACCACTGGTAAACATTTTCCTGGTCATGGGGCGGTAATTGCTGATTCCCATAAAGAGACGCCAATTGATGATCGAGATCAGCAAGCGATTAGACATGATATGCAGATTTTTGTCGATTTAATAAAAATGGGAAAACTTGATGCGGTAATGCCAGCCCATGTTATATATCCGGCATTTAATGATAAGCCAGCAAGTGGTTCACCATTTTGGTTAAAAACGGTACTTAAAACACAACTTAATTTTACTGGTGTGATTTTTTCTGACGATTTATCAATGGAAGGTGCTGCTTTTCTAGGTAATTATACCGAACGAGCTAACGCTGCGCTTAATGCGGGATGTGATATTTTATTAGCATGCAATAATCGTGAAGGAACTCTCGCTATTTTGGATAGTTTAGATTGCATGACTACTGATAAACCAAAAACATTATTATCAACGGTACACGTTGATTATCAAAGCTTAATTAGTAGCGATGAGTGGCAGTTGCGTCATAAAAAATTGAATCAACTTAATGATGAATGGCAGTATTCATTAAACCAATAGGTAGGAATATCATGACAAAAAGTAATTATTCACCTGTTGCAATAATTGAAATTGATTATGACGGAATATTATTAGCAATTAATAAAGCGGGTACAGCGCTCTTATCCTTACCTGATGAATTATTACAACAAACTAAACAAGCTAATTATTACTTTGATTATTATAAATTATTAAACCTTGATCCTAATATTCCAATCTCTGCACTTGAAAGTACGACGATTATTCTTAATCAGCAGTACTACTTTTTACAAATATTTGATGATATTGAGCGATTAGTTTTTGTCATTCAACCAATTAGTTATTTAAAAACTCGGTTGGCCAAAAAAGGTATTGCTAATCAACAAGCGTTTAACGTTTTTGCAACGAATAGCGCGACTATGCAAAAATTGATTAAACAAGCAAAATCGTTTTCAAAGCAGAAAGAACCATTATTAATTTCTGGTGCAACTGGAACGGGTAAAGATCTACTTGCGTTAGCTTGTCATCAATATAGCCAAAGAGGCGATCAAGTCTTTTTAGGCCTAAATTGTGCTGCGATGCCTGATGAGGTTGTTGAAAGTGAGTTATATGGCCATGCTCCTGGTGCTTACCCCGGAGCTATCGATGGTAAAAAAGGGTTTTTTGAACAAGCTAATGGTGGCTCAGTATTGCTTGATGGCATTGATGAAATGTCCTTTAGAATGCAAACAAAATTAGTTCGTTTTATTAATGACGGCTCGTTTCGACGTGTTGGTGATGATAACGAAGTGAGTGTCGATGTTAGAGTGATTTGTGCAACTAAAGCCGATCTATTTTCTTTAGTGAAACAAGGTAAATTTAGAGAAGATCTTTACTATCGTCTTAATGTTTTACCGCTTCATATGCCACTATTGAATGAGCGTAAAGAAGATATCATTGATTTAGCAAACTATTTTATCAATGAGTTTGCAGATAAACAGGGTATTATTGCGCCTATATTAATGTTAGATGCACAGTTACTATTACTCAATTATGATTGGCCGGGTAATGTGCGAGAACTAAAAAATATTTTATATTCTGCGCTAGCTCAACTAAATGGCAATGAACTGACTGCAAAAGATATTCAGTTACCATCTACTCAAGTGGCATCTTCCTATATGTTGAGTGATGATATGGAAGGTAAAACATTAGATGATATGACTAAGCAGTTTGAAAAATCGATCTTAAATCATCTTTACCAAACTTACCCAAGCTCACGAAAATTATCAAAACGATTGGGGATCTCTCATACTGCAATTGCGAATAAATTGCGAGAATATGGGATTGGGAAGTAACAATAAATTATAAAAAGTCTTAATGTGAGGTTTGTTTGTGAAAGTTGTTATTTCTTGTAGTAAGTTTGGTGTTAGCGGAGGTATGGAACGTTATGCATATGAATTAATTTATGGTTTTTATGATTTAGGCTTTCCTCCCACGGTGATTACACGACAAGTTGATAATAACTTACCGCATTTGGCTGAGTTTAATATTAAAAAAATTAATGTTAAGTTTATTCCGGGTAAGTTACGTGATCTATTTTTTTCATGGCGAATTAATCAGTATAGAAAATCCAATAAAATAGATTTATTGATTGGCTGTAGTCGAATAAGTTCTCCCGATATTATGATCTGTGGTGGTACACACATTGGTTTTATTAAAGCGATGAATAAAAAAACCAAAATATCGGATAAACTACAAATTAGATTAGAAAAAGAACAATGTAAAAATGCAAAATATATTGTTGCTCATTCACAATTGATGAAAGATGAATTAATTCAATTTTATCATGTCGATGAATCTAAAATTAAATTAATTTATCCACCTTCTGATAATATCAAATTCAGAACAATTAATTATAAAGAACGTAATCAACTTCGTGAAGAATTTGGGTTTAAAGACGATAAATATTATTTTTTATTTCCTTCAGGAAGCCATGAGAGAAAAGGATTACCTTTTTTGTATAAATTTTTTACTGAAACAGATTTACCCATTGAATTAGTGATTTTAGGCAAACCAGTTTCGGGACGGAATATTAAAACATTACCATGGTCAAATAAGATAGAAAAGCTTTATCAAGCTGTTGATGCGACAATACTGGCCTCTACATATGAACCTTTTGGTCTAGTTGGTATTGAATCTGTATTATGTGGAACACCTATTGTATTTGCCAATAATATTGGATCATGTGAGGTGATTGATGCTCCTGCTAAACAGACTTTTATTCCTCAAGATTACACTAGCTTAATGTTAGCGATTGAAAATATTATACGATTTGATAGGAAAGAATATACTGATTTAGTTCAATATATTCATTATGACGTATCTATAAAAAATCATATTCAACAAATTTTAAATTTGGTTGATTAAAGTGATTTGAATTAGAATGAATTATTTTATTGTAACTACTTATTTTTATTAAATAGAAAAATAAGTAGTCACTTTATGTTTTTTCTTTTATGAATAGTAAAAAGAGTATTTGATTTTAATTAAAAGAGCTAAGAATCTACGTCAAATTATAGCAAAATTAAGTAAAAAATATTATAGATTAAAATTAGTTTGTTCTTCTAAAAAATGTATAGAAAAAATTGTCCTAAATTTTTTATAGTAAATTTTCTATCTTATATCCATTAATGATATTATTTATCATACCATCAGAGGTATATTTATATAATTTTTCTATATTAATTGGTTCAAACTGAGTCATAAGAAATGCAGGAAGCTCATGATAGTTGTTTTCTAAAATAAAAATTTGTTCTGGGGTATAAAATTCGTAATTTTTAACAGCTTTATTTGTTGTAATGAGTTTTTTATTAAGTAGAATTGCCTCTATTGTCCGTAAAGATAAGCCTGATTGTCCAGTGTGGTTTATCTCCAAGATAATATCAGCATCCATCGATTTCTGAATATTTTCTTGATAGGTTAATGGCGTTTGTTGGTAATTATTATGTTCTGATGGGTAATTATCTTGTTGCTTATTATAGTGGACTAAATAAAAATCGGTTTGACAATTATTTGCATGTAAAACTGGTGTTAGTTGATTGATAATCGATTCTCTGTTTGGCCAAAACTCGCCCACAAAGAAGCAGGTCAATGATGTTCTGACTTTTTGTGAAAATTCATCTCTTATTTTCTGAATGTCTGAATAAGTAAAAGGTAAAAATTGTTCCAAATATAGAAAATTATACTTTTGACAGTCATCCAAATCAAAACTATATACCTTATTAAAATAGGGTATAATTTCATCAATATACGATTTGTCTTTATCTAACCAGTGTTTCTTATTTTTCATACTATCTTCCACAACATCAATAGTATCTCTAAGAATAAGTATTTTTTTACAATTAAGATCTTTGACTAAGTCAATAAACCCTGAAATACTAAACCCATTGCAAACGATTATATCATCTGGTTTTATATTTCTTAATTTAAAGAATTGGTGAATTTTTACAAACCACTTATTACTGATATTTTTTTGTTTTAATTTTAAGTTATGGCGCCTAAAATGCTTCATCACTTTATTTAAAACAATAATATTATATTTATTTTTTGATTTAAGTAAGCTAAACATTAGCTTTTCATATTCAGCGTTCCATTCAGCAAAATAAATTGTCATAGCCAATCCAATAAGATGAGATTAGTTTTGGATTATACATGATTAATGTTATATTTTTTAAAAAAAAAGTTATAAAATAGAGGATAATTTTGGTTATGGAATCGTTAAATGTTTTTTGAACAGAAAAAAGTGATAAAAGATACTTATCATGTAGGTGTAAATAACAGACAAAGTGTATTTAACGTTGCCTATGGGGTGGATCAAAATTTTCTATTTGGTAGCATGATCTCCATGACCTCGTTACTCATGAATAATTCGGATATTAGTTTTTGTTTTCATATTTTCACTGACTATATTGATGAAGATTATAAAACTAAAATTGAACAATTATCCTCGCAATATAATTGTGAAATCTTTGTATATTTAGTTGCTTGTGATGAATTAAAAATCTTACCTAGTACTAAAAATTGGTCATATGCTATGTATTTTCGTTTTATTGCATGTGATATTATTGGGACTCATCAAGAGCGAATGCTTTATTTAGATGCTGATATTATTTGTAAGAATTCGATACAAAAACTTGTAAACCTCAATTTAGATAATCGCTTTGCTGCGGTTGTGAAAGATGGTGATAGTCATTTTTGGAATGAAAGAGCTAATATTTTCGGTGTTCCTGAGATATCAAATGGGTATTTCAATTCTGGCGTAATGTTAGTAAATTTAAAAAACTGGACGGAACGTAACATTACTGAAGAATCAATGAAAATGCTTTTAGATCCTGAGGTACAAAAAAAACTTAAATTTCCTGACCAAGATGTATTGAATATCCTTTTATGTAAAGAGATTATTTTTCTTGAAGGTGATTATAATACTCAAACAAGCATTAATTTTGAATTGCAATGTGAAAAAAATAGCATCTATCCCCATCATATTCTCGATAAAACTGTATTTATTCATTATATTGGTCCGACAAAACCTTGGCATATATGGGCACAATACCCTATTTCTGAATATTTTCTGGTAGCTAAGAATAACTCCCCATGGAAACGTGATTCATTGCTAAAAGCACATTCAACGAGTTTATTGCGTTATCAAGCTAAACATCAAATTCACCAAAGAAAATGTCTACAAGGATTCTGGAGCTATCTACAGTATTTTTGTGCTAAGATGAGATAAAAATATTGATAATATAATAATGAATAATTATTTTAACAAGGTATGTAAAATATGATTAATTTTAATGAAGCCCCTTTTTTAGGCACTGAATTTGGATTTATCGAAGATGCGATTAACAGTAAGCATATCAGTGGCGATGGTATTTATACTAAAAAATGTAATAATTTATTAGAGTCTTATACAAATTCACCAAAATCTCTTCTGGTTCATTCTGGTACTGCTGCATTAGAAATGGCTGCTTTATTACTGAAGATCAAACCAGGAGATGAAGTTATTTGCCCATCTTATACTTTTGTAACTACTGCAAGTGCTTTTGCGTTAAGAGGTGCAAAACTTGTCTTTATTGATATTAAAGAAGATACTCTTAATTTCGATGAGACTTATCTTGAAGCTGCGATTACAAATAAAACTAAAGCAATTGTACCAGTCCACTATGCTGGAGTGGCTTGTAATATGGATGCAATTTTAGATATTGCAGCAAGATATTCTATTCCTGTTGTCGAAGATGCTGCTCAGGCAGTAGGAAGCGCTTATAAAGGAAAAAAATGTGGGGCAATTGCTGATCTTGGTTGTTTTTCTTTTCATGAAACAAAGAATATTTCTAGTGGAGAAGGTGGTGCATTAATCATTAATCGATCTGAACATATTGAGGCTGCTGAAATTATTAGGGAAAAGGGAACAAATCGTAGTAAATTTTTCAGGGGGCAAGTTGATAAATACACTTGGGTTGAACTTGGTTCATCATATTTGCCAAGCGATCTGATTGCTGCGTATTTATACCCTCAATTGCAGCAAGTCGATGCAATAAATAATAAGCGAATGCTTATTTGGAATCGTTATCATTGTTCTTTTGAAACTTTTGAAAGCAAAGGTATTATTAAAAGGCCATTCATTCCCAATTATTGCCAACATAATGCACATATGTATTATTTAAGATTCAATAATATAGAGACTCGAGCAAATTTTATTTCTTATATGAAAGAACATGGCATTACCTGCGTATTTCATTATATTCCTCTGCATTCATCACCTGCTGGTAAAAAATTAGGTCGATCGATTGGTAACATGGAGCATACAAACCATATTAGTGACACATTAGTTAGATTACCTTTATTTCATGGTATGACTGAACAAATGTGTGAAATGGTTATATCTTATGCTGCAAAATTTTTGGCTGCACAATGAAAGTGATTACTTATAAGGAAAATCAATTAAAAATATTGGGTATCAAAATTTTAAGAAAAAAACTTAAGGAAGGTTTAATTATTTATTATTTCTTATATCTTCCTATTTTTTATACAAAAAGTAAATTTTACTCAATTTACTCAGAGTATAAAAAAAATACTGTTTTTGATACAAAATCTTTTGATATAGCGGTTCAATCTTTTATCGATAAATATGTTGTTTTGCCCATAAATAAGAATCAATTAGATAACCAAAAAGTTTTACTAATAGCGACAGAGTTATACGATTCAGGTGGGCATACTGAATGCATAAAAAATTTAGTTGCAGCAGTTCCTGAATCTTATAAAACTGCTCTGTTTCTAACAAAAATGAATTATTCCTTAGATTCTGCACCTATAAAACTAGCAGAAATATCAAAATATATAAAAATTAGTGGAATTGAACAATCAATTAGTTGTGACAAATCGGCTATTAAAAAGTTAATAAGTACATATAATAAAATTATAAGCCAAAAACCCATGTTTATTATTTCTTTCTTGCACATGGATGATATTTTTGGCGTAGCTTTGCTTGCTATGATAAAAAAGTATACAGATATTAGGGTACTATTTTGGAATCATGCATCGCATTATCCTACTTTAGGGATGGCATTTGCTGATTTAATTTTTGAAGGTACTGCCACAACAGAACAAATGACTAAAGAACTTAGAGGATATAGCAACACAAAAATTATTGGTCTTCCTTATTTAAAAGAGGAAAATATACCGATATTTAATAGTAAGCTAATAAGAGAGACGCGAAAAAAAATCGGAATCCCTAATACCGCTATGTGTACTATGACTGGGTGTGCTTCATATAAGCTATTTGATGGTAATGAATCCCCTTATTTTCAACTAATAAAAAGGTTGTTGATTAAAGAAGACAATCTATACCATGTCGTGATTAGTCAATTTAATGAAGCGCAGCAAGCGATTTTAAATAGAATATTCGATAATTCAGAGTTATTAAAAAAAATAGTATTTTTACCCTTTACAACTGAGTATAAGCTGTTATTTAGATGCTGTGATCTTTTTATTGATAGTTTTCCTGTATCCTCGGCATTAACTCATGTTGATTTAATGAGTTTGAAAGTTCCTAATGTGATTAAGATTAATAAAAACCGTCCTGAGTTCTCATTTCATGAGTATCTTCCACCAGATTATGAATATATGTTTGAAGACGTAAATGAGATGGAGAAAGCGATTAGTTATTTGTTACATAATGAGAAAGAACGTGAATTGATCACAGCGGCGAATTATCAATATTTTTTAGAAACATTTGAAGGCAAAAGGTCGGTACAAAAAATATTTGATATGATGAATTTTTAATCAAAATTGAAATATATTATTTAAAAATAAATAGGTTATGGGGCGAGTTTTATGAAAAAAATAGCAATACTGCAATCAAATTATATTCCTTGGAAAGGCTATTTTGATCTAATTGCGATGGTTGATGAATTTATATTTTATGACGAAATGCAATATACTAAAAACGACTGGCGTAACAGAAATAAAATAAAAGTAAATGAAGGGAGTCGTTGGTTAACAATTCCTGTGTACAGTAAGGGTTTTCAAAATAGTAATCAACAGATTAAAGATACAATAATAAGTGATAATAGTTGGAATTTAAAACATTGGAACATCATAAAGCAATATTATAAAAAATCTCAGTATTTTGGTGATTATAAATTACTATTTGAAGATTTATTTTTAAATAAAGAAGAAAAATATCTTTGTGAGGTTAATTATAAATTTATTAAAGCAATTAATGAAATTTTAGGCATTACAACTAAATTATCTCTATCAACTGATTATCAGCTAATATCAGGAAAAACAGAAAGACTTGTGGATTTAGTAAAACAAGCTAATGGCACTGAATACATTTCTGGCCCGGCAGCCAGAGATTATATTGATGCTGATTTGTTTGCTCAAGAAAATATTACATTATCATGGATGGATTATTCTGGATATCCTGAATACAATCAACTTTATCCTCCATTTGATCATAACGTTACTATCTTAGATCTCATTTTTAATTGTGGCCCTGATGCGGCAAACTATATGAAAATGGTTAAATAGTCATGCTAAAAGTTTTATTAATTGGCTCAAATTCTATTGTAGCTCAAAGTTTATCGAGCTGCCTTGGTGAACAATATGAATTCATTCGGGTCAGTTCTAGTCATGAATCGGATATACAAATAGATCTAGAAGCAGAAACATATCATATAAAAAATGCACATTATGCTGATATTGCAATTAATTTTATAGCCTCTTTTAGTCCTGATAATGATGAGGGGGCTTATATTAATGAAAAAATTAATAGCCTGAGTTCGTTTACTATTATGAGGTTAATAAGAGAATTAAAAGTAAAGCGATTAATTCATTTATCATCTATATTTTGTTTGGAGCATATTGAAAATGAGTATTTTGGGTCATATGGTCTATCAAAAAAGCATGGCGAAGAAAATTTTAAGTTTTTATCTAAGTTACATAATATCGAGTTTATTGCTATTAGATTTACTCAAATTTATGATACTAAAGGTTACTGTAGTAAGCATCAACCATTTTTATATAATATGATAAAGCAGATACAAAAAGAAAAAAAATTTGTGCTGTGGGGAAGTAAGGATGTTAGCCGTAATTTTATACATATTAATGATGTTATTAATATTTTAAAAAGACTCATAACATCGACGGTCACTGGTACTTATAATGCCTTAGGTGATAAATCATATTCAGTTTCAGAGATTGCAGCTATGATCTTTAATGAATTGAATCTTAAGCATAATATAACGTTTGATAAGGATCAAACCAATATAAAAAGTGTCTATATCCCTAAGGAAAACTTAATAGACTTAGTCATAGATTATAATGATAGAATTCAGTTATCGGATGGTATCAAATATATTATAAGAGGAAAAGAATGAGAGTTTTAGTTACAGGTGTCGGGGCTATTATTGGCTATGGCGTCATCAATTCTATTCGAAACTATGATAAACATATTTTAATTGTAGGTATGGATATCTATTCAGATGCGGTAGGACAATACTGGTGTGATCAATTTGTACAGGCAAAGCCTGCATCTTCTGAAGAGTACCCTCAGTTTTTGCAAGAGGTGATAAAACAATATGAAATTGATTTAGTGATTCCATGTATAGAACAAGATATTAGTAGAATGTTAGCCATTCAACCATTATTTGCAGAACATGCAGTGAAGTTTGTTCTTCCTAATAAAGATATTCATCATATTACTCAAGATAAATATTTAACGTACCTGGCGTTAATGAAGAACAATATTAACGCGATACCTTCATATATCGATGGTAACTATGAGCTATTTGTCAAACAATTAGGTTCTCCCTTTCTTTTAAAACCACGCAGATCCTATGCTTCGAAAGGAATAGTAAAAATTGAAAATGAAGAAGATCTTTGTTACTGGCGCAAGAAAATTGGCGATAACTTTATGGTTCAGCAAATAGTTGGTGATAACGATCATGAATATACGGCCAGTATTTTTGGATTGGGGAATGGGCAATATAAGAATAGTATAATATTTAAAAGAAAGCTTAGTGGTGAAGGGGCAACGGCTAAAGCTGAAGTTATATTTGATAACGACTTATTAATCGAAATAACTAAGTTAACACGATTATTTAAGCCATCGGGCCCTACTAATTTTCAATTTAGAAAACATGATGGACAATACCTATTACTAGAGATTAATCCACGAATATCTTCTTCAACCTCTATTCGAGAAGCCTTTGGGTATAATGAGGCTCGTATGTGTATAGAATACTATCTTTATCATAATGAACCATATAATGTTGAAGTAATTAAAGGAAAAGCCATTCGCTATATTAAGGATATGATATGCTAGCATTTATCTCAGATATACATGGTAATTATCCAGCATTGTCAGCTGTTTTTGATGATTTAGATAACTATAATGTCAAACAAATTATTTCATTAGGTGATGTTTGTGGATATTATGCTGAGCCAAACCAATGTATAGAAGCGTTAATATCTAAAAAAGTAATAAATATTTTAGGTAACCATGATAACTATATCATTACTAATACAAAGTGTTCTAGATCAAATTCAGCTAATGCTTGTTTGGATTATCAGCGGAAAATTTTGAAACCAGAGAATATTGGATGGTTAAAGCAATCGTTATTAAAATATGACACAGAAACTATTTCTTGTGTGCATGGTGGGTGGAGTAATTTTTTGGATGAGTATTTAGCTGAGATCAATGAAAATTACTTTATGGAGTACCCTCAGAGATTTTTCTTTTCTGGTCATACTCATATTCAAAAGATTTTGTTTTTACAAAATAAATTATACTGTAATCCTGGATCGGTAGGACAACCTAGAGATGGTAATCCTAACGCTGCTTATGCTTTATTTGATGGTGAAAGTATTTATTTAAAAAGAGTTAAGTATGATATTGATCAAACAGCTAAACAAATGGAGATAGCTGGTTTTTCGAATTATTTTTACAGAAATTTATATTTTGGATTAAGAATAGGCGACAATAATATCAAAACGGCTTGCTAAAGTGATAATCTAGATGTTAACTGATAATTTTCGACTCTCATTTCCCATTTCCCCAACATTCAGGCATAATAGCGCCAATTAATTAAAAAATATTGGTGTTGTTGTGATTGATGATTTTGCTCCAGATGGTTTGCTTGCACAGGCAATAAAAGACTTTACGCCTAGACAAGCTCAACAGAAGATGGCAGCAAAAATTAGTGATGCGATTGAGAAGGCGAGTCCATTAGTGATTGAAGCTGGAACAGGTACAGGTAAGACATTTGCTTATTTAGTTCCCGCATTACGTAGTGAAAAAAAAGTCATTATTTCCACTGGTTCTAAAAATCTACAAGATCAACTGTACAGTAAAGATCTGCCTATCATCAAAAAAGCGTTAGAATTCTCGGGAAAAATAGCGTTACTAAAAGGCCGTAGTAATTATCTATGTCTAGAAAAGCTAATTCATCATCATTCAGCCGCCGGAGAGTTAGCAAAAACAGTACAAACTGATTTGGTACGAGTACGTCAATGGACAACCAAAACTCGAGATGGGGATATCAGTAAATGTACAACTGTCACCGAGAATAATCCGATTTGGTCTATGTTAACTAGTACTAATGATAACTGTTTAGGTAGTGAATGTCCGCAATATGATGATTGTTATGTTGTAAAAGCAAGGCGCAAAGCATTAAATGCTGATGTTGTTGTTGTCAATCACCATCTCTTTTTAGCTGACGTTGTGGTTAAAGATACCGGGTTTGGTGAATTAATTCCTAAAGCTGATGTACTGGTCTTTGATGAGGCTCATCAATTACCCGATTTGGCTTGTCAATATTTTGGGCAACAGTTATCCAGTAAGCAACTTTTTGATTTAGCAAAAGAGATATTACTTTGTTATCGTACTGAGGTTCGAGATATTGTGCAGTTGCAAAAATGTGCTGATAAATTACAAAAATGTACACAAGATTTGCGGATTGTAATTGGTAATGTCAGTATTAAAGGCAATATGCGAGATCTGTTAAGGCACTCATTAGTTCAATCAGAGATAGGTTACTTGCAGGAGTCCCTAAAGTTTTGTCAGGAAGTTCTCGAATTAGCAACTGGGCGCTCCTCTACACTCGATAATTGTTTGGAAAGAGTAAACCAATATCAGGCATTATTATTACGCTTATTAAATCATACGGTAACTGGCTTTAGTTATTGGTATGAGTGTATCGGGAATCACTTTAATTTAGCATTGACACCATTATCAATTGCTGACAAATTTACTGAATTAATGGAAGAGCGGAAGGGAGCTTGGATTTTTACATCAGCAACGTTGTCTGTTAATAATAATCTTGATTACTTTACGCGTAGATTAGGCTTAACTGATGCGACTTCTTTGATATTAGATAGCCCATTTGATTATCAACATCAGACAATTTTTTGTGTACCGCGGTATATTCCTTCACCTAATGAGGCAAACTCTGCTGAAAAGTTAGTTGATATCTTATTGCCGGTGATTGAGGCGAATAAAGGTCGCTGTTTTTTCCTTTGTACCTCATATATGATGATGAATGAATTAGCCAAGCTATTTAAAGAACGCACATTATTACCCGTTTTAGTTCAGGGTGAAACTAGCAAAGGTGAGCTATTAACACAGTTTATTGATGAAGGTAATGCTTTATTAATTGCGACAAGTAGCTTTTGGGAAGGTATTGATGTTCGTGGCGATATTTTATCTTGTGTGATTATTGATAAGCTACCGTTTACATCACCAGATGATCCGTTAATGAAAGCGCGCATTGAAGACTGTTTACTGCAAGGCGGTGAACCGTTTAATGATATCCAGATTCCTGAGGCTGTAATTACCTTAAAACAGGGAGTCGGTCGATTAATCCGTCATAATGATGATCGCGGTGCAATTATCATTTGTGATAATCGATTGGTTATGCGCCAGTATGGTGCTATATTTACTAGTAGTCTTCCACCATCCCCACGTACGCGTGATATTGGTAAAGTGACTGATTTTCTTTTGAGTCAAAAATAGACTAACATTTTTTTATGAACCTATTTATCTAAGTTAAGAGACCGGCAATGAGTACTATTTTATCGATTGATACATCAACAGAAGCTTGTTCTGTTGGTTTGCTTATTAATAACGAAGTCACCCATGATTTTGTACTATCACAGCGAGATCATACCAAATTAATTCTCCCTATGGTTGATCGTTTATTACAACAATCAGATTGTAGTTTATCTACGATTGACGCAATTGCCTTTTCTAAAGGTCCAGGAAGTTTTACTGGCGTAAGAATTGGTATTGGTATTGCACAAGGATTAGCTTTCGGCATCGATAGACCATTGATTGGAGTTTCTACTCTTGCCACATTAGCACAAGGTGTTTATCGACAACATCAGGCAACTAAAGTGATTAGTACTATCGATGCAAGAATGGGTGAAGTTTATTTAGGTGCTTATCACTGTGTTGGTAATGGTGATTGTCAGCTTATGCTTGATGAGTGTGTAATAAAGCCAGAATTAGTTGCAGACTATTTATCTAGCATAATGCTTGATAAACGAAACACTTATTACGCAGGGACCGGTTGGCAAGCCTATCCTAATATGCTCGATAATTTACAAGATGGGCAATTACAGTTACCTCATGGTCAAGATATGGTGATGATTGCTGAAAAAAAATATCAACAAGGTGAAATCACGTTAGTTGAAAATGTTGAAGCAACTTATTTAAGAAATGAAGTGACTTGGAAAAAGTTACCTGGGCGTAAATAAAAAAAGAGAATAAATATTCTCTTTTTTTCTGAATCAGAAGTCTTTACTCTTGATTTTTAAACAGACCTAAATGCTCTTTTGCGTATGCTTCAAAGTCGGTACAGCCACCAATTGGTTTTTCATCAATGAAGATTTGAGGAACCGTTTCAACTGGTTTTCCTACACTTTTAGATAAATCTTCTTTAGTAATGCCTTCTGCATGGATATCGACATAACGATATGAGAAATCATCTCTCTCTTCCGATAATTTATCAGCTAGCTCTTTTGCTCTAACACAATATGGACAGCCAGGTCGCCCAAAAATAACTGCGTACATTAAACACCTCTTTATTTTAAATATCGTCACTACTATACTTCACTTTTTAAAAAAGTGAAGTAGTAATTCAGCTTCTTTAAATAGGAAATAGCTATTAATGATAAATTACGATCATTATTAAAAAGTTTATCTATTAAAAATAGATCACTATTTTTAACTTTATAGCATTATATCTATTTACTGATTTTGAATATAAAATGAATAATATTGCTTTATTAGAGTACTTTTATTAGTATAACTACAAACTTTGCTATTATTATTTTTATGAAACCAATTTCCGAACTATCTTCTGGGTTATCAATATCTGAAATGTCAACTATAGCCCAATGGCTTAACCGTCTTGATGTCGATTTTTATCAATGTGAACAATGCAGTGCGCTTCACCTCTCTTATTTGCAAAAAATTGAAGGGGTTGATGATGCTAAAATTGAACTCATTGATGATATTTTAGTGATATCTATTAGTGCTGAAATTAAGCAGTCGGCTATTGTGGCATTACTTAGTGAACTTAGCCAAATTAATCAAAGTATCTTTTTTTCTAAAGTTTATTTAGATGTAAATGATACCAATCCTCCTAAAATTGTTTTTTCCTATTCAATGCATTTTGCTGAGAGAGTCACTTTTAATCAGTTCAGCATGACATTGGCTAGCATTGAAGAAGAGTCTTTACAAATTATTAGTGAGCTCTATAATGGGGAACTACTTAATAGTAAACAATGTACGTCTGAAGGCTCGTATTTACATATGCCTCAAGCATTTCATTAAAAGAGCTGTTGATTAGTGTTCTCGTAATTAATGCTAATTTATTGTTTAATTAGGTTTTATATTCATAGGTTTGATCTCTATCAGTTAGCTATGGTTAAATAATAGTCACTTGGCCAAATAATTGATAATAATATATATTAATCTATGGACATATCTTAAAAATATAGTATGTTATGCCACCGTAATAGAAAAGTAGCATTTAAATACATCTTATTTAGATCTACCCAATTACCTCGGTTTCGTCTGGTGTCAGGCAAAATTTGGGTGTCTGTTGTTTGGTTATATATCGTTATCACCACAATAGACATTGTGTTTAACATGTTATTACCCAATAGGGAGTGGTGCACATGTTTACTCAACGTAATCAATCAAAAAACAAATCTTCAATTAAATTACTTTCCATTGTTGTAGGCGCATCTGTTGTGTTATCACAAACTGCTATTGCTAATGATCGAAATGTAAATGTATATAACTGGGCTGGTCAAATAGGATCAACAACAGTTTCAGAATTTGAAAAAGCGACTAATATTAAAGTTAATTATGATGTTTTTGATTCTAATGAAGTGTTAGAAGGAAAACTCATGGCTGGCTATTCTGGTTTTGATGTTGTATCGCCATCAGATAGTTTCTTAGCAAGACAAATCCAATCGGATATCTATTTACCTTTAGATAAAAGTAAATTGACGAATTGGGATAATCTTGACCCTAATTTAATGAAACTTATGGCAACGCATGATCCTGATAATAAATATGCTATCCCTTATGTTTGGATGACAACAGGTATCGGTTATAACATTGATAAAGTTAGAGAACGACTTGGTCCTGACGCACCAGTTGATAGTTGGGAACTAGTATTTAAACCTGAAAACATGGAAAAACTCAAAGATTGTGGTGTGGCATTTTTAGATGCGCCGACTGAAATTTTTGCTAGTGCATTACAGTATTTAGGTAAAGACCCGAATAGTACTAAAGCATCAGACTATACTGGTCCAGCTTACGAGTTATTATCAGAAGTAAGACCAAATATTCGCTATTTCCACTCATCACAATATATTAATGATTTAGCGAATGGTGATATTTGTGTCGTTTTAGGCTGGTCTGGGGATATTTTACAAGCTCGTGATCGTGCAAATGAATCAGGTAATGGGGTACACATTGGTTATTCTATCCCTAAAGAAGGGGCTTTAGTCTTTTTTGATACTTTTGCAATACCAAAAGATTCAAAAAATGTTGATGAAGCACTTGAATTTATCAACTTCATTTTACGACCAGAAGTTGCAGCTGAAGTTACAAATGACGTAAAATTTGCTAGTGCAAATAAAGCTGCAAATGATGGATTTGTTAATCCTGAAGTACGTAATGATCTAGCTGTGTATCCAAGCGATGCAACAATGGAAAAATTATTTACGTTAAAAGTTCAAGACCCTAGACTTGAGCGTACAATTACACGTACTTGGACGAAATTCAAAACAGGTAAATAGATAAACCTATTTGTCTGACAATATATAGACGGTAGATTTTTATAATCTTACCGTCTAGTTTTTTTTGGCTTGTTGTTATAAGGAAAAAGGTTAATGAACAATACCTCAACAGTTCAGGTTCAGCCTAAAAAGAAGATGATTACTCCATTATTGGAGATTAAAAATCTCACTAAAATATTTAACGATGATTATTATGCGGTTGATGATATTAATCTTACAATTTATGAAGGTGAAATTTTTGCTTTATTAGGTGCTTCGGGGAGTGGTAAGTCCACATTATTACGTATGTTAGCTGGTTTTGAACAACCAACATCAGGACGTATTATATTGGATGGTAAAGATCTTTCCACTGTACCTCCTTATAAAAGACCAATTAATATGATGTTCCAATCTTATGCACTATTTCCGCATATGACTGTTGAACAAAATATTGCCTTTGGTCTGAAACAGGATAACTTACCAGCTAGTGAGATCGCTCAGCGCGTAAGAGAAATGTTAGCATTAGTTCATATGGAACAATATGGTAAAAGAAAGCCACATCAATTGTCGGGTGGTCAACGTCAGCGTGTTGCATTAGCGCGTAGCTTAGCAAAAAGACCAAAACTTCTTTTGCTAGATGAACCAATGGGTGCGCTTGATAAACAGTTACGTGATCGCATGCAATTAGAAGTCGTTTCTATTTTAGAACAAGTTGGAGCTACTTGTGTAATGGTAACCCATGATCAGGAAGAAGCGATGACTATGGCTGGACGAATTGCCATCATGAATAAAGGACAATTTGTACAAATTGGTGAGCCTGAAGAGCTATATGAGCATCCAAATAGCCGTTATAGCGCTGAATTTATCGGTTCTGTTAATATTTTCCAAGGTATGTTGCAAGAGACATTGGAAGATGGCTTAGTCATTAACTGTCCGACCTTAAAGCATCCACTAAAAGTCGATTATGATTCACCTGCTGTGGAAGGTGTTCCGCTAATGGTTGCGTTGCGTCCAGAAAAAATTCGATTATGTGAAGAGATACCTGAAGATGGCTATAATTTTGCTATCGGTGAAGTCGCTGATATCGCGTACTTAGGTGATTTATCTATTTATCATGTTCGTTTGCATAGTGGCCAAATTATTATTGCACAGTTACAAAATGAAGACCGTTATCGAAAAGGGATGCCGACTTGGGGTGATGATATGTACCTTAGTTGGGATGTTGATAGTTGTGTTGTATTAACGGAATAGTGTGTTTTTCCTTTTGATAATAGGAGGATCTCAATGAGAGTCATTGGATCTTGTATTTTTTTTAATATATTCATTCTATTGTGTGCTTATATTAGCTTCACTCGCAATGGTACGTTCGAATATGCGACGGTGGATTTATTATTCTCCACGATGGTCTTTGGATTACTGATTTCATTAGTTGGGTTATTTTTAACTAAATATAAGGCGACAAGGCTATCTTATTGGGTCATTATTATCGGTTTTATCGTCTTTCTACCGACGTTGATT
Organism: Orbaceae bacterium BiB; assembly: GCA_036251205.1. Classification (NCBI taxonomy): domain Bacteria; kingdom Pseudomonadati; phylum Pseudomonadota; class Gammaproteobacteria; order Orbales; family Orbaceae; genus Orbus; species Orbus mooreae. The sequence continues at coordinate 645,530 of CP133958.1, read as the reverse complement.
CCTATTGGCTGTCTTGCTATCTATTATGCAATTAAACAGATCAATCGTTTACATGACGATTCTGATCTTATGACCTCTTATGGACGGTTATTTGTGACGTGTATTCCATATTTATGGATGCTACTGTTATTTTTATTACCATTTTTGATTGTCTTTAAGATCAGTTTTGCTGAAATGATTAGGGCTATTCCGCCTTATACGGATCTAATTAGTTATGATGATGGCTTATTTAATATCACATTAAATTTAGGCAATTATCTGAATTTAATTGATGATACTATCTATGTTGATGCGTATTTACAATCATTAAAAATTGCCTGTATTTCGACATTTTTATGTATTTTGATTGGTTACCCATTAGCTTGGGCTATCACACAATGTAAGCCATCAACACGAAATATTTTACTATTATTAGTTATTTTACCATCATGGACATCATTTTTGATTCGTGTTTATGCGTGGATGGGGATTCTTAAAAATAATGGTTTACTTAATAATTTCCTAATGTGGTTAGGCATAATTGATGATCCATTAATTATTTTAAATACTAACTTAGCGGTTTATATTGGTATTGTTTATTCTTATTTACCATTTGTTGTGTTACCAATTTATACATCATTAAGCAAAATAGATTCAACGCTGGTTGAGGCTGCTCTTGATTTAGGTTGTAAGCCATTAAAAACGTTTTTCTCAATTATTGTGCCATTAACGAAAAGCGGTATTATCGCAGGTGGAATGTTAGTCTTTATTCCTGCTGTAGGTGAGTATGTGATCCCTGAGTTATTGGGTGGTTCTGATACCTTAATGATTGGTAAACAGCTATGGCTCGAGTTCTTTAATAACCGTGATTGGCCAGCCGCATCTGCTGTAGCATCAGTCATGTTGTTAATATTGATTGTGCCAATATTTTACTTTAACAAATTCCAAAATAGTCAAATGGAGGGTAAATAATCCATGACAAATTTACCTATTATGTTACGTTCGCTATTAGCTGTTTTTATTGGAACGTTAATTGGTTCATTCATTCTGACCGTTTTGATATCATCAACAGGGTTTGATATTATATTAAGCCCAATCGAGCACGGTTCTTTCTATTTAGGTATTTTGATTTTTACGCTAATAGTGACTGTGATTATCTCATTAGCGTTATGTTTAAAAAGTCTTAAGCAATTTATTTTATTGATTAGCTTTGCATTTTTATATATACCGATGCTTATGTTGATTATTTATTCATTTAATAGTTCAAGACTCGTGACGGTATGGGCTGGTTTTTCTACTAAATGGTATGGGGAACTAGTACAAAATACTGCGTTATTAAAAGCAGTTATGCTCAGCTTAACGATCGCAGCAGCATCGGCAACTTGTGCAATAATTTTGGGAACATTAGCGTCTTATGTTATTGTTCGTTTTAAACGTTTTAAGGGCTCAAACTTATTCTCTTTTATGACAACAGCGCCATTAGTTATGCCTGATGTTATTACTGGTTTAGCCTTATTATTGCTCTTTGTTGCAATGGGGCAATTGATTGGTTGGCCACAAGATCGTGGTGCAATCACCATTTGGCTTGCTCACGTCACTTTCTGTACCGCTTATGTTACAGTCGTTGTGAGTGCAAGATTAAGGGAACTCGATAAATCTATCGAAGAAGCGGCAATGGACTTGGGCGCTAATCCATTAAAAGTATTTTTTATCATTACTTTACCGATGATTGCTCCATCTTTAGTCTCTGGTTGGTTATTAGCCTTTACGCTATCGTTAGATGATCTGGTTATTGCAAGTTTTGTTGCTGGACCTGGATCAACAACATTGCCAATGTTAATCTTCTCTAAAGTCCGTTTAGGGGTTAGCCCTGATATCAATGCTTTAGCTACGATTATTCTAGTTATTGTAGGTATTATCGGATTCATCTCTTGGATTTTGATGAGACAACGAGAAAAACGTCGTCTACAAGAGATAAGGAACGTTAAGTAGCACCAAAATAAAGGGACTTTAGTAAAGTCCCTTTATCATTTATTAGCGTTTAATTAATGATAATTTCATGCTGTTAGTAATCAAAAAACGATTTAGTTTTATATCTTTGAGTAATAAATAAGTTGAATTTACCATTAAACAGTGATAAATATATGACTAAAGTTACAGCGTCACTCAGAGAATGGTATGAAATATCAGCAATTAGAAAATCTTGAATGTGGTTGGAAATGGAAGTATTTAGTTAAAAAACATCAAGAAGGTGAAGCAATTACTTGTCATATTGAGAAAAGCGCAGCACAAAATGCCATACAACAATTGTTGTCTTTAGAGAATAATCCGACTAAAGTGGACGATTGGATTCAATTACATCTCAATCCTGAATTGGATAATCGAATGAAACAGACCATTCGGGCGCGGCGCAAGCGACATTTTAATGCTGAGCATCAAAATACGCGTAAAAAATCCATAGATCTTGAATTTCTGGTTTGGCAACGTTTAGCTAACTTAGCCAAACGACGTAATGTCACTTTATCGGAAGTAGTTATTCAGCTTATTGAAGACGCTGAACAAAAAGAGCAGTATGCAGATAAAGTTTCAACGATTAAAAATGATTTAATGTCGTTACTCTTTACGTCGAAAGAGCAATAACGCTAGAGTTTAATAAAATTTCATCTTGAAAACATAGGTAACAGTTATGGGAAAATCCCTTGTAATCGTCGAGTCACCAGCAAAAGCGAAAACGATTAACAAATATCTTGGCAAAGATTATATTGTAAAATCGAGTATTGGTCATATTCGAGATTTGCCAGTTAGTGGTAGTAAAACATCTGAGTCCTCGGAAGAGAGTAAAAAAACTACTAGCAAAAAGACAAAACGTTCACCTGAGCAAGTTCTTGTTGATCGTATGGGTGTTGATCCTTATCACGATTGGCAAGCTAATTACGAAATTTTACCCGGTAAGAGTAAAGTTGTTGCGGAATTAAAAAAATTAGCTAAAGATGCCGATCAAATCTATCTAGCAACCGACTTGGATAGAGAGGGAGAGGCCATTGCTTGGCATTTAAAAGAAGTTATTGGTGGTGACGATCAAAAATATCGTCGAGTGGTTTTTAATGAAATCACTAAAGCGGCAATTCAAAATGCGTTTAAAAAACCAAGTTTATTAGATATCGATCGTGTTAATGCACAACAGGCGCGTCGTTTTATGGATCGTGTTGTTGGCTTTATGCTATCACCATTACTTTGGAAAAAGGTTGCCAGAGGACTTTCAGCCGGCCGTGTTCAATCGGTTGCGGTAAGGCTGGTTGTTGAACGTGAAAGAGAAATTCACTCCTTTATACCAGAAGAGTTTTGGGATCTTTATGCTGACTTAAAAACCCCAAGCAAAGAAACCTTATCAATGCAGGTTACTCATTTTAAAGATAAGTCTTTTGAACCTAAAGATCGTATTGCGATTGATATGGCGTTAGATGCATTAAATAAATGCCAATATCAAATCAAAAATATCGAAGAAAAGCCAACCAAGAGTAATCCTACAGCACCATTTATTACCTCAACGCTACAACAGGCTGCAAGTACACGGCTAGGCTTTGGGGTTAAAAAGACAATGACGTTAGCACAGCGCTTATATGAAGCAGGTTATATCACCTATATGCGAACGGACTCTACCAACTTAAGCCAAGATGCGCTAAATATGGTCAGAGGATATATTGAGAAAGAGTTTGGTCAAAAATATTTACCACAAAAACCTAATTTTTATGCCAGTAAACAAAATTCACAAGAGGCTCATGAAGCGATCCGTCCTTCTGACGTATCACTGTTAAGTGAACAGCTTAAAGAACTTGAATCTGATGCGCGTAAATTATATCAACTCATTTGGCGCCAGTTTGTCTCATGTCAGATGACTGCGGCTGAATATAATTCAACGACAGTAACTGCACAAGCGGGTGATTTTTTATTAAAATCAAAAGGACGAACCTTACGTTTTGATGGTTGGACCAAAGTACAACCTCAGTTAGCTAAAAATAACGATGATAAGATGTTACCAGCGGTTAAACTAGAGGATATGCTGCATTTACTCGAGCTCAAACCAACGCAACATTTTACTAAACCACCAGCACGTTATAATGAAGCCTCACTTGTTCGTGAGCTTGAAAAAAGAGGAATCGGGCGTCCATCTACTTATGCTGCTATTATTTCTACTATACAAGATCGTGGTTATGTTCGTCTGGATAGTCGCCGTTTCTATGCTGAAAAAATCGGTGAAATTGTTACAGATCGTTTAAATGAAAATTTTAACGATTTGATGAGCTATGATTTTACTGCTCGAATGGAAGATACTTTAGATGATGTGGCTAATAAAAAGAATGATTGGAAACAAGTCTTGAACTCTTTCTTCTCTGATTTTTCTGCGCATCTTGAAGTCGCGGAAAAAGAGCCAAATAAAGGCGGAATGCAACTCAATCCATTAGTATTAACTCCGGAAATTAAATGTCCTAACTGCAGCCGAGAAATGGGAATCAAAACGGCTAGCACGGGAGTCTTTTTAGCGTGCTCTGGCTATAGCTTACCACCGAAAGAGCGTTGTAAACAGACTATCAATCTCATTCCTGAACATGAAACACTTAATATTTTAGAAGGTGATGATGCTGAGTCTGGTGCTGCTGAAACTGATGCATTAAGAGCGCGTAAGCGTTGTCCTAAATGTCATACAGCAATGGATAGCTATTTACTCGATAGTAGCCATAAATTGCATATCTGTGGTAATAACCCAATTTGTGATGGTTTTATTGTTGAAGATGGCAATTTCAAAATTAAAAGTTATGAAGGTCCGATCATTGAGTGTGATAAATGTGGTAGTGAAATGCATCTCAAATCAGGGCGATTTGGTATCTATATGGGATGTACTAATCCAGAGTGTAAAAATACCCGTAAAATACTCAAAAATGGTGATGTTGCACCACCAAAAGAGGAGCCGGTCGATTTACCTGAATTAAAATGTACAAAATCAGATGCTCATTTTGTCCTAAGAGACGGTGCTTCAGGTATATTTTTAGCTGCTCATAATTTCCCTAAATCAAGAGAGACAAGAGCGCCATTAGTTGCCGAATTAAAACGATTCAAAGATCGATTACCGGCTAAGTTTATTTACTTAGCACAAGCGCCAACTAACGACCCTGATGGTAATGATGCTATCGTACGTTTTAGTCGTAAAAATAAACAGCAATATGTTACTTCTGAAGTCAATGGTAAATCAACGGGTTGGGTCATGAATTACATTGATGGAAAATGGGTACAAAGTAAGAAATAATGATGATTTTACTCGGTGAAAGGAATATGGCATGAAGCTACAACAGCTACGTTATATTGTTGAAGTCGCTAATAATGAGCTCAATGTTTCATTGACGGCTGAAAAGCTCTATACCTCTCAACCGGGGATTAGTAAACAGATAAAGCTACTCGAAGATGAATTAGGTGCGCAAATTTTTCAGCGTTCAGGTAAACATCTATCGGGAATTACACCTATCGGTGAAAAAGTTATCGAGGTCGCGCGCAGTATATTAAATAAGACCTATGATATCAAAGTGATTGCTCAAGAGTTTACAAAACCCAATTTAGGCACACTCTCAATTACTTCAACCTATACTCAAGCTCGCTATGCATTACCACCAGTGTTGCAAAAATTTATGCAAAGTTATCCTGAGATTGCCCTGAAAATGGAACAGGGTGATTCATCGCAATGCATTACGAACTTAAAAAATAGAGTAACAGATTTTGCTGTTTTAACTGATTTAACCGATTTGACCGATGAAATGATTGCTTTGCCTTGTTACCATTGGAACCAAGCTATTATTGTACCGCAAGCCCATCCGTTGGCACAAAAAGTTCCTATTTCTATTGAAGACTTAGCACAATACCCGTTAATTAGTTATGATTCTGCAAAAGATGGCACCGATATTATACAAACCTTTATCAATGCAGGAAAATCGGCTAATGTTATATTTAATACCGCAGATGCTGATTTAATTAAAACCTATGTAAGATTAGGGGTTGGCGTTGGGGTGATTGCTAAAATGGCAACAAATGAAGTACAAGATCAAGATTTAGTTATATTAAATGCCAGTGCTATTTTTTCTTACAATACAACGTATATCGTTTTTTTACGTTCACTCTATTTACGTAATTATATGTATGATTTTATTAGCCAATTTTCTGCTCATCTTGATAAAAAAACCGTTAATCAAGCGATATTATGTACTGATACTAATCAAGTATTAACAATGTTTAATGGTGTTAAATTAACAGTTAAATAGGTTACAATGGCCTGTTTTGGAGTTATAAAAATAAGAGGCGTTTATGCTTAATGCGTTTAAGTTAAAAAATAAACATTTAGCAAAAGTTCACGACGGCGGTGATATTAAAAGTGCTGCTTGGGTTGATTTGATTGAACCAGAAGAGGCAGATCGTGAAATCGTTCATTCTCAATTAGGGCAAAATCTAGCAACCAGTATTGAACTTGACGATATTGAGGCATCAGCGCGTTTTTTCGAAGATAAACAAGGATTACATGTCCACTCCTTCTTTTTCTATGCTGATGTTGAAGATAGGGCAGGTAACTCTACCGTTGCATTTACTATTAATAATGGACGACTCTTTACCTTAAGGGAGCGTGATTTGCCAGCGTTCCGTTTATATCGTATGCGCTCACGTTATCAAGAGATGGTAGATGGTAATGCTTACGAAATTTTACTGGACCTATTTGAAGTAAAAGTTGAACAGCTAGCAGATGAAATTGAAAATATCTATAGTGAATTAGAAGAACTGAGCTTAATCATTATGAATCGTCATGCACAAGAGCATTATGATGAGGCTATCTCAACTCTGGCAGAGTTAGAAGATACCGCTTGGAAAGTTCGCCTCTGTTTGATGGATAGCCAACGTGCACTTAATTATTTGGTAAGACGAGCCAAAATGCCTCATGAACAGCTAGAACAAGCTCGAGAAGTTATTCGCGATATTGAGTCGCTAATCCCACATAATGAGTCATTATTTCAAAAAGTAAACTTTCTGATGCAGGCTGCGACGAGTTTTATTAATATTGAGCAGAGCCGAATTATTAAAATATTCTCGGTCGTATCGGTTGTCTTTTTACCACCAACGGTAGTTGCTTCTGCATACGGTATGAACTTTGCTAATATGCCAGAACTGGAATGGAATTATGGTTATCCTATGGCCTTAGGACTTATGCTTGTGGCAGGCTTAGCGCCTTATTTCTACTTTAAACTGAAAAAATGGTTATAGTATAGAGTAGTGATTGTATACTTTTATCTACAGTTAAAAGCACATTATCTTAATAACGTATAATGTGCTTTTTTTATTACCAACTCTTGAGAGAGACTATTGCCGTTATCCAAGGAAATTACTGAATACTTTTATTCATTGAAGGATTAAATCTGATGCTTTAAAATGGTCATTTTTTATTATCAATGAATATTGATTAGAAGAAGGTATAGTTATGGAAAAATTATTGGTTGCCGATATCGGTGGGACAAATGCACGATTTGCATTATATGATAGTGAAAGTAAAACCTTATCTAATATTGAAAAATTTACCATAACGGCTGAAACCGTTTTACCACAACTAATTAGCGATTATTTAAAGCAATCTTCTTTAAAAGTACAACGAGCTTGTTTAGCGATAGCTTGTCCTATCACTGGCGACAAAGTTGTTATGACCAATAATCATATTCAATTTTCTCGTAGTGAATTACAATCGGCATTAAATTTAAAGCAACTTGAAGTGATCAATGATTTTACTGCAGTTGCAATGTCTGTTCCAGCATTACAGTCTGATGATATAGAGCAAATTGGTGGTCAACAACCAAATACGGATTACCCAATAGCTATTTATGGTGCAGGTACGGGGCTAGGTGTCGCTCATCTTGTAGAAACAGGATCACAATGGTTAAGTTTCTCGGGTGAGGGTGGACACGTTGAGCTTCCGATGATTAATCAATACGAAGATCAGGTTTTAGAACAATTACGCATTAAATTTGGTCGAGTATCTGCGGAACGTTTTTTATCGGGTAGTGGCTTAACCAATATTTATGAAGCATTAACAGTCATCCACAATCAAAAAATACAAGAGATTAGTGCTAAAGAGATCGTCGAAAATGCATTACAAGGTGATTGCGATCTATGCGTTGAAACATTAACACTATTTTGTACTTTCATGGGCCGTTTTGGCGGAAATTTGGCATTAACTCTTAATACACAAGGTGGCGTGTATATCGCGGGTGGTATTGTCCCTCGTTTTATTGATTTTTTTAAAAAGTCTCCCTTCCGACAAAATTTTGATAATAAAGGGCGAATGAGTAGTTTGCTGACAACTATTCCGGTTTATGTCATTGTTCATCCTGATCCTGGGTTATTAGGCGCGGGTATGTATTTGCAACAACGATTGTCATAAAATGGACTAACTCAATCCTTGAATTCAGGCGGTGGATTCAAGGACTGGGATTTAAGAGCTTGGATTAAGGGGTAGTTTTATACTATAATGATATCTTATAACAAGATTATAACGGATTGATTATAATTAGCTTAAATATCGGCTACAGATTTAAAAAACATTTCACTACAAAAAGAACTAATTTTTGTTTATACACACATAAAGGATAACACTGTCAGAAATTAATTATTTTATAAAATTTAATTAATAAGATAGCTTTATTTTTAATAGCTGTAAGCGCTCTTCTAATAATAAAATTAATGACTCTTTTATGCTTGGATTATGGCATTCAATAATGACATGAATGAGTGCTAAACTTTGTTCTATAATTTCATCCGGTAATAAAGTGTTATAAGGATGTTCAGTCTCTTTTTCCCGTAAAGAAATTCCCCTAGCATATCTATTTTGAGGATAATAAATAACTGGTTGTGCGACATTTAATACGGAAATATGATCTTGATATATCGTCATGAGATGAAATCCTAAATGTTGGTAATCGTTAAGTGATAAAAAAGTTATAGTGATTAACTGTTTTTTTATACAGTAATTATGCTAGCATTCGATTGCTATAAGGTCAAACAAAAAAATCATTTTTTAATCAGAATGGATTTTGATAACGATATTGTGACTCTTGAGCTAATAATGGACAAAAAAAAGCGAACACAAGGTGTGTTCGCAAAAATAATAAGGAATAGGAAAACAATGAATAATCATTGAGGTTGTATTATGCTGTTTTTTTATAATTCTGTCTGTTAAAAAAGTGTAATTTTTCTATTAATTAAACGTTTTTAATTATAATTAAACTTATTTATTTTTTTAAAAGTTAAAAATAATTTTTTTGTAATATTTAAATTTTATCATGGTAAGTTGATTCCTATTGCATCCTTAATAAGACAATAATTCTATTTTTCAAATAAAATCGAGTTTTTATATTAATGCTGTCAGGCTTCGAGATCGAGGTGTTTACTTTATTCTAAGTTGTATGTGTAGTTTATTATTCGAGTCCGTTTATTAATATAAAGCTATAATACAGCCAGAATGAGTTATAGATGACATAATCATCTACTACTATTAATTAGATAAAAAAAACGAACTCCGTAGAGTTCGAAAAGGTAATAAGGAATAGGAAAACAATGAATAATCATTGTGGGCATATTATGATGTTTTTTTATTACTATGTCTGGTGGTAAAATGTAATTTTTAGTTAATGAAATGTTTTTAATTGTGAATTTCATTTTTATTCTTTATTTTTAAATTTAAAAAAAGTTTTTATTCATGTTTTTGTTTTTTTTCATTTTAATCATAAGTCTTATTTTCAAATTATTTTATTTGATAGAGATAGATTTCAGCAAACCATCCTATCAATTCATTAAGAATAACTAAAAATATCAAGTAAATATGAATCTAACTTAATGATTCGATTATCTCTTGCTGGGTTTTAAGCTTACGAATCTGTTGCAATAAGGTGATCGCTTCTGGATAGTGCAATTTTAGATAGCTCAGCCACTGTTTTATTCGCGCAGAGTGATAGAGTGGTTTTAGGGGGACTTGCTCCGCTAAAGATTCTGAACGGGCATATTGCTGTAATAGTTGTAGGACTTGTTGCCACGGTAATAATGGTTCAGCATAACGAATTTGATTAGCAAGATTTGGTGCCGCAAGGATACCCCGACCTAACATGATTCGTTTAGTTTGGCTCTGTTCAACACAATTTTTTGCATCAGTTGGGTTAAAAATTTCACCATTCGCTATCACCGGAATCGTAATTCGCTGTGTAATTTGACCAATTGTTAGCCAGTCGATTTTATCACTTTGGTAACCATCTTGTTTGGTTCGTCCATGAATAACAATCTCATCAGCTCCTCCTTGTGCAACGGCATCAGCAATTTCAAAACAACGTGTTTTATCGTCAAAACCAAGTCGAATTTTTACTGATAATTTTTGATTGGCTGGAATTGTTGCGCGGACTTGCTTTGCAATTTGATAGATTAATTCTGGCGATTTTAATAAAAAGGCACCGCCTTGGCTACCGACTACTGTCTTTGCCGGGCAGCCACAATTAATATCAATACCATACGATCCTAATTGTATTGCATAAGCTGCATTATCAGCCATTAGTTCAGGTGATTGACCAAGTAGCTGAACGCGTACAGGCGTGCCTGTTTTGGTCTGACTTTGATGATAAAGCTCTGGGCATAATCGGTAAAAAGTACGTTTGGTTAACAGATGATGAGTAACGCGTACAAACTCTGTAACGCAGTAGTCAATATCATTAATCTGAGTCAGTAAATCACGTACTGTATAATCAAGCACTCCTTCCATGGGGGCTAGAACGATTTGCTCAATATTATTTTTCATGGCCACAAACCGAACAGTGAAGCTGCTTGTTAAACATAATCTCATTAAACTGCATCGTCATTGTATCAAGCATCAATAAACGGCTAATGAGTGGCGTACCATAATGGGTGAGTACTTTAATTGCCTCCATGGCTTGCATTGAACCAACCATTCCCACCAGCGGTGACATAACGCCAGCCTCAACACAAGTTAAGCTATCTTGTCCAAATAGTTGGCTTAAACATTGGTAGCAGGGCGCGTTATCTTGATAAGTAAATACCGATAGTAAGCCTTCCATCCGAATTGCTGCTCCCGAGATTAATGGCTTTTTAACGTTGTAACAGCAACGATTAACCTGTTGTCGTGTTTGTATATTATCGGTGCAATCAAGCACAATATCATGTTGTTTTATCAATTCAGTTAGCTGTTCATCATCTAACTGTTGTTCAACGGTATGAATGATCATATTCGGATTATGGGATAAAAGCGCATATTTTGCCGCACTGACTTTATTTTGATTAAGATTGTTATCGGTATATAAAATTTGCCGACTCAAATTTGATTCGCTAACCATATCAAAATCGACTAACGTCAATTTACCTATCCCTGAAGCGGTTAAATATAGTGAAGCGCTGCAACCAAGTCCACCTAAACCAATAATTAGAGCAGAGCTATTTTTTAGCTGTTCTTGCTTATCAATATCAAAACCTTTTAGGGTAATTTGGCGATCGTAGCGTAGTAGTTCTTTATCAGAGAGTTGTTGCATAGTCTTAATATGATTGAAAATTTTGCCAATATAGTAACATAAAAAATAGTAATTTTTCGTTATTTTATTGATGTAATGTGTGATTTTAGTATAAAAAAGTGGAGATATCAAAAATAACATACCAAGATAAAATCAGCTTAATTTAGATAGAGGTAACTCTGTATTAGCCAAAATATTATTTGGGTAATAGATAATATTGCCGATCTATTGGTGATAAATAGGCAATATTATCAAAGCAGAATTGGGTTATTTATCGAAACCTGATAGAAAGTCGAGATACTCCTGCTTACTCATTAATGGTTTATAGTTCGCCATTAATTGATCGGCTTGTTCCGCATCATCATATAACAGATCAATAATAGTACAAGCCATCATTTGTGCTGGACGAATGTAAGCCATATCCTCATCAAAAACGGTATAATCTTTACCATGTAGTACACCGCGAATTGAACCAATCCATGGGTGACTGACCGGCATAATATGTGATAGATCACCCGTATCGGTACTCCCTGTCATGTGTGGAGCAACCCAAACATTGTTATCTCCGATCAGTTGTTCGGCATTACTTTGTAATAAATCGTTAAGGGTGGAATTATTTTGGAGTGGCAAATAACCTGGTAAATCCTTTATTTCACATGTTGCGCCTACCGCCATTGCACCTGCTTGTAGTGCGCGATTAATCCGCTCATTTGCATCAATCATCGCGGGCACATTACCTGCTCGGACATAGCTTTCCATTCGTACATCACTTGGTATCACATTGACTAAATCACCACCTTGAGTAATAATCGGGTGAAAACGGATATAATCCTTTTCTTGAAAGGTTTCACGAATTGCATGAACACCCATCATTCCCATCATCGCTGCATTTAAAGCATTAACCCCTGCATGTGGCGCGGCTGCCGCATGAGCAGCTTCACCTTTATATTGAATTAATTTACCAATAAAGCCATTACTGGTTGTCGAAATTTCAATAAAGCCATTTTGGCGCTCTTTGGGGACGCTAGTTAAGTGAATTTGTAGGGCCATATCAATATCATCAAATTCGCCGCGAGAAATAAGTTCTGGTTTACCACCAATATACTTAATTTTACCTTCCTCTATGAGCCGATTACGATAGGTGATTTCGACATACTCTTCAGCGGGTACTGCAAATGGCACTACGTCGCCAGCTAAATAATCCATTGCACCAGCATCAATTAGTCCCATAGTAACTGCCATCATATTCGCAATTTGGGCATTATGACCACAACAGTGAGCTGCACCTGATAGCTCATTTGCGGCTGGGTGATCTGCACAGATAATAGCGTCAAGTTCACCAATAACTGCAATACTATGTTTGCTACCCTTACCACCTTTTAAACGGCCTTTCACTCCCGTTAGTGCAAGTTTATTTTTATACTTTACACCCAGCTTTTGAAAAGCGTCTTCGACTTTTGCCGCTGTTTTAGTCTCTTTATAACCCAGTTCAGGTTCGGCCCAGATAGCTTCAGCAATTGCTTTTATATCGGCTTTACGATCTGCAATTGCTTGGCAGACTTTTTGTTTAAGTTGTTGTTTATTCATTTTGTAACCTTATTAAATTAGATAATACCTTCCCAATGTAGGGTTAACTGTGCAATCAAGGCAGCAAAAATAAAGGTGCCAGAAAAAACAGCTAAAGAGACGGGAATAATCCGCCATGAAATTCGTTTAAATAATGCTAAATCTTTTCCAATCGCCAGTCCAGCATAAGCCAGTACAGGTGTACAAATCGCTAATAATGACACTTGGTCGGTGACTTGAACAACGATTTCATGTCCAGGAAAGATCGGCGAAGAGACAAATGCAGCGACCACTGAAACCCATAGAATCACTGGTAATTTTTTCAAGATCGGTAGTTTGCTGATCAGAAAACCGACAATCGATATCACTACTAGAATAGCTAGGGCTTGTAGTGAAGAGATAAAATTGATGTTATAACCAATGGTATTACCAGCAGCCATAATAATTGCAACTAAAATCAGTAAAAAGATTGTTTCTAAAATTTTCATTATTTATCTCCTGCTTTTTGGCTGCTTTTTTTACTACGCAAGCGTGAAAAAGTATTATATAAAAAGGAAGCAAAAGGTAATGAAAATAAGATATAGATGTAAATACCTAGTACACTAGACATTAGGTTCGCAGCGGTTGCATAAGCTTTGATTTCACCAGCCATATTAGGATAGAGATCACTAATTGGTGCAAGTGATGCTGCCATCATACTACCACTACCTACACCAGCCCCCATAGCCAGAGCGTATGGGTGAATAATATCAAGCCGAGCAATAATACTGGCTAAAATACTCATCCAAATGGCACCATATAAAGTACCACAGACATACATAGCCATCACTCCGCGACCTTCTGGCGAATCTAGTCCATATTTATCTGCGACAATCGCAATATTGGGTTCACGTGCAACAGAATAAGTGGCACCAACTGCTTCTCGGCCCATACCTAACATCATCGCAAGAGGTAAACCAAGTAAAATTGTGCCAGCAAAATGACCCAGTTCTTGAAAAATTAATGCCATTTTGGCATTCAAAATTTCATTAATTTTAGGACCAACAGCAACGCCAAGTTTAGCAATCAGTAGCATTAAAGTCACAATCATTACCGCACTGGCATTATGCATATTCTTTTCTTTAAGAATTTTTAATTTGGGTAAACTAATCATCCCTCCAATAATCATCGCATATAGCATGGGGTAAATAGTGATAATCCAAATCGTTTGTCGTCCAATAAGTTCGCAAACAGCAACAACCAGTAGAGCTAACAGATGTACTCGATAGTCCCTTAATATTTCCATTACAAATCCTCTTTAAATGATATTGAATTAAAATCGGTGATATTGCGTTATGTATAAATCATTTAGTCTTTATTTATTGTTGACTGATAAAATTTCAGCTCCTAGTGTCTGCTTGAAATGGTTTAATGCCCATTTATGACCAATAGTATCAAAACTGGCTACAGCATCTTGATAAATAACAATTTTGTATCCTAAGTTATAGGCATCAATGGCGGTGTGTAAGATACAGATATCAGTACATACGCCAGTAAGGTGAATTTCGTTAATGGCTCTTTCGCGCAGACGTAAATCGAGATCAGTACCACAAAAGGCTGAGTAGTGCCGCTTATTGATCCAGTAAATTTGAGATGAAGATTGATGATTGCTATAAAGTTGGCCTAAAGCACCATATAACTGTTGTCCTTGTTTACCAATAATATTATGAGGTGGAAACAAGTTATTTTCTGGATGGTAAAGGTCATTACTGTCATGGGCATCAATTGCAAACACCACAAAATGATCGAGGGCAATGAATGATTCAGTCACCTTTACTAAATTATTTTCAATAGATTGTCCTGCAAGGCCAGTCGTTAAAGCTCCGTCGTTGGCGATAAAATCATTAGTATAATCAATGGAAATTAAGGCTTTCATATTTAAACTCGTCAAATATTATGCAGTCTTCAAGCTTATTAATAAATAGACTGCATGACAAGTATTATATGAAGTGAGTTGATGAAAGAGGATAAAAATTGTACAATTTTATCCTCTGTTCATGGAATGGCTTATTACTTAACGTGCATATTGTTGTTGTAACCGATGAAAATGTCGATAGTAACTAAATATTGCAATTGAAAAATAGATCACGCTTAAGAGCAATAAATTTGCTATTTCAGGCCATACTAATTTTAATGATGCCCCCATTTCCGCTACTTTTGTTGCCGCTGCCATACTTGGTACCGCTGGGAATAAATTAGCAATAAAAATAATAGATGAAGGTATTAGCTCTTGTGGCCAAGAGACTCCAGAAGCGAAGAATAGTAAGATACTAATTGGAATCATTAATAAGAATATGCCTTCAGCGTTTTTGATAAAGGCGCTAAATGCTAAGGCAAATGCAATTGTTGTCAGTAAAAAT
The DNA here is from genome assembly GCA_036251205.1 of Orbaceae bacterium BiB. NCBI lineage: Bacteria > Pseudomonadati > Pseudomonadota > Gammaproteobacteria > Orbales > Orbaceae > Orbus > Orbus mooreae. The sequence continues at coordinate 630,004 of CP133958.1, read as the reverse complement.
ATTATTGCAAACAAGAAAAGTTCCCAATTATTAGCCAGATTAGGAATATGATACCAACAGGCTAACATGATCATATAAAAAATAAACATTACTAGATAAATAACAAGATAGACAAAGGTTTTTCCAGCAATAAATAGTATAGATTGTAGCAGTGGTGAAATGCTATTACTGGCACTAGCGGATAATTGTGCGATATCTTTTTTAGAAAAGAATGTCGCAAGTAAAATACCAATAAACAGTAGTTGATGCAAAATAAGTATAAATACTGGCGGTAATACATATGTTGCATAACCCGCTTGCGGATTAAATAGGGCGATCATGGTTGGTGAAAAAGGTAAACTACCATTTTTAGCAACAGCGGCATCGACTCCTTGAGCAATTTGTCTATTTACTGAGATATTACTGTTCATATCCATAACAACATTATTAAGTGCGGTTGCTGCATTATTATAGATCAGTACATAGCTGGCATCACCGTAGAAAGAGACCGGTGATGATTCGCCTTTTATAACATTTTTTTCAAAATCAAAAGGAATAACTAAGATACCATTAATTTGATGTGATTTGAGTAGCTGTTCCGCCTCATTCATCGAACTTAGTTTAACCTCAGTTTTCATCTCTTTTGTTGCATCAATATGACGAACTAACTCTCTGCTTAGCGTCGAGTTATCTTGATCTAGGACGCCAATGGAAATGTTACTTAACACTTCATTCGTATAGGGCTGTGGATAGAGAAAACAGTAGATCAGTGGTCCTAAAATCATCACACTAATGATACTTTTGTTAGAAAAAATATTTTTTAATTCAGCTGTAATAATTGCTAGCAAAAACTTTACCACTATTTGCCTCCTTGCTTACTATATTGTTTAAACTTAAAGCCAATAAGCGATAATGAAATAATTGTTAACAATAACATAAAGAAAATCGGTGTTAAGGCTTCAATAGATGTTAGCCCTCGTAATGTTTGGTCTAAACGTAGTTGTATATACCATGTAACCGGTAATAAGCCCCCCCAAACATAAGCAAAACCGTTCATCGCAAGGCGTGGAAATATCAATCCAGTAAATCCAAATGCTGGTGAGGAAAAAATACCGACGACACCAAAGTTAGTGAATTGATCTGCAATAAAAATAGCAAACATGCTACCGATAGCTAAAGAAGATGAGATAAATAGCAGATCACCAAGCAGTAATAGAGGTAGGCTCCCTTGGATTGATAAACCATAATAGTTAATCATAATAATATCCATTAATAACAAAGGAATGATAAATATGGCGAAATACATGGCACATTTATTAAGCATAAAAGTAAATGGATTATTATGGGCTAAACGGCGTAATGAATTTAAGTTTGGTTGATAGCGACGCTCTTTCTGAATACTTGCCGTAACGGCAAACATCATAATTATCTGCATGACCGCAGGAAATGCGCCACTAACTAAAGTCACAATAAAACTGAGTGTTGGATTGAATAAAGGACGCAGATCAATATCAATCGGCTTTAATTGGCTTTTACCGATTGCCGTTGGAATACTATTATTAGCCATTTTTTGTAGCTGGATTTCAGATATCAATCCAGATAAACTTGTTGAGATCGCGCGACTAGCTGTACTACCTACAGTCATATATTGATTATTATAAAAAGTGGTCACTTCTGGCTGAGTATTCGCTAGCATCTGTTTTTCGAAATCGGGTGGAATCATGATAACCGCATAAACCTTAGCGGCTAATAAATCTTTTTTAGCCACTGACAGATCATGATAACGTTCACTAACTTGGATCTCAGAACTAGCAGCGACTTTTTGAATTAATTCTCTAGAGGCGACAGATTGATCTTGGTCGATAATGGCAATCGGGATTTGAGTAATACTACCTTGGTTATAAATAGCAAAAAAGATACCCATTATTAAGATTGGATAGATAAAAACCATAATAAATAGTGATGGTATTTTCTTTATTAAACGTAGCTCTCTCAGCATCATACTGAAAACCATCATGCTACGTTTAGAAGAAAAATGTCGAGTATCTTTTTGCACAATCAATCCTTATTTAACTAAATGAATGAGATTATATTTTCCAAGTTATAGTGGCGCTCATGCCTGGTCTTAAACCTTCAACTTTATCAATAGGTTTAGCTCTTACTTCAAATGTTTTAAGATCAAAATCGCCTGTCGCCTTCGTTGCTCGCCAGTTAGCATAAGAACCTAACGCATTAATTGCCGTGATTTTCACCGGAATTTTTTTATTTAATGCAGGGATATTGATTGTATAAACATCACCGACTTTAGCACTGTTTAGCCAATCTTCTCGAACATTAAATGTCACCCAAGCATCATCTAAATCCACTAATGAAAAGAGTGGGGTACCTGGATTATATAATTGACCAATTTCAGCAATTCGTGATGTAATTTGACCATTAATAGGTGAAATAACGGTTAACTCTTTGATATCTACATCAATCTGTTCTAATGCACTTTGCGCTTGCTTAACTTGGGCATCAGCTAGTGCTTTGGCTTCAACGCTATTACCATTTACAACTAAGTCATAATTAGCTTTTGCCACTTGTGTTGCTTGCTTAGCGACGGCTAATTGGTTACTTGCTTCATCATACTGCTGCTTTGATATAAGATTCTTTGAGGCTAGTTGTTGTAAACGATCATGGCTTTGTTGCGCTAATAACAAATCTGCTTCCGCTTTTTGCAAGGCCGCTTTTTGAGCATCAATATTTTCTGGGCGAGTACTGTAAGTAATATTTTTATTTGCTATTGCTACATCCAATTGAGATTGGATGTAATCACGTTGTGCAATCAGTGCTGGACTACTTAAGACTAATAATACATCACCTTTATTGACATTATCGCCTACATCATAATTGATTTCGACAGCTCGGCCTTGAACCCTTGCTGAAATATCAACACGGTTAACCTGAACTTCGCCTTGTAGGCTCATTGTTTTATCTGATAATGAAGAGTAGGTCATCCAACCAACAAAAATCAGAATTACAATTAATAAGGACAATATTATTTTTTTTCCATTCATATCGAGGTCTCTATTGGTAAGTAATAGTTTTATTGTTAATTAACTAAAATGGGGTCGTTGGCGGTAGTTTAACAAGTATTTAAATAAATAAAACAGTAAAAACAGCCATAAAATGCTTTTTTAAGTTAACTTTCGATTATTTAAAAAACATTTTCGTTAAGTTTATTGTTTAATATTATGTTGTTACACAAATCCCGTTTAGTTTGATACAAGAAGTATGTGTATTTTATTAATATGAAAATGGCCTGAGTAATTATATCAATAATTAGCATCACTTAGTTTTATCATAATCATCCAATTAACGCGAATATATCGTGAATATTTTAGATAACACTCTTTATACAAATAGAATTTGCTCTATAATAAACACTATTTTTTGCAAAATAGCTTAAACAGGATATATTTCTATGCGAACAATTTACTGTGGGCAGTTAAATGCCTCTCATATTAATCAAGATGTCACATTATGTGGATGGGTTAATAAACGTCGAGATTTAGGTGGCATGATTTTTATTGATATGCGAGATCGAGAAGGAATTGTACAAGTCTTTTTTGACCCCGCCTATGCTGAAGCATTTAAATTAGCAGCTGAATTACGTAATGAGTTTTGCATTCAAATTAAAGGTAAAGTGAGAGCAAGACCGGAAGGGCAGATTAATAAAGAGATGGCGACCGGTGAAATTGAAGTGTTAGCCACTGATCTGATTGTTTTTAACCGCAGTGATGTATTACCACTAGATTTCAACCAAAATAATACTGAAGAACAGCGTTTAAAATACCGTTATATTGATTTACGCCGTCCTGAAATGGCAAAAATTTTCAAAACGCGTGCTAATGTTACGGCGTTTGTCCGTCATTTTATGAATGAGCATGGTTTTTTAGATATTGAAACACCAATGTTAACAAAAGCAACTCCGGAAGGCGCTCGTGACTATTTAGTACCAAGCCGCGTGCATAAAGGTGAGTTTTATGCTTTACCACAATCACCACAAATCTTTAAACAACTATTAATGATGTCTGGTTTTGATCGTTATTACCAAATTGTTAAATGTTTTCGTGATGAAGATTTACGAGCCGATCGTCAACCTGAATTTACGCAAATTGATGTTGAAACGTCATTTATGAGTGCAGAACAGGTTCGTCAGATTATGGAAGAGATGATCCGTAAGTTATGGCAAAAAATTATTAATGTTGATCTTGGTTCTTTCCCTATAATGACCTTTGCTGAAGCGATGCGTCGTTTTGGTAGTGATAAACCTGACTTACGTAATCCTCTTGAAATTATTGATGTGGCCGATCTGGTTAAAGATGTTGACTTTAAAGTCTTTTCTACTCCAGCAAATGATCCGAAAGGCCGCGTAGCGCTACTTTGTGTACCAAATGGTGCGAGTTTAACGCGTAAGCAGTTAGATGATTATACGCAATTTATCTCAGTATATGGCGCTAAAGGCATGGCTTGGGTGAAAGTGAATGAACGAAGTAAAGGTTTAGAAGGTGTTCAAAGTCCGATTGCTAAATTCTTTACTGCCGAGCAAATGGAAGCTGTTCTTACTCGAGCTAATGCGAATGATGGTGATATTTTACTATTTGGTGCAGATAGCCAAAAAGTTGTCACTGATGCATTAGGTGCGTTAAGACTTAAAGTTGGTAAAGATTTACAGTTAACTAATGAAAAATCATGGGCACCGTTATGGGTAATCGATTTTCCTATGTTTGAAGAGACTGATGACGGATTAAGTGCAATGCACCATCCATTTACTTCTCCAAAAGATTACTCACCAGAACAGCTTAAACAAGATCCATTAAATGCTGTTGCTAATGCTTATGATATGGTTATTAATGGTTATGAAGTCGGTGGTGGTTCTGTCCGTATTCATCGTAACGAAATGCAACAAGCGGTATTTACTATTTTAGGTATTACTGAACATGAGCAACGAGAAAAATTTGGTTTCTTACTCGATGCTTTAAAATATGGTACACCTCCACACGCAGGTTTAGCTTTTGGCTTAGACCGTTTAACTATGTTATTAGCAGGTACTGATAATATTCGTGACGTTATTGCATTCCCGAAAACGACGGCGGCTGCATGTTTACTCACTGATGCTCCAAGTCCTGCAAATCCAGCTGCTTTACAGGATTTAGGTATTGCAGTTTGTAAAAATAATTAACATCTATTTAATTAAGCGTTAAACAATCTGCTTTAACGCTTTTGGACTTATTATGAAGTATAAGAATCCTGAGTCCGTTTTAGTTGTTATTTATTGTCAAACAACAAAACGTTGTTTGATGATGCAGCGCCAAGATGATCCTTCATTTTGGCAGTCTGTTACTGGTAGTCTTGAAATGGGTGAAAAGCCTTATCAAACAGCTATTAGAGAAGTGAAAGAGGAGACCGGTTTTGACATTTTACGTCATGCTTATCCATTAATTGATATTCACTATAGTATTGAGTTTGAAATATTTCCACAATTTCGACATCGTTATCATCCTAATGTTAGTACAAATAGAGAACACTGGTTCTATCTCCTACTTCCTGAAGAAAGTACGCCATCATTAACTGAACATCTTGCTTATCAATGGCTCTCAATTGAGCAAGCCATAGTATTAACGCCGTCATGGAATAATCGACAAGCAATAGAACAAATAAGGGAATGGCTAGGTGACAAAACCGATAAAAACATTTAATATTTTTATACTGCTGATATCAGGTTTCATAATGGTTAGCTCAGCAGAGTGTGTATTTAATAATAAGGGGAGAACGATAATAATGAATAACGATTATGACGATGATTATGAGCAGAGTTATGAGACATCAGATTCAATAATATTCGATGAAGAAGATATGATCATTTGTGAACAGATTATTCAACATGTCATATCTGTAACGAAGCAAAATAGAGATACAACCACCATTAAGATTTTCACTAATGATGACTTTTTTGCTAGGAATTATTGGGTGGCATCTTTTTCGTTTCTTGATGGTACAGATCAGTATTATCTCTATGAACGTAATAAAAAGGCAATTATTCAATTGACTCAAGCTCAATTTAAGCTCAATTGGCAAAAAATTACTGCTGATAATATAGAGCCAAATCTACCTATTTATGATGAAGAAGAGTAATAGGTTAGGTTGCGCTAATATTTATTACATTTAATGGAGAGAATCAATCATGACCAGTGATGAAATAAGAGCCCATGCCAAATACTTGTATCATAAAATTATTTCAGATCTTGAACTACAAGATAAGTATGATGAACAAGATCTCGCAACGCTATTCTCCTATGCCTTTCATCCGAAAAAAATGGTTTGGCAATATTGTGATTACTATTTTTTATTAGCAAATAAGATCACTGCAGTTAAAGAACAGCTAATACTGATTATGTATACGGGTAAAATGAGGGATCGTTGGATTGTTACAACCAGTGTATATCCAAATACTGTTGGTAATGAATTATGTGATGAAATTATTCATCTAGCAGTCCGTGATGCGAGTCCTCGAGTTCGTTTGTATGGTGCAATGAGGGCAACATCATTTAACTATAAACAGTATACCAAGTTAATTGAGCGTGCGATCGACTTAGAGAAAAATCCGATTAGTAAAAAATCACTTATGTCATTTCATCGCTATTTAGTTGAAGATTTCTTTATTGAAAAGAAGGATGATAAAAAATACCAAGTAAATTACTATCATGGATTTTTTACTTTTGAATCTGATATTGTTGATGAACAAGTGCTACGCCAATATGTTATAGAACATTTTTCGCATAGAATTTATCCTTAGTCATTAATAGCCCCAAAATATGCGTTATTTTCATCGTTAACACTGCACTAAAAGTGTGTATTTATACTATGATGTTGATATAAGCGGAACACAATACAACTATTTCAATATAATAATGTTATTAAGTTTAAGTATTGTAGTACATTGAATATAAATAATTTATATTGTGTTTATGAGTTAATTGATTATATAGTCATAATCGTCAAATATGTAGTTAAATAAGAAACTTAATGATTTATGATACCATTTTATCACTTAGTTAATTATTAGCGCTATACGATATTCTAGAACTTATTCCAGTTATAGCGTTAAACATATAATGAATTTTAGAAAAAACTCTGCTAGAATGCGGCAATTTTATTGAAACCAATTTATATCTGGAGAATTTTATGGCAGGTCATAGTAAGTGGGCCAATACCAAACACCGTAAAGCAGCACAGGATGCTAAACGCGGTAAAATTTTTACTAAAATTATTCGTGAGCTAGTAACTGCAGCTAAAATCGGTGGTGGCGATCCAGCGTCAAACCCTCGTTTACGTGCAGCAATGGATAAAGCATTATCGAATAATATGACTCGTGATACCATGAACCGTGCGATTGCTCGTGGGGTAGGTGGTGAAGACGATAGCAATATGGAAACTATCATTTATGAAGGATATGGTCCAGCGGGTACTGCTGTTATGGTTGAATGTTTAAGTGATAATCGTAACCGTACTGTATCTGAAGTTCGTCATGCGTTTACCAAAACCGGTGGTAATTTAGGTACTGATGGTTCAGTTGCTTATCTATTTACTAAAAAAGGCGTTATCTCTTATCCAGCGGGTACTGATGAAGATCAGGTGATGGATGCGGCTTTAGAAGTCGGTGCGGATGATGTTGTTACTTATGATGATGGTGCAATTGATGTATTTACTTCTCCTGAATCATTTGGTGAAGTGAAAGATGCATTAGATGCCGCAGGTTTAGTTTCTGAATCAGCAGAAGTATCAATGATTCCAGCAACCAAAGTTGATTTAGATATCGACTCAGCGCCAAAATTATTACGTCTTATTGATATGCTTGAAGATTGTGACGATGTACAGGAAGTTTACCACAATGGTGAAGTTTCTGACGAGGTTGCAGCTACACTCTAATGCCTATTATTTTAGGTATCGATCCAGGTTCTCGTTTGACGGGTTACGGTGTAATTCGTCAAACAGGCCGTCAATTAACTTATCTTGGTAGTGGTTGTATTCGAACTGCTGTTGATGATTTGCCTACTCGTTTAAAACGCATTTATGCTGGCGTCAGTGAAATTATTATGCAATTTCAACCTGAGATGTTTGCAATTGAACAAGTTTTTATGGCTAAAAATGCTGATTCAGCACTAAAATTAGGGCAAGCGAGAGGGGCAGCCATTGTCGCTGCCGTTAATTGTGATCTGCCTGTTTTTGAATATGCCGCTAGATTAGTTAAGCAAACTGTGGTTGGAACTGGTGCCGCTGATAAAGCGCAGGTTCAGCATATGGTAAAGATGTTACTGAAATTACCAGCAAGTCCACAAGCTGATGCGGCAGATGCTTTAGCTATAGCCATTACTCATGCACATAGTTATCAAACGTTGATTCAAAATAGCTTCAAAAAATAGAATAGATTAATAAGGGGATTTATATGGTATTGGATTATTCCGCAATATTATGGATTATTGCGATATTAGTTGGTGCTGTTGTTGTGCAGAGCGCAATTTTATATCTATCTGGGCGTATTTTTAAAGTGGAAAATATCCGTTTTTTATCATCATTATACGTAATTATAATAAGCTCAGTGTTAGGTTTTGTTGTCAATTTTGCATTTAATAGTATTAGTCAACTGAGATTTATGAGCTCTAATATTAATGGTATGATCTTTATGCTATTGCTATCAGTTGTAGTGATTTTTCTAATTACCTTGTTTCTTGTCGCGTTGTTTTTTAAAGTTACTAAATTAAAAGCGGCAGGTATCTCTCTCTTATATTTTATTTTATGCGTTATTATCGTTACAGTCAGCGATAAAATATTTGCCTACTGGTTATCATATTACTACTAACTATTTATATTCCTACTTAAATTCAATCACATCATAATCATTTTCCAATTATGATGTGATTGTTTCGAGTCTATTCTAATTACGATGTAATGCTTTTATAATAATCAATATTGCTATCATTTGGTAATGGGTGGGCTATTACACTAAAACTGATTGTCGTTATTTAAAACTGTCTATTTATACAGTTTTTCTTTATTCTTTGTAAACAATCAGGTAAACTTGCCATAATTTAGTGATAAAAAGGGATTGATTGTGATAGGTCGCTTACGTGGTATTATTATTGAAAAACAGCCGCCAGAGATATTAATCGAGGTTAATGGCGTTGGCTATGAAGTTTTCATGCCAATGACCTGTTTTTATGAACTTCCTGATAATGGCCAAGAAGCCACAATTTTAACCCATTTTATTGTTCGGGAAGATGCGCAATTACTGTATGGTTTTAATAATCAACAAGAACGCTTACTTTTTCGTGAGTTAATTAAAGTTAATGGTGTTGGACCGAAATTAGCTTTGGCTATCTTATCGGGAATGTCTGCAACACAATTTGTTGCCGCTGTTGAACAAGGCGAAATTAAAACCTTAGTCAAACTTCCTGGTGTTGGTACTAAAACGGCGGAGCGCCTGATTGTTGAAATGAAAGATCGCTTCAAACACTTTGGCGGAGATTTACTCAATCGCACGGTGCCGGCTGATAGTAAAGATAAGTCAGTGCAGGCGATGAAACTCTCTAATCAGATTGAGAGTGAAGCGATTTCAGCTTTAATTGCATTGGGCTATAAACCACAGGAAGCTAGTAAAATTATCAGTAAGGTGATTAAACCAGAAATGGACAGTGAAACTTTGATTAAAGAAGCATTAAAATCAGCCTTATAGTGGTGTCGCTATTTTTAATATACGATTAACAATAACAGTAATTTAGCTATAAAATTAAAGAGTATTGATTATGATCGAAGCAGATCGCTTAATATCCCCAGTTGTACAAAAAGAAGAAGACAATATCGATCGTGCAATTCGACCTAAATATTTAGATGAATATATTGGTCAGCCTCATGTTCGTGAACAGATGAAAATTTTTATTCAAGCGGCGAAACAGCGTGGTGATGCTCTCGATCATTTACTGATCTTTGGTCCTCCAGGGCTTGGTAAAACAACGCTAGCAAATATTGTGGCCAATGAACTGAATGTTAATTTACGTACCACATCTGGGCCTGTATTAGAAAAAGCGGGTGATTTAGCCGCAATGTTGACTAATCTTGAACCCCATGATGTATTATTTATTGATGAGATACATCGTCTGTCGCCAGTGGTGGAAGAGATCTTATATCCCGCAATGGAGGATTATCAACTCGATATTATGATCGGTGAAGGTCCAGCAGCGCGTTCTATAAAGATTGATTTACCACCATTTACGTTAATTGGTGCAACCACTCGCGCAGGCTCATTAACTTCTCCGTTGCGAGATCGTTTTGGTATTGTGCAGCGCTTAGAATTTTATCAAGTTGCTGATTTAGAATATATTGTTAGTCGTAGTGCTAAATTTTTAGGAATGGAGCTATCAGCAGAAGGAGCTCATCATATTGCTAAACGTTCTCGCGGAACCCCTCGAATAGCGAATCGATTATTGCGTCGAGTGCGTGATTTTGCTGATGTTAAGTCAAATGGGATTGTTGATGCAACGATCGCAACACAAGCGCTAGATATGTTAGATGTTGACATTGAAGGCTTTGATTTTATGGATCGAAAATTACTACTTGCTATTATTGAAAAATTCATGGGTGGGCCAGTCGGACTTGATAATCTCGCTGCGGCAATTGGTGAAGAGCGAGAAACCATCGAAGATGTACTCGAACCATTTTTAATTCAGCAAGGTTATATTCAACGAACACCAAGAGGCCGAATTGCCACACCACATGCTTATCGTCATTTTGGTATTATAAGTCATGATAAATAGTTTCGTTAAATTTTTGCTGTAAAGTGTAATTATAGTGAAAATTAGATCCTAACTTTAAGTCATCATATAACATAATTTAATCATTGATCTTAATTTATCAATAATTGTGCAGTTAAATCATTCCATTATAGTCAATCACACACAATTTATAGTATTATGGCGAAAATTATAAGATTACAACGATGTTATTTTTATATCGCCGTTTTTTAGGAATAGCTATATTATGATCAAAATGTTTTTATCTATTGTTTTCTTCTGTTTTTTATTAAGTGCATGTGGTCTAAAAGGTCCTCTTTATGAGCCTGGTAAACAGGCTACAGCACTGATGTTTACTTCACCTTTATTTTATGGAGTTGCTTAATGAACTTTTTACATTATCAAAAAGGTAAGTTATTTGCTCATCAACATTCTATTACTGAATTGGCTCAACAATATGGTACGCCATTGTATGTCTATAGTCGTGATTATATTGAACAGCAATGGCTTGAGTTTGATCATGCATTAAAAGGTCGTAAACATCTTATTTGCTATGCAATTAAGGCAAATAGTAATTTGGCTATTTTAAATACATTAGCAAAATTAGGTTCTGGTTTTGATATTGTCTCTCAAGGCGAATTAGAAAGAGTTTTAAAAGCGGGTGCTGATCCGAAAAAAGTGGTTTTTTCAGGTGTGGCTAAATCTGAAGCTGAGATTGAACGAGCATTAGAAGTTGGTATTAAGTGTTTTAATGTGGAGTCTGAACCTGAATTAGAACGAATCCAGAGTATTGCTCAGCGATTAAATAAAATTGCTCCAATTTCATTGCGTGTCAATCCGGATGTTGATGCAAAAACTCATCCGTATATCTCAACGGGATTACGTAATAATAAATTTGGTATCAGTTACCAATTAGCGAGAGCTGTGTATCAAAAAGCACGTGAGCTATCTCATATTGAAATTTTCGGTATTGATTGTCATATTGGTTCGCAATTAACTGATATTTCGCCTTTCCTTGATGCAGCTGATCGTATTTTAACGTTAGTTAACCAGCTAAAAAATGATGGTATTATCATTAAGCATATCGATTTTGGTGGTGGATTAGGTGTCTGTTATGACAATGAAACTCCAATTAAGTCTTCTGATTTGGTTAATGAACTTATTAAAAAATTAGCGGCTTATGATTGTGATGATGTCGAAATTCTTTTTGAACCGGGTCGCTCGATTGTCGCTAATTCAGGGATGTTAATTACCCGCGTTGAATATGTAAAACACCAAGATGATAACCATTTTGCAATTGTTGATGCGGGTATGAATGATCTGATTCGTCCTGCACTTTATGAGGCATGGATGCGTATCTTACCGGAGCAAGAAGATAAGCCAGGACAAACAATTTATCCTTATAGTATTGTTGGCCCTATTTGTGAATCAAGTGATTTTCTGGGTAAAGATCGTGAACTTGCTGTTGAACAAGGTGATCTACTTGTTGTATGTAGTGCTGGTGCTTATGGTTTTACAATGGCTTCTAACTACAACAGTAAACCTAAAGTTGCAGAAGTGTTAATCGATGAAACATCACATCGTTTAGTTCGTAAACGTGAAACCTTTGAAATGTTATGGCAAGGTGAAACTATTTAACGATTAAAAATAGGGCACAATAATGTGCCTTATTTATTTGTCTATTCTCTTTTTTATTATCCTCAGTTACTGTCCAATAAATTATTTGAGTATTACTATTTTTCGATAAAAATAGTGTGTTATAGCAAAATCTTATAAAAACCACTCACCAATAGCCATGCAGCCAACTCACTGTTATAATGTCAAAATCCAGTTAGTTATTGTGTAAAAATTAGTAAGTGAGAGTACGATGAATTTTTCCAAAATGCATGGACTAGGTAATGATTTTATGGTCATTGATTGCATTACTCAAAATGTTCATTTATCACCAGAAACGATCCGACGCTTATCAGACCGACACACTGGTATCGGTTTCGATCAGTTATTATTAGTAGAACCGCCTTATTCCCCCGATACTGATTTTCACTATCGTATTTTTAATGCTGATGGTAGCGAAGTTGAGCAGTGTGGTAACGGTGCGCGTTGTTTTGCTCGTTTTGTTCGATTGAAGGGGTTAACTAAAAAACGTGTGTTAAAAGTTAGTACTCAAAAAGGGATTATTGTATTGACTGTCAATGCCAATGAAACCGTCAAAGTGAATATGGGTGAACCAAGCTTTGAGCCGAGTAAAGTCCCTTTTAAAGCGATTAAAGAAGAGAAAACCTACATTATGCGCGTTCATGAACAAACGGTATTATGTGGTGTTGCTTCGATGGGCAATCCTCATTGTGTTATGCAAGTTGATGATGTTCTTACTGCGCAAGTTACTACGTTAGGGCCTGCTTTGGAATCTCATGAACGGTTTCCTGAAAGAGCCAATATTGGATTTATGCAAGTTATCGATCGTAATAATATCTGTTTACGTGTATTTGAACGTGGTGTTGGTGAGACAATGGCTTGTGGAACCGGAGCTTGTGCGGCTGTTGCCATCGGTATTAACCAAGGTATTTTAGGCGATAGTGTAAAAGTTAATTTACCTGGTGGTGAATTATTGATTGAATGGAAAGGCGGGCGTTCGCCATTATTTATGACGGGTAGCGCGACTCATGTTTTTGATGGTTTTATTGCATTATAATAATTGGATGGAAAACAATGAATATAAAACCCAAAAAAGAGAAAATGCCTATAGATCCAAAGGCTAAATTAACGAAAAAATCGACCAATACGCGTAGTCGTGCTAAAAAAGTACTACTTAACGATGATTTGGTGAGTCAGTATTTAATCCAAAATCCCGATTTCTTTATACGCCATGCTAGACAGATAGAGCAGATGAATATCCCTCATCCGGTGCGAGGTGTGATCTCTTTGTCTGAATGGCAACTTGCTCGTCAACGCAATAAAATAAAGCAGTTAGAATCTGAAATTACACTTTTAATGGAACAAGCGAGTGCGAATGAAAAACTGTTTGAATCATTAATGTTTGCACAAAATCAGTTACTACAAGCAACAGATCTCAATGATTTAGTCGAGCGATTAAATATTTGGGCAAAATCGCTAGGCTTAGTTGGCGCATATCTCTATCTTTTTGATGATAAATGGCAATTAGGAACGCCATTAAATTATCATCATTTATCACTATCTTCTGATAAATTCGAATTTATTCGAGTTCGTCACTTACAATATGGTCGTCAATATTTAGGCCAACTTAATATGACTGAACTTAATTTATTAATTCCCGAAAGAGTATATGTGGGATCTGTAGCCGTATCAATGCTAGGACAATTTTCTGATTTAGGTGTATTAGTTTTTGCAAGTCGTAATCCTTATCACTATCAGGCTGGGCAAGGAACATTACTGTTAGAAAAAATTAGTGAAATTTTGCCATTACTAATTAGTCGCTGGATTATGCGAAAAACATAGTTTTATATAGGTATTTGTAAGCGTTTTGTGAATATAAGGTACTATTTAGTTGAATAAACTATTATCTAGTATATTGATTAATATTATTATAATAAAAAAAGTAGGAAATCATGAAAAAAACACTATTGGCGTTATTTCTATCGACCTATTCCTTAATCACTTTAGCAGGGGAATGTGAATCATTAGTTAAACAAAAAGCTTATGAACAAGCGTTAACGGTTTGTCAGCAAGAGAGCGAGCAGGGCGATATTGAAAGTCAATATCAACTAGGTCGAATCTATGATTATGGCTTTGGTGTTGCAGAAGATGATCAGTTAGCTGTTACTTGGTATAAGAAAGCCGCCGAACAAAACAATGTTAATGCCCAAGTTGATTTAGGGGTAATGTATGATGATGGAACTGGGGTTGAAAAAGATGTACAGCAAGCTTTTTACTGGTATCAGAAAGCAGCCGAACAAGGCAATAAAATAGCGCAGTATAATCTTGCAAATATGTATTATGACGGTGAAGGTGCTACTCAAGATTATAAACAAGCTTTTGATTTATTTAAAAAATCAGCTAACCAAGGATATATTGACTCTCAAAGTTATCTGGGGTTTATGTATTATAAAGGGCAAGGTATTGAACAGGATTATACCCAATCATTCTATTGGTTTGAAAAAGCGGCAAATAACGGCGATAGCTTTGCACAATATTACCTTGCCAATATGTATTACGATGGGCAAGGTACGAAACGTGATTATCAAAAATCGGTCTATTGGTATGAACAGGCTGCTGAACAAGGTGATAGTGATGCGCAATTTGAATTAGGGATTATGTACTACGAGGGCGATGGTGTAGCTGTTGATTATAACCAAGCACTATTTTGGTATCAAAAAGCGGCTGAACAAGGTAATGCATCTGCTCAAAATAACTTAGGTTCCATGTATTATAATGGTAAAGGTGTTAAGAAAAATAAAAAGCTAGCTGGCGAATATTTCCGACAAGCCTGTGAAAATGGTTCTGAAATCGGTTGTGAAAATAATCAAAAAACCTATCCAAGACAGTTTATTTCTGAATTGTTTAAAGCCATTGGCGATACTACTTCAAATAAGCCATCAACTGATAATGATAGTGATAAATAGACGTATTGATATATAAAGTATATACCGTTACGGTAAAAGTATGGAATCTATATGATCAGTATCAATGATAATTTACCCTATGAACAGCAAGATATTGAAGTTCAGATTGGCATTCATTTGAAGTGCCATTCAGTAGGGTGGGTTCTGGGTTTTTTGTTAGCTTAGCTTTTACTTTTACTAGTATTTTTAGTTGCGCTATGATTTTTAAATTGAGTGAAGGAATGACTCTTTTTATATCTATAACAGGGATGTTGATTAGTTTTTTTATACCCCTATTTTTTATTTCTCGAAGATACCCGGCTGTAGATATTGCAACGCTCACTACTGATAGTATTCTATTACACTATTATTCATCTATCCGATTTGATGATGTCATTACTTATGAAATTAGAAGAAATGACATTAATTTAACATTACGTCCCGGAGTGATTCATGGTGACAGTATTACCTTTACTGGCACAGGCAATCCCGAATTGTTTACCCCTTTTTTTGAATGTCTTTGCTCATTGATTTCTCGATGGCAATACTCACCGAAAGTAATGCCACAAATCAACATCAAAACAACCAAGAAAATTAAAAAAAATAAATTAATTCAAAATGATAAAAATCAATCTAAGGCACCGCAAGAATATTTTATTCGTGGCTCAAAACATGGTCGAATACAAGGCATTGCATTTATTTTAGGCGGAATATTTGGCATATTTTGTGGTTTTATAAGTGGTGAGTTTATATTAGTTTTTATGGGAATTATAATCGGGATGTTTGGTATTACCTTACTATAAGCGAATGTATCAAGCAACATAATGCTCATTCACCATTTTGGTTTAAAGGGTGATTGGTATATAATAATTCATATTATACTCTGCGATTTTACTATTTTTTAAGGTCTATTTTGCTAAAAAAAGAAGATAATGTGCAATATAGTGAATTACTCACTAAACCTGTTGAGCGATTCCTGTTATATCTAAAATCTGAAAAGCAGTTAAGCCTTAATACGCAAATAAACTACCGACGTCAGTTATATGCTATTATTAAGTTGGCTACCGATGTTGAGATTTCCTGTTGGCAAAATGTTGATTCGTCGGCAGTTCGTTTATTAATTGGTCGTAGCAAACGCGATGGTCTAAACGCTAGTAGTTTATCTTTACGTTTATCAGCGATGCGTAGCTTTTTTAACTGGATGGTTAATCAGAAACAGCTTAATGCTAATCCAGCCAAAGGTGTACTCAATCCAAAGCAGGGGAGACATTTACCGAAAAATATCAATATTGATGATATCAATCAGCTTATGGATATTGAGTATAATGATCCTTTATCGGTAAGAGATCGTACTATGCTGGAGTTAATGTATGGCTCAGGACTTCGTTTATCTGAATTAGTCGGTTTAAATTGTAAAACATTAAATTTAGTTGATGGTGAAGTCAGAGTTATGGGTAAGGGAAGTAAAGAGCGTAAATTACCTTTAGGCCGAGAGTCAATTAAATGGTTAAAGCATTGGCTCTCTATGCGAGATTTTCTCTCGCCACAGGATGACGCATTATTTATTTCTAAATTAGGCAAACGTATCTCGCCACGTAATGTCGAAAAACGGTTTGCTCAGTGGGGAGTTAAGCAAGGACTTAATGTACATATTCATCCTCATAAATTACGCCACTCATTTGCTACCCATATGTTAGAATCGAGTGGTGATTTACGGGCAGTTCAAGAGTTATTAGGCCATGCTGATTTATCTACCACTCAAGTATATACCCATTTAGATTTTAGTCATTTAGCTGATGTTTACGACTCAGCACATCCACGAGCCAAAAGAGGAAAATCATAATGTATTTTTACCGTTCTTTAAGTCCTATTAAAGCATTAACTTTTGATCTTGATGATACTTTATATGATAACGGTCCCTTTCTGACAAAAGCCGTTGAGCAGATGATGGCGGTAATAACACAAATCGATGGTCTGCAAAATGTTGAACTTAACGAGTATAATCAAGTTAAACAAGATGTACTTATCGCACAACCAAAAATCTATCATGATGTATTGGTTTGGCGAATGGAAGCAATTCGAGCATTATTGCGTTTGAAAGGGTTTAAAGATAAAGCTGTCATCGAAAAAATTACCGAAGATGCTATGAATAGTTTTATATTTTGGCGTAATAAAGTGGTTGTTCCACAAGCTTCTTTAGATACATTAGCCATTTTAGCTGAAAAATACCCTTTAGCTGTGATCACTAATGGTAATGCGGATATTAATAAAATTGGTTTAAGTGACTATTTTCAGTTCTATTTACGAGGCGGCGAAGATGGTTTATCTAAGCCCTTTACGGATATGTTTATTACAGCGGCTAAACAGTTAAATCTACCCGCCGAGCAAATTTTACATGTTGGTGATAATCTCACTGCTGACGTGCAAGGTGCAATTAATAGCGGTATGCAAGCGTGTTGGATCAATATCCCACAAATCAATATCTATCAACAATCTGATGCTAGGGTATTGCCACATGTTGAAATCAATCAATTGTCAGAGCTAAAAAACTTGCTATAATACATGTGTATAAAAACAGTGGTTAAGTCGAATTTAATAATCACTGTTAGCTAATTTTGGCTAGCATCACCTAAGTTAATTATGAATACTATAAAACCATCTTTATTAGCAGCACTTAATCAAGAACAACAAAATGCCGTCTCAACGGATAGTCAATATACATTAGTTCTCGCTGGTGCTGGGAGCGGTAAAACCCGTGTATTAGTTCACCGTATTGCCTGGTTATGTTTAGAAAAACATTATCCCGCCAACTCTATTTTTGCAGTAACATTTACCAATAAAGCTGCGGCTGAAATGCAAGAAAGAATTGAGTCATTAATCGGTGAATCCTACTTAAACGGTATGTGGGTTGGGACGTTCCATGGCTTATCTCACCGCCTATTACGTATTTTTGCTAAACAGGCTGGCTTACCCACTAATTTTCAATTGATCGATAATGATGATCAAAATCGCTTAATTAAACGTATTTTTAAAGAGCGTAAAATTGATGAAAAACAGTGGTCATCAAAAGAGTGTGTTGCGTTTATTTCAAGTCAAAAAGAGAGTGGTAAAAGACCCCATGATTTGGTGGTGAGCGATCCTAAGTCTGCAATGTGGCAAAAGATCTATCTTGATTATCAAGCCATATGTGACAGAGTCGGTTATGTTGATTTTTCTGAAATTATATTACGAACTTATGAGCTATTAAGCCGTGATAGTGAGGTTTTAGCTTACTGTCATAAACGTTTTACTAATCTGTTAGTGGACGAGTTTCAAGATACCAATTATATTCAATATCAATTGGTTAAAATGTTGGCTGGGAATATTGCGAATGTGATGATCGTGGGTGATGATGATCAATCTATTTATAGTTGGCGTGGTGCTAATGCCGATAATTTACAGCTCTTTATTAATGATTACCCCGAAACTGAGATAATTCGTTTAGAACAAAACTATCGTTCGACGGGAAATATTCTTGAAGCGGCCAATAAACTAATTGTTAAAAACAGCCAGCGATTAGGTAAAAATTTATGGACTGAAAATGAGCTAGGCGAAAAAATTGCTGTTTATATCGCTTTTAATGATATTGATGAAGCGCGGTTTGTGATCGGCAAAATTAAGCGACTACATGATGAAGGTGTTAATTATCGCCATTGTGCTATTTTATACCGTAACAATGCTCAATCTCGCTTACTTGAAGATACCTTATTACAATCGTCGATACCTTATCAAATTTATGGCTCAATTCGTTTTTATGAACGCCAAGAGGTTAAACTTGCTTTAGCTTATTTACGTTTATTACATGATAATAATAATGACAATGCCTTTGAGCTAGTGATTAATACACCAAGCCGCGGTATTGGCGACGTTACTTTAAATAAAATTCGACAAATCGCTCGTGATCATAATTTATCAATGTGGCAAGCGACGTTACAAATGATTCATTCAAAAGGTATCGCAGCAAGATCATGTTCGATTTTGGCGCGTTTTATTGAACTGATTCAATCAATTTATCAAGAAGTCGAGTCTTTACCATTCTATCAGCAGTTAGAACATATTATTGATGTATCTGGTGTGTATCAGATGTACGAACAAGAGGCCGGTATTAAAGGGCAATCAAGGCTAGAAAATCTTGATGAGTTAATTAGTGCTGCTGAGCAATTTTATCAAAATGCAAATAAAGAAAAACCATCTGACGAATTACTGGATTTGCAAAATGGCAGTACGTTAAGTGTATTAGAGTCCTTTTTAGCGTATACCTCTTTAGAGGGCAAAGAAAACCAACAAAATATCGATTGCGTGCAATTGATGACACTTCATTCAGCTAAAGGTCTGGAGTTTTTTCATGTCTTTATTGTTGGGCTGGAAGAGGGACTATTTCCAACACAGCGTGCAATTAGTGATGGATCACAAATGGAAGAGGAGCGTAGACTTGCTTATGTAGGAATTACGCGTGCTCGTGAAAGTTTAACCTTAACGTTAAGTGAATTACGTCGTTTATATGGTAAAGAGGAACGCAATTTACCTTCACGATTCTTAGCTGAATTACCAGAGACACTATTACAAGATCTAAGTTATCGTGGAAATGTCAGTTTTTCAAATTCACACGCTACTACAGCTGATTTGCAAGCAACAGGTGAGGAACAAAATAAAAAATTTATTGATGAGCGAAAAGCATCATTCCTCAAGAGTCAAACTGAAAATCAAGGTTATACTCTGGGCCGCAAAGTGATTCATCAACGTTTTGGTGAAGGGACTATTATCAATCTCGATGGTGATGGTGAACATCGACGAGTACAGATTGCTTTTGCTAATGAAGGTATCAAGTGGCTAGTTATTAAATTGGCGAATTTGACTTTAGTATAACGGACTCTAAAAATTGCTCGGATAAATGTAAAAATCATTAAAATAGTGTTGCTATTTTAATAATTCGTTCTATTTTATAGCGATTATTTATCAGTATACTATTTTGTTTTAAGTATAGAATTTTTTTATAAAAATATTAAAAAGTAGTGTGTCATATTAGTCTTTAAAAATTAATTAACACAACAGTTGAAATTTGGAATTGTTATTATGCGTTTAAATGTATTGTTTCCCGTTGGATTACTGTTATTGGTTATGAATATGGTCAGTGTACAAGCCAAAAATATCTATGGTCTTTATGAAAAAGTCCAATTGCCTGAACTGAATAATCTTGAAATTCGATCTAAATTAGATACTGGAGCATTAACCTCATCATTTGGTGCTACCGATATTGAGTTCTTCACAAAAGATGGTGTAAAATGGGTCAGATTCAAGCCACAAGTTAAGGCTTTAGATCTTCCTGTGATCGAAAAAGAGTTAGTTCGACACAGTAAGATAAAAACACGCAGTGATGATATTGGCGAAGATCAAGACAAATCTTACACGAAACGACCTGTAGTTATAATGGATATCTGTTTTAATGGTGTTTTATATCCAACAGAAGTCAATTTAACCGATCGTTCTCGTTTTAATTATCCCCTTTTACTTGGTAGTTCGGCGTTGGTTGAATACAAGGCAGTCATTGATCCAAGTTTGAAATACCAATCAAAAGCAGAAAAATGCAAACTTTAATTATAAATAGGCAAAACAATATATGAGTTCTTTAACATCTCACCTCAAGATTATGATTGCAATTTTTTTAGCACTTGGCATTGCGATTATTAGTTATCAAGTTTTTATCTTAAAAATTCCATTGACTGAAAGTGAAGTTGACAATTTATGGACGATTGATGCCAAAATTAATTTTGACGTTAGAGGAACCAAACCTGTCAATGTTTCATTCTATATTCCTCCGAAAGGTGGCGACTATGCCATTTCCGATGAACTATTTTTAGCAAGTGGATATGGTAAAAATTTTATTGAACAACCTTTTAATCGTCTTGTTACATGGTCAGCTCGGGAAGTTTCTGGTGAACAGACCCTTTTTTATCGTTTGAATTTAACGAAACGTTTTTCTGATGAAATTGAAAATAGTGTCAAAGGTGAACTTTGGCGAGCACCAATTGAAGTTGCTGGACCAGAAAAAGAAGCTGTTGATCGATTAGTGAAAGAGATCCGTAGTAAATCAGCGAATGTTTCGACATTTATTACAACAACGATCAATACTATTAATGATCCAACTAATAGTGATGTGAAATTACTATTACACAATAATAATTCTGAAGAGAATAAAGTTAAAGTTATTGAGTTAGTTTTATCTCAGGCTTATATTCCAATTCAACAAGTCCATACTTTACAGCTTAACAAATCAACAAATCAAAGTTTAAATCTTTGGATTCGTAGTTATATTGAACCTAATAAAACTATTGATAATCGTGATAGTAGTTTAAATGGTAGTAAAGGTAATTGGTTCTATTTTAACCCACTTAACGGCAATATTGGTTTACCTAGTGACCAAGTTATTTGGTGGATTGGCAGTAAAAATATAGTTAATGTGGAAAATGGTACAAAAACTCGCGTCAATTTTAGTATTGATAAAAGTGAATTAACGGCGATTAATTTAGCCAAATTAACTGCTGAAGGCAGTAATTTTACTGAGAATTCGTTTTATACCTTACCAATATCAACACAGTTAGCTTATCAAATCATGCTAATGATTCCATTTGGTGTGCTTATCATCCTATTATTACGTAATGTTGTTGGTATTAATACCTTAGGAACCTTTACGCCAGTATTAGTTGCATTAGCCTTTAGGGAAACCGGACTGGTATTTGGTATTGTGTTCTTCTCGATTATCGTCTTTTTTGGCTTATTGCTAAGATCTTATTTAGAACACTTAAAGTTGCAGATGTTACCAAGGCTATCGATTGTATTAACCTTTGTGGTGATGCTAATTATTTTTGTTGGATTATTTAGCCATAAATTAGGCTTTGAAAGAGGCTTATCGATCTCTTTATTCCCAATGGTAATTTTAACGATGACAATTGAGCGTCTATCGATTACTTGGGAAGAGCGCGGTGCTAATTTTGCTTTAAAAGTGGCAATAGGTACATTGATTACTGCGTCAATTGCTTATGGTGTAATGGGATATCAACCATTAATCTACTTTGTATTTACATTCCCAGCAATTCTATTAATTTTAGTTGCATTTATGCTTGGTATGGGACGTTATCGTGGTTATCGTCTCCTTGAATTGTTCCGTTTTAAAGCAATGTTGAAATAGTGGGTAACAGTTTATGATCTCATTAATTAAAACTTGGCAAAAATTAAACGAGAAAGGGGTAATGGGAATTAATCAGCGTAATGCTGATTATATTCTCAAATATAATAATCGACGTAATTACCCATTGGTTGATGATAAAATTTTAACCAAAGAGCGCGCCATTAAAGCTGGAATTAGTGTTCCTGAGTTATATGGTATTATCACTACTGAACATGATATTTCACAGCTGAATAATATCATTAAAGATCATCGCGATTTTGTTATTAAGCCAGCACAAGGTTCTGGTGGCGATGGTATTATTGTTATTGCTGATCGCTATGATAAAGATCGTTATAAAACTGTCTCAGGTCGTTTATTACCACAAAGCGAGATTGAGTATCAGTTATCGAATATCATTACTGGATTATACTCGTTAGGTGGAATGCGTGATCAGGCTATTATTGAGTATCGCGTAAAACCCGATCCTATATTTAAAAGTATAAGCTATGAAGGGGTACCGGATTTACGTGTTATCGTACTGATGGGTTATCCTATTATGGCAATGCTTAGATTACCGACTCGACAATCGAATGGTAAGGCTAATTTACACCAAGGTGCAATTGGCGTTGGTGTCGATTTAGCAACCGGGATTACTTTAAATGGTTCTTGGTTTAATGAGCAAATTGTTCGTCATCCAGATACAGATAATGTAGTGAGTAATATTCAATTGCCGATGTGGGATAAGTTTATTCATTTGGCTACGAGTTGCTATGAGCTAGTTGATTTAGGCTATATTGGCGTTGATTTAGTATTAGATGAAACTAAAGGACCTCTGATTCTTGAACTGAATGCTAGACCTGGCTTAAATATTCAAATTGCTAACGATGTTGGCTTGCATAAAAGAGCTAGCGTTGTTGAAGCGCATATTGCTCAGTTAAAGCGTGAAGGACGAAAAGAGAGTGTAGAGGAACGTATTGCCTTCTCTACTAAACATTTTTCTATTTTGCGTTAAGTTACTCACTCAGGTCATAATGGCGCACGTTTTGTGCGCCATTATTCGATAATCTTAATGTCATATTTGCGTTAATCATTATTATTAGCTTGTATGCTCTTGAGGTTTGTATAGTCTATTATGCTGAATTTAGTTATACTTAGCCGCTAATAAAAATTAGGATAATTTTTATAGTCTATAAAAAAATTCGAAACTTATTGTGTAGAGTAGTGACCATTGTAAAACTGATTGTTATATCCAATAAATTAACTGAAACAAAAAAATTAATATGTCTATAGCTGAACAGGCCAACGAAATTCTTCATACTACTTTTGGGTATAAAGCATTCAGAAATCAACAATTGCAGATCATTGAATCCGTTATGCGAGGAGAGGATAATTTAGTCATTATTCCAACTGGTGGCGGTAAATCGTTGTGTTATCAGATCCCCTCTTTATTATTTACGGGTACCACCATTGTTATTTCGCCACTCATTGCTTTAATGAAAGATCAGGTCGACCAGCTTTTGGCGTATGGTATTAAAGCTGCATGTTTAACGAGCTTACAATCTTATGAAGAGCAGCAAGTTATCATTCGTCAGTACCGAAATGGCGAAATTAAGTTATTGTATATCGCACCAGAACGTTTAGCTACAACGCTATTTACAACGATTCTTGAATCAGTTCCTCCTGCATTAATTGCAATCGATGAGGCTCACTGTATATCGCAATGGGGTCATGATTTTAGACCAGAGTATATGCAAATCGGGCAATTAAAAATTCGTTTTCCTGCTATTCCTGTTATTGCATTAACCGCAACGGCTGATGAAATGACCCGCAAGGATATTATTGAACGACTTAATTTATATAATCCACAGATCCACATTAGTAGTTTCGATCGACCCAATATTCGCTATACAGTTGTTGAACGTTTTAATCAATTAGAACAAATTTCCTCTTTTCTAAAAAATCAAAAAGGTAATAGCGGCATAATTTACTGTTTAAGTCGGGCTAAAGTTGAAGAGATGGTCGAACGATTAACCACCCGAGGATATTCTGTTGTCGCGTATCATGCAGGTCTATCAACCCAAGAGCGTTCAAGAGCTCAGGAGCGTTTTATTAAAGATGATGTCCCTATTATGATAGCAACCGTTGCTTTTGGTATGGGGATTAATAAACCTAATGTTCGTTTTGTCATTCATGCAAATGTACCTAGAACGATTGAAGCTTATTATCAAGAAACGGGGCGAGCAGGGCGGGATGGTCTTCCTGCTGAAGCATTAATGCTATCTAATTCACGAGATTTTGGTTGGTATCAAAAGTTAATTGATGAGAAGGAAGCCGGAGTTCATAAATCCGTTGAGACTCATAAACTTCATGAGATGATTGCTTTTACCCAAGCACAGACTTGTCGTCGAATTGTATTATTAAACTATTTTGGTGAGCACCGAGTTGAAAAATGTAATAACTGCGATATCTGTTTATATCCTTTAGAACATTACGATGGTTTAATTGATGCACAAAAAATTCTCTCTTGTGTGTATCGTGTTGACCAGCGTTATGGGGCACAATATATTGCTGATGTATTACGAGGATCAACTCGAGCAACGATTAAAGAGAATGGGCATGATAAATTATCACTATATGGGATTGGTAAGGAACACTCATCAGACTACTGGGTTAGTATTATTCGCCAGCTTATTCATCTAGGTTATTTAAAGCAGAATTATTCAGAGTCCTTTTCAACGCTCTATTTGGCTGAGGATGCCCGAAAAATATTACGTAGTGAAATTAAATTGTCACTTGTTAGGCCTCGTTTAGAGTTAGTTAAAAAAAGTCGAAACAATCGCTATGCGAGATCGATTAATCAAACGACTATTTTGGCTTATGAAGAACGTATTTTGTTTAATAATCTAAAAAGACTACGCAAAGATATTGCTGAAATGGATGGCGTTGCTCCATATATTATTTTTAGCGATGAATCGTTATTAGAAATGGTTCAAAAACTCCCCGAAAATAAGAAAGAGTTACTTGATGTCACCGGTGTTGGTAAAATCAAATTAGAGAAATATGGTGAACTCTTTTTAGATGTTATTGAACAATTTATTACATCTCATTAAAAATTACATTTTTGTATTTTGATTGTGTGTAAATTAGTTAAAAATGCTTTTAACCCTACCAGTTTATGTTTTTTATTCTGGACGAATGGCAATAAATAAGCGAGAATAAGCAACATTATTTGTTAGATACTGAATTTTAGTTAAGCAATATAAGGACATTAATTATGTTAAAAGAACAAATGGTAGTAAAAAATAGTACAGGTCTTCATGCTCGTCCAGTAACTTCATTAGTTAAATTAGCGGGTCGTTATAAAAGTACTATCGAATTAGTTTATAATGATAAAACTATCAAAATGAAAAGCATGATGGCGTTATTAGGCGCTGGTGTTAAAGGTGGTTCTACTGTCGAAATTATTTGTGACGGTGAAGATGAACAAGCTGCGATGGCCGAAATTCGTGAATTATTCGCAACTGGTTTTGGTGAAGAATAAGTCTTATTCCTGCCTTTAAACGGTATTTTAAAAATCAAATAATACTGTGTTATTTGATTTTTAAAACACTTCAACTCCCTCAATATTCAAATGATGTAACAACTCTCTAACTATAATTAATATCACAATAAACGATAGTGTATTCGGTAAATTTACAGGCATTGGTGATCCAGATATCACATCAGCAAACTGATTAAACAGTAATTCCACTTGAGTTGTTGTAATACTGTTACCGCTATGTAAATAGTTTATCATCTCTTTTAGGTGACTATCATCTGATACTAATTTGTTGATTGTTGGTAAGGTGACTGCAACGCGAGCAATCTCATCTTCAATAATCATGATGATATTTTCTGTTTCATAAGGCGTTGGTAAACTTGCTTTAATATACTTATTAATTAGCGTTTGATACCCGATGTTAAGCGTAATATTGCCCCCGACACAATTCAGCAAGATAGTGCTATTTTCAGTAAATTTAATCGAAACATTGTTCATGTTATGCCTCATAAAAGTTAGAGTAGGGCTAAGATTAGCCCCACTATTTTAGTTATCTTTTTATCAATTTTAATACACTAAAGCGGCCGTTACCTAAAAATACTAAAGCTAATGCCGTTAACGCCATAAAAGCCGGATATTCCCATCCACCACCAGTATTGCTAAATGACCAACCATTTGCGGAGTGGATATAGGTGATAACGATCATCTGTATTACAGTTAATATTGCAACAATCTGCGTTAAAATACCTAATAACAAAAAGAGTCCACCACCAATTTCAAAAAGAATAGTTAAATATCCCATGAATGCCGGAAAACCGAGTGATTCAAAATAAGCTGCGGTACCTGCAGGTGTAAAAACAAATAGCTTAGTAAATCCATGCGCTAAAAACATGATTCCTAACGCTGCGCGTAATGATAATGCGGCTAAATCAATATTGTACTGTTTCATTTTATATCCTCAATTTGTCTCTATTAATATTGTCCAAAAACATAGTTATTCATTGCTAATGCTTGATAAGTAACACCAGCATCTAGTTCTGTAATTTTTTCACCTTCATCACTACAACCTAGGGCAATAGCTAATGGTAAAAAATGGTCATCTGTTGGATGTGCCTGTGCGGCATAGGGTGCTAGTGTTCGATAATTTGCCATAGCTGTTAGATCATGACTTTTTACCGTATTTTCAACCCAATTAACGAATGGCTTGATATAGTTAGCCTCAATGCCATTATCGTAACCAACATCATATAAATTATGGGTCATGCTACCTGAGGTAATAATCAAAATGCCATTATCTCGTAATGTTTTTAATGCTGTACCAAATTTAATGGCACCAGCTGCATCCATTGGCCAAGGCATTGATAACTCAATAATAGGAATATCAGCCTTTGGAAATAAGTATTGCAATGGTACCCATGCTCCATGATCAAGTCCTCGCTGTTTATCAATACCAACAGAAAGTCCAGATTGTTGTAATTGTTGCTGTATCTCTTTTGCTATATCGGGCGACCCTTTTGCCGGATATTGTAGCTGATAGAGCGTATTAGGAAATCCACCAAAATCATGAATAGTCTCTAACTCTACGCTAGCCGTTAACATTGGACTATGGCGCGTTAGCCAATGAGCTGATATCATCAAAACAGCTTTAATATCTTGTTTATTAAGTTCTTGTCCAAGTTTGGTTAATAATGGACCTGTTTTTCCTGGCTCTACTGCCAACATTGGGGAGCCATGAGTAATAAATACTACGGGTAATTTCGATGACATAATTAGCTCCTTAATTAAATATTATTCATCTGTTGTCTAACTTATGCGACTACTATACTGGTTTAATTTAATGAGATAAACATGCTAAAATATGATTAATTGTCAACTAAAGTGGAATAATGATGGATAAATCAAATAAATTACTTGAGATGAGTATCTTTGTGGCGATTATTGATGAAGGTAGTTTGGTTGGAGCTGCCAATAAACTCAATTTATCTAAACAGGCTGTTTCTCGCCATTTGAATTCGTTAGAAGAACGTTTACGTGTACGATTATTGCAACGAACCACACGTAGTATTGCTTTGACATACGAGGGACAAAACTTTTATTTACAATCTAAGAATATTCTTGATTCAGTGGCTGAAGCAGAAGCGGTGATTCACGCTGAACAAGTTGATCCGATTGGCGTCTTGCGAATTAATGTACCGGTCAGTTTTGGTGTATTAGTATTAGCACCGTTATGGCAAAAATTTCGGGATAAATACCCTAAAATTGAGCTAGACATTACGCTATCGGATCGTGTCGTCAATTTATTAGAGGAGGGCTATGATCTAGCCGTTCGGATTGGCAATTTGGAGAGTTCTTCTTTAATTGCTCGCAAACTTGCCTATACTCGAATAATTGCGGCGGCATCACCTGGTTATCTAGAAAAATATGGTTCACCAACACATCCTAATGAGTTGCAAAACCATGACATTATTTTATATAGTCATTGGGCAAAAAATGAATTATGGGAATTTTGGCAAGATAAAACCCTCTATCCTGTACAGTTAAGAGCTAAAGTCTATTGTAATAATGGTGATACCTGCCGAATGATGATGTTACAAGGCGGTGGTATCTCTTTACAACCTGATTTTATTATTGGCGAAGATCTTCAGTCTGGTCGATTGATCGAGGTGCTACCTAGCTACAAAGTCCAGGATTATAATATTTATGCTGTTTACCCCAGCCGTAAATTATTACCCTTAAGAACCCAATGTTTAATTGATTTTTTACTAGAACAGTTACAGAGTTGTAGTTAATGTTTGTATGGTGATGACTAAAAATTTATCGATAAAAAGAGTGATGATGTTCTGTATTTTGTTCTCATTCATCACTAATTATCTGCTCTTGCCTGAAAAATAACTCATGCTTAGTAGTTGAATTTAAGATTATTTTTTATACTAAAATAGATATTTACATCAATATTTTAACGAGTTTTTTATAGATAGATTGGCCCTAAAAGGCGTTGAATAAGCACAAAAAGCTTTCGATTATGTAGCTTTAAACTATTGAAGGTACTACAATAGACGGCTTGATTTATATTGGTTTGGTCGTAAAACGGGCAAGTAAGGTTTTTGATTATGTCGCAGCTTAGAGCACTTATGTTAGGTGTTTTCGCTTATCTTATATGGGGATTGTCGCCAATCTATTTTGGTATGATTGCCAGTCTACCCGCCAGTGAAATTATTTTTCATCGCATCATTTGGTCCGCGTTTTTTTGTGCTATTTTTATCTTCTTTTATAAAGAACACCAATGGTGGAAGCCATTAATCGAGCAACCAAAATATTTTTTAATTCTCTTTACTACTGGAATGATGTTATCGGCTAATTGGTTATTGTATGTGTGGGCGATTAACAACCACTATATGTTAGAGGCCAGTTTAGGCTATTACATCAACCCATTGATTTCAGTATCTCTTGGTACGTTAGTTCTAAAAGAGAAAATGCGCAAATTGCAATGGGTTGCTGTGCTTCTTGCATTACTCGGTGTTTTAATTCAAATTATATTGATTGGCGAACTGCCTTGGATTTCGATTATTTTAGCACTTTCATTTGCAATGTATGGTCTGATTCGTAAAGTTGTACCAATAAAAGTATTGCCAGGGATGATGGTTGAAACGTGGATGTTAGTACCTGTTGCTTTAATTTGGTTACTATGTAGCCCTGAGTGGATTACATTAACCCCCGCATTTTGGACTGGTCATTGGGTTTGGTTATGTATGCTAGCTGGGCCATTAACACTTGTTCCACTGA
Organism: Orbaceae bacterium BiB; assembly: GCA_036251205.1. Classification (NCBI taxonomy): domain Bacteria; kingdom Pseudomonadati; phylum Pseudomonadota; class Gammaproteobacteria; order Orbales; family Orbaceae; genus Orbus; species Orbus mooreae. The sequence goes on along the minus strand of CP133958.1, from coordinate 600,088 downwards.
TTTTATTCAATTTAGCTGCTAAAAATTTACCTTATTCGACGATTGGCTTTTTACAATATATGTCGCCAACACTGATTTTCTTATTAGCTATCTTTTATTTTAAAGAAAATTTTGCGGTTGAAAAACTTGTTACATTTGGCTTTATATGGCTGGCGCTATGCATTTTTAGTTTAGATACCTATTTAACCAGAAAGGGCGGCAAATTGACTTGTCGTTAAGGAACATTATGAGTACAACTCCTTTTTTTCGATTACCTATTATTAGCTTTCTTGTAACATTTTGTGTTTTATTTGCACAATTAATCAGTAAGTTACATCAAGTTGATACACAATATATGAATTACAATTATTCACCTGATTTTATGCGTATCATTGGTCTTAGTTTATTTATGATGCTAGCTGTCTCTATCTGTTTAAACAAGATTAAAATCTATGGATTTACTTTCCGCAACATTTTGTTTGTTGCGATTACTGTTTTGCTTAGTTTATTTCTATCATACTGGTTAGATATTTATATGACGGATACTTTTTCAACTATTTGGAATATACAAATAGCAGAAGGGTATCAAAATTTTGTCTTTTGGTATCCATTAATTAGCCGAATAGGGATGATGTTAGCGATATTTGTGATTGTGGCAATTATGACCTATATTGTAAAACACTATTTACATTGGTCAGATGAGACGTGTAACGTGGATTTGGTTGATAACCAAATCGCAAAAAGAGTTCAGTTGATCTACTTTATTACAGGTTATTTAGCAATCAACTTCTTATTGCAACGTTATCTTTATATTTCTGTGTATATGTATTTAGGTAATGGCGATGTGCCGGAGTTTCAAAATTTCTCATTTTATCTTTCATCGGTAATGACTGCGTTTTTATTGATGATGTATATGAAGCAAGATAATCATTTCAACTATCATATTCATGCAAAGGTGGTGTTGAAAACAATCGCTTATGTTATTGTGTCACAACTTATTATTTCAATTATTGTTTCAATTATTACTATCTATGTCGTACAGTATTATTTTGTCTTTACGATGCCTGATGATGAGATAGGCCGTTATACGCACTATCTTTGGTTACTGTATGCGATGCTAAATAGTATTTTTGCTGTCTCTATTTTAACCTGTTTATTGACCTATCTTGCAGGAAGATGGTGGTTAAAGAGAGTTAATTATCTATCAAAAATTTAATTTATGTCAATATAAAAAACCGCCTTATTAGGCAGTTTTTTTATTCTTTCACTTCACGCTATTTAGTTATAAACCGATAGGTTGTATGATAAGTATATTGCTCATCAGGATTTAAAATACAAGATGGTTGCGGGTAGTTCGCTTGATTCGGGCTATTGGGTAAAAATGCCGTTTCAAGTGCAATACCTTCATATTGTTGATAGGTTTTGCCATCACGATTTGGCGTTCCTGCCAGAAAATTACCTGTATAAACTTGAATCCCGGGTTTATTCGTCATAATTTCCATCGCAACTTTTTGATCATGAGCGATTAATTTGGCAACGACCTCATGATGATGATTGAGTAAATAGGCATGATCATAACCTTTAACTCTATTTCTTGCTGCACTGTGTGAAAAATTATCTAAAATTTGTCTTGGAGTACGTAGATCCATATCATCAACCGTTACCGAAGCTAGTCCACCAATAGCAATACAATCTTCATCAACCGGTAAGTACTGATCGGCATCTACGGATAACGTTTGCCTACGAGCATCGCCAGAACCATCACCATCTAAGTTAAAATAAGCATGATTGGTTAAGTTTACCGGAGTTGACTTATCTGTTTTAGCATAGAATTGAATCTTAAATTCATTATTATCTGTAAGGTGATAGATTGCTGTAACCGTTAAGTTACCAGGGAAACCCTGATCCCCATCAGCTGAATGTAATTCAAATTCAACTTGATTATCGGTTAATGAGATAATCTGCCAACGTTGTTGATCAAAACCAACGGGGCCACCATGCAGTTGATGATTTTTCTGATTTGGTGTTAACTGATAACTGATCCCATCTAATTTAAAGGTACTATTCGTGATACGATTAGCATAGCGTCCAACTGTTGCACCTAAATAACCGGTCTGCTTTTGGTAAGCGGATAAACTATGGCAGCCGAGTAGGACTTCACGTAATCCACCAGCCGTTGGAACCTGGCAAGATAACCAAGTCGCACCCCAATCACAAAATGAAATTTTCATACCTTGTTTATTTGTTAAGGTCACTGTTTTATAAGCTTGCCCATCGGGGGCGAGCTCTGTTGAAATCTTGATATTATTACTCATACTTGTCCCGCTCCATCACTTGCTTGACATACATAAAATGTTTCAGCAATATTGAACTTGGATTGATAATTTTGTTTAACAGTTTGTTGTACTTTTTCAACTAAATAGTTAGGAACTAAAGCGACGACACAGCCGCCAAAGCCGCCACCTGTCATTCTTACACCACCTTTATTACCAATGACTTCACCAATAATTTCCACTAGATAATCAATTGCTGGTACGGTAATTTCAAAATCATTTTTCATAGATTGGTGACTTTGTGCCATCAGTTCAGATAAACGTTGATAATTATTATCTGCTAACGCTTGAGCCGCTTCTTCAGTACGGTCATTTTCAGTAATAATGTGGTGAGCTCTTTTAAAGACAACCGGATCAATTTTATCTTTAATTGCTAATAAATCTGCTAATCTAGCATCACGTAACGCTTTTACACCAAGCGCTTTAGCCGCTTGTTCACACTGTTTACGACGCGTATTATATTCACTATCAACTAAACCACGTTTTATATTTGAGTTGATGATGACAATTGACATATTCTCGGGCATCGAAACAGCTTTACTACCTAATGTGCGACAGTCAATTAATAAGGCATGTTGGGCTTTACCTAAAGATGAAATAAGCTGATCCATAATCCCACAGTTACAGCTGACAAATTTATTTTCAGCCTCTTGTCCAATCAGCGCTAATTCTGTTCCAGACAGTGGTAAATCATAAAGGGTTTGCATCATTTTAGCGATAGCCACTTCTAAAGAGGCGGAAGAGCTTAAACCTGCACCTTGTGGTACATTTCCACTAACGACTAAATCAACGCCTTTAATCTGTGGCGTTTTTAGTTGTAGATATTTCATGACGCCACGAATATAGTTAGCCCATAAATAAGTTGGATGAGCGATGATCTCTTCTGTAAGTGAAAAAGTATCTAATTGGTTGTCATAATCAGCAGCAATTACTCTAACAGTATCATCATTACGTTTTTTACAGCTAATAACGGTTTGATAATTAATCGCACAAGGCAATACAAAGCCATCATTATAATCAGTGTGTTCCCCAATTAAATTGACGCGACCTGGTGCTTGGATTACCGTGTCGGCAGGGTAGTCAAATTGACTCAAAAATATTGAATTAGTGTTCGCGACTAATGTTTTCATGTTATCTGTCCTTATAATGAATATCACTAACTGCATTGAGTTTATCGGCAGCTTGTTCAGGCGTTAAATCTCGTTGTACTTCGGCGAGCATCTCATATCCCACCATAAATTTTTTGACTGTTGCAGAGCGTAATAATGGTGGATAAAAGTGGGCGTGGACTTGCCAATAGGGCGTTTTACCCTCCATAAATGGTGCGCCATGCCATCCCATAGAATAAGGGAACGAACAGTGGAAAAGATTGTCATAGCGGCTAGTCAACTTTTTAAGGGCTATAGCTAAATCTTTTTGCTCTTCAACACTAAGCATATTAAGATGTGGTACATGTCGTTTAGGCAGTAATAGTGTTTCAAATGGCCAAGTCGCCCAATAAGGTACTACGGCTAACCAGTATTCTGTTTCCACAATGGTTCTTGAACCATCTTTCATCTCTCGGTTAGCATAATCAACTAACAGATTAGTACCATATTTTAAAAAATAGTCATGTTGTTGCTTATCTTCATTCAATATATCGTTAGGTAAGAAGCTATTTGCCCAGATCTGTCCATGTGGATGTGGGTTAGAGCAGCCCATCGTACTACCTTTATTCTCAAAGATCTGTACCCATGGATAGATCGGGCTAAGACGATCTAATTCTACTATCCATGTTTTTATTACATTTTCAATGGCATCTAATGAGAGCTCTGGCATCGTTTTACTATGATCTGGTGAAAAACAGATCACTTTACTTATTCCTTTAGCACTTTGTAGCTGAAATAGCGGATCACTATTGCTCGGTGAATCCGGTGTATCTTCCAGTAGAGCTGAAAAATCATTTTGAAATACAAAAGTATTTTTATAGTCAGGATTTTTTTCTCCTGTTATTCGTGTATTACCTGGGCATAGGTAACATGTTGGATCATAAGTCGGTTTTTGTTCTTCAGAAACGGCTTCTTGTTGCCCTTGCCACGGTCTTTTAGCTCGATGAGGTGAAACGAGCACCCATTGCCCAGTGAGTGGGTTATAGCGACGATGAGGGTGATCAATTGGATCGAATTTTGTCATAACATTACCTTAATATAGCTGATTATTTGTTATCTTCATAACCATTGGGATTAGTTTGTTGCCAAAGCCAAGAGTCTTTGATCATATCTTGTAAGCTAGATGTTGTTTGCCATGCTAAGTCACGTTTAGCTTTATTTGCATCAGCCCAAAAGGCGGGAAGATCGCCGGCTCTACGTGGGGCAAAATGCCAATTAAGTTTTTTATTGGTTACTTTTTCAAATGTTTCAATAATTTCACGAACACTATGGCCATTGCCTGAGCCCAGATTATAAATATGCAATCCAGCTTTATTATGTAACTTTTTGAGTGCTGCAATATGACCTTTAGCTAAATCAACAACATGAATAAAATCACGGATACAAGTACCGTCAGGTGTTGGATAGTCATTACCAAATACCGCTAGTGATTCACGTTTACCAATAGCGACCTGGGTTAAATAGGGCATTAAATTATTTGGAATACCTTGAGGATCTTCGCCCATTAAACCGCTAGGATGAGCACCAACAGGATTAAAATAACGTAGTGAAGTCAGTGACCAGTCTGGTTCGGCAACGGAAAGATCCATAATACATTGTTCAACCATCATTTTACTTTTGCCATATGGACTTGATGGATTACCTAATGATAATGTTTCGACATAAGGTACGGGGGCTGACTCACCATAAACCGTGGCTGAGGAACTAAAAATAAACTGTTTAACATTGGCTTTTTTCATCGCAGCCATTAGCGCTAATGAGCCATAAACGTTATTAATATAATACTCTAATGGTTGGTGAACGGATTGGCCTACAGCCTTTAAACCTGCAAAATGAATGACGGCAGTAATTTTATGCTCGGAAAAGATACGCTCTAAACATGCACTATCTTGCACATCACCTTGGTAAAAAGTGATATCTTGATTAGTAAGTGCTTTAATTCGAGAGATCACCGATACCTTACTATTTATCAGATTATCAAGGATAATTGGCGTATAACCCTCATTAATTAATTCAACACAGGTATGACTACCAATATAACCACAGCCACCAGTTACTAATATTTTCATGCTATTCACCTGAATTATTGAGCTAAATATTTAATATGTTAATCGATTACATTTTTAATTTATTCTAAAATTCATTGCAAAATAAAGCAAATTAAATTGATTTAATTTGTGATCTAGCTGGCAAAATGTAAACGATTACATTTTAGGTTGCTAAACATTTCTGTTAAAAGCTGGTATAGATTTGTAATCATGATTTATCGATTTGTATCATTTTGTTAAATTAGCACTCGATGTAGTTAAAATCTGTCACCTGTACTAAAAATAGGTTATGATATAGGCATTATGGTAGTTTATGATTGATCTAAATTTTTATCGATTTACTCAAGTAGGAATGAAATGAATAAAAAAAAGAACCGCAATAAAGTAACAATGAGTCATATTGCTGCTAAAGCGGGCGTATCGCAGTCGACTGTTTCTTTAGTTCTTAATAATTCAAATAGCATTAAACTTGCTGATAATACGCGCAAAAAAGTATTACGAGTTGCTCATGAAATGGGCTATGAATCGCGTGTTGTTGAGCGAAATTCCTCTAGTGAAAAGATAATATTAGTCATAAATGGACTGATTAATTACGATCCCTTTATCGAAGCTATTAACTCAGCTCAAGAGTGTGCAAGACTGAATAATAAATTATTAGCTGTATTTATTCATGAAAATAGTGAAGATAATGTTAAAGCCTTGGAAGAGGAGATTAATAGTGGTGGATATATTGGCGTAATTTATGCTTCAAGCATGACACGAGAATTAAAACTAAACTCATTAAATTGGACAATTCCTGCCGTTTTGCTTAACGGTTATTGTCATGATTTACCTAATGTTCCCTGTATTTTGCCCGCTGATAAAATGGGGGGATATGTCGTGACTCACCATTTAATCAAACAAGGATTTAAAAATATTGCGATTCTGACCGGTGAACTCTGGATGGATGCATCGAATGATCGTATTGCTGGTTATCGTCAAGCGTTAATTGATAACGATATATTCCCCGATGATAACTATGTACAAGTGACCAATTGGTCATTGAAAGAAGCCTATCAAAAAACCCTTAAACTATTATCTTTATCTCCAAGACCAGAAGCGATTTTTTGTAGTAGTGATTATATTGCACTTGGATGTTATCAAGCTATTTTAGCTCAAGGATTACATATACCCGATGATATTGCTGTTGTTGGTTATGATAATCAAAGTTTAGCTGCAGAATTAACACCTGGTTTAACCTCATATAAGTTGCCTTATAATGAGATGGGAGAAATTGCGGTACAGACTCTATTAGATGTTATTAATCAGCAACCATTTCTTTCAAGTAAATTGAAAGTTGAAGGTAAATTAGTGGTACGTAAGTCATCATTAAAAGCAAAACAAAAAATATAAAGCTGCTGAAGAATAAGTTGGGTCAATCGTGATTTAACATCTTATTGTTCTCGTTCAATTCATGTTACCTATCAATAATTTTTGAGCTATTTTTTTATATTCGCTCAAATTTATTTTAGTTATTTGATTTTTAACAATTAATATTGTTACCATTTTTTATTTATTATTAATGTTTGTGACTTGCATCATATTTTGGCAATTAACTGATTGTTGTTTACTATTATTACTAATAATATTAGCTAATACTTTGTTGTGTTATTAGGAGATAAAAATGAATAAATGGTCAGAAGAGAAAGCGTGGCAGTGGTTAGAAAATCAGGGATGGTTATGTGGTTTTAACTATTTACCAAGGACTGCGGTTAACTGGACTGAAATGTGGCAAAAAAATAGTTTTGATTTGCCATGTATAGAGCAAGAACTACGTTGGGCTGCTGATAATGGCTATAACACATTACGTACCAACTTACCGTTTATTGTGTGGATTCATGATCGTGATGGCTTAATTGAACGTATTAATGATTTCCTTGCCGTATGTCAAAAAAATAACATTAAAGTCATGTTAACGTTGATGGATGATTGTGGTTTTTGTGGTGATCATCCATTTATTGGGCAACAAAAAGTACCAGTTGCCGATCTGCATAATAGCCAAGCCGCGGCAAGTCCTGGACGTAATGTTGTAATGCAACCTTATTTATGGGAGCTTGTTGGCAATTATGTGCGCGATATTATTAAATATTTTGCTAATGATGATCGTATTGCTATTTGGGATCTTTATAACGAGCCGACTAACCGGATGATCTTCACTCTAGAAGGTGAAAAGGCTTTTGATTTTGAATTAGAAAAATATAGTCACCAACTGATGGAAAAAACGTTTGAATGGGCAAGGGAAATTAATCCAATCCAACCGCTGACGGTTGGTGCATGGCATGTACCGAATATCTTAAATCGTGAAGAGCCTATTTATCAACACGTTACCGATCAGCGAGCATTAGAGTTATCCGATGTAATTAGTTTCCACTCTTATGTTCCATTAGATCTATTAGGGCCGGTACTTGATTATGTTAAAACTTTTTCAAGACCAATGCTCTGTACTGAATGGCTTGCGCGCCATGCAGAATCAACAATCCTTGAACAATTACCAATCTTTAAAGAGCAAAATGTCGGTTGCTATCAGTGGGGACTTGTCCAAGGTAAAACGCAAACTACGGTACCATGGCCAGAAATTAAACGAACAGATGCGAATTATAAACAGCGTTGGTTCCATGATGTACTTGATGCAAATGGCAAACCTTACGATCCAGCTGAAATGGCGTTGGTTAAAAAATTAACGGCAAAAAATTAAGTTTTTATTGATGATATCAATGCGTTAATTAGAATGGAGTGGATAGGTTGACGATATTTCATTATCTATCCACTGATTACTCTTATTGAGTAAACATGAGGTCAATATTATATGAACAGTACAGCACAATCGAATAGTAAACTGTCGTTTAAAGAGTTAAGTGCCTATTTTGGTTATGGAGTAGGGCAATGTTTTAGTTTTGGTCTAGTCGGTAGTTTTATTCTTTATTTTTATACGGACATAATGCACATTTCCCCAGTCGCGGCGAGTATTATCTTTTTAGTGGCTCGGGTTTGGGATGCGGTTCATGATCCTTTAATTGCTGGGATTATGGATACCGTCAATTTACGTCGTGGAAAATTCCGCCCTTATCTACTATTTACACCATTTTTAATTTTCATTGTGACTGTTGCTGCTTTTTATAATATTGAAGCAAGTTTAGCTGTAAAAACAGCGTATGCCGCAGTAACCTATATTTTATGGGGTACACTTTACGCTATTTCAGATATTCCTTTTTGGTCAATGACTTCTGTTATGACGGATGATCCGCAAGAACGTACTAAAGCAGCGACCTGTGCAATGCTTGGTGTTAATGCTGGTATCGGTGGTACCATGATTTTATTCCCGATGTTAAGTGGTTTTTTTGCCGAAGGTAGTAATGATCAAGGATACTTACTTGGTGTAATTTCATTGATGTCACTCGGCGTTCTATTTATGCTAAATGGTTTCTTTAATACCAAAGAGCGTATTAAAGCCGGTTCTCATGAAAAAGTGAGATTAAGAGATACCTTTATTGTCGTTTGGCATAATAAACCGCTGTTCTTCATTCTAAGTGCATTTTTTATGAATGTATTTACGAATATCGTTAATGGCTTATATATCTTTTTCTTTACCTATAATATGAACGACGTATCGTTAGTCTCTATGATTGGTACTATTACTTTTGTTTGTGCTCTGGCTTGTCTTGGTACACCAATATTGACTCGCTATTTTAGAAAACGCGATCTCTTTATTGCTTTATGCGTGCTCGAAGTCATTGCTCGTGTGATATTCTACTTTACTGGTTATCATAGTGTTATTAATGTTATGGTCTGGTTAGCAATTATTACGGCAATATTTATGATGACCAATCCACTGATTTCCGCAATGATTGCCGATACCGTTGAGTACTCTTACTACCATACAGGTAAACGTTGTGCCGCGATTACTTTTTCAGGACAAACATTTACGGGTAAATTGTCTGTTGCGCTAGCTGGTGGTTTAGCTGGATTCATTCTAGTGGCGGTAGGCTATATACCTAATGCTGTACAGTCAGAAGCGACTCTTTCTGGTTTATTCTTCTGTGTATCTTTATTACCTGTTTTAGGGGCATTAATCCGAATTTTCATCATGTCAAAATATAAATTTACTGAAGAGGAACATGCTAAACTTCGTGATTTATTAAATGATGGCCAATTTCACCCATCTGTAATGAATAAAAATACTATGAATAAAAAGTAGTTTAGTTTTATCTCGATAACTTTTCTCTTAAAAGACCATTGCAATTTGCCTTGGTCTTTTTTATATTGTTCCGATCGCCTTGATAAACGATATCTGAATTATTTCACGGTGTATTGTTATATCATTATGGTTTCTGGCCATGATATTTTGCTATTAATTTGATAACTTATCGGTGATAAAACCACAATAGATAATACAATAAGAGAACATAATGGATAAAATTGAAATTGCATTGAATCGCGTAAGGCTATTGTGGGCAATAATTGGATCATTATGCTTTGTTGCTGTAAGTTTTTGTTTAGTTTTTTACGCTAATACTTTTGTTCCCATGATGATACCATTGCCGAAACCAATATTAATCTACTTAATAGTTGCGATAGGTTGTTTAGGTATGATTACTTTTAGTTTATTTACTTTTATGGCACTTAAAACACTATTTATTAAGCAAAATAGTTTAATTATTGACGAGAAGGGGATTACTCAACGAGATTTCGGTTTAGTTGAGTGGCGGGATATAACAGGCCTTAAAACTCAGGTAATCTCAAGTAATAAAATTATTTTAATCTATATATCGAATCCTCAAAAATATATCCAGCGACTTGGTCGATTAAGTGCGTTTTTAGCTAAAGTATCGCTGCGCTTTTATCAAACACCGTTATCAATAGGGACTAAATCGTTTAAATATAACGAAGATGAGTTAATTAACCTATTACACGATAAACTAAAACAGTATAGCAAAGCGCCACTATAATTAGATTCGTTTCTGAGCTAAGCTTCGCTTGTGCTAAGTATTTCAGGACTATTTTTTATCTAACCGAATTTATCTGTTATTTATTAGTTAAAAGGTTTATTAATGCTGATCTTTTTGATAAAGCGTAGGGCCGATAATAGATTGTAGCCATTATTCTTGTTATACAATAGTAAAAAGAACGGATATACTTTTATCGAAAAATAGCTAAATCATATAGTAAATCACGGATGAAATGATGAAACACTACGATGTTGTGATTATTGGTGCCGGTGTCAGTGGTATTTTTGCCGCGATGAAACTGACCGAGCAAAAAAAGCGAATATTAATGATTGATGCAGGTAAACCATTAGATCAACGACTGTCATTGCTAGGTAGTCATATTGCGACTTCGCGTTCTACTGAACGTTATTTCGGATTTGGTGGTTTAGGCATTTCCGAAGGTAAGTATAATTATACTAACGATTTTGGTGGTACATTAGCAAATAAAATAGGTACTAAGCAGAGTCTTCATTACCAACAGCAAGTAGATCAGTTATTGTGCCGATATGGTGCCGAGCAAAAAGTACTTTATCATACTTTTGATGAGGATTTAGCTGAGCGAGCTCGATTAGCTGGGTTTCAATTATTGTCGACACAAACACGCCATTTAGGTACTCATTTATCGCTAGAGATATTTCAAGGGTTTGCTGCTTATTTAAATAATCGATTATCATATCGTTTTAATGCCAAGGTCGACCATATTGCTGAGCTGCCATCGGGTTTAGAACTTTCATTATCAGATCAAACAACGATTACGGCGGATAAGGTGATTATTGCCGTTGGACAAAGTGGTATGGATTGGCTAGCACCAATGGCGCAAAAACTAGGTTTAACCTATGAACAGACTCGTCTGGATCTAGGGTTTAGAATTGAAATGCATGGCACACAGTTAGCAACATTATTACAAAAAACCGTTGAAACTAAACTGTATTATCAAACTGATAATTATTGTGCAACCACCTATTGTATGAACCCATATGGTCGAGTTATTACTAAGTATCAAGAGGGGTTAGTGATGCCTGATGGACAAAATAGTCAGGAAATAGGGCCGAGTCAAAACCTGAATTTTTCATTATTTATACCCAAATGGTTTACTTATCAAACTGAAGCCGATGCTTATCTAAAAAATACTATCAAACGCATTAACCAGCACCATGGTAGCATTATTGCACAACGTTTAGCAGATATTGATCCGCGATTTTCACAGCGAACACATGAAGTCGTTGCAACCTTATCTCAGGCTATATTTAGTGAATTATCAGCTATTATCCCTGATAATTACTTAGCGGATACTTGTGATTTTTTGTATGCACTTGAAAAGTTATTGGGTAAACCAATTGACGGTAATACAATTTTATATGCGATGGATAGTAAATCTTATGCGCCTGTTTTAAAAACTAATCAGCAGTTTTTAACTGATATTGCTAATTTATATATTATTGGTGACTGTTCTGGAATAACTAGCTCTTTATCACAAGCAGCTGCGAGTGGTTTATTTGTTGCTGATCAGATTTGTTGATAACTGATGGTTTAATCTGTAAATGAACTAATGAGCCGAATAAAGCCAATAATCTTTTGTGTGGATTATTGGCTAAATCTGGCGTTGATTGGGATGGCTTAGTTATATGTCATGGTAAAGGTAGCAAAAGAACCAATAGTCCCAGGATTAATCGTTGATGCCGTTTGGTAATAACGCGCTTTTAACGGAATATCTAACGTTGGGTTAACTGTACCTACATCAAATGCAGAGCCAAATGTAATAGGGATATCTTTATATAAAAGTTGAATACCGACACCAATTTCATGTCCAGACTCTTCCCCTAAAACCCCCTTACTGGCATCAAATGTATTAACGCCATCTATCTGCATTTTAACGTTGGTACTCTTCTGACATTTTACTGAAATATTAAAGTCCTTAGCCCCTTGGTTGGTGGTTGAACCAACGCCGTTAAATATAAAGCGACTGACTGGATCTAAAGTCACCTGTAGGTTGCGATTGACCACCATACAAGTAGCCTGTGTTACCGTAAAACCATATAAATATAGACCAATACTCGTACTGCTATCCGAAGTTAGAGGGCTGTTAAATGTTGTATTAACAAAAGCTAAAGTTACGGCAGAGCCAACTGTGCCAATGCTAACATTACTGGCAGTTTTATAGAGCTTAACCGTGATATCGGCATTAATTGGTAATCCTCCCATTTTTAATGGAAGTTAGGCGTAGAATTTTGCTGTTGTATTAATTTAAGTTTTTGCATCGGTGTGATCCCACCAATTCCCATATTAGGTCTTTCATGATTATATGTCCATAACCAATCCGTTGCTTTACCTTGTAATTCACTAATCTCGTTGTAAATATAATGACTTAGCCAATCATAACGAACCGTGCGATTAAAACGTTGAATAAAGGTACGTACAGAACCATCGGCTTCTTTAATGGAAACCTCAAGGTCACCACTTGATGATGTTGGATACAAGTCGCTAATTACGAATGGCCCTGGTGAAACATAGGATTGCCAAATGATATTACCATTTTGGCGCACTGTGACTTGTGCATTACTGGATGCAATTCCTCTGACTACCGGTGCAAAGCCGCGCTGGCTTTCGGGTAACATTGCATCATCACTGGCAACGCGTACCCCTCGATAAGAGAAACTGTCAAACATATCTGATGGGGTATAGCTGTCACCAACTGTTAAACGGCCGCGAATCGACTTAATATCGCGTTCAGCAAAAGTTGAGATATTTTGCCAAGTATCTTGATGGTTACTATGTGAATAGGTGCTATAGTTTCTCACTCGCCAAGCCCCAATATTTAAACCACTACGAAGATTGAGGTATGAGCTCTGGTCTGTACCCGATTGACCATCGATATCCGTTGAAGATCCTGAATAAGAATAATTAGTAAACAGTGTTGTTAAACCATCATCCCATTTATCTGGCGAGACTGTCCCTCGAGCTACAGCCGAAACGTATTTTTGTGGAATAGAAATATCTAAGCGATTTTGCGCAAAGTCGTATTTTACAAACGCATCAGGGATAATCTCAGCAATATTTTTAATAATCTGATTATCTGGCAGTGCCATAAAAGCGGGTAATGCATTTGGTGTAACGCCAAATTTTATATACTCTTCTTTTGTTAACATCGGGGAGAGTTTATTACTATCATTTAAGTGTTCATAACGGATGTTTTGGTCTGTAATATAATTGTTATTTAGATAGATATCCGTTAAATAACTGCCTTCAAATAGTGAATTGTAAAATTTGTTACTGAAGATAATAATTAAATATTCTTTGTAATAGATTATTTATTGAACGAATGAATAGCCATAATATTAATATTATTTTTATAGTACGAAAATTTTGTTATAGTTAGCACCTTAATTGATAATGAGAATAATTCTTATTTTTAAAATAATAAAGGATGTTATTATGCTTACTCGCTCACTAGTTATCGGTGTTCCTTTGCTGTTATCTTTTTTTGTTGCAGGTTGTGATAATAATGATACAACCACAGCTACTACAAATAATGCTTCAACTAACGAAACGATAACCATCGTTCATGAACAGGGGACAACCACGGTTCCTGTTAATCCACAAAAAGTTGTCGTTTTTAATACCGCTACCCTTGATACGATGGATGCGCTTGGTATTGATGTCATTGCTGCAGTACCACAAACTAGCGTTCATTTACCTGATTTTTTGAAAAAATATGAAGGTAGTGATTATATTAATGCCGGTGGCTTCTTTGAACCTAATTATGAAGTGTTAAGTAATTTAAAACCTGATTTAATTATTGCGGGTGGGCGAACTAATGATGCTTATGATAAATTAAGTGAAATTGCACCAACCATCTCGTTAGCTGTTGATACTAAAGATTTTGTTAATAGTATGGTGCATCGCATAGAACAACTTGGACAGATTTTTAACAAACAAGCTGAAGCAAAAACATTAACAGATGAGTTCAAAGCGAAAATTACTAAAGTTAAAGAGAAATCAGCTAATCACGGCACGGCTATGGTGATTATGATTAATGGCGGTAAAATGTCAGCTTATGGACCAGGTTCACGTTTTGGTTTTATTTATGACGAACTCGGTTTTAAACCAGCAACATCATTTGCTCAAACTGGTACACATGGTAACGTTGTTAATGCTGAATTATTATTAAGCGTTAATCCTGATTGGTTATTTGTTTTAGATCGTGATAGTGCTATCGGTAATAATGAAGCATTAGCGGCTAAACAAGTATTAGACAACGCGTTAATGCATAAAACTAAAGTTTGGCAAAATAACAAAATTGTCTATTTAGACTCTTCAGCTATGTATATTGCTGGTGGATTACAAACTTATAATCAATTACTTGATCAAATCAATCAGGTCCTAGAGCAAGAATAGTTGCATGAAGTCCTATTATTTGATTATTGCTATCGCAGTTATTATAGGCTTATCAGTGATAAGCCTATTTACTGGTGTAAGTAACATCTCTTTTTCATCGTTATGGTCGGATCCCAATATGCGGGATATCTTTTTTATCAGCCGAGTACCAAGAACGATCGCTCTGCTATTAGCAGGTAGCGCTATGAGTGTTGCTGGATTAATTATGCAGCTATTAACCCAAAACCGTTTTGTTGAGCCGACCCTTGCGGGAACAACTCAATCAGCCAGTTTAGGGTTACTTGTTGTAATGGTATTAGCACCTTCCGCTTCAATTTTAGTTAAAATGGTCGTCGCTAGCTCGTTTGCGATGGTCGGCACGATTCTTTTCATGCTTATTTTGCGTAAAATTGTTCTTAAATCAGCTTTAATTGTACCATTAGTTGGCATCATGCTTGGTAGTGTTATAAGTGCAATTACAATCTTTGGTGCAATGTATTATGATCTGTTGCAGTCGTTAGGGGCTTGGGTTAACGGCGGTGATTTTTCTGGTGTGATACAAGGCCGTTACGAATTATTGTGGTTGGTTGGATTATTGACCTTATTAGCGTGCTGGGTGGCAGATAGTTTTACCGTTGCTGGAATGGGGCGCGAGTTTGCAGTTAATGTCGGTTTAAATTATCGTCGAGTCATGCTAATGGGCTTATCTGTAATTGCCGTGGTGAGTGGTATTGTGATTGTCGTCGTTGGTGCGCTCCCTTTTTTAGGTTTAATTGTTCCCAATTTAGTCAGTCTCATTATGGGTGATAATATTCGAAAAACAATTCCATGGGTCTGTTTGTCAGGCGGTGGATTGGTTTTACTGTGTGATATTATTGGCCGCGTTGTGCGTTACCCGTTTGAAATTCCTGCAAGTACTATTTTAGGGGTTATTGGTGCCATTGTTTTTCTATTCTTATTAATTAAGCAGTCTCGTTATGCAAAACGTTAAACGTTATTTAAAGACACACTGTATTAAATTATCGCCTACACAGCGTATTGTTGTACTACTTACTCTTGCTTTATTGGTCATGGTTATTTTTATGACTATTAATTTAGGCAATAACTTACATTATATTTTGGTTCGTCGTGGTTATATTTTGTTTACGATGGTCATCGTTGCATTCGCTGCGGGTATTTCAACAGTATTATTTCAAAGTGTAACAAATAACCGCATTTTAACCCCGTCACTGATGGGATTTGAAGCGTTATTTATTTTGATTCAGACGATGATTGTCTTTTTTTATAGTGGTACATCCTCATATTGGCTCTTTAGCATTATCAAATTTATGGGGGAATCCTGTCTATTAGTGGCCTTTTCAGTACTGTTATATCGTTGGTTATTTTCAACTGTGCAGTTTAATATCAATTTAGTATTGATGATTGGTATTGTGCTTGGAACACTGTTTCGTAGTGCTGCAACGCTACTACAGCGACTATTAGACCCTAATGAATTTTCTGTATTGCAAAGCCGTATGTTTGCAACATTTACACGCTCTCCACCAGAACTGATCTGGTTTTCAGCGGTTGTCATTTTTTTATTTGGTTTCATTTTATGGCGTAAACGCTATGTCTTTGATGTCTTAGCGCTAGGTCGTTCCCATGCGATAAATTTAGGGCTTAACTATCAACGTATGGTAACAACGACGTTATTGCTCGTTTCGATTTTAGTTGCTGTATCAACCGCATTAGTCGGCCCATTAACTTTTTTAGGCTTAATGGTCGCAAATTTAGCTTATCTACTGGCAGGCAGTTTTCAACATCGTTATGTTTTGCCAACCGCATTTTTACTGGCGATTATTGCACTCGTTGGAGGCCAACTCATTTTAGAATATGGTCTTAATATGGCGGGTTCATTATCAGTGGTGCTTGAGTTTATTGGTGGGATTTTCTTTATCTATTTAGTATTAAAAAGGTTTTAATGTGATAACAATTGATAATATTGTAAAGCGTTATGATGATGCGGTGATTTTAAATAATATTACCACCGTGATCCCTAAAGGGGGCGTAACCTCAATTATTGGTCCTAATGGCGCAGGGAAATCAACATTATTGTCGATTATTGGTCGGCTACTGTTGGCTGATTCAGGTTCTGTGGCGGTTAATGGACTTGATGTGGTTACAACTAAAAGTGCTAAGTTAGCAAAATATTTGTCGATTTTAAGGCAAGAAAATCAATTTAATAGTCGTTTGACAGTAGAGGAGTTGGTTGGCTTTGGTCGCTATCCTTATTCAAAAGGGCGTTTAACTGAACAAGATAAAGAAAAAATCACGGAATCATTGTCGTTTTTGAACTTACTCGATTTACGTCATCGTTTTTTAGATGAGTTATCGGGAGGTCAGCGTCAACGTGCTTATGTTGCGATGGTACTTTGTCAAGATACTCAATATGTATTGCTTGATGAACCGTTGAATAACTTAGATATGAAACACGCAGTAGCGATGATGAAACAGTTAAGAAAAGCCGCTGATGAACTCAATAAAACGATTATTTTGGTAATTCATGATATCAATTTTGCTTCCGTCTATTCTGATAATATTATAGCAATGAAAAATGGTACATTGTGTTATCAGGGCACACCAGAGCAATTAATGAAAGCGGATATATTAGTAGATATTTTTGATACGCCTGTCACCATTAAGCAGATCGATGGGCAGTTAATTGCAATGTATTATTAATTAGTGATTATCTTATTAAACTCACATAATTTTATGTGAGTTTACCTCTTTTTTTATACTTAATTCCAATATTTATTAAGCATTGAAGATTATCAATAGCTTATTTTCAATCGTTACCACTATTTTCTTATCTGAAAATTGATGAATCTCATATTTTAAATGTAAATAATATTGATAATTATTCTCATTATCAATAAAATACTCCCCGATTATTTCTTATTACAACAACTTAAGGAGAGACTGTACATGGCAGTGACTACCCGACCTAAACGAAGTTTATTATCCTATCTATGTTCTTGTACCCTATTGAGCCTATTACCTTTTTCAGGGTATGCAGAAGAAAATAATGACGAAGATGTTATTGTGATCACCGCGACATCAGCAGAAGATATGCTCAAACAACAATTAGGGGCGACAACGATTACTAGCGAAGATATTCAAAATAATCCGCCAGTAAATGATTTATCGGATATTATTCGTCGCCAGCCAGGGGTTAACTTGACAGGGAATTCATCATCTGGAGCTCGTGGTAATAATCGCCAAATTGATATCCGAGGCATGGGACCTGAAAATACTTTAATTTTAATTGATGGTAAACCAGTTACATCACGTAACTCAGTTCGTTATAGCTGGTCGGGAGAGCGTGATACTCGAGGTGACTCAAACTGGGTTCCCGTCGAGCAGGTCGAACGTATCGAGATTTTAAGAGGACCTTCAGCAGCTCGTTATGGTTCTGGTGCGTCAGGTGGTGTCGTTAATATTATTACTAAAAAGCCATCAAATGAGTGGATGGGATCTCTATCTCTCTATGATGCTATCCCTCAGCATAGTGAGTATGGTGGAACAAAACGCGTTAATATTAGTTTAGCCGGGCCATTAATTAAAGATACTTTAGATTTTAGAATATATGGTAATTTGAATAAAACGGATGCTGATGATTATGGTATCAATAGTTCAGATAATGTTGCAGGGCGAGAAGGGGTAAGAAACAAAGATATTAATAGTTCATTTAAATGGACATTAGATGATCATCAATATTTAACCTTTGATCTTGGTTACAGTCGTCAAGGTAATATTTATACAGGGGATACCCAAAATAGTACGCCGCCAGTTGATGACACGATTCCTAATTTAGCTAAGTCAGGAGCTGAGACCAATCGTATGTATCGTCAAAGTTACGGTGTCACATATAATAGCTATTGGGATTTTGGTGAAGCGAAATTAACCTTCCAATACGATAAAACCAATAATACTCGATTAAATGAAGGTTTAAGTGGTCGTGTTGAAGGGGCAATCTCTAGTGATTTAGAGTTTAGTACCAGTCGTTTAAAAAATTACTATTTAAATGGAGAAACAATTATCCCAATTGAAAAATGGGTAGCACAATCATTAACCCTTGGTGCTGAATGGACCAGACAAGAATTAGATGATCCAGCATCGGCTTCTCAGGCTGATATATTAGGTCTAGCATCTAATAGTGATCGTGGTAAGAGCGATTCAGATACAACTAGTCTTTATTTAGAAGATAATATTGAACCAGTTGTGGGCACTAATATTATTCCTGGTTTACGTTTTGATTATCATAGCCAATTTGGTAGTAATTTTAGCCCGAGTTTAAACTTTTCTCAGCAGTTAGGTGAATATTTTACCTTAAAAGCGGGTATTGCTCGTGCATTTAAAGCACCAAACTTATATCAATCAAATAATGGCTATCTATTATTAACTCGAGGTAATGGCTGTCCATTGAATGTTACTTCAGGCCAATGTTACCTTGTAGGTAATGATAATTTGGATCCTGAAATCAGTGTTAATAAAGAGATTGGTATCGAGTACCAATATGAATCATGGCAAGCAAGCTTAACTTATTTTAGAAATGACTATAAAAATAAGATTATTGCAGGTCAAACGATATTGGGTGATGAGACTGTTAATGGTACGAAGTATAACATTACACAATGGGAGAACTCTGGTAAAGCCGTTATTCAAGGGCTAGAGGGGAATCTACGTGTTCCATTATCGGATGCGTTATCTTGGTCTACTAATATGACGTATATGATTGAGTCAAAAGATAAAACCACGGGTAATCCATTATCGATTATTCCTAAATATACGATTAACTCTAGTTTAGATTGGAAAATCAATGAAGATTTAAGTACGTTCCTTAATTGGACTCAATATGGTCGACAAAAACCAAGAAAATATCAAACTCAAAAAGGGGTAACACTTTCTGATGTGAAAGTTGGATCTTATGCTCAATTTGCGATTGGTGCCAATTACCAAATTATGAAAAATTGGCGAATTAATGGTGGGATAGCGAATATTTTAGATAAACAGATCTATCGTGAAGCTAAAGGTGCCAGCACTTATAATGAACCTGGTCGATTCTACTATTTAGCAACGACAATTTCATTCTAACCTGTTTTTTGTTTTGATATTAATTAGCTACTGAAAGGCCTTTTCAGTAGCTTTTTTATTACATCAATTTATATAGTTATTAATAACTTAACGTATTTATTAAATCTTTATCTTACAAGCAGTTAGGTTACTCATCACCTAAAAATCCACCACTTTGATGTTTCCATAGCTGTGCATATAAACCATTTTTTTGTAGTAAATCTTGATGTGAACCTTGCTCAATAATTTGCCCTTTATCTAATACGATAAGTCGATCCATTGCTGCAATTGTTGATAAACGATGAGCAATAGCGATAACGGTTTTCCCTTCCATGAGTTTATACAAGCTATCTTGGATCGCTAGTTCAACTTCCGAATCGAGAGCGCTTGTCGCTTCATCAAGTAACAAAATTGGGGCATTTTTTATCATTACTCGAGCAATCGCGATACGTTGTCGTTGACCTCCTGAGAGTTTGACTCCACGTTCCCCAACATAAGCATCGTAACCAATACGACCTTTAGCATCTTTAAGGGATAATATAAATTGCTCGGCTTCTGCCTGTTTTGCCGCATCGCGCATTTGTTGATCAGTTACACCGATCTTGCCATATAGCAGATTTTCTCGTACAGAGCGGTGTAGTAGTGAGGTATCTTGCGTTACCATACCAATTTGGGCGCGTAAGCTATTTTGTGTGACGGTTGCAATATCTTGATCATCAATAATAATCTGCCCACTTTTAATATCATACATGCGTAACAGGATATTAATTAACGTTGATTTACCCGCGCCAGATCGTCCTACTAAACCAATTTTCTCACCAGGATTAATTGTCAGATTGAGCTTATCAATAATCGAGGTATGGTGGTGAGAATCATAGTTGAAACAGACATTTTTAAATTCAATTTTGCCTTGTCTAACAACCAACTCGTTGGCATTAGGCTGATCTTTAACGGTCTGCTTCACAGAGAACGTATTAATACCATCTTTTACTACACCAATATTTTCAAATAGTGAGGTCATTTGCCACATAATCCAGTGCGAAATGCCATTAAGTCTTAAAGCCATCGCTGTTGCAGCTGCAATAGCACCAAGCCCAACTACTGAATCTGTCCATAACCATAACGCGATACCTGCGGTACTGAGTAGTAAGCCGACATTAAGCAAATGGTTCACAATTTCGAAGCTACTGACTAATCGCATCTGCTTATTCACGGTATTTAAAAAACCATTCATTGACTCTTTGGCATAGTTAGCTTCATTCCCAGCATGAGAAAATAATTTAACGGTCATAATATTGGTATAGGCATCGGTAATACGACCCGTCATTAAAGAACGAGCATCAGCTTGTTGGCTAGCCACTTTACCTAATTTTGGTACAAAATAGATTAGTGCCAGAATATAGCAACCTAACCAAGCTAAGAATGGCAGAATAAACCATAGATCAAAATCGGCTAAAACAAATGACATTGTTAAAAAATAGATGATGGCAAAAACTAAAATATCGGAAACCAAAAAGCAGGTATCACGAACCGCTAGGGCTGTTTGCATCACTTTTGCCGAGACTCGACCCGCAAATTCATCTTGAAAAAAGCGCATACTTTGGCTCAATACTAAACGATGTAAATTCCAGCGCAGGCGCATTGGAAAATTACCGGCTAATATTTGATGTTTAATAACTGTTTGTGCGGCAACAAGTAGTGTACTTGCTAGAATAACTCCCGCAAGAATTAACAATATTTTGCCATCTTTATGCCATAGTTCGTCAGGTGATATAACGGTTAGCCAGTCGACTATTTTACCCATCACCGCAAACAGAAATGCTTCGAATGCACCGTAAGCGGCAGTAAATAAAATTAATAGAAGAATGTAACCACGCATCCCTTTTGTCGCTTGCCAGATAAACGACACTAAACTTTTTTCAGCAATTTGTGGTGACGAATCAGGATAGGCGTTAACTAATTTTTCAAAAAATTTATACATCAATATTTCCACATATCTCTATTTTTAGATTATTTAGTCTGTAATGATACACTATAATTTAGCAAGTGATGTTGCATATGATGTTTTATCTATCGTCCTGGTTAATGATTATAAAATACTACGCTAAAAAGATACTTTAATATAAAGCTGAGTAATATTTCTATTATTTGCTTTGTTGATTCACAACCATTTCAATCAGTTTACGCTGATTTTTAGAAAAAATAATTAACTACGATAAAACTGATAATGGTGACTTCATCTGAACCGATTAGTGGTATATACTCAGGAGCTACGGTTATTTAATAAGCAGAGTTTGATGATGTCTAATCTTGTTACGATTGCAGCAATTCAAATGGTTTCTTCTCAAAATTGTCAGCAAAACATTCAAAAAGCAGAACAACTTATCCATGAATCGGTTGAAAAAGGGGCACAATTTATTTTGTTACCAGAATATTTTTGCTTAATTCATAGCGATCCTAAAGCGAAATTTAATATTGCAGAGCCGTTTGGTAATGGACCGATTCAAGACATGCTAAGTCGATTAGCTAAAAAATATAATATCTGGTTAGCGGGTGGGTCTATGCCACTTGATGTCGGTGAGACAGATAAGGTGACTAATACATTGTTATTATATGCTCCTGACGGTTCACTACATACGAGGTATGATAAAGTGCATCTATTTAGTATTGATACGCCAACCATGCGTTTTAATGAAGGTGACACAATGGTTCGTGGTAATCAAGTAGTGACTGCCGATTTGCCTTTTGGACGAGTAGGATTTGCCATCTGCTATGATATTCGTTTTCCTGCCTTTTTTGTTGCGATGGGCGAGTTAGATTTGATTCTCATGCCCGCTGCGTTTACTTACCCAACTGGACAAGCACATTGGGAATTATTATTACGAGCTAGAGCAATCGATAATCAATGTTTTGTTTTGGCGGCAGCACAAGGCGGAAAACATCAGTCAGGTCGACAGACATGGGGACATAGTATGATTGTTGATCCTTGGGCTAATATTATTGAGTGCTTGCCTGAAGGTGAGGGGGTTGTTATTACTACTGTTGACTTTGATAAAGTGAAAGAGGTACGTAGTAGCTTACCGGTAGTTAGAGATCGTCATTTATTAACCCAACTTTAATAAGAGAATCATATGGCTATTAATAATTTTATTACCCAAAAAGCAAAGTGTGCACGGGTGTTTACTTTTGAATTGATTGATGGAAAAGAGGCTGATTATCAACAGTATTTAGTTAATGTTGTTGAAGTTATCGATCATGATGCTTATCAAAAAGGGACATTTTTAGAGGTGTTAACATTAAGTAATGATGCCCCTGAAAAACAGCGTATTTTTCAGCGTGTTTTTTTATTTGAAAGTGAAAAGCAACGCGCTAATTTTGCCAGTAAAATGGCTGAGTCAGCGATCATTTTTGACGGTAGTGAAAATGCTCAACTTCAGCGAAAAGAATATGCTAATACTCTACGCGTACAACTTGCGGTAAATGATTATACATTTTGTTAAATAAAAGGGTATCACGTTATGAAAACGATTGGTCGATTGATTGCTGCTACATGTCTATTTTCACTAGCCTACCAAATTCATGCTTCACCAAAAACATTAGTATTCTGTTCTGAAGGATCGCCAAGTAGTTTTAATCCGAGTTTAGGGGCTGATAGTACAACATTTGATGCCAGTTCTGCTACGATTTATAATAGATTAGTGGAGTTTAAATTAGGGACAACAGAATTACAACCGAGTTTAGCTCAACGGTGGGATATTAGTGATGATGGTAAAACCTATACTTTTTATTTAAGACCTAATGTTCAATTTCATCATAATAAACAGTTTACTCCAACCCGTAACTTGAATGCTGATGATGTGATTTTTTCTTTTATGCGTCAACAAGATTCACTACATCCATTTTACTATACTTCTAAGATAGGATACCCGCTATATCACACCTATTTTGTAGCTGGTGATAATGATCTTATTGAGAAAATTGAAAAAGTAGATGATCTTACCGTTCGTTTTCAACTTAGTGCCCCCCGTTCATCATTCCTGTCGTTGCTTACTTTACCATTAACCTCAATCTATTCAGCCGAATATGGTAGCCAACTATTGGCACAAGGAAAACCAGAACTAATCGATTTTGCACCTATTGGTACGGGCCCATTCGAATTTGTCGCTTACAAAAAAGATTCACAAATTCGTTATAAAACTTTTGAAAATTATTGGCGACAAAAGCCAGATATCGATCGCTTAGTGTTTACGATCACCCCTGATGCCACCATACGTTATGCTAAATTACAAAAAGGAGAGTGCCACGTTATGGCCTCACCGAACTTGGCCGACTTACAACAGATTCGTAATAACCCCACTATCAGATTATTAGAGCAGCCAAGTTTAAATGTTGGTTATCTTGCTTATAATGTAGAGAAAAAACCACTCGATAATGTCAAGGTTCGTCAGGCACTATCGATGGCAATTAATAAGCCCGATATTTTGCAAGGAATTTATCAAGGATATGCGGTTAATGCGACTACGTTAATCCCACCAGCACTATGGTCCCATAACGCTAATATTAAAGATTTACCGAATGATATTGATAAGGCAAAGGTTCTATTGAGTGAAGCTGGCTACCCACAAGGATTTGAAATCGAATTATGGGCAATGCCAATTCAACGACCTTATAACCCTAATGCAAAACGTATGGCTGAAATGATTCAAGAGGACTGGGCTAAAATTGGTGTAACGGCGAAAGTCGTCAGCTATGAATGGGGAGAGTATTTAGTCCGTTCAGCTCATGGAGAGCATCAGGCAATGTTATATGGCGGTACGAATATTATGGGGGATCCTGACAATACCTTTTCCGCATTAAGTAGTTGTGCAGCCGTTGAATCTGGTACGAATCGTGCTAGATGGTGTAATAGTGATTTTGATCGACTTATCATTGAAGGTGGACAGGTAGCTGACATTGCGCAGCGGACTAAACTGTATGAACAAGCTCAGCAGATAATGAGTGAGCAGATACCATTTTTACCGATTGCTCATTCAGTTATTTATGAGGTGATTAGTAATAAAGTAACAGGTTATACTGTTGATCCATTAGGATTACATCATTTTGATTATGTTGGAATTAACTGATTTTTACACTAGAATACAATGTTACAGCAAGATTTTAACGAGTCATTATTAATCGGCTTTTTAAGGATTTAACGGTTTAAGATTTATCAAGTATTAACGGCAGTGCGGTTAAACTTTTGACTTAATCTGCGGCAGTTACATAATAACAGCGTTATTGAATAGGGATTGTGTAGTTATCTTTCGATAATAGCTAACAAAAGGGAATGGTATTTTCATTCCCTCTGCTAGTCGTTAAGTATATTGTTTTTAATCATACAGTTGATAATCAATGACTAATAAATTAAGTCATTGAAGATAATGACTAACGTTTTAATATCCCGTCTAATGTTTTATTTTCAGCAATAAATTCTTGTAAAAACTGACTGCTTGGCAAGGCGGTTAATGCCCCTTTTTCTGTGGTTGCTAACGCACCACATGCACTCGCTATTGAGACCATACTATCTAATGCTAATTGGCTATCTGGTAGATCGCTGACTGCAATACTACTTAGTAGCCCTGCAACAAATGCATCACCAGCACCGGTGGTATCAATGCTTTTGACTTTATATGCTGCATATTGATACTGTTTACCATTCCATAAAACGATACTACCTTCCCCACCTTTGGTAATAACTTTCAGTTCTGCCTTATAGTGAGCATCTAATTTTTCTAGTGCAATATCCCAATCTTGGCTTTCTGTTAACCAAAATAGTTCTTCGTCAGATAGTTTTAAAATCGTAGCATTTTGAGCAAAATGACTGATTGTGTCGCGCATCTCTTGTTTATCAGCCCACATTTGTTCACGTAAATTAATGTCAAAACTGATTTGTCCTGATTTTGCTTTTAATTTATTAATCGCCTCTTTTAATGTAGCTCGGCCAACGTGACCGACTAACGCTAATGAACAAAAATGTAAAATGTCCTGTCCAAAATCAGGAAGCGCTTGTTCTGATAAAAATTGATCAGCAGAAGGAGAGACTAAAAAGGTAAAACTACGTTCGCCATTTTTGCCTAAATCAACAACAACTGTACTGGTTTTTACTACTGGATCAAACTCGATACTTTGACAATCTACCCCATAGCTAGCTAATGTTTCTTGCATGAAGTGGCCAAAAGGGTCATCTCCAACTCGACCAATAAAACCTGATGGATTACCTAATTTTGCGATACCGATCGCAACATTTGCTGGAGCTCCGCCAGCACAAGCTTGATATTGTCTATTTTCTAGGGGAAGTAGATCGACTACTGCATCACCTAAACTCCAAATTTTCGTTTTTTGCATAAATAACTTCTTCATTTAATGAGTGAAATATCGCCATAAACATGGAATACAGATTAATTCTTATCTGTATTTTATGTTAATTATATGATAACACGCCAATGTTAACGTTAACTTATGTGATTAACATCACACTTTTTACATTAAAATATTTAATTTTTATTGTTTAACGTTAACATCAGCGTGTGAGTAATAAATGAAGGTTTAATTATTATGCAGAAGTCGAGTAGGCAGTACTATTTTTTATTAAGTGGATTATTTTTCTTTTTCTTTTTTACATGGTCATCATCATTTTCCCTTATTTCCATTTGGCTAGGTCAAACGTTAGGGCTAAAGGGAATGGATACGGGAATTATTTTTTCTGCAATCTCTATTGTGGCTCTCTGTTTACAACCACTGTATGGCTTCATACAAGATAAATTAGGCTTAAGAAAAAATCTATTATGGGTTATTGGATTTTTACTTTTAATGTCTGGTCCATTTTACATCTTTATCTATGCACCAATTTTAAAATTTAATGTTATTATTGGTGCCGCCTTTGGTGGTTTATATGTTGGAGCAACATTTTTTGCTGGTATTGGTGCGTTAGAGTCTTATATTGAACGAGTTAGCCGAATTGCGGGCTTTGAGTATGGACGAGCGCGTATGTGGGGTTCTCTTGGTTGGGCTGCTGCGACATTTTTTGCTGGTTTCTTATTCAATATTGACCCGAATATCAACTTTGCATTAGCTTCAATATCTGCAGTGCTATTTTTAATCATTCTTTGTTTCATCAAAGTCGCTAAAATTGATGCGATGGGGCAGCTTGAGTATGGTAAAACAAGCCAATTAAAAATAACAGATGCACTGGGGTTATTAAAGTTATCACAATTTTGGGCTCTGGTTATATTTGTTGTTGGTGTGAGTATGTATAATGTTTATGACCAACAATTTTCTGTCTACTTCTCTCACCAATTTGCAACTCAACAAGAGGGTAACCGTATGTATGGTTTCCTTAATTCGTTGCAAGTCTTTCTTGAAGCGGGTGGAATGGCGCTGGCTCCGTTTTTAGTCAATCGTATTGGTGCTAAAAACAGTTTAATTCTGAGTGGCGCGATTATGACCTTAAGAATTATCGGCTCAGGTTTAGTCGAGGGACCTATTCTTATTTCAGCTATGAAACTATTGCATGCTGTTGAATTACCTATTTTATTAATTGCGATATTCAAATTTATCTCTACCCGTTTTGATCACCGTTTATCAGCAACATTATATTTAGTTGCATTCCAATTTGTTAGCCAAGTCTGTGCAAGTTTCTTAGCGCCACTTGCGGGATATGGTTACGATAGAATCGGATTTGCAGATACCTATATGATAATGGGAAGTATCACTGGCGTATTTATGTTAATTGCAGCTTTTCTTCTTAAAGGAGATAAGCAAATCAAATTAGTAACTAGTAAAGGAGTTGTAAATGAAAGCGTTGCTAGCTAAAGGAAACCAAGCTGTAGATGAATTAGTTAAACAAGTGAAAGATCGTTATTATCCAGCTTATCATATTGCGGCAAGAGCAGGTTGGATTAATGATCCTAATGGGCTTGTTTATTTTAATGGTAAGTATCATGCATTTTTTCAACATTACCCTTATAACGAAAATTGGGGCCCAATGCATTGGGGACATGTTGTTAGCGATGACATGGTTCATTGGCAACATTTACCTATTGCACTTGCTCCTTCTGAGGCTTATGACAAAGATGGTTGTTTCTCTGGCTCTGCCGTTGATGACAATGGCGTTTTAGCATTAATTTATACGGGCCATGTTTGGTTAAAGCAACCGGGCGATGATAGCGCTGTTCGAGAAGTACAATGTCTGGCTATTAGTCATGATGGTGTTAATTTTGAAAAACAAGGTGTGGTATTAACGCCGCCAGAAGGCATCATGCATTTCCGTGATCCTAAAGTGTGGAAGCAAGACGGCCGTTGGTTTATGGTTGTTGGTGCGAGAGATGCTAAGGATGTTGGTCAAGTTCTGCTCTATAGTTCTCACGATTTACGTAAATGGGACTTTGAACAAGTACTCGCTAAAACCAATGATCCTGATGTGTATATGATGGAGTGTCCTGACTTTTTCCCATTAGGTGATAGTTATGTATTAATGTTCTCACCACAAGGGATGAAAGCAAAAGGCTACCAATATCGCAATCGTTTCCAGTCGGGTTATTTAATTGGTAAATGGCAACCAGGTTCTCCATTTAATATTACCCATGAGTTTGTTGAGTTTGATAACGGGCATGATTTTTATGCACCCCAATCTTTTGTTGCAGCGGATGGTCGTCGAGTGCTAATTGCATGGATGGATATGTGGGAGTCGGCAATGCCAAGTAAAGCTGATAAATGGGCAGGACTACTTGGTCTACCAAGAGAAACCATCTTAACTAAAGAGGGTAAAATCGCATTATTGCCAATTAAAGAGTTAGCTTCACTTCGTAAAGAACAGACATCTTTAGCAAGCATTAATCTTACGAGTGTGCAACAAGATCTCAATTTATCTAGTTTACAGTGTGAATTAGAAGTCGATATCGATTTGACCAAAACGACAGCTGAACGTGCTGGGTTAAAATTAGCAGCATCAAAAGATGGTAAAGAGGGTGTTTGGTT
The DNA here is from genome assembly GCA_036251205.1 of Orbaceae bacterium BiB. NCBI lineage: Bacteria > Pseudomonadati > Pseudomonadota > Gammaproteobacteria > Orbales > Orbaceae > Orbus > Orbus mooreae. The sequence continues at coordinate 571,055 of CP133958.1, read as the reverse complement.
ATATGTTGACAATCAAGCAAATCGTTTAGTGCTTGATCGTACCTTCGCTGGTGAAGGCGTTTCTGGCTACAGAAGTGTTCCACTACCAACAAACAACTCATTAAAATTACATATATTTGTCGATCACTCTTCGATTGAAGTATTTGTAAATAATGGAGAATACTCTTTTAGTAGCCGTATTTACCCAACAAACAGTGATCGCACGATTCATCTGTTTGCGGAAAACGGAGCTTTAGCAGTGAATAAGATTGAATATTGGTCCTTACTGAATATGTAGGAGAAAACATGAAATACGCTCGTTTAGCTGTTGGTTTGTGTTGTTTATACGGTGTTCCTGCTTTAGCTTCAATTGAGTGGGAAACCCCGCAAGGTGATTTAAAATTGTATGGTGATGTTGAGTTTAATGTCGATGTAGCAAGTAAAAAACGTCAATTGACCTCAACTAAAACACAAGCAGTAAAAGATTTTGATGCAAGTGATATTAATCGTTGGGATGTTAATGGCCGAATCTTAATTGGTTTAGATGGTCGACGAAATATGGCAAATAACTATGCCGGTTTTTCTGTTCAACCATTAGCCGATTTGGGTGGTAAGATGAATCTTGATGATGCCGATTTCTATTTTGGCCAACAAGACAACTGGCAGTTAAAATTAGGTCGTTATGAAGCGTATGACATGTTTCCTTTAGGGCAAGATACTTTTATTGAGTATTCAGGTAATACAGCCAATGATATTTATGATGATGGATTTGGCTATATTTATATGATGAAAGAGGCTAGAGGTCGTAGTAGCAGTGGTGGTGCAATCCAATTGCAAAAAGAGTTGGGTGAGGTAAAACTTGAACTTAATACCATGATTAAAGATGGTACAACCCTATTTTATGATGACACTTATCATGGTTATAAACTTAAAAATGATAAGAATGTTATTTATTTACGTCCAGTTGTCTCTTGGCGTAACGATGATATCTCTGTGGCTACAGCGATGGAAAGTAACGTAATTAAAGACGCTTACGGTTATTATGATAGCAATGGTAAATGGCAAGATCAGTCGAAAAGAACGGGTTATGGTTTAACCATGAGCTGGAATAGTGAAAGTGATTGGCGAAAAGCGGGTGATGGTGCTTTAGTTAATTTAAGTGTCGCTTATATGGATGCTGAAGAAGAGAAAGATTTTACTGTAGGTACCAATATCAACTGGCAAGGTTTTTCTGTTGGTTATATTTTTGCTAATAATGATATTAAGCATTTTAATCCAAATGCTGAAAATCCAATTGATCTGGTTGGTAAATATAAAATTCATACTGTACATACTTCATATTTAATTCCAAATGTGATGGATATGGATAATTTTAATATTTACTTAGGTGCTTACTGGTCACAACTTGATCGAGATAAAAGTCAGGGTGATGGTACAGAGAACCGTTATGGTGCGAGAGTTCGCTTTAAATACTTCTTCTAAATGCTGTTTATTTTTTATTTGAAGAAATTAAAAACCGTTCATTGAGAACGGTTTTTTATATTATAATCGTATATTTAAATTATATAGCCACACGAAAGTAGATTATAGTGATGCTCTTTCTAAGAGTGGACAAGCGATTTTATGTTTATCAGTATCGGTTAATTTATTGATGATATGTAGCGCAGCTAGTTCACCAATACGATAATGGGGGAGTTCTACCGTTGTTAATGGCGGATAGAAAAGTTGACCAATTCCAACCATATTATCATAACCCAGTACGGCAATTTGCTCGGGAATTTTATAACCTAATCCTAATAATACTTGATAAACCAATAAGGCAATTCGATCATTACCGCAGACAACAACATCAAATTCGGGTGATTTATTATCAAAATAGTGTTTAATGATATCGATAGTTTCAAGATAATGATCGTCACCTAAATTAAGATTAAGATGATATGATTTAATGATATCAAGGTCTAAACCGCTATCTTGCCAAGCTTGTTCTACTGCTTGACGACGAATTTTCCCCGCTAATATCGTTTCAGATAAATAGATACATAATGGTTTGCGATAACCTTTGGCGATAAGATGCTTAGTCGCATTATACTGCCCTTGATAGTCATCAGGAATATAGCTAGCAGCCTTAATATTGTTACTAATACAGTTAGCCAATACTAAACGGATATCATGCAATTTACTTGGGATACTGACTTGACGAAATCCCATAGAGGTAAAAATAATACCACTTGGGCGATAAGATAAAATGGTATTAATCGCTTGCTCGGAATCTTTATCGTCAAATAAGTTAACAATCAATGTATTACATTGATTCGTCTGTGCGGTCTTTTCGATCGCCTGTAACAATTCGACTGAAAATGGTGTTGTTGCGGTATCTAAAGCTAATACACCGATTAATTCTGGTACTTTACGATCACCGCGTATTTTTAACGCTGATACATCAGGGACATAATTTAATTGATCAATGGCTTGTTTTACTCTGACATACGTCTCTTTACCTAGTTTATCTGGAGCATTAATAGCCCTAGATACTGTCATCAATGAAACACCAGCTAATTTTGCTACATCCTTTAACGAAGCCATTTTATCCTCATCCATTAAAAACTCACGTAAATCATATCATATTATTATGATCTATTTATGATGAATTTTTTTCTTTTTGTAGTTGTTCTGCAAGTTGTACCGTCTCTGGCAAAATATCTAAAATAAGTAGAATTTGTTGTAAAACAAGAAAATCGTTATCATCCAAGTTCGAGGGTTGTTTGTCGATAATATTGCTAATAACCTCTTTCATACAGGTTAGATCTTTATCTAATTTTTGATTGCCATGTAGCACATTAATGATAAAAACTGAGGCATCATCAAAGATTGATAAAGTTTCATTATTAATCGATTTATCTCGGTGAGCGGCTAATGTCGATATGTAGCCAATCAGGGTATGATTAAGGGTTAAAAAACGAAATGCTTGATCAATCGTTTGCTGATTAAACTTAGGTTCTTTAGTCATAATGCTGATTAACGATGATAAATCAGCATTATTTTCATGTACATTACGTCTAACTAATCGGTAAGAAGCATCATTGCTCTTACCTGACAAATATTGAGAGCCAATTAAAGATAGATAATGGCAATCATCATGACATGTGCGAGCAACGAATGTACTTAAATTACGGAACTTCCAATCTGGCCAGATAAAACTTACAGCAACCCATGCGATACCACAACCGATAAGGGTAGCAATAATTCGATAAACAGCCACTGTAAAGCTACTTTCACCGACTAAGCCAAAGCTAAAGAAGACTAATAAAGTGATAAATGCAGTGGCATAAGCATATTGAGAGTTTTTGAATAGGAAAAATAACCATCCGCTAAGTATAATTAAGATTAATTGTGCTGCAATATTCGGTAATAAATAGGTTAGGGGAACCCCAATAATAATCCCAACAATAGTACCAATAACACGTAAACGTAAACGGAATTTAGTCGTTGAGTAGTTAGGCTGGCAGACGAATAGACTTGTCAAAATAATCCAGTAGCCATGCTGTAAGTTGAGTGCTTGAATAATTGTATAACCGACGAAAAAGACCAAACTCATTCGAATTGCATGACGAAATAGTGGTGATTTAACGGTTAAATTTTGTTTGATACGCTGCCAACTATCTTTAAAACCAATTAACTTATCATCAATGAGTTGGCGCTGGGTATATTGGCTTGATAGTTGTTGTTCGTTATTGATATTGGATAATAATAAATCGATACTCAGTAAATTTTTCAGTAAATGGGTTAGCGCATTAATTAATTTAACACTGCCTTGATAACGAGCAATCGCTTCTTCCAAATAAGTAAAGTATTTCTCAAAGGCTGGATCATGTTGGTAAATCTGATTGTATTTTATACTTATCGCCAACTTATTACAGGCTTTAGCTTGTAGGTTTAAGATACGCGCAAAACGAAACAATATATCACTATGTTTTAACTGCTGGCTAAGTGTTTGGTAAGCCATATGGGTAGCACTTGCTCGCTCATGAATATCTTGTGCAACAAAATAGCTATTTAGCATATTATGAATATGGGGCTGCCCTCGGTAACTTTTAAGACGGTTAAAGAGGGAGTGTTTAGTCTGATTTAAGGCAATTGTTAATTGATCATTAGCTTGTGCAAGTTGTAATGATTGCTGTTTAAAATCATCTGTCTCATCCGGATCAAACATTGCTGCTTTGGCATCAAGATATTGTCCCAACTTAAAAAATGAGAATGCCAAACTTTGTTGTGTTGTTCTTATTGGCTGAATAATGGATTCAATAAAAACGACTAAATTATACCAAATAGCCCCAACCAATAGAAAGATTGGCTGCGAGTAAAAATCGGTGAACATATCATGACCCAACATGGTATAAGCTGCAATTAGCAGCGAACCAAAGGCTATGACACCATAACGTTGTCCTAAGGCACCTAGCATGGTAAAAATAAAGGTTGATAGTACCAAGCCAATAATAAAAATAGCGGGATAAGGAAACAATAACTGAACTGAAAAGGTTGCTAACGAGAAACAGACCAGAGTCAAGATAAGATTAAGCAAGCGATTAAGTAACCGAGTATCAATATCCGTTAATGCTGCCGCTACAACACCTAATGTCAGCGGAATTACAGCACGGATATCACCTAAATACCAAGGAATAAAGGTCGTCCCTGCTAGGCTAATTAAAATACGGATACTGTATAGTATATTACTATGATAAAAAACTTGTCTTAGGGATAAACGCAGCGTGTTCACAATTGGCTACTGGCAGTTATTCATGCCTCTATTTTAGACCAAATCACTTACAAAAAACAGGGTTAAATGGTTGATATTATGAATTTAAACTCAATATGGTTAAAAATAATAAATACAATAATCGGTATTTTTGATAAATATTATTACTCATTTTTGTATTAATATAGTAACCTAGTATAGTACTTGACTTATTTTGTAGGAATTAATTTAGTTATGACAATGACAACTCTTGAAAAAATCCAAAAACAGATTAGTGAAAACCCAATTATTATTTATATGAAAGGTTCTCCAAAATTACCAAGCTGTGGTTTTTCTGCTCAAGCATCACAGCTTTTATCACAATGTGGCGTACCATTCGCTTATGTTGATATCTTACAAAATCCTGATATTCGCGCTGAGCTTCCTAAATATGCTAACTGGCCAACTTTCCCACAACTCTGGGTAGAAGGTGAGCTTATTGGTGGTTGTGATATTATGATTGAGATGTTCCAATCAGGTGAATTACAGACGTTAATTAAAGAAGCTGCAAGTAAATATCAAACAGCATAATATACAATGTTATTGATAAAAAAAGGGAACATTGAGTTCCCTTTTTTATTATAAATTAAGATACAATATTCTAATTATTGTTACTATCTTGATTTAATGGCCAGCCACCTAGCGATTTCCATCGATTAACCATCTCACAAAACAGTATTGCCGTTTTTTCAGTATCATATAATGCAGAGTGAGCTTCTTTTTGATCAAATGGAATTTGTGCTGTTTCACAGGCTTTGGCTAAGACCGTTTGTCCATAGACTAAACCGGCTAATGATGCAGTATCAAAAGTAGCAAAAGGGTGGAATGGATTACGCTTTACTTTACAGCGTTCAGCCGCAGCCATTAAAAAACTATGATCAAAGTGTGCATTATGGGCCACAATCACCGCTCGATTACAATTTTGGTCTTTAATACCTTGACGCACCATTTTAAAAATAGCTTCCAAAGCGACAGGTTCATCAACGGCACCACGTAGAGGATTAGTTGGATCGATACCATTAAATGCTAGCGCAGCTGGCTCGAGAATTGCACCTTCAAAGGGATTAACATGAAAGTGAATTTTTTGATCCACATTGAGCCAACCCTCTGCATTCATTTTTAAGGAAATAGCGGCTATTTCAAGTACTGCATTATTTTTACAATCGAAACCAGAAGTTTCAATATCAATGACAACAGGGTAAAAATTACGAAAACGATCGCATAGTTTATTCGATATAGTAGATTCAGACACAATAATAACTTATTTATAAACAGATGTCCTTATTATGCCAGTATTTCGTAAAATAGGGTAGTGATACTAAATTGATATAGTCGAGATTTAAAATTTAGTATATATTGTATATTTATACAGCTTGTTGTTAATTGTGTTTGTGGAATGGATCGGACAAAAAAAATTATTCATATTGATATGGACTGCTTTTATGCAGCCGTTGAGATGCGAGATAACCCGCGTTATCGGAATATTCCGATTGCTGTAGGCGGAGATCCTAAAAAACGTGGAGTAGTTGCTACCGCTAATTATCCGGCACGACAATATGGTATTCATAGTGCGATGCCTATGGCGCAAGCGATTAAGCTATGTCCAAATCTTAAAATCATCGCCGGACGTCATCAAGTTTATAAAGATGTTTCTAATCAAATTCATCAAATCTTTAAACGTTATACTTCATTAATTGAGGCTTTATCTTTAGATGAAGCTTATTTGGATGTGACTGATTGCCCTCTATTTCATGGTTCAGCGACATTAATCGCGCAAGATATTAGGCAAAAAATTGCTGATGAGCTTAATTTAACCGCTTCAGCGGGTATTGCACCTTTAAAATTTTTAGCTAAAATTGCCTCGGATATGAATAAACCTAATGGTCAATATGTTATTACCCCACAACAAGTTGAACATTTTATTGCTAATTTGCCATTGAAAAAAATTCCTGGGGTTGGCAAGGTTACAGAAAAAAAATTAGCAGAATTAGGATTATTCTACTGTCGTGACATTGTCACTTTTGACTTAACCCAGTTACTTAACCAATTTGGTAAGTTTGGTCGAATTTTATATGAACGATGTCAAGGTATTGATGATCGTGAAGTGAATAATGATCGGCAGCGCAAATCAGTCGGTGTTGAACGTACTATTGCCAATGATATTTATACCTGGCAAGAGTGTTTGCCTTTTTTTGATTCACTTTATGATGAGCTTGAACAGCGTTTAGCTAAAGTACGTAGTGATTTATCGATTGCTAGACAAGGGGTTAAATTTAAATTTAATGATTTTCAGCTTACTACTCAAGAACATATCTACCCCAAGCTTAATAAACAGGATTTAATTACGTTAGCCGAGCAGATCTGGCTAGAAAGACGTAAAGAACGGGGAGTTAGATTGATTGGTTTTCATGTTACTTTAATTGATCCACAATTAGATAAACAATTATCTCTAAAATATCATGACGATAATTGAGTTAGTGAGAAGATAAAAGGGGACTTCTTCAATAACAAGTCCCCTAAAAACTAAGTGTCATAAACCAGGTGTCATAAACCAGGTGTTATAAAACCAAGTATTATAAAAATAAGTTCTCTAAAAATTATCGATTGATATGTTTAATAATCTCAAAAGTACCTGACATCGTTAATGAAATTGTAAATTCAGTAGGTGCTTGAATATCAATATCCTGAGCTTCAAATAGTTGAGACTGACCCACATTAACCATCGCTCGGTTATAGCCATAATTTCTCGGCTGCAAGTTATAACTATTTTCAGTACTATTAAGTGTTGATGGTACGCCTAATTGATATTGTTGACCAAGCAATCGTGTTGCTTTTGCAGCAAGCTCCTGATAAATAGTTTGTTCATATTTGGCTAAAACGGCATTTTTTGCGGATTCTGAAACACTATAATTCATATCATTGTTAACTGTCATTTTTAGCTCTTGTGCCTTCGCAATAATTTTACCAAGTAGGGTAAAATCATTAACTTTAATTTTGATGGTATTTTGCACATAGTATTTTTTTACCGTCTCAGATTCTGGTGAATCGATCTCAGTATCGTAACTGGCTACAGAGATATTATTAATACCCAATTTCTTTAATTGATTTACAATAAGTTGGTATTTTTGTTGGCTAAGTTGCTTAGCTGCTGATTCGGAATCACTGGCGCCTTGAATTTTGAATAGATAATATTTATTATCACTATCTTGCTTAATACCATTAATTTGGTTTTGATCAAGTACATTAACGACATCAAAAAATTGTTTATTATCAATATCTAAATAAACAGTAAATGTTGAAGTATAACGTTTAGCTTGATTATAAATAACTTGTTGTTGCTCTTGTTGATAGTTTTGGTAACCGATCGTTGTTAAGTTATCGTCAGAAATACCGAGTTGATTTAGGTATTCATTAAAGATCTTCATATTTTTTGCATTACGATTTGATGCATCATTTGGCGTTTCACCTTCAGTAACATAGGTTACTGAAAACTCAGCGGTATCTGGTTTTAGTGCGATAATATTGGTGACACTGGTATTTATTTTACCGACAGCAATAGCATCTTTACCATATTTAAGTTGTTGAAATTCTAGAGTACTGGTTGCAGGGCTAATTATATTTGGTACCATATTGGCGTGCGACATTGAGATCACTCCTAGATTGAATAACAATGCGATTAATAATTTTTTTTTCATTTTATTACCTATATCGTTAATTATTTAAAGTATAAAACTAAATACTCAATAGAAAACCAGTGATTAAGTGATACTGATATGTATAGTAACGTGATAAAAAAATATAGATGTTTTGTTTATGTAATAATTTGTAAAGGGATGGAAAAAAATAAAGCGCTATTTAGCGCTTATAGAAGAAGAGCAAAACGGTATAATCGCTATTAATTTATACCATATGTTTTGCGATAAGCTTTAACCAGTTCTAACTCTGCAGTTTTACCATCTTGTTCTAAATATTCGATTAAATCAGCTAATGTGATAATAGAAATAACATCACAATGGTAAGCTTGTTTGATTTCCTGTATTGCAGATAGCTCACCGCGACCTTTCTCTTGTCGATCAAGACTGATCAAAACACCTGATAGTTTTGAGTGATTATTTTCAAGAATTTGCATTGATTCACGAATTGCAGTTCCTGCGGTAATAACATCATCCACTAACATGACACGTTTATTTTGAATTGAACTGCCGACTAGATTACCACCTTCGCCATGATCTTTGGCTTCTTTACGGTTAAAACAGTAAGGAACTTCAATATTATGGTGCTCAGACAAGGCTACAACTGTTGCTGAAACAATCGGGATCCCTTTATAGGCAGGACCAAAAATAACATCATAAGCAATATTAGCATCAATTAATGCTTCAGCATAAAAGCGCCCTAATAGAGCGAGATCTTTGCCGGTATTAAATAAGCCTGCGTTAAAAAAGTAAGGACTTTTTCGCCCTGATTTCAATGTAAATTCGCCGAATCTTAATACTTCTCTTTCAAGAGCGAACTGAATAAATTGTCGTTTATATGACTTCATTTTATTTTTCCCCAGATCTTAACTTGCCATTACTACTCATCAATTTGCATAAAAATAAAGCGACTAAGGTCGCTTTCATCTCTATTAAACAATATTCAAGGCTAATTTTTGTGCTTGAACAATATCGTTAATCCCATTTTGGGCTAAATCTAATAATGTTAGTAATTCTGCATGAGTAAAAGGAACGCCTTCAGCAGTACCTTGTATTTCGATCATTTTACTATCAGCAGTCATAATGACATTCATATCTGTTTCTGCATTAGAATCTTCAACATATTCAAGATCGCATAAGGCTTTACCATCAACAATACCGACAGAAACAGCCGCAATGAATCCTTTGAATGGATTCGTTTTTAATGAGCCTTTTTCGACCATCGAACTTAATGCGTCATACAGAGCTACACATGCGCCAGAAATGGATGCAGTTCGGGTACCGCCATCGGCTTGAATAACGTCACAATCAAGTGTAATGGTATATTCACCTAATTTTTCAAGATCAACTGCTGCACGTAAAGAACGAGCAATTAAGCGTTGGATCTCCATTGTACGGCCACTCTGTTTACCTTTTGCCGCTTCTCGTTGGGTACGAGTATTTGTTGCTCTTGGTAACATCCCATATTCGGCTGTTATCCAACCTTTGTTTTGTCCTTTTAGGAAACGAGGAACACCTTCTTCAACAGTGGCATTACAAAGCACTTTAGTTTCGCCAAACTCAATTAAAACAGATCCTTCAGCGTGTTTTGTATAGTGACGGGTAATTTTTATTGGACGGATTTGTTCCGCTGTTCGGCCGGAAGGGCGCATTTGTTTCTCCAATTTTGATTTTATCTATTACGTTTTATGTTGTACTAGGGGGACATTACATTAAGATTTTGCAATGTTTAGCCTAAGCTAAGAGCGTATTATACAGAATTTATGTTATAATGCCTACAAACTTTTATTAATTTTAGGGCACTTATTATGATACGTAGCATGACCGCTTATGCGAGAAAAGAAACTAATGCTAATTGGGGACACGCAGCGTGGGAGCTTCGTTCAGTTAATCAGCGTTACTTAGAAACTTATATTCGTTTACCTGAACAGTTACGTTCACTTGAACCGATTATTCGTGAAAAGTTAAGAAATAAATTAACGCGAGGTAAAGTTGAGTGTAATTTACGTTTTGAATTAGATCTTGCTAATCAACACCAAGAGTTATGTTTGAATAAAGATTTAGCGAAACAGTTATTACATGCCGCCAATTGGATTAAAGATGAGGCTGTATCTGGTGAAATTAATGTTGTCGATGTACTCCGTTGGCCGGGGGTGATGTCAGCGAAAGAGCAGGATTTAGATACCATTTCGCAAGAAATTTTAGCTGCATTAGACGTTGCGATTGATGATTTTATTACCGTTCGTGAACGAGAAGGGGAAGCGTTAAAAGCACTTATCGTACAACGGTTAGAAGGTATTACTGTTGAGATTAATAAAATTCGTGAACTAATGCCTGAGATTTTAGTATGGCAAAAAGATAAACTAAAAAGTCGCTTAGAGGAAGTCGCTGCTGAATTAGAGCCTAACCGCTTAGAACTTGAACTTATTTTAATTGCTCAAAAAATTGATGTTGCAGAAGAGTTAGATCGTTTATCAACCCACGTAAAAGAGACCTATTCAATATTGAAAAAGAACGAAGCTGTCGGTCGTCGTTTAGATTTTATGATGCAAGAGTTTAATCGAGAATCCAATACCATTGCTTCAAAATCCATTAATGCTGATATTACAGCATCAGCGATTGAGTTAAAGGTATTGATTGAACAGATGAGAGAACAGATTCAAAATATTGAGTAAGTAGCCATAAGTTTTATCTGTTTTTGGTAATGATGCAAAGCCCGAGTTAAAGGGCTTTGTATTTTTATTAATTTTTGTTACTTTCTAATGGGTGGAGTATCAATATTCACTACTGGGTTTTCTGAGAACATATAGCGATCAATACTGGTTTCAAAGTCATCACTGGCTGCATTAAATAGCATTTTCTTAGTATTTTCAAGATGTTGCCACATAGCATGTTTGGCTGCATAAGGATCTTTATTGATGAGCGCATTTAAAATATTGTCATGCTCCTCACACCAACTTTCAATCGCTTTAGCATCGACGTGTTCATGTAGTTTACGCCAATAAGGGTTGAGGACACGTTGGCTCCAGATTTCATTTACAATTTTGATTAAAGCCGTATTACGCGTTATAGAGGCTATTTGGATATGAAATTTTAAATCCCATTCTGAATCTCTAAAACGATCTTCTTTACGTGCATTATGTTGAATTTCTAACAGTTTGACGATATCTTCTTTGGTAATTTGAGTTGCCGCAAATTCTGCAATATTACTCTCGATAAGCTGTCGTGCCTGCAGTAGTTCAAAAGGGCCACAGCTTGCAAATTCTAATCCTTTATTAGCCGATACATTTTCATTTTTAGGATTAACTGAGATGACATGAATCCCAGATCCTTTTCTCGCCTCAACAAAACCTTCAACCTCTAACATGATGATAGCTTCTCGGACAACAGAACGGCTTACATTATACTCTTCACAAATTAGTCGTTCGGCGGGTAATTTTCCACCAAGCTGATAAGTATTGTTAACTATTTGTTCTTTTAATTTTGCGGCAACTATTTGATATAAACGTTGGTTATCATCATATTCAATCATATTAAGCATATCTTATCGGAATTTTGTCTTATCGAATTTTGTTTAAAATAACATGTAAATAAGCTGCTTTAAACAATAAATACTACAAATTTTACCATAATTATCACATCTTTAAATAATCTATAATACAAAAATAAATTTATTAATCTCATCACCTAATAAATTAATCAAAATAATAAAAGTGTGATGTATGTCAAAAAAATCATTATGTCTTATATGGTAGTATAAGTTGTCTTACAACTTTAAACGAAATATAATACTTATTGAGGATTTTATGATAAAAAGAATAAAAGGGCTACGTTGGTATATGATAGCTTTAGTTACGGTTGGAACAATATTAGGTTATTTGACGCGTAACTCAATGGCTGTCGTTGCACCGGTGTTAAATGATGTTATGGGATTAACAACCCAACAATACTCATATGTTGTTGCCGCTTACTCCGCTTGTTATACCATTATGCAACCTGTTGCCGGCTATGTTTTAGATTTACTCGGTACTCGTCTAGGCTATGCTATTTTTGCAATTTTATGGTCACTTTTTTGTATTGGTACCGCGTTTTCAGGTAGCTGGATCGGCTTAGCTTTTATGCGAGGCGCCGTTGGTGCAACAGAAGCGGCAATGATTCCTGCTGGTTTAAAAGCTACCAGTGAGTGGTTCCCAGCCAAGGAACGTTCAATTGCGGTGGGGTGGTTTAATCTAGGATCATCCATTGGTGCAATGATTGCTCCGCCATTAGTTGCTTGGGCGGTATTATTTCATAGTTGGCAATGGGCCTTTGTATTATGTGGTTTACTTAGTTTAGTTTGGGGCTTATTTTGGTTTTGGCTATATCGTCATCCAACCGAACAAAAACATTTATCAGACGAAGAGCGTAAATATATTTTATCTGGTCAAGAAGCAGGGCATTCCGAATCAAATACCAAAAAAATGCCAGCTAAAGATATTGTTCGCACTCGTCGTTTTTGGGGAATTGCCATTCCGCGTTTTTTAGCTGAACCGGCTTGGGGAACATTCAATGCATGGATCCCATTATTTATGTTTACGGCTTATGGTTTTGATTTAAAACAAATTGCTATTTTTGCTTGGATGCCAATGTTATTTGCTGATTTGGGCTGTGTATTAGGGGGATATATGTCACCTTTTTTCCAAAAGCATTTTAATATGAGTTTGGTTAATTCACGAAAAATGGTTGTGACTGTTGGCGGTGTTTTAATGATCGCACCTGGTTTAATCGGTCTATTTTCGAGCCCTTATGTCGCCATTTTCCTATTTTGTATTGGTGGTTTTGCACACCAAGCCTTATCTGGCGCATTAATTACATTATCATCTGATGTATTTGGTCGTAATGAAGTCGCTACAGCTAATGGTTTTACCGGTATGGCAGCTTGGTTAGCGAGTACAATATTCGCCCTAATTGTTGGTGCATTAGCCGATACAGTTGGATTTAGTCCACTATTTGTTATCCTCTCTTGTCTAGACCTATTAGCGGCAGTTGCAGTATGGACGATTTTAAAAGTACCAGCTGAAAACAATCTTGTTGTTGAACATTAAATGTTGAACATTAAAAAAGTAGCAATGCAAACGAAGGCATCTCATTGATTGCAGTCGTTTGCCAAATTGACAATGTATTTTTATATCAATACCCGTTAACTGTAAGGTATTGAACAAGGAGATAACCATGAGTTTTTTAACTGAAGATTTTTTATTAGATACTGAATTCTCACGTAAGCTTTATCACGATTACGCGGCAGAACAACCTATTTTTGACTATCATTGTCATCTACCACCTGAACAAATTGCAACTAACTATCGTTTTAAAAATTTGTATGATATTTGGTTAAAAGGCGATCATTATAAGTGGCGCGCAATGCGTACTCATGGTGTTGATGAAAAATTTTGTACAGGTGATGCGCAAGATTTTGATAAATTCAAAGCATGGGCTCAAACGGTTCCTTACACCATTGGTAACCCACTGTATCATTGGACACATCTTGAATTACGTCGTCCTTTTGGTATCACTGGGACTCTATTATCACCATCAACAGCTGAAACTATTTGGCAGCGTTGTAATGATCTATTACAACAAGATGATTTTACAGCTCGCGGTATTATGCAAAAAATGAATGTCAAAATGGCTGGCACGACCGATGATCCTATTGATGATTTACGTCATCATAAAACCATTGCTGATGATAAAAGTTTTACAGTAAAAGTGTTACCAAGTTGGCGTCCTGATAAAGCATTTAATATTGATTTGGCTACATTTGTTCCTTATATGAAAGCATTAGGTGAAGTGGCTAATGTTGATATTATTAATTTTGATAGCTTATGTACGGCATTAACTAAGCGAATGGACCATTTTGCTGCTCATGGTTGTAAAATATCTGACCATGCCTTAGATACTGTTGTTTATGCTGAAGCTGATGATAAAACGTTAACAGCTATTTTACAAAAACGTTTACAAAATCAAATGGTTAATGAATTAGAAACCGCTCAATTTAAAACAGCCGTGCTCCGCTTTTTGGGTAAAGAATATTATCAACGTGGTTGGGTGCAACAGTATCATATTGGTGCTATGCGTAATAATAATCATGATATGTTTAAGCGTTTGGGTCCTGATACCGGCTTTGATTCTATCAATGATACCGCTATTGCGATGCCATTATCACGCTTATTAGATGCGCAAGCCCGTGACCAAGCATTACCGAAAACGATTTTATACTGTTTAAACCCGAAAGATAATGAAGTCTTAGCGACAATGTTAGGTAATTTTCAGCAGGGTGGTGTTGAAGGTAAAATGCAATTTGGCTCTGGCTGGTGGTTTAATGATCAAAAAGATGGCATGCAACGTCAATTGATACAACTTAGTCAATTAGGTTTATTGAGCCATTTTGTTGGCATGTTAACCGACAGTCGTAGCTTCCTCTCTTATACTCGCCACGAGTATTTCCGTCGTATTTTATGTCAGATGATCGGCCGATGGGTTGCTGACGGTGAAGCACCTGCCGATATTGAACTATTGGGTAATATGGTGAAAAATATCTGTTTTGACAATGCAAAACGTTATTTTGCGATTGATGTTAATTAATTAAGGAACGATTAAAATGCAACAACTCAATAGAAAAAGCTACCCGGGCTCATCTTATCCAACTAAAATTGTGCAGTTTGGTGAAGGTAATTTTTTACGCGCTTTTGTAGATTGGCAAATTGATTTACTCAATGAACATACCGATTTAAATGCGGGAATTACAGTTGTCAGACCAATTGATACTGATTTTCCACCATTACTCAATACACAAGATGGATTATATACGACAATTATTCGTGGTTTGAATGAACAGAGCGAACGAGTAAAAGAGTTTCGTATTATTCGCAGCATAAATAATGAAATTAATATTTATAAACAATTTGATGATTATCTCGCATTAGCAAAAGATGCCAATATTGAATTTATCTTCTCTAATACGACCGAGGCTGGAATTAGTTATCATGCCGGAGATAAATTAAGTGATAAGCCTGCAATTAGCTATCCCGCTAAGTTGACTCAGTTTTTATATACTCGTTTTCAACATTTCTCAGGTGCAGCAGATAAAGGATTAATCATTATTCCGTGTGAATTAATTGATTATAATGGTGAAGCGTTACAAGAATTAGTTCATCGTTACGCGAAAGAGTGGCAATTACCGACGGCATTTATTGATTGGTTAAATAGTAGTAATACTTTTTGCTCAACATTAGTCGATCGAATTGTCACCGGTTATCCTAAAAATGAAGTGAATGAATTACAGCAAGAGCTTGGCTACCAAGATAGCTTTTTAGATACGGCTGAGTATTTTTATCTGTTTGTAATTCAAGGGCCAAAAGTTTTAGCTGAGAAATTACGCCTCAACCAACTCGATCTTAATATTTTATTAGTTGATGATATTAAACCTTATAAAGAGCGTAAGGTGGCGATCTTAAATGGTGCTCATA
This sequence comes from Orbaceae bacterium BiB, assembly GCA_036251205.1. NCBI lineage: Bacteria > Pseudomonadati > Pseudomonadota > Gammaproteobacteria > Orbales > Orbaceae > Orbus > Orbus mooreae. The sequence continues at coordinate 555,084 of CP133958.1, read as the reverse complement.
CTGCGATGGTACCAGTTGCTTATCTGGCGGGTTTAAATGATGTCGGGAGTACAATGCAAGATGAACAATTGCTTAAGTATATTGAACAAGCAATTTATCATGAAATCATTCCTGTCCTATCGTTACCACAAGATGAATTACAAGACTTTGCGCAAGCCGTAATTAATCGTTTTAAAAATCCGTTTATTGTTCATCAATTATTGTCAATCTCGTTAAATAGTATGACAAAGTATCGGACTCGTATTTTACCGCAATTGCTAGCATATCAAGAAAAGTATCAACATTTGCCACAATGCTTAACTTTTGCTTTATCAGCATTAATCGTGTTTTACCGTGGTAAACGTAATGATGAAGCTATTCCATTACAAGATGATGCTTGGATTCTTGAGATGTACAGTAAATTATGGCTTCAGCATGCCAATAAACAGATCTCAACCACGCAATTAGTGACAGAAGTATTAAGTCAATCACAGCACTGGCAATGTGACTTAACTCAGGTTCCAGAATTAGTCGCAACGATTACTAAACAAGTGGATGCTATCTTAGCAACGGATATGAGAGCAGCATTAACATCTTGCTGCTAGGGTAAATTATGAAAAAAGTGATCAAAATCAATGGTAATGATAATGTCGTCATTGCCTTGGAAAATTTAGAAAAAAATGATGTATTAGCCATCGGCAATGAGACTATTGCTGTGACGCAAGACATCCCCTCGGGCCACAAAGTGGCCATTAAAGAGATTGCCGCACAGCAAAACATTATTAAATATGGTTTTCCTATTGGCCATGCTACGACTGATATCCATATTGGACAACATGTGCATACCCATAATGTTAAGACCAATCTTGGTGAGTTAGATCAATATCAGTATCAACCGAAACCGCTCGATATTCATACTGAATTTGCCGATCGTGACGTTCAGATTTATCGTCGGAGTAACGGCGATGTAGGGATCCGTAACGAATTATGGATTGTCCCTACAGTCGGTTGTGTTAATGGTATTGCGCAACAAATTTGTAAAAAATTTATTGCCCAGCTAGCTAAACAAGGTGATGACTACGATCAAGTTTACGTATTAACTCACCCTTATGGATGTTCACAGCTTGGTCAAGATCATCAAAATACACGTACAATTTTACAAGATATGGTTAAACATCCTAATGCTGGCGGAGTATTAGTGATGGGGCTTGGTTGTGAAAACAATCAATTGAAGGTATTTCGTGAAACTTTAGGTGACTATGATGCTGAGCGTGTAAAATTCATGATTTTGCAAGAAGAGTCAGATGAAATCTCAGCAGGATTAAGGCATTTAACGCAGTTATATCACCAGTTAAAACAAGATCAACGGGTTAGCGGTAAATTAAGTGAATTAAAATTTGGCTTAGAGTGTGGAGGATCTGATGGATTATCGGGGATTACTGCAAATCCATTATTGGGTCGGTTCTCAGACTATATTATCGCCCATGGTGGCACGAGCGTTTTAACGGAAGTGCCAGAGATGTTTGGTGCAGAAACTATTCTGATGGAACATTGTGCGGATGAAGCTACATTTACCAAAACAGTTAACATGGTGAATAGTTTTAAACAGTATTTTATGGACTACAATCAACCTATTTATGAAAATCCATCACCCGGTAATAAAGCTGGAGGAATTACTACATTAGAAGATAAATCATTGGGTTGCACACAAAAAGCGGGGAGTAGTCAAGTTGTTGATGTTCTACAATATGGCGAACGTTTAACAAAAGCTGGTCTTAACTTATTATCTGCGCCGGGTAATGATGCAGTTGCAACTAGCGCATTAATTGCATCGGGTTGTCATATGGTACTGTTCTCAACAGGACGTGGAACACCTTATGGTGGATTTGTACCTACGATCAAGTTAGCGACCAATAGCGCATTGGCTAATAAAAAACCGACATGGATTGATTTTAATGCTGGTCAATTAGTTGATGGCGTTAATATGCATGATTTGTTGGCCCAATTTATCGATTTAATTGTAGCTATTGCTAATGGTAAGCAAAGTTGTAATGAAATAAATGAGTTTAAAGAGCTGGCAATCTTTAAAAATGGCGTAACTGAATAGTTTTTAAGGTCATAATGGCATAAATTTATTGTCATTATGGCTTGTTTTATAACAAATAATATACTCACCTCGACTAACCCTTCGATCATCATGACTATTAGGTTCGATTATGTGATTTAGCCCAGATCTTAATATTTTCGTTTTCTTTATTATTACAAGACTCATTGTAAGCTTGGTAACTACTTGTTTATTAGTATATAATTAGGCTAGATACAAACTAACATGGTTATTATAACAGCGCCGTTTTATATTAATTTAATGTTTCTATCAAAAAGGCAATGAATGATGAAGAAATGGGTTATTTTAAGTGTAATTGTGCTTGTGTGTCTGGCCGCAGGATATTATGTATGGCAAAATCAGACACAGTCGAAAAGTTTAACACTTTATGGCAATGTTGATATCCGCACGGTTAATACCAGTTTTAGAGTCTCTGGTCGTTTAGTCGAGCTATTTAAAAATGAAGGGGAATCTGTTGTTCCCGGTGAGTTACTTGCCAAAATAGATCCTAAACCTTATCAAATATCGTTAGAACAAAGCCAAGCACAAGTTGCACAAGCGCAAGCCGCTTATGATTATGCTGAGCGCTATTATCAACGACAGATGCAGTTAATTAAGACTTCAGCTATTTCACAAAACCAATTTGATGATAGTCAAACCGCAAAAGATCAGGCTTGGGCTAATTTAACTGCAGCTAAAGCCAATACAGATCAAGCTTTGTTAACGTTACAAGATACAGAGCTTTATGCACCAGAAGCTGGTACGGTGTTAGTTAGAGCCGTTGAACCGGGAACGATGTTAAGCGCTGGAACCACCGTTTATTCGGTTGCCATTAGCCAACCAATTTGGATTAAAGCCTATATTGATGAAGTTAATTTAGCGCAAGCGATCCCAGATAGAAAAGTCTATATTTATACTGATGCAAGACCGAATAAACCTTATATTGGGCATATCGGTTTTGTCTCTTCACAGGCTGAATTTACACCAAAAACGGTTGAAACAGCTGTGTTACGTACCAGTTTAGTGTATCGATTGCGCATTGTCGTCGACCAGACGGGAGAGGGCAAAGCTGACGAATTATTAAGGCAAGGTATGCCTGTAACAGTTGAATTTGCCCAGTAAAATAAATCGATAGCAAAAGGAAAGCAGCGTTATGCCAAATACAGCTAATTCCAATGAGATTATTTTACAAAATGTCCAAAAATGTTTTGTTAGCAAAAATCAAACTACGATCGCACTAGACTCTTTATCATTGACGATTAAACCGAATGGCGTTATCGGTCTGGTCGGTCCTGACGGTGCTGGTAAAACAACGTTATTACGAATGTTAGCTGGATTATTAAGTCCAACTCAAGGATCAATTTCTGTCATTGGTCTAAATCCAGTAACACAAGGGCCAGTATTAAGAACCGTTCTTGGTTATATGCCACAAAAATTTGGACTATATGAAGATCTCACTGTACAGGAGAATTTAGATCTCTTTGCCGATTTGCGTAATATTAAAGGTGAAGATAGAGTCGCTATTTTTACTAAGCTACTTAAATTTACTGATTTATCGCGTTTTACAGACCGTTTTGCAGGCAAATTATCTGGCGGTATGAAGCAAAAACTAGGTCTTGCTTGTACCTTATTAGGTTCACCTCAAGTATTATTATTAGATGAACCTGGGGTTGGGGTAGATCCTATTTCTCGTCAAGAACTTTGGCAAATGGTTCATCAATTAGCGAAAGAAGGGATGCTAATTATTTGGAGTACGTCTTATCTTGATGAAGCTCAACAATGCCAAGATGTTTTACTACTTAACGAAGGTAAATTGCTGTTTAGAGGGCAACCTGATTTGCTCACTCAGCGAGTAAAAGACCGCGTCTTTTTGCTTTCATCTAAAGAGCCTCATCGACAGCTGCTACAAAGAGCATTAACTAATCAGCAAGTGAGTGATGGCGTTATTGAAGGTGATAGTGTTCGGCTTATTTTAAAACAAGTATTATCGATTTCTGCTGTTCAACAGCTTTTCCCAAATGTTGAGTTAAGTGTCAAATCAATTGAAGGGCGATTTGAAGATGCGTTTATTGATCTTCTTGGTGGTATTGAGACTCGGCAATCGATTCTCACTGAGATTATGAACGATATTGATTGTAGTCAACATGAAGCGGTTATTGAAGCAGAGTCGTTAACAAAAAAATTTGGTTCTTTTACAGCCACAGATCATGTCAATTTTAGTGTTAAACGTGGTGAAATTTTTGGTTTACTAGGCCCTAATGGAGCAGGTAAATCAACGATTTTTAAAATGATGTGTGGGCTATTATCGATTACGAGTGGTAAAGCCTTAGTATTGGGGCTTGATCTAAAAAAAAGCTCTATTACTGTCCGGCAACATTTGGGTTATATGGCACAACGTTTTTCCCTATATGATAAATTGACGGTTAAACAGAATTTACAGTTTTTCTCGGGTATCTATGGTTTGACCGGTAAACAGCAAAAAGCGAGTGTTGCAGAGATGATTAATGCTTTTCATTTTGACTCAATCCTTAACACCACGCCTGAAGATTTACCATTAGGATATAAGCAGCGCTTAGCCTTAGCTTGCGCATTGATGCATAAACCCGAAATTCTTTTTTTAGATGAACCAACGTCAGGGGTTGATCCAATTACTCGTCGAGAGTTTTGGGTACATATTAATAGTCTGGTTGAAAAGGGGGTAACTGTCATGGTAACCACTCATTTTATGGATGAGGCAGAATATTGCGACCGAATCGGACTGGTTAATCGTGGCCAATTAATTGCGCTAGGTTCACCTGATGAATTAAAACAATCAGTGGTTTCGAGTGACAGGCCAAATCCAACAATGGAACAAGCATTTATTGCCCTTGTAAAACAATCTATTATAAAAGCTGAAGGGAAATAATATGGCATTTTCATTATCGAGAACCTATACCCTTTGTCATAAAGAGACGTTACAAATTATACGTGACCCAAGCTGCTTATTGATTGCCGTTGTGATTCCATTAATGCTGTTATTTATTTTTGGGTATGGTATTAATTTAGACTCTAATCGCCTAAAGGTTGGGGTACTTGTTGAACAGCAAAGCCAAGCTGCGAATAACTTTGTGCAGTCACTCAACGGATCAACGTATATTCAAATCGTGCCGGAAAATAGTCGGCAAGCATTAACACAAAAAATTAATAGTGGTGAAATTCGTGGAATAGTTGTCATACCGAATGATTTTGCTCAGCGCCTAAATGAGAATAAAGCCACTATACAAGTTATTACTGATGGTAGCGAGCCAAATACCGCAAAATTTGTCCAAGGTTATTTAAATGGTGTCTGGCAAATTTGGCAGCAGCAGCAACTTGTTGATAAAGGGTTAGTGACACCGCAAACGATACAGATTGAAACGCGTTATTGGTTTAATGCTGATGTGATTAGTCAGCACTATATTGTTCCAGGCTCAATTACTATTATAATGACTGTTATTGGCTCAATATTAACCTCTTTAGTTGTGGCAAGGGAGTGGGAACGGGGAACGATGGAGTCATTACTGTCAACGCCGATCACTAAGTGGGAACTCTTATTATCAAAATTATTACCCTATTATATCCTTGGTATTATTGCATTAATTATCTGCTTATTAGTTGCAATTTTTATTATGCAGATCCCGTTTCGAGGCTCTCTATTTTATCTATTCATTATTAGTTCATTATTTTTATTAACGATATTAGCTATGGGGCTATTGATATCGACTTTGATGCGCAACCAATTTAATGCCGCAATGATTGCCATTAATGCTGCATTTCTGCCTGCAATTATGTTATCGGGATTTGTTTTTGAGATTGATAGTATGCCAGCGATTGTGCGTATGATTACGTATTTAATTCCCGCTCGTTACTATGTTAATGCAATACAAACCCTGTTTCTTGCTGGTGATATTATCTCTATTTTATTGGTTAATGCCGGTTTTTTACTGTCATTTATGGTGATCTTACTCCTGATCACCATCAAAAAGACCAAATTAAATTTAGATTAATTTTGGGGAGCTAATACGAATGAGTCTGAAAACATTATATCGAACCTTCGCATTAATTCGTAAAGAGTTAATCTTACTGCTGCAAGATAAACAAACTCGTACTATTTTAATCATGCCGGTATTGATTCAAATCTTAGTCTTTCCGTTTGCCGCAACGCTGAATGTTACGAATGTGACGGTAGCAATCTATCGAACTGCTATTGATCCTATCTCGACAGAGATCATTGATAATATTACTCACTCAGAAAGTTTCTCTCACACGCTATATTTAGATTCAGCAGAGCAGATAGCATCGGTTATTAATGAGCAAAAAGCCCTGTTAGTTGTACGCTTTGCTGATGATTTTGCTCAGAAATGGTTATCCAGACAGTCATCGCAAATTCAATTAATTCTAGATGGCCGTCAATCAAATAGTGCGCAAATTGCTGCAGATTATGTTCAACAAATCATAATGCAATATCAGAAACAGTCGCAGTGTGATAACCAGCAACTATGCAATGATAATCAATTGGTAATTCGTAACTGGTTTAACCCTAATTTGGATTATAAGTGGTTTGTTTTACCTTGTTTAGTTGCCTTAATTACGACTATTGGTGTGCTTATTGTGACTTCGCTATCTGTTGCCCGGGAACGAGAGCAGGGAACCTTAGATCAGCTACGGGTTTCACCATTAAGTACATGGCAGATCTTTATTGGTAAAGCGGTTCCTGCTGTGATTGTCGCTACTTTGCAGGGATCGCTGGTTCTTCTATTTAGTATATTCTTATATAAAATTCCATTTCAAGGTTCATTGGTCTATTACTATTTATGTATTATCTGTTATGGCCTCTCTTTGGTCGGTTTCGGATTATTTATTAGCGCATTATGTTCAACACAACAACAAGCATTTATTGGGATAATGACATTTATGGTGCCTGCAGTGTTGTTGTCTGGTTATATTGCCCCTGTTGAAAATATGCCCGAATTTTTACAAAAAATAACTTGGATTAATCCGATTCGCCACTTTACTGAGTTAACTAAACAGATCTACCTTAAAGACGCTGAATTTACCATTATTTGGCAAAATTTATGGCCACTGTTACTTATTACTCTTCTTATGGGAAGTATTGCTTACTACTTATTTAAAAGAAAGCTAGGTTAATCCTTTATGATTGCTTTGAGATTATGATTCTAAAAACCCAGCGATTGAATAAAAGTGGCTAAAACAATATTATTTTTATACTATATTAATAGTTTACAGTAAAAAAATAACGAAAATACTTGTATCATCATAATGCTTATATGATGTAATAAAATAGAACTGAAGTGGAAATGATTAACCACCCAATAATGGGTGGTTTAGTGCGATTATTTTGTAGTTTGTGCAGTAAGTTGACAAATCAGCTCAGTCAATTGATAACTCTTAATAAAAGACTGCATTGGTAAAAATTCAAAAAATGAATGGAAGTTATGTGCACCGGTAAAATAGTTCGGTGTAAAAATACCGCGCTTAGAGAGTGCAGAACCATCAGTACCACCGCGCATTGCAATGACTTTTGGTGTGATAGACAACATTTCCATCCCTTTAAAAATTAAATCGATAGCGGTTCTGTCTTCACCTAAAGAGTCATGAATATTGCTATAAACATCGGTAACGCTATACTCAATTTTGGCTTTAGGATGGCGAGCTGCAATCAAATTAACCACTTCACTGATATAATGTTTTCTTGCTTCATAACTTGTTTTATCGAAGTCACGAATTGAGAGTTTTATCTCAGCGGAGTCTGGGTTTGCATTAAGATCTGTTACATAAAAATAGCCTTCACGACCTTCAGTATGTTCGGGCGTATCCTGACGATCAAAGCAGCTAATAATATCATGAGCAACACGGATAGGGTTAACTAAGACATTTTTAGCTGACATTGGATGAGCCGTCACCCCTTTAATCTTAATATTGACTGAGGCGGCATTAAAGGTTTCATAAACAACTTCGCCTAATTGGCAGCAGTCGATAGTATAAGCAAAATCAACTGGGAAACGCGATAAATCCATCACTTTCGCACCACGTAGTCCGATCTCTTCATCTGGCACAAAAGCAACATAGATATCACCATAGTTTTCGGGATGTTTGCTGATATGTTGTATTAATGTCATCAATACAGTGATAGCTGCTTTATTGTCAGCGCCAAGTACGCTAGTTCCATCACTAAAAATAATCTCATCATTTAAGTAATTTTTGATTTCTGGATGTTCTTCTACATTAAACCAAATATTCTTTTCTGCATTTAAACAGATATTATCGCCAGTAAATGGCTTAATTTGTGGTTTTATATCTGGTGATAAACCAACATCAACGGTATCTAAATGAGCAACAAACCCAATTTTAGGCGCTTGTGATTTTTTACCCTTAAAGTGTGCAATAAGCACACTATGTTCATCTAAATAAGTATCGGTAATCCCCATCTCATTAAGTTCACTAGCCAGTAGTTGAGCTAATTGACGTTGTCCTTCAGTACTCGGTACGTTAAGATGACTTGCGCAACTTTGTGAGGTTATTGCCACATATCTAAAAAATCGTTGTTGTAACTGTTGTGCTATTGATTGCATAAAAACCTCATATTATTGTGTACGTGGTAAATCATAAGTATAACTACTGTCAAAACCGATTGGAATATCAAAACCCCAGTAAATAAACAAGGTGGCAACCAATACTAACCAGATACCAATTGAGAATGGAATCATCATTGAGCATAGTGTACCAACGCCGGCCTTAGAGCAGTATTTATGGCAGTAAGATAAAATTAATGGGTAAAATGGGAACATTGGGGTACTGACATTGACGGCGGCACTAATTCTAAATGAGGCTTGAGTTAATTCTGGCGAAAGACCTACTGCCATTAACATAGGTACCATAACCGGTGCCATAATTGCCCATTTTGAGGTTGCAGAGGTAATAATCAGGTTAATACATGATGATAATAAAATCATGCCAATAATCGTTAACCATGCTGGCATACTTAATGAACGCAACATATCTGCACCAGTAAGCGAGATTAATGTACCAATATTTGAGTGACCAAAAGAGTATAAAAATTGTGCAGCAATAAAACAGAAAACAATAAAAGAGATCAGCGATTTGGTAATGTTTTCCATCGTATTGGTGACATCTTTTGATGATTTAAACGTGCCAGCAACAAAACCGTAAATTAACCCTGGAACAGCAAAAAAGATAAATAATAATGGTACAATAGACTGCATTACGGGAGCCGCTGAATTCGTTAAACTACCGGTTTTAGGATCTCTAAAAGGCGAACTTTCCGGGTAGAGTAGTGCGGTAAGCAATACAATTAAGCCAATAATTGATAAAATTGCCCAACGGAATCCTTTCGCTTGGCTAGGCGTGATCTGTTTTACATCTTCAGAGTCGGTTGGATTAGTACAGTCAACAGGACAATTCTTATTAAGCCAAGGTTCAACAATTTTTTCTGTAACGAACCAACACACTAGAATCACACCAAAAGTACCACCAAGACTGAAAAAGTAGTTACATAGGACATTAACACTATAGCTAGGATCCAGTAAATGTGCTGCTTTTTCAGTAAAACTTTGTAAGATAGGATCTATTTGTGATGGGGTATAGCTCGCCGTAAATCCACCCGCTAAACCAGCAAAGGCCGTTGCAACACCGGCTAAAGGGTGACGTCCACTCGCATAAAACATTAAGGCTGAAACTGGCATTAAAATCACATAAGCAGAGTCAGAGACAATGTGTGCAACAACACCGACAAAAGCGACTGTTGGTGTTAACATTTTCGGTGAAATAATACTTAACATTTTTTTCAAGGCAGTATTAATAAATCCGCTACCTTCAGCAATACCAATCCCGAGAGTTGCCACAATGGTGATAGCCAATGGCGGGAACGTAATAAAATTACCGACCATCTTTGTTAAAAAAGTGACAATTTCACTGTAATCAAACATATTGATAACTTGAATCTTCTCACCCGTTGGATCTAATGGGTTAACATAATCGAAACTGACAAAAGAGAGTAGAAATGAGAGAACCCAACAAATAATCAATGCATATAAAAAAAGCATCGTAATACTTGGCATGGCATTACCGATGCGTTCAATACGATTTAGAAATCCTTTATTGGGGGCAAGACTATCAACCATGATTTACTATTCCTGTTGTTTTAATTGAAAAGGTCAACATTCTATACAAAAATTGGTTACAAATAAATTTATTAAGTAATTAAATAGATAAGAATTATATTATGTCATTTATTGATTGGACTATTTGATCGAGAGTTATCTTAGTTTAGCTATTTTTGATAATAATTTTATTATTCTCAGTGGGGATCAATTGTATTGCTTTAATGCGAGTTTACGCTTTTAATATATTGAATTAAGAAATCAAATAGCATATATTCTTTTGAAAAATCAGGATAGATTTATCAAAAAATGATTATGATCAGAACGTTGTTCTTTTCCTGTGATATTAATTTCGCTGTTTTTTATAATACAATTTCACCTAAATAAATAAGGTAATAAACGAATGGGTATGAGTAATCAGCAAAAGTTAGGGTTATTTTGTTTAGTCGGATTTTCTATTTTTTTTATTATATTGATGCAGGTGCGTTTAATGCCTGCATTAATTGCTGGTTTATTGACTTATTTTTTAACACTTAAATTAGACTCATTACTATCGAAAAAAATGAGTCGATTTGGTAACAAATCAAAACTGTTATCGGTGATGCTGTTATTATCAATCATTATGGCAATTATTACGATCGGTTCATGGTATCTGTTTTCATGGTTTATTAATATGGCTAAGCATCCAGTTGAAACGATGGAAGCGATACATGCCATTATTGATAAAGTTTCACAAACGCTACCAGAGGGCATTCAAAGTTATTTGCCCGATGATATGGACCAGATTAATATTAATATTACAGCTTATTTAAAAGAGCATGTTTTTTATTTGCAATCAATGGCGACCAATGCATTTCATACACTTATTATTTTAATTGTGGGGATGATTATTGGACTTATTTTAGGCTTTAAACAACAGAATCGTTTAGATAGTTATGAGGATGTACCAAAAACAGCGTTGGTTACAGCTTTAAAAGCGAGTCTTGATCGATTAGTTATGGTTTTTCAATATGTGGTTATTTCACAATTTTTTATTGCCTTTTTTAATGCTGTTATGACTGCCATTTTCTTATTTATTATTCTACCTATTTTTGGAATTCATCTACCATTTAGTAAAAGCTTAGTATTAGCCACTTTTGTGTTTGGTTTGATTCCAATAGTGGGGAACTTAATTGTCAATGTATTAATGTTTTTTGTCGGTTTTACGGTATCATTTTATGTGGCAATTATTGTACTTATTTATCTCATTTTGATTCATAAAATGGAATATGTATTAAATGCTAAAATTGTCGGCAGTAAAATTGAAGCAGGGATCTGTGAGCTACTTATTGCAATGCTGTTTTGCGAAACGATATTTGGTGTAATTGGCTTGGTATTTGCACCTATTTTTTATGCATTTATTAAACAATCATTGAAAGATCTAAAATTGATATAAAAATTGCATTTAATATCGCTGATAATATGAATGTTCATAATTCACTATAAAGTTTCACGCTTATAGCGAATATGGTGCAATTTAGGCTTTAACTCATTAGAACGAACTAAAAGGTTGTGATGACAAATTAACTAAAATTCATCAAACTGTCACAAAAATACTATATACTGGCTGGATACGAATTGCTAATAGGTTTGTTTATATTTTATGACAAAAACAATTTTTATCGTTGAAGATGATCATGCTATTCGGGAGATGTTACGTATTTTGCTTGAACATCAAAATTATCAAGTAATTGAAGCTAAGGACTATCCGCAGGCGATTGCAGTGAGTCAATCGACTCCTTTTCATTTAGTTTTGCTTGATTGGATGTTGCCGGGTGGTAATGGGCTACAATTTATCAAACACCTGAAAAAAAATGAGTCTACTCGTGATATTCCAATCCTTATGTTAACCGCTAAACAAGATGAGAATGATCAAGTAATGGGGTTTGATGTCGGTGCTGATGACTATATGACTAAACCTTTTTCAAATAAAGCATTGATTGCGAGAATAAAGGCTTTATTACGACGAAGTTATCCTAATAATGATGCTGTATTGATTTTTGGTGAATTAAAAATTGATTTACAATCGCAGCGTGTTTTTTTGGCTGATACTGAGCTCTCTTTAGGACCAACAGAATATAAATTGTTAAGTTTTCTGGCTAGTAAACCTGAACGGGTGTTTACTCGAGATCAATTGATTACTGCAGTTTGGGGTAACGATTCCTATATAGATGATAGAACGGTTGATGTGCATATTGGCCGTTTACGTAAACAGCTTGAAAAATCAGAAGGTGAGCGATTTATTCAAACAGTTAGAGGTTCTGGATATCGCTTTTCTGTGTAAAATAAACAGCAGGAGTTACTTTGTTAAAACACAATTTTTGGCAACGTATCGTATGTGAAATTACACTAGTATTAATTATTGCCGCTATTTTAGGTACGGTTTTTGGACGAGTTTGGTTAGTCATAACGATAGCGCTATTAGTTCTAATATTGTATTACGCATACCAATTACAACGTTTATCCTATTGGATCTGGCAACAAAATAATGTCTATCCTTCAACGGGATTTGGTGCTTTAAATCTATTGTTTTATGGCTTACATAAGCGACAAAGAAGACAACGTAATAAGCAAAATGAGCTAGCGAATATTATTAAGCGTTTTCGCCATGGCGCTGAATCAATTCCTGATTCACTTTTACTCGTAGAAGATAATGGTGCAATAACGTGGTGCAATAAGATAGCGCAAAATGAGCTTAATATTCATTGGCCATATGATAAAGGACAAAATATTGTCAATCTTATCCGCTATCCTCAGTTTGCCGATTATATGGCGAAAAGAAATTTTTCTCAGCCTCTTACGTTATTATTTAGACAACAATACTATATTGAATTTAGAATTATTCCTTATATTGATAAACAATGGATTGTTATCGCCCGTGACGTGGGGCATCTCTATTTAGCAGAAAAACAGCGACGAGACTTCTTTACTAATGCTAGCCATGAATTAAGGACGCCGATTACTGTGCTTAAAGGTTATTTAGATATGCTTGCTGATGACATGATATCTGCTGAAGATTACCAAAAGACCATACAGACTATGCAGTCTCAGACTAATCGTATGGAAAACTTAATTGAGCAGATATTGGCGTTAAGTAATATCGAAAATAGTCCACTCAATAAAACGATGCAAAAGGTTAATGTGCCAGCCATCCTCCATAATATCGAACAGGATATTAAACAGATCTATCCACATTATTTAGTCTCATTTACTATTGATGATCAACTAAGGGTAATTGGTGTTAAGTCTCAGTTAGAAAGTGTCATAACGAATTTGATTTATAATGCAATCAAACACACACCAGATGGGACCGCTATTAATATTGAGTGGCGACATGTTAGTTATGGTGCTTATTTTAGTGTTAAAGACTCTGGTCCCGGTATCGCATCTCATCATCTCAACCGTTTAACCGAACGTTTTTATAAAGTTGATGATGCTCGATTTATTGCATCTAGTAGTAGTGGATTAGGGTTAGCTATTGTTAAACATGCGCTACTTAATCATGGTAACACCAAGTTACAAATCAGGAGTAAATTGACTGAGGGTAGCCAGTTCTCTTTTGTATTACCTGAGCAATATATCGATCATAGTAATGATATTTAACCGATGAGATATTTTGTCATATTCTTGTCATATATTTCAGATACGATTATCTCAATAAAGAAGTTGCATTAATTAATCTTAATAGAGAGGTCTTTATGAACAGACGAGTGATATTATCAACATTAATTGGTTCACTATTTGCATTTTCGCTAACAGCGCAAGCCGATGTCAATTTAACTGGGGCCGGTGCCTCTTTCCCAGCTCCGATTTATGCCAAATGGGCAGATAGCTACTATAAGCAGACTCAAGTTAAAGTTAATTATCAGGCAATTGGTTCATCTGGTGGTATTAAACAAATTAATGCTAAAACAGTTGATTTTGGTGCAAGTGATATGCCGCTATCTGATAGCCAATTAAAAGAACAAGGATTATTTCAATTCCCAACAGTAATTGGTGGTATTGTTATTGTTGTTAATGTTAATGGAATTACATCCGGTCAATTGTTGCTAGATGGACAAACATTAGGCGATATCTTTTTAGGTAAGATTAAAAAATGGAATGATCCTGCTATTGCAAAACTAAATCCAACATTAAATTTACCTAACCTAGCCATTAATGTGGTTAGAAGGGCGGACGGTTCTGGTACTTCATATGTATTTACTCAATATCTAAGTAAAGTAAATAGCGTTTGGAAAGATGAAGTAGGGGTTGGTACCGTTGTTAATTGGCCAACAGGTATTGGTGGTAAAGGTAATGATGGTGTAGCGGCATTTGTACAACGTTTACCTGGTTCAATCGGTTTTGTTGAATATGCTTATGCAAAACAAAATCACCTAACTTATAGTAAACTCTATTCAGCTGACCATACGATTGTTGAACCATCAGAAACCAGCTTTAGTGCAGCAGCGCAAAATGCAAAATGGGATCAATCATTTGCTCAGGACTTAACTTTCCAATCCGGTGAAAATGCTTGGCCAATTACATCTGCGACCTTTATTTTATTGCAAAAACAACAAGATAATAGTAGTAAAGGGCGAGCTGTTCTTGATTTCTTCAATTGGACTTATCAGTATGGTAAAGACCAAGCGGTAGCGCTTGATTATGCAGTATTACCTGAGAGTGTTGTGAAAACGATTAATCAAGCTTGGCACACTCAAATTACGGATAAACAAGGTGCTGAAATTTATCCAGTAAAGAACTAAAATCACGATAAAGTTCATCAAAAGCCCTGCAATAGTTGGGCAATATTTAAGTTGTAGTGATGTGATATTGAAATGATGACTAGCACAATTAGTTACAGTGTAACTAATTGTGCTGTTAGTATCAAATAGAATAAATGTAAGAAGAGACAATATGGTTAAACAAAAATCAGTTAGCAATACACCAAATCGATGGGGCGATATTATTTTTGATCTTATTGTCAGGGGCGCTGGTATTGGTGTTTTATTGCTTTTAGGTGGCATTATTTTATCACTGATGATTGCTGCTTGGCCAAGTATTACGCATTTTGGCTTTGCTTTTTTATGGAATAAAGAGTGGAATGTGCCCGCTGAAGAGTTTGGCGCTCTCGTTCCTATTTATGGTACATTAGTAACATCAGCGATTGCACTAATTATTGCTGTACCAGTCAGTTTTGGTATTGCACTATTTCTAACTGAATTATCGCCTACATGGCTCAAACGTCCACTGGGTATCGCTATTGAATTATTAGCGGCTATTCCAAGTATCGTATATGGTATGTGGGGATTATTTGTTTTTGCGCCACTTTTTTCTGTCTATTTTCAAATCCCAATTTCTGATATTTTTGCTAATATTCCTATTTTAAATATATTTTTTACCGGGCCAGCCTTTGGTATTGGTATTTTAGCCGCGGGGCTCATTCTGGCGATTATGATTATTCCTTATATCGCTTCAGTTATGCGCGATGTATTTGAACAAACTCCTGTATTAATGAAAGAAGCGGCTTATGGCGTTGGCTGTACTACTTGGGAGTGTGTACGTTATATCGTTCTACCTTATACTAAAAATGGTGTTATTGGCGGTATTATGTTAGGTCTTGGACGAGCCTTAGGTGAAACGATGGCGGTAACATTTATTATTGGTAATACTTATCAACTGGATAGTTTCTCATTGTTTATGCCTGGTAATAGTATTACTTCGACTCTAGCTAATGAGTTTGCCGAAGCTGAACCTGGTTTACATACCGCAGCATTAATGGAATTAGGATTAATCCTATTTGTTATTACATTTATTGTTCTTGGTTTTTCAAAGTTATTAATTGCGCGTTTGAATAGAAAAGAGGGTAAATCATAATGAAACCGTCTCCTATTAATTATCGACAGCATTGGCGTAAGGTTAAGAATCAATTAGTGATCAGTTTATCACTGCTCACGGTTGTATTTGGTCTATTTTGGTTAATTTGGATTTTGTTATCAACCTTTGATAAAGGTTTTGATAGCTTATCAATGGCTGTTTTTACTGAAATGACACCACCACCTAATACTGAAGGCGGTGGGTTAGCTAATGCAATTATGGGGAGTTTTTTACTGATTATTTGGGCGACATTAATTGGCACCCCATTAGGTATTTTAGCTGGAATTTATCTAGCAGAATATGGCAAAAAGTCATTTTTGGCCAATATCATTCGTTTTATTAATGATGTACTCCTTTCTGCACCATCGATTATTATTGGACTATTTGTCTATATGCTTGTGGTAACTCAGATGGGGCGTTTTTCAGGGATTGCAGGAATTATTGCCTTAGCCTTAATTCAACTACCTATCATTGTTAGAACTACTGAAAATATGCTGTTACTCGTGCCAGGAACGTTGCGAGAAGCCGCTTATGCTTTAGGTGCACCGCGTTGGCAGGTGATTTTAAAAATTACTTTAAAAGCCTCTATATCAGGTATTGTTACTGGGGTATTACTTGCTATTGCGCGTATTGCTGGTGAGACTGCACCATTGTTATTTACTTCGTTATCTAACCAATTCTGGAGTACGGATTTAACCAATCCAATTGCTAATTTACCAGTGACTATTTTTAAATTTGCCATGAGTCCATTTATTGAATGGCAGCAATTGGCATGGGTTGGGGTATTACTGATCACACTATTTGTTTTATTCCTTAATATTCTCGCAAGACTGTTATTTGCGAACAAAATTAAATAGTAATTAAACAGATATATGGACAAGGTATAAATATAATGACTGAAGCAAGCATTAAAATTAGCGTTAAAGATCTTAATTTTTATTACAATCAATTTCATGCATTGAAAAATATTAATATCGATATTAAACAAAATACTGTAACGGCCTTTATTGGTCCATCTGGGTGTGGTAAATCAACGTTACTGCGTACATTTAATAAAATGTATCAACTTTACCCAGAGCAGAGAGCGACGGGTGAAATTCTTTTAAATGGTACCGATATTTTAACTGATACAAGGGATGTGTCATTGTTGCGAGCTCAAGTCGGTATGGTTTTCCAAAAACCGACACCATTTCCCATGTCAATTTATGACAATATTGCTTTTGGTATTAAGTTGTTTGAAAAACTCTCACGCGTTGAGATGGATGAACGTGTTGAATGGGCATTAACCAAAGCTGCGTTATGGGATGAGGTTAAAGATAAATTACAACAAAGTGGTAATAGTTTATCGGGTGGACAACAGCAACGTTTATGTATCGCTCGGGGGATTGCGATTAAACCTGAAGTTCTTTTACTCGATGAACCATGTTCTGCACTCGATCCGATCTCAACTGGGCGCATTGAAGAGTTAATTAGTGAATTAAAATCTGACTATACAGTATTAATTGTCACACATAATATGCAGCAGGCTGCACGTTGTTCTGATTATACGGCATTTATGTATTTAGGTGAGTTAGTTGAATTTAATACCACAGATCGTGTATTTACCTCACCAGCTAAGAAACAGACAGAAGACTATATTACTGGACGTTATGGTTGATAGCTGAATAAGCTTAGCATAATGTAGTTGGTGCAATGATTAAAAATTAATTATAGGTGAGTATGATGGATTATTTAGGTAAACATATTTCAGGTCAATTTGATGCAGAACTTGCACATATTCGTACCCAAATGATGGTGATGGGGGGATTAGTAGAAAAACAGCTTAATGATGCAATTAGTACGCTACTCAATCATGACATTAATCTTGCCGAACAAGTGATAGAGAACGATCAACAAGTTAATAAATTAGAAGTGACGATTGATGAAGCGTGTGTAAAAATTATTGCTAAACGTCAACCGACAGCGAGTGATCTACGACTTATTATGGCGATTATCAAAGCGATTGCTGAATTAGAGCGTATCGGAGATAGTGCGAAGGATATTTGCGAGATTGCCAAACAGGAATTCACGCCTGAACAGCAGATTTTGCTAACCAGTTTAGATGCGATGGGGCATAATGTCATTCAGATGTTACACGATGTATTAGATGCCTTCACTCGAATGAATATTAATGAAGCATTACGCATTTATAAAGAAGATAAGCGCATCGTAAAAAATTACGAAATGGTGATTCGACAATTAATGACATTTATGATGGAAGATTCTCGTTCAATTCCTAATATCATTATTGCATTAAATTGTGCTCGCTCAATTTTACGAATTAGTTCTCGTTGTCAAAATATTAGTGAATTAATTTTTTACTTTGTTAAAGGTCAAGATTTTAGACATGTCGGTGATGATGTGATTGATGAGCTATTAGCTCAATAACTATTTACCACCGAGTTAATTGATTTAAAGTCTGATGATGGCAGACTAACTATTTGTATAAATAATAATGAGGGACAGTTAAGTCTAACGTTTTAACTATCGTCGATAAATACTGTTCCACAATAATTGCTAAAGCTTGATAAAACGGGCTGCCATCATACTCTTTTAATAAGCTTAAGTAGCGTGGAGCCCAAGGCATAATATGTTGGCTAATCAGCTGCTTAGCTGCATCAAATTCAGCTGACTCAATGATTAATGCAAGGGTCATCAACATTAAACCAAATTGATCTTCTGGCTCATTAATGCCGGTTTGCATAACAATATTTTGTTGTTGCAAAAATTCTCTATAGCGATGGGTTGATTCGCCCATTAATAAATTCTCTTTATCAAGGTAAACAGATCCCCAAGGCGGCGCGGGCATAAATCCTTGGCCTTCAAAAAGTATTGAATATTGATAAGGTAGTTCAGGATCATTAAGATATTTTTGTATAAGCTTACATTGAGACTGAATGAGACTTTTATTTTCCCACAAAAACAGTGATTCAATCTCATTTAAGCTGGTATATAACGGTTTTAAGGCTTCTGAAGTAGGGGGATAGTAAAAAAAAGCACCAAATAGACGTGTTGAAAGATTCATACTTTCTATCGTAAACTTCATAATTATTTTACCCAACAAATCTCTATATTATTATATTTAACCGTATTATGATAAATCATTAAATAGTAATAAAAATCAATATGTAATATATGTTTTACTTTAATGCTTTAATACATATCATTTTTTATTACCTTTTTATACTATAACGGGACTACATTGGAATAGCCCAAAGATTATAGAAGGCAATCCTACCCGACAGTTCGCCAACTAAAGCTAAGATAGCTACAGCTGCGTAAATAGCGGTAGATTTACCACATTTAAAACTATTTATAAACGTTATGATGAGCGCGATCCCTAATGTGCCACACTGTATTAGCCAAAAACAGTATTGTGCTTGTGCTAAATCAGGCGTAATCCCACTAACAAAATGGATATAAGGTAATTTTGTTGTCAATACAATTATACTACCAATAGTAAAGCATATTATACCCAGTTTACGAATACCAAATACAGTTATTGTCACGCCACCTAATATCAACATCGTACTATACATTTGTAGTACCGTATAAGGCGTATCCCAATTTTTTACTGTGGTTAGCATGTAAGTTGCAACAATTGTCCAGATAAAAAATAGACTAACTATTATCAAAACGAGTGCAAGGAGTTTTGCCATACCTGGGATATGGTTTATTTTATGAGTTAGCTTCTTTAATAATTGCAATCGGTTTCCGTTATCGGGTTGACTAAAATAAGTTAGTAAAACTGAGATAAAAGTTACTGAAAATAGTATCCCAAAGGTAAAAATTTCATTACTCATTGGTGAACGACCAATGCCGAAAATAACATTTAAGGCACGTAGGGGATGACCTAAATGAAAAGACGCTATAATCATGGCGAGAGCCATAATAATTAAAGCGACCGTATTAATTCGCATAATTTTAATAACAGAAGTAGTTTGTTTGCAAATTAGACTGTATAAGCTGGTCATTAAAACAGTTCCGGCACCCATTTGCCCGAGAACAGTAAAAAAAACTAATGGTAATTCATTCATCGTTATATCTCCTCTGGATTAAGTATACGACCAAGAGGATCGCCACTCTTTTTGGCTTTAGCGTGAGCCCTAATGACAATATTCGGTTTCGTTAACGTCGATGAGGGTAATGGTGCGATATCCCGTTCTTGTCCATATTTTTGGCGAAGCACATTGATATCATTAAATTCAAGCGCTCTTTGAGGACAAGACTCTACACAAACCGAGGAGAGTCCTTCGCTAACACGTTGGTAACAGCCATCACATTTTGACATCACTCTTTTTTGTTGATCAAATTGTGGTGCACCGTAAGGGCAGCGCATCTCGCAATATCGACAACCGATACAGACATCCTGATCGACGACAACTAGACCATCTTCACTGCGCTTATGCATAGCACCGGTTGGACAACCTTGCACACAAGTTGGTTCTTGGCAATGATTGCAAGATATTGATAAATAATAAACAAACGTATTATTTTGCCATAAACCATTAACTTGCTGCCAATCTCCACCACCATATTCATAAACTCGACGAAATTTTGGGCCGATATCGAGATTTTTTTCATCTTTACAGCTAATTTGACAAGTTTTACAGCCAGTACACTTAGTCGAATTAATATAAAAACCATATTGCATATTTTATGCCTCTTTTTATAATGATAATGATTTTATTTCAACCAAATTGGTATGTTGTGGATTGCCTTTGGCAAGTACCGATGGTCGTTGGCTGGTTAGGCGATTAATACAGCCGCCAATATCAACACCTTCTTTATTGGTTTTAGCCCAAGCACCTTGTGGGATTGCCAGTACCCCAGGCATAATACGAGGTGTCACTTTTGCGGGCATATATAATCGCCCGCGATCATTATAGACTTCGACTAGTTGACCATGCTTAATCTGACGTTTTTCTGCATCGATTGGATTTATCCAGATCGCATCAACCGCGGCCTCTTTTAGCTGCGGTAGATTTGCATAACTGGAATGGCAATGAGCTTTAGTATGGTATCCGGTTAATTGTAACGGGTATTTTACTAAACTTGCGCTATCTTCGATGCCTTCGATTGCTGGTAAATAAGCAGGAATAGGGTAAAGTTTATCTTTTTCATCAAGTTGCCAATCTTGAGCAATATTTGCCAATGTTTCTGAGTAGAATTCTATTTTACCTGATGGCGTATTTAATGGATGATTTATCGGATCATCATGAAAATCTTTTAGTGCGATATATTCATCACTATTTGCAATTCGACGATCAATAACACCTTTGCCATCTGTTTGCGCAAAAGGCGGTAAAATCTGATTATTAGCGCGTGTTTTTTCATAGCAATAAACGATCCAATCCTCATAACTTTTACCTTCGGTGAATTCATCTTTTACACCTAATTTTTCAGCAACTTCAGCTAATACATCATAGGTAATACGATTTTCCCACAAAGGTTTAATCGCTGCTTGCATACGAATTAAATAGTGATAGGCACCCGATTGGTATGAGTTATTAATAATGTCATTAGTTTCAACTCCGGAAACATCAGGTAGTAATAAATCAGCATATTTTGCAGAGGCAGTCATATGCGTATCCCAAACTAAAATAAATTCACACTTTGATTCATCAGATAGAATTTCATGTGTTTTATTTAAATCGGCATGTTGATTACCTATTACGTTACTGGCGTAATTCCATAAAAATTTAATACCTACATCAAGTTTATCTTTTCCTTTAATGAAGGCATTTTTAGCAGTTAAATTTTCACCTTCTTCAATAGCTTTAGTCCATAAAAAAACTGGGATTGTAACCGTTACTGGATTACTGGTTGGCATTCCGGCTACAGGATAAGAGACACTGCCACCCCAAGTACCGATATTGGTACCTTTACGACCAAATTGCCCAGTCATAATAGGTAAAGCCATAATTGCTCTTGCCGCATGTTCCCCAGTTTGGGTACGTTGAACTCCCCAACCTTGCGAGATCCAAGCTGCTTTTGCTGCCACGATTTCTCTTGCTAATTGACGTATCCTATCAGCAGGAATCCCTGTCAATTTTTCAGCCCATTCAGGCGTTTTTGCAACGTTATCTGAGCTTAGACCTAAAATATAAGATTTATAGTTACTGTTGGCTGGAGCACTTGCAGGTAATGTATCACTATTCCAGCCTACGCAGTATTTATTTAGCATCGCTTCATTAATGAGATTTTCATCGATTAGCGTATAACCAATAGCGGCAACGAGTGCAGCATCAGTTCCCGGTCTAATTGGTAGCCATTCAGCATTATAAGCAACAACGCTATCATTACAACGAGGATCAATAATAATGACCTTAGCTTTACTTTGTTCTAACGCATGATAAAGCTCTGTAACTTGTCCTCCACCAGACATTCTGGTTTCAGCAATATTTTGTCCAAACATGACGACTAAATCAGAATATTTGATTTGATCAAATAACGACTGTAATTGCGTACCATAATTATTATTTGTTTGGCCAAATAGATAAGGCTGAATTGTCATAATTTGAGCATCAGAGTAGGTACCATGATAGTCAACGAAACCACCAAGAATATTGAGTAATCGTTTGCTGGTATTTCTACCACTAAGATTTGCTCCGGTGGTACCTGAGCCATATTGATAAAAAATGGCTTCGTTGCCATAGGTATCGATGGTGTGACGTAATTTTTGAGCTAATAAAGTTGTGGCTTCATCCCACGATATTTTTTTAAATTTACCTTCACCACGCTTACCAATTCTTAGCATCGGGGATTTTAAACGTTCAGGATTATATGTTCGCCAACGGACAGACCGTCCTCGTAAGCAGGGACGAATTTGATGTTGTCCAAAAATATTATCATTAATTCCGTTTTCAACAGAAATTTTAGTGATGATATCATTCTTTACGTGTACTTTTAATGGGCAGCGACTACCGCAATTGACTAAACATGCACTATAGCTAATGATTTCCTTATCGGTATTACTGTTTATCGTCGATTTTGTTTGTTCTGTTTGTGCATAGGCCATCGGTAATTTAAGATTACCCAATAATGCTGTAGCACCACCAACGACAAGTGATTTTTGTAAAAAATTACGTCGACTCACATTTTGAGGTTTATTTTTATCATTCATAGCATATATCCATACTTTTTTTATGGTATTAATGCTTATAATAAACTGAAATTATTTAAGACTAAATAAAAATATTAACTTATTGAAAAAATTAATTTTAATGATAATGACTTTCATTTTCTTATCATAAAAAGTAATTATTAATGATATTTAATATGCCTTATAATTAAACTTTTATAATGCTTATTTAAATGCTTTTCTTATTAACTTAAAATAATACCAATACAATAAAGAGTATTCGTTAACATAGCGAATTTTACCATTTTAAATAGTAGAGGAGCCATCGCTGGCGTTGAACGATATCGAAAAACATCACGAATCTGTTGATACATCAACGGTAATCCCAATAGAAACAGATAACTAAAAGGGGTATTTAAATAGTAATAAGAAAAATGTAATAAACATGCAAAAGCTAAAATTAATAACAGAGTATGGTAATAGCAACCAGCTTTATCACCAATTAAGACAATCAGCGTCCGTTTATTGTTTTGTTTATCGCTATGCACATCTCGTAAATTATTGATATTAAGTACGGCAACTGATAATAATCCACAGCCAAAAGCAGGGAAAAGTATGAATAAAGGTAACGCTTTAGTTTGTAGATAATAGCTACCTAAAATACTTACTAAACCAAAAAATATTAGTACTGACAAATCACCAAACCCAATATAACCATAGGGTTTTTTCCCTACGGTATAAGTGATTGCCGCAATAATTGATAATAAGCCTAATATAATAAACTGAACAAATTCAATATAGGAATCACAAGCGACAATAAGCAGGGTAATCCCACTAATTACACACATTATTAGGTTGATGAATAGGGCTCGTCGTAACTGTTTTAATGTAATTAGTCCATGCTGGATACCACGTAATGGGCCGATTCGATTAACTTTATCAGCCCCTTTTACGGTGTCGCCATAATCATTAGCGAGATTAGATAGCACTTGTAATAAGATGGCAGTTAATAGCGTTAATAGCATAATCCCAATATTAAAGTGTTGTTGCCAATAAGCTAAAGCATTACCAACAAAAATAGCAGATAGCGCTAACGGTAACGTTTTTAAACGAAAACTATCAATCCAGGCAGTGATTTTCATTATATCAATTATTACATTTCGGTATATTTATCGTAGATTGTTTGAATCATATCAGGATTCGTTTCAATATTCATCGAATTTTGATTAGATAACAAGACTTGATATAACTTTGTTTATTTACTAGTAAATTGCAATAAGAGTCTTTCAGAGATGAATGATGATAGGGGAAAGCTAATATAGCAGTTGATGGTTATTTCATATTGACTCCAATTCGGGGAAAACCTACAATCGACTATATTAATTTTTATTAAAAAATTGTATTTTTATAGATAACTACTATGAGTCATTGCCATAACATCACGATTAAAGATATTGCCAAACTTGCTGGGGTCAGTAAATCAACGGTATCAAGAGTGATTAATAATGAAAAAGGCGTGAGTGCCGCAGCTCGGCAAAAAATTCAAAAGGTTATTGAAGAGTGCCAATTTACGCCATCGATATCAGCTAGGGGATTAAAAGGTCATAATAAACGTGTTATTGCTGTGATCGTTACTCGCCTTGACTCTCATTCAGAAAACTTAGCCCTTAAATCAATATTATCTATTTGTGAGACAAAAAATATTGATGTATTAGTGTTAGAAAGCCAATTTAATAATACGGTTTTCAATCAACATTTATCTATGCTATTTTCTCGACAAATTGATGGGATTATTGCATTCTCTTTTTCAGAACTTACACTAGAACAGGCTGGGTATTGGAAAAATCGGATTGTTTTTATTTCACAGCGAGTGACTAATTTTATCTCTATCATCTATGACAATAAAGGGGCAGTAGAAAAACTATATCAACTTTATGCAGCACAATTTGAGCATATTGCCTATATCGGTATTGATGATAAAGATCTCTCCACAGGCAAAGAACGTAATCAACATTATCGCGATTTGTGTGAACAATCCCATAAGCCTTCCTATATTTACTGTGCTAATTTATCATTTACGTCAGGATATGAACAAGCCAAACAACTCTTTAATCAACACCAACATATACAGGCTATTATTTGTGCAACCGATAATATTGCATTAGGGGTTTGTAAATTTTGTCACGAAACGGGGCGTGAGATTAAAATTGGTTATATTGGCTGTAATGTTATGTTAGATTTTCTATTTCCTAATTTAGATCGTGTTAATCTTCATGTTGATCTTAGCGGTAAATTGGCTATTGATCAGTTGCTTCAATTAATTAAGCATCCTAATGATGAGCGTTATCAAGAAAGTGTACTGATGCAGCCCTGTACATTATTACCTTGTAAATAATCATATTGTAAATAAAATGATCTAGTTCACAATTTTAAGCTATTTTTTTTGTTTATATTTGCTTTTTCATATTTAGGATATTAGGATGGGAACGTTCCCTATTTTAATTTTATTAAAGGCCAATTATGAACAATTCCAGTAAAATAGAGTCATTAAATCAACTCATTGATGCTATTGGCGGTAAAGCTAATATTGTGAGTGTGACTCACTGTTTAACGCGTTTTCGATTTGTTTTAAATGATCCTAACTTAGCTGATGTTGAAACGATTAAAACCATTAGTGCTGTAAAAGGCTGCTTCACACAAGCAGGGCAGTTTCAAGTCATCATTGGTACTGATGTCAGTGACTATTATCCATTATTGTTAAATTTAATTGGCAAAGAAGAGTCGTCAAAAGAAGAGGTTAAAAAAGCAGCCACTAAAAATATGAAGTGGTGGGAAAAAGCCTTATCGGATTTAGCGGAAATTTTTGTCCCTTTATTACCTGCATTGATTGCAGGGGGGTTACTGCTTGGATTTAGAAATATTATCGGTGAGATGCCGATTAGTGATGGTAAAAAACTCACTGATATTTGTCCTATTCTCATTCCAATCTATAATTTTTTATGGTTACCGTGTGAAGCCATTTTCCACTTTTTACCCGTTGCTATTTGTTGGTCAACCGTCAGAAAAATGGGGGGATCACCCGTCCTTGGTATTGTTTTAGGTGTAACATTAGTTTCACCGCAATTACTTAATGCCTACGCGTTAGGTAGTACAATCCCAGATGTTTGGGATTTTGGTTTTATTCAGATTGAAAAAGTAGGTTATCAAGCGCAGGTGATTCCTTCTATTTTAGCTGGTTTATTCTTAGGCTGGTTTGAAACACGTTTCAAACGAATCGTGCCGAGTTATCTCTATTTAGTTGTTGTACCGTTTGTATCTATTGTTGTTGCTGTTGTTGCCGCTCATTTTGTAATTGGGCCAATCGGTCGTGAATTAGGCAATGGTGTATCATATGTTGTTAGATTATTAATGACTGGTGATTTTGCGGCGATTGGTTCGGCTATTTTTGGATTTTTTTATGCACCTTTAGTTATCACCGGGATTCATCATACTACACTAGCAATTGATATGCAGATGACCAAAGATTTTGGCGGAACACCAATTTGGCCAATTATTGCCTTATCTAATATTGCACAGGCATCTGCTGTGGTTGGAATGATTATTGTCGGTAAAAAACAAGAACGCGATATTACTATTCCCGCTGCTATTTCAGCCTATTTAGGTGTAACAGAACCTGCAATGTATGGCGTTAACTTAAAATACCGTTATCCGATGTTGTGTGCAATGATCGGTGCTGCCTTAGCAGGACTTATTTGTGGTCTATTTGGCGTATTATCAAATGGCATCGGTGTTGGTGGATTACCAGGTATTTTATCCATTAAACCTCAATATTGGATAGTTTATCTATTTGCAATGCTAGTCGCTATAGTGGTGCCAATCCTATTAACCTCATTAATTTTTAAAATTAAAAGTAAACAAGCGTAAGAAGGTTGAATAATGAATACAATCATATCAAATAACAATTGGTGGCAAAAAGGGGTGATTTACCAGATCTATCCCAAAAGCTTTCAATCAACAAAAAATGTACAAGCTAATGCGTTAGCAATAGGTGATTTACAAGGTATTATTCAACGTTTAGATTACTTAAAAACGCTTGGCGTTGATGGAATTTGGATTACACCAATTTATCCTTCGCCGCAAGTCGATAACGGTTACGATATTGCCGATTATTACGATATTAACCCAGATTACGGTACGTTAGATGATTTTGATGAGTTAGTGACAAAGGCTCATCAAAAAGGGATTAAGATCATGCTTGATATGGTATTTAATCATACATCGGATAAACATTTTTGGTTTCAACAAGCGCTAGATCCTAATAGTGAATATCGCGACTTTTATATCTGGAAAAATGGTAAAGATAATAATCAATCTCCACCAAATAACTGGCGATCTAAATTTGGTGGTGGGGCCTGGAAGTGGCACGAAGTATCAAAACAGTACTATTTACATCTATTTTCCGAAAATCAGCCGGATCTGAATTGGGAAAACTCAAAAGTGCGTGCCGAAATCGTTAAAGTTTGTCAATTCTGGATTAAACGTGGCGTCGATGCATTACGTTTAGATGTTATTAATTTGATCTCAAAACAGCAAGATTTTCTCGATGATTTACAAGGCGATGGCCGCCGATTCTATACTGATGGTCCACGGGTACACGAATACCTTCAAGAATTGAGTACTAAAGTATTTCAACCTAATCAAACCGTAACGGTTGGTGAAATGTCCTCAACAACGCTAGATAACTGTGTCAAATATGCTAATTTAGATGGTAAAGAACTCTCAATGGTATTTAATTTTCATCATTTAAAAGTCGATTATCCTAATGGTGAAAAGTGGTGTGTTGCAAAACCTGATTTTATTGAGCTTAAAAAGATTTTTAGCTACTGGCAACAAGGTATGCACAATAAAGCATGGCCAGCACTATTTTGGTGTAATCATGACCAGCCAAGAATCGCGTCTCGATTTGGTTCAGAAGGGCAATATCATCATGTGTCAGCAACTTGCTGGGCAATGATTCTTTATGGTATGCAGGGGACACCTTATATCTATCAAGGTGAAGAGATCGGTATGTTAAATCCGCATTTCGATTCGATAAAACAATATCGAGATATTGAATCACTTAATTTCTATCATGAAAAAATTGAACATGGTCTATCAGAAAAAGAGATTCTGGCGATTTTAGCTCAGAAATCACGAGATAATAGCCGAACACCAATGCAGTGGAATGATGCAGCGTTTGCTGGATTTTCACAATATACACCTTGGATTAGCGTAGCTAAACAGTATCCATCAATTAACGTTGAAAAAGCATTGGCTGATAAGTCATCAATATTCTACTTCTATCAAATGTTAATTCAATTGAGAAAGCAGTATGAGATTTTAATTTTAGGGGATTATCAAGATTTATTACCTGCAAGTAATGATCTTTGGATCTATCAACGTCAATATCAACACGCTATCTTAACGGTTGTTGCCAATTTGACTGATAAAAAACAAAAAATGGCTCATCCAATCGTGATAAAAGAGACAACAAAAATTGTATGTCATAACTATTCACATCCGATTAAAGAGATGTTGACTGAACTGGAGCCTTATCAAACACTATATTTACTCAATGAATTAGATTAAAAAACATTAAGACCGAGTACCCAAGATTCATTTTAGGAGATATCGTTTATGTCTAATATTATAAGAAAGGGATTAAAAAAACTGCTATTTCATTAACGGCATGTGTATTAGCAACATCAGCCAGCCAAGCCGTTGAACATAGCTGGATTGGCTCTTGGGGAGCGAGTCCCGTTTTCCCTGTTGGTCAAGATATGAATCAAAATACAATTCGGCAGATGATTAAATTGAGCCAAGGCAGCAATAAAATTCGATTACGCTTCTCTAACGAAACGGGAACTCAGCCATTGGTCATTGGTGCGGTAACGGTGGCAAAACCAGGAAAACAAGCAGGTACTATCGAGCTTAATACTCTTAAGCCAGTTCTATTTGGTGGACAAACTCAGATTATCGTTCCTGCTGGCGCTCCTGCCATTTCAGATCCGGTTGATTTTGAGGTGAATGCTTTGGATGAGTTAACGATTAGCTTATATTTACTTCAACGTACGGGTTTAAGCGTTGTTCACCCTAACGGGGAGCAAACAGCTTGGATTGATTCTAATGGTAATACCACAGCTAACGAACAATTATCGAGTAACGCAGTAACATCTTCGATGCGGTTTTATCTTTCTCGTGTTGAAGTAGAAACTACCGAACCGAATAGTGGAACAATTGTTACGCTAGGTGATTCAATTATCGATGGTTATTTATCGGGTCTTAATATGAATCGTCGTTGGCCTGATTTTTAGCTAAACGACTCGCACAAAGCAACCTTAAGCATATTGGTGTGGTTAATGCGGGAATTAGTGGTAATCGTATTTTAAATGATTTACCGTCAGGACAAAATGGTCCGAGTTCACTTGCCCGTTTTGATCGTGATGTATTATCTGTTCCTAATGTACGTTGGGTTGTTATCATGCAGGGCATTAATGATATTGGCCATTCTGGATTTGATGGATTAGTTAAACAAGAAGTTACCGCAGAAGAGATCATCAACGGTTGGAAACAGCTAATCAGCCGCAGTCAAAGCCAAGGAATAAAGGTTTTTTGTGCAACTTTAACGCCATTTGAAGGTAAATTCCTCAATTTCTATAGTGAGGAAGGGGAGGTAAAACGGCAAACCATCAATTCATGGATTCGTTCTAATCGGGATTGTAATGCTATATTCGATTTTGATGCACTGCTTCGTGATGATAATAACCCTCAAAAATTAAAAAAAGAGTTTGATGGTGATGGTTTACATCCTTATGCTAACGGTTTAAAAGCCATGGCTGAATCAATCGATTTAACTTTATTTCAATAGGAATGCTTATGTCAGATTTTGATTACGAACAAATGTTAAAAGGTGAACTTTATTTAGCATCAGGGATTTCTGAAGTGAATCGTTCCGTTCACGGTAAAAAGCTAGCTCAACAAATTAATCAATTACCGATTGATGATACGGCAACGATTGTTAAATTAGAGAAACAGCTGCTCGGTGGGCATGGCGAACATCTTTATATGAATCCACCTATCCATGTTGATTATGGTAAACATATTTATGTTGGGGAGAATTTTTATTGCAATATGGAGTGCATTTTCCTCGATGTGAATACCATCACCTTTGGAGATAATGTATTAGTCGGGCCTAGAGCTGGATTTTATACTGCAGGCCATCCGATTGATCCCGAAGTGCGTAATACAGGTTTGGAGTTTGGTTTACCTATTACTATTGGTAATAACGTATGGATCGGGGCTAATGCTGTTATTTTACCCGGTATTACGATTGGCGATAATGTTATTGTAGCGGCTGGTAGTGTTGTCACTAAGTCGGTTGAAGCCAATAGCATTGTAGCCGGTAATCCTGCTAAATTGATACGTAAAGTCGATGCAACAGATACATTAAAGTGGCAGAAGTTAAAACAACACTATTTTGAGCAAAAAAAGAGAGATAAAGAGAGCCACAGAGATTACTGATAATCATATTTTTACTCAAATTATACTCTTATTTTTTTAATCTGCTTCTTCACATAGAAGCAGATTTCTCTTTTTTAAAATAAATTGTTATTCAATTGCCAAAATCTATTTCTAACCGATGTGTAACTATTTGTCTTATGCTATCGATTATCGTTCTCCTAATCACCTCAAGTATAGAAAATAAATCATGGATAGGCTACACTAATTCATACAGTTTTTTTAGGGGGTAAGGTAAACTTATCACTAAAAGAGGAAATAAATATGAATACAGTCAAACGACCTAGACGAACATTTAATGATGATTTTAAACAACAGATGGTTAATTTATATCAGCATGGTAAGTCACGTAGTGAGCTAATAGCCGAATATGATCTCACACCATCAGCATTAGATCGTTGGATTGCTCAAGCCACGCAAAGTGGTTCATTCAAAACAAAAGATAATCGTAGCCTAGAGGAGCAGGAATTAATTGCTCTACGCAAAGAGCTTAAGCAGCTTCGTATGGAAAACGATATCCTAAAGCAAGCCGCACTGATAATGGGACGAAAATCGCAGTGATCCAAGCTTGCCGACATCGCTACTCGTTGCAGTGGTTATGTAGATGCTTAGGTATATCAAGGCATTATTTTTATTATCAGTGCAAAAAAAATGCGTATCAAAGAAGATTAAAATACGCCCAACAGATCTTAACGATTTTTAATGGTAGTTATCAGTCTTACGGAACAAGAAGAATACGGCAAGCACTGTTAACTGAAGGGATAAGCGTCTCTCGTCGTTATGTTGCAAAAGTGATGAAATCATTATCGCTAAAGTCAAAATACACCCAAAAATGTTACAAAAACAATAACAAAAACGTTAATTCCGTTACTATAAATAATGTATTGCAACGAAATTTTACAGTAGGAATGAAAGCCACCGTGATTGTTGCTGATTTGACTTATATAAAGGTCGGTAAAAAATGGAATTACCTTTGCGTATTACTTGATCTTTCAGCACGAAAAATCGCAGGCTATCGTGTTGGACAACATAAAACAGCAGAGCTTGTTATGTCAGCATTAAGCCAAATTAAAGCGCCTTTATCGTCAATTGCGTTATTTCATTCCGATAGAGGAAAAGAATTTGATAATCAATTGCTTGATGGATGTTTTGACCTGTTTGGGATCACCCGTTCACTAAGCAATAAGGGATGTCCTTACGATAATGCCGTGTCAGAAGCAACATTTAAGACAATTAAAACTGAGTTTGTAAAAAATACAACGTTTAGCAATACTAGGGAGCTACAACAGCGTTTCTCTGCTTATGCGTATTGGTATAATTATAAACGATTACATTCGTCATTGGGATATATGACGCCTGTTGCATTTAATAAACAGCTCCCCCTTAATTTAGTTGTATGAAAATGTGTAGACATTCCATATTATTTGAGTTTACTTGTATTTTTATACTAGAATCACACATTACAGCAAAAAAATAACGAAATCTTTATCATCATGACTATTATCTCGTTTAAAACTAGCTAAATATCATTAAATAGAGGAATAGGTGTTATTTTATCTAGTCGAAGGGAAGCGGTGATGTAACGCTTATCTAACAATAAGCAATTCGCAATATGATAAGTTGTTTAAGATTAAATTGATAACTAAGCTTTAATCCTTATATCGGTTTAAAGCTTAGTTAGATTCGTAATACTTATTAATTGTTACTATCGTCTAACGCGTACGATTTGGTAACAACGTGTTAGGTAACCAATTGGTGCACTCCAGACGTGAACCAAACGTGTAAATGGAAAAATCAAGAATATTGTCATACCTAAAATAATATGTGCTTTATAGATATGTGATACACCGTCTAAATGATGACTTGCCCCAAATTGGAATGTCGCAATATCTTGACACCATTCAGCCAAAGACATCATCACTTGTCCATCTAAATGATGTGATGAGACAACAATTGTTGATAAGCCTAAGCACACTTGGATAACTAAAATAGTAATAACTAAAATATCTGCTTTAGTTGAAGTCGCTCGAACTCGTGGATTAAATAGACGACGTAAAAATAGAGTACCACCACCAATTAATACCATCACACCACAGATCCCGCCGACAATCATCGCTAATAACTGTTTATGTGGTGCTGAAATAAAAGGTTCATAGATCCAGTGTGGTGTAAGTAATCCTACAACATGACCCAGAAAAATCCCAATAATCCCAATATGGAAAAGGTTTGATGCCCAGCGCATCTTATTTTTACTTAATAGTTGACTTGATTGAGCTCGCCACGTGTATTGACCGTAATCATAACGTAGCAAACTGCCAACGATAAAGACAACGGTTACAATGTAGGGATAAAAATCAAAAAAGAATGAATTTATAAAACTCATGATT
Organism: Orbaceae bacterium BiB; assembly: GCA_036251205.1. NCBI lineage: Bacteria > Pseudomonadati > Pseudomonadota > Gammaproteobacteria > Orbales > Orbaceae > Orbus > Orbus mooreae. Next base: position 521,880 of record CP133958.1, on the reverse strand, counting down.
GGCTCCTTCTGTCTGCACCCACATTGACATAATATGTTGCGTTATTCGCTTGGGGTTTATTGTTGATTGCAGATGTTTCAAAACGGACTTGTTCTTCTTGCCAGATTTGATCTAGCTTTTCATTAGTCGTTTCAGACTGTTCTTGTGATACTTTCTCTTTCAACGCTTGGTCATTAAAACTATGTCCAGACAATTGGTATAAGATATTAAATAATGCAGCAAAGCGACTCTCTTTTTTCTCCAAACGAAACATGAGTAAACGTAGGATTGGAGCGATATCTACAAGCTGTTTTTGACGTTGTTCTGCCGGTAATACAGATAAATACTCGAGAAAAATAGGCAAATAATCAGGCAACTGTTTAGTTGCGATTTCAATACCTTGTTCTGCATACTGTGCCATCAGATCAACCATAGCTTGACCGCGTTCACGGGAGTCACCGTAAACGTGTTCAAAAAGTAGTAAAGAGGTGGTATAACCCGCATCAAATGTTTGATAATACTCTGATTGAGCTTCAATTAATGATAATGATAAATAATCATTAACAAATTGGCTTAATGATGTTTGCTGCCCATGGGTTAATTCATCACTACTTGCAATTAAAGCTAAACACTCATCTTTGGCTTGCCACAATGAGGTGGAAGGGTAGTCCAATAGATAAGCACTCATTTTATAAATGCTCATTACTCTTTCCCCTTTAATTGATCAATAACATCAATTCGTTGTGCATTAAATAGGTTAAATTTACTATCACTACCGCTGCATCCGTCACCAAAACTGAAACCACAGTTACCTTGTTCAAGGAAAGCTGGATTTTTTAAGGACGCTTTTAGCTCAGAATGATGGCTTGGCACAACAAAACGATCTTCATAGTTAGCAATAGCTAAATAACGATACATCTCTTGTATTTGCGCTTCACTTAAACCTACTTCATCAAGAATGTGTTGATGTTTTACCCCTTCAACGCTTTCGCCACGTTTAAATGCACGCATAGCCATCATTCGTTTTAGCGCCTTACGAATTGGTTTTTCATCACCGGCAGTCAGTAAATTAGCCAGATATTGAACAGGAATACGTAATTGATCGACATCAGGCAAAATACCGTGTTGATCAAGTGTTTCTTGTCCTAAATTCGCTTGAATTGGCGAGAGTGGTGGAACATACCATACCATTGGTAGTGTTCGGTATTCTGGATGTAGTGGTAACGCTAATTGCCATTCAATTGCTAATTTATATACAGGCGATTTTTGTGCTGCATCGATAATGCTTTGTTCTACACCATCAGCTAAAGCTTGTGCAATAATTTTAGGATCGTTTGGATCTAGAAAAATAGATAGCTGTTGTTGATAGAGATCTTTGGTATCTTCCGTTGATGCCGCCTCTTTAATGCGATCTGCATCATAAAGGATAACACCAAGATAACGAATTCGGCCAACACACGTTTCCGAACAGACCGTTGGCATTCCTGCTTCAATTCGTGGGTAACAGAAAATACATTTTTCAGATTTACCACTTTTCCAGTTGAAATAGATTTTTTTGTATGGGCAACCAGATACACACATACGCCAACCGCGACATTTATCTTGGTCGATTAATACAATGCCATCTTCATCACGTTTATAAATGGCACCACTTGGGCAAGATGCAACACAGGCAGGATTTAAGCAGTGTTCACACAGACGCGGTAAATAAGCTAAAAAGGTATTCTCAAACTCACCATAAATCTGTTTTTCCATCTGTTGGAAATTGTAATCTTTACTACGTTTACTAAATTCTCCGCCTAAATCATCTTCCCAGTTTGGACCAGCAATGATTTTATTAATCTTTAAACCGGTAATTTTTGAGATAGGTCTTGCTGTTGGCAATGCTTTAACATCAGCAGCCTTTTGTAGATTTTGGTAATCAAAATCAAACGGCTCATAATAATCATCAATTTCAGGCAGATTAGGGTTGGCAAAGATGCCAGACAATAAGCCAACTTTGCTACCTGCTTTTAATTGCAATTTACCTTTTTTATTCAGCGTCCAACCACCTTTCCAACGCTCTTGGTTTTCCCACTCAACAGGAAAACCAACACCCGGTTTACTTTCAACATTATTGAACCAAGCGTATTCAACACCCGGTCGGTTAGTCCACACATTTTTACAAGTCACTGAGCAAGTATGGCAGCCAATGCATTTGTCTAAATTGAGCACCATACCAATTTGTGCACGTATTTTCATCTTTTACCTCCTACTTCTCATCTAACCAATCGACATTTGCCATTTTTCTAACCATAACGAATTCATCTCGGTTAGAACCAACGGTGCCATAGTAATTAAAGCCGTAAGCTTGTTGAACGTAACCCCCAATCATATGGGTTGGTTTTGGATAGACACGAGTTACTGAATTATGTATTCCACCACGTTGTCCAGTAATTTCTGAACTCGGTAGGTTAATCAAACGTTCTTGAGCGTGATACATCACAATCATGCCAACAGGGATACGCTGACTGACGATAGCGCGTGCCGTTAAGGCCCCATTGCTGTTAAATGCTTCTACCCAGTCGTTATCTGCAATGTTTAACGTTTTAGCATCATCTTCACTTAACCAAACAATCGGCCCACCACGAGATAGGGTTAGCATCATTAAGTTATCACTATAAGTTGAGTGAATACCCCATTTTTGGTGTGGTGTGATGAAGTTTAGCGCCAACTCTGGATTACCATTGGATTGATAATCTTGCATCACCTCAATCGAGCGACTATTTACTGGTGGACGATAGACTAATAGACTTTCACCAAAATCACGCATCCATTGATGATCTTGATAAAGTTGTTGACGACCTGAAATCGTACGCCATGGAATTAACTCATGCACATTAGTATAGCATGCATTGTAAGAGACATGTTCATCTTCAAGACCTGACCAAGTCGGGCTAGAGATGATTTTTCTTGGTTGTGATTGTAGATCACGGAAGCGAATTTTTTCATCTTCTTTGTTTAGTGCAAGATGAGTATGATCTCTCCCTGTTATTTTGCCTAGCGCTTGCCATGCTTTTACCGCAACTTGACCGTTGGTTTCAGGTGCTAATGATAGAATCATCTCAGCAGCATCAATGGCTGTATCAATTTTTGCTTGGCCATTTGCTTGTGTACCATTTAACGCTTTTAAGAACTCAACTTCTATCTCGGTATTCCAGCCGATTCCTTTACCACCATTGCCTAATTTTTCCAATAATGGACCAATTGAGGTAAAGCGTTGATAGGTTTCTGGGTAATTACGCTCAACTTTAATTAAGTGTGGGGCAGTTTTACCAGGAATCAGGTCACATTCACCTTTTAACCAATCTTTAACATCATAAGGTTGACCTAATTCTGCTGCCGAGTCATGTTGAATTGGTAAGCTGACAATATCTGTTTCAACACCTAAATGACCATCACAAAGATGTGAAAACTCTTTCGCTAGCCCTTTATAGATTTCCCAGTCACTTTTTGCTTCCCAAGCTGGATCAACTGCTGCAGAAAGAGGGTGAATAAAAGGGTGCATATCCGAGGTGTTAAGGTCATCTTTCTCATACCATGTTGCAGTTGGTAGTACGATATCTGAGAATAGGCAAGTACTCGACATTCTGAAGTCCATTGTCACAACCAGATCGAGTTTGCCTGTTAATGGCTGATCTTGCCACTCTAATTCCGTTGGTTTAACAAGACCTTGTTTACCTAAATCAGTATTTTGTAAGCCATTTTCAGTACCTAGTAAATAGTTAAGTAAATACTCATGACCCTTACCCGATGAACCTAATAAGTTTGAACGCCAGATAAACATTTGACGAGGATGACAACGATCGTTATCAGGAGATTGTGAAGCGAACTTAATATCACCTTGTTTTAAACCATTCACCGTATAGCTAATTGGATCTTGATTTTGCGCTTGTGCTTGCTGGTTAATTTTAAGCGGGTTAACATTCAATTGCGGGGAAGAGGGTAACCAACCTAAACGTTCAGCTTTAATATTAAAATCAATCAAACTATCGCTATATTTATCAGTGTCAGCTAATGGTGATAATAACCCTTTGGCTGAAACCGTTTCATGACGCCATTGACTTGAGTGATTATAGAAGAAAGAGGTACTGTTCATGTGTCTAGGTGGACGTTGCCAGTCTAAAGCAAATGCTAATGGCGTCCACCCTGTTTGTGGACGTAATTTCTCTTGTCCAACATAATGTGCCCAGCCACCACCAGATTGACCGACACAACCACAAAATACCAACATATTGATTAAACCACGGTAATTCATATCCATATGGAACCAGTGATTTAGACCAGCACCAACAATAATCATCGAACGACCATGCGTTTTATCAGCGTTATTTGCAAATTCTCTGGCAATAGTAATCGTACGTTGTTGATTTACACCTGTAATCTTTTCAGCCCAAGCTGGCGTGTAGGCTTTAATCTCACTATAGTCACTTGCTGCATTGCTATCATTAAGACCTCGCTCAATACCATAGTTAGCTAAAGTTAAATCGTGTACAGTGGTAACATAAGCTTGTTCGCCATTTGCTAAGGTAATCGATTTAACTGGTAGTTTATGATAAAGCACGCTCTCTAATGGAATATTTTTGAAATGTTGTCGTTCCTCACTGGCAAAGTAAGGGAAACCAACTTCAATAACATCATCATGATGATTTAATAAGCTAAGTTGTAAAGAGACATCAGTCTGATTTAATCCCTCTTTTGCTTCTAAATTCCATTTACCTTCTTCACCCCAACGGAAACCAGCTGAACCTTGTGGTGCAACTAATGTTTGAGTGGTTTCATCAATAGCAACCGTTTTCCATTCTGGATTGTTGGTTTGTCCCAGTTGATCAACTAAATCATCAGCACGTAGTAGGCGACCTGCAACATATTTACCATTTTGTTGTTTTTCTAATTTAACTAACATTGGAAAATCGGTGTAACGACGTGCATAGTTTAAGAAATAGTCAGATGGTTTTTCGACATAAAACTCTTTTAAAATAACATGTCCCATCGCCAGAGCTAATGCACTATCGGTACCTTGCTGTGGTGCTAACCACTCATCAGCGAATTTAGATACTTCTGCATAATCAGGGCAAATCGCAACGGTTTTAGTCCCTTTATATCTGACTTCTGTAAAGAAGTGAGCATCAGGTGTTCGTGTTTGTGGAATATTTGATCCCCAAGCGATGATATAAGATGAGTTATACCAATCAGCTGATTCAGGAACGTCAGTTTGTTCTCCCCAAACCATTGGCGATGCAGGTGGTAAGTCACAGTACCAATCATAAAATGATAAACAAGCACCACCGATTAATGATAAATAACGTGCACCAGCCGCATAAGAGACCATTGACATTGCTGGAATAGGTGAGAATCCTGCGATACGATCTGGACCATACTCTTTAATGGTATAGATATTTGAAGCAGCAATTAGCTCATTAACTTCTTGCCATGAGGCACGGACAAAGTCACCTTTACCACGTTTAGTTTTATAAGATTTGCTTTTTTCAACATCATTAACAATAGCTTGCCATGCATCAACCGGATCTTGATGCTGTTTTTTGGCTTCATGCCATAAAGATAACAGTTGTTTACGAATTAAAGGGTATTTAACACGGTTGGCACTATACAGATACCAAGAGTAACTTGCACCACGAGGACAACCTCGTGGTTCATGATTTGGTAGGTCTGGGCGCGTTCTTGGGTAATCTGTTTGCTGTGTTTCCCAAGTAACAAGACCATTTTTGACGTAAATCTTCCAGCTACACGATCCCGTACAGTTTACCCCGTGAGTAGAACGTACAATTTTATCATGTTGCCAACGCTTGCGATAAGCATCTTCCCAATCACGGTTAACTGATTCAGTTTTCCCATGACCATCAGAGAAGGTGCCTTTCGACTGTTTAAAAAATTTAAGATGATCAATAAATTTGCTCATAACATTGCTCCAATAAATTGATTTTTATTGCGCTTTATAATTTAGTTTCGTAATAAGTGCGCAGACAATATAAAAAATTAAAAATGCAATTAGTGCATAGCTTGCAGTACCAAATAGGGTCGTTGAAATACTAAACAGTTGTGGAATAATAAAACCACCCATTGCGCCAATTGCAGAGATAAAACCAAGTGCAGCTGCAGTCATTGTCACAGCATGTTTATTCGCTGCTTCATTCGTTGCTCCTGCTTTGATACTATCGCTAAAAATATGTTGTCTAAATACGACTGCAATCATTTGATATGTCGAACCACTACCGAAACCAGCGGTAAAAAAGAGTAGTAAAAATAGAACATAGAAACCTAAGAAGTTACCGTCAGTGCTCATGATGCCAGGTAGCATAATGAATGCACCAATAACAAATATAATCATTAGTAGATAGTTAACTAGCGTCATTCGAATACCATTAAATTTATCAGATAACATGCCACCTAATGGACGACCAATTGCTCCCACTAATGGGCCAGCAAAAACTAATAAACTGATATCTACATTTGGGAATTGAGTTTTACTTAGGATACCAAAACCAGCAGAGAAGCCGATAAATGAACCGAATGTTGCAAGGTATAGTAAACTTAACATCCACATAGTACCGTCTTTTAGTACTACGGCTTGTTCTTTAAATGATGCTTTTGAAGTTGATAAATCGTTCATCCCAACTAGTGCACAAACAGAAAAAATAATTAGGAAAGGAACCCAAATAAACGCTGCATTTTGAATCCAAATTGTGTTGCCGTTGGCTAACTGTTGTCCATCACCAATTAGCGCTGGTACAAAGATAATTAGAGCTGCTACAAGTTGAATAACACTTACACCCATATTACCAAGGCCGCCATTCAAGCCAAGCGCACCACCTTGTTGAGATTTCGGATAGAAGAAGCTAATATTGGCCATACTTGAGGCAAAATTAGCACCACCTAAACCACAAAGTAACGCAATAATAATAAATATAATATAAGGGGTATTAAGGTCTTGTACCGCATAGCCAAGCCAGATACAAGGAAGAACTAGAATAATCGTACTGAAAGTGGTCCATCTTCGTCCGCCAAATATCGGGATAACAAAAGAGTATGGTACTCGGAATAGTGCCCCAGATACTGAAGGGATAGCAACTAGCAGATAAAGCTGTTCTTTAGAAAAATTAAAACCGATCTCATTTAGATGAATTGAAATAATACTGAATAACATCCAAACGCAGAACCCTAGTAATAAACAGGGGATTGATATCCATAAATTACGATTAGCAATTTTTTTACCGGTTTGTTCCCAGAACTGTTGGTCATCGGGAATCCATTTTTCGATGACTTGTGTTGATTTACCCATGATTCTCTCCTTACTGACTATTTTTAAAATAAAACTAAATCACCATATAATTAATGCGCCTATTGTAGGGGCAATCGTTAAGAAAGTAAGTAGCCTTAAAGAGTTACTACTAAAGGGGTATAAGGGTTAGACGATTTATTTTATCGAGTTGGATTAGTCGTTATGCGTAGTGACAAAAGATAGACAATTTACCTTATTTTTTATTTTTTATTATTTATTATTACGTTGTCACATTATTTTATGAGAGGACTTATATAAATAATTAAAGATTAACACCAAAATTAAAATAAATTTACAAGATGTTAATTTGACAATATATTGATTCTATTAATATCATTGAGTTATAAATTAAGTATATGACGAGGAGCGTTATGATGAGCAATAATAGTGATAATAAAGATACACTTAAAGATAAAATAAAGCATGAAGAGAAACAAGTCATTGAAGAGTTGAAAGAGATTAAGGAAGATTTTAAAGAAGCAGAAAAAATCTTTGAAGAACATCCACCATCACTTCAATAAGGCTGAATGAAAACGAGTTAACGATGCTGTCACTAGATTTTGTATATAGAAGAGGATCGTTAACTCAAAAGTGACACTCTATATCATCGACACAACACATATTGTCCTGATAAATAGACGTTAATAGCTGGAGCCTATTTTATGGCTCCTCTTTTTTTTGATATTCACGTTTTGTAGCTCTTAACAAGATTCCATCTAGTATTTGAGAATAGAGTGGTTTTCCACCAAGCATTTGCGCCATTAATGTTGAACCTAAGCAAGTAATAATCATCGGCAAAATGAGTTGATAATTATCTGTCATTTCCATGACCAGTACGATCCCAGTTAAGGGAGCTCGAATTGTTGAAGCAAATAATGCCCCCATCCCGATAATCGCACATGCACCTAATTCAATTTGATAATTAGGTAAGAGATCTTGCATTACCATCCCAAATACAACACCAAAAACGGTCCCTAACGCTAAAGTCGGTGCAAAAATTCCCCCTGGAGCGCCTGAACTAAAACAGATCATAGAACCAAGAAAGCGCAGAATAAAGATAATGAATAGTCCACTGAAAAGATAATGTCCCGAAACAGCATCGGTAATAAATGCAAAACCGCCTCCCGTCAAATAAGGAGCGGTTAAAGTTAATATACCAAATAAACCACCAAGCAGAGTACCCGTTAAGACAAAGTTAGTCGGCTTTCGTTGATAAAATTGGCGAAAATAGTTTTGGCATGTCAAAATACCTTTATTTGAAATCACACCAATAATACCAAATAGACCACCTAAAAAGAGATAGAGCCAGAGTGATTTGACGGGAACAGCCTTAAAATAGCCAATATCAAAAATAGGTTTAGCGTCAATTAAACACTGATAGACGACGCTGGCCATGATGACTCCAACTAAAATGGCTTTAATTGAAGTAAGATTGTATCGAAATTGTGGACGCATCTCCTCAATAATAAATAAAATACCAGCTAAGGGCGCATTGAATGCTGCTGTTACTCCTGCTGCCGCACCAACGGCAATAAAGGTATGCTGGTATTCATTACCTCTAACATGAAAAAAGTCAGCCACCATTTTGCCTAAGTTACCACCGATCTGCACAGTAGGGCCTTCTCGTCCTAAAATCATGCCTGAGCCTAATGCGCCCAAACCACCAATAAATTTAACGGGTAATACTCGTTTCCAGCGAACGGGTCTTAAATTAGCTAAAGCACCCTCGATTTCAGGGATCCCCGAACCTCCGGATTCTGGGGCAAAACGTTGTACTAAAAAATAGGCAAAACTAGCTAATAAACCAGATACGATAAAACCAAGAATAATTTGTAGGTAAATAGAGCTGACAAAATCCGTTGTAATATAAATACGTAGTGCAATGACCCATTGAACTGAATATTGAAATGCAACACCGACAAAGCCGGTTAATGAACCAATAATTGCTGCTGCAATTAATACAATAATAGGGGCGCGTTCTTGCATAGAGCGAACTTTATGATAAAAATACAGGCGTTTTTTCAGCAAGGCATATCGCTTAATATCCATAGATGATCCGTATAAACTAAAATCCAGTATTAACTGGATACTCAAAATAACAAACGTTATGTGGTTTAAGCAATGAGTTTTTTATTATTTTTATCAATATCGAGAATTTTAATGTATTGTCATTGTTATACAAAGAACAACAGACATTATATTTATTCGGTTGCTTAATTTTAATAATAAGACTCGCGAATCTCACATAATCGATATTAATTTCAGCACTATTCTACCAAGATAATTGTTGCTAATTTTGATTCACGTTTATCATCTACGATTTTCTTAATTGGTTTTAAAATTTCAAGTTCAGTGGGTGTGATTATCTTATCATCACCAGTGGGCAAGTTATTTGATCTATTAGGTTATCATTCAACATTCTATGTATTGGCCTAAATTGTGGTGACCGCGCTCATTATTTCCGCATTTACATTAAGTAATAAAAAGTCTGTATTAGCACCTAGCTGTTAGGACTAATCATGCTTAACAAATAGATTAAATAGAATCTCGCTTTAAAAATGGAGATTCTATTTTTATTATCGTTTTACTCTGTTCATTATTAATAATATGTAATGCAGCACGCTGGCCAATTTCATAGTGTGGTAGTTGTACAGTGGTTAAAGCTGGTGAGAATAGATCACCAACCCCAGCCATATTATCATAGCCTAACACTGCGACATCACTTGGAATATGAAATCCCCGTGATAATAACTCCTGATAAACGACAAAAGCAACGCGATCATTACCACAGATAATAATGTCAAAATTTGGCTTTGTTGTGCAGTGTTTATCAATAATTGAAATTACTTCAAGGTAGTTAAGCTCTGTTTGATCTTTTTCACGTTTTAAATGATAAGTTGTTAAATCATTCAACTCATAACCTGATTCTAACCACGCTTTTTCAACAGCTTTTCTACGAATCTCACCAGCTAATGATGTTTTTGATAAATAGATACATAATGGTTTTTTATAACCTTTTTCTATTACTTTTTTCATCGCAATATATTGCCCTTGAAAATCATCAGGAATATAGCAGGGAATATTGCCATTATCATTCAGGCAATTAGCGAGTACGATATTTTGTTGTAATAGTTTTTCTGGGATCGTGATCTTACGTAATCCCATACTGGTATAAATAATACCTTTTGGTCGATAAGATAGTAAAGTATCAACAGCTTCATTAAGATTAGTGGTATCAAATAGATTAATTGTGAAAGTGATCCAATTATGGGATTGAGCCGTTTTTTCAATTGCTTGTAAAATCTCAACAGAAAAGGGCGTTGTTGCTGTATCTAAAGCGAGCACACCAATGGTTAAAGGTGACGATTTATCGCCTCTCATTATTTTAGGTGAAATATGCGGAACATAATCCAACTGATTGATTGCATTATTAACTTTAAGTAATGTTTTTTCATTTAACTTATGTGGTTCATTAATAGCCCGAGAAACGGTCATGAGGGAAACATTGGCTAATTTTTCGACATCTTTTAATGAGGCCATATTTATTCACTAATTATGATAACATTTTTATTATTATTATCTTTTTATTACCTAGATTCAACTCACAAGTAAAATTTGCTGGTTTTAGACAATATACTGTTTCATTTTATTCTTATCAAACCCAAACCTATAATTATTCAACTTTAATTATGTCGTTTATAAATTCATATTATAGGTCTCTTTTATTCGCCTTATTGTATTAAGATAAACAAGCTATAGTCTGGATATTTTGATATAACCGAAAAAGTGATATTTATACCATAAGAAATGATAGTGAATAGGGCATTGCATCACAATAGTGATTTTATTGGTGCATCATTGAACCAATATGAGTCATTGTATTATTGGTGATTAAACTAAATAAATGAATCAATACATCGTATTATCATTGAGATAAGGTAATTTGGATAAGTATTAATTATAAATAGAGTTTATAAAATTTTTTCGTTTTATTATAAAAATGATATAAATTCAATTGGTTACTCTCTTTTTTTTATTATGAGTTAATAAACGGGATTGGCTACTTACAATATGATTATATTTGATGATATTACTTGAAACAGATTAATCAGTAAAATCAATAAACCATTGATGTTGGCATCATTATTGCAGTAAATTTCCACTACAACGATAAGTTAACCAAAGCTAAGCTATATAAGTTTTAATAGTTTTTTAATTTAGGAAAAGAGTTATGACAGATAACAATAATGCCAGCCTTTCTCAAGTGGAAACGTTAAAAATAGACAAATCATTGATGCCAAGAACCGAAAAACAGAGAAATGTTAGTCCGATTGCTTATGCCTTTATGTGGATTGGTGATGGTGTTAACCTTGGTAATATGACCTTGGGGGCTAGTTTAGTTGTTGCTGGGCTCGCAACCATGAATGTACTACAAACATTTTTTGCCGCAATTATTGCTATTCTCATTATCTCGGTTGTTTTTACGTTGAATGATCGCTTGGGCTATCGAACCGGTATTCCTTATGTTGTTCAGTTAAGAATGTCTTTTGGTATTAAAGGTTCAATCATTTCATCTTTGTTACGTGGTATCCCTGGTATCGTGTGGTATGGTTTTCAAAGTTGGATTGGTGCAACGGCATTAAATGAAATTATTAAGGTCTTATCTAGTGATACATTTGATAACATCTTTATCTGTTTTCTTATTTTACAATTTGTACAAATTGTCTTATCGCTATATGGTTTTCATGCTGTTAAATGGGTCGAAATCTTAATTTCGATTGTCATTTTATTAGCGCTTATCTATGTGTTTGTTCTATTAGTGATGAATCATCGAGACGTGATTGTTGAAAAATGGTTCCATACTGAAGGGACTTGGGGATTACCATTTTTTAGTTTTGTGATGATGTTTTTAGGGAATTATGCGGCGATTTTTTTAAGTGCGGCCGATTATTCACGAGAACTCAAACCAGGGATTAGTAACCGTAAAAGAGGGTTGCTCTATTTTATTCCTATCGTTATTGCTTATGGTTTTGTTCTAACAATTGGTGTCATGTTAGCATCAGCAACAGGTAACTCAAATCCAGTTAAAGCCTTTGCAATTGTTGTTGATAATCCTTATATTACCGTTGCAGTTTCTGCATTTATTGTATTAGGTGCAATTGCCGTTAATATGGTTGCCAATATTATCCCTCCTGCTTATGTGATAACGCTTTTAACTAAGGTAAAATATAAAGTAGCTGTTATTATTACAGGATTATTAGCCATTGCGTCATTTCCATGGGTTTTAGTACAAGACTCATCAGCTAAAGGTTTAGGTCTATTTATTTTAATCTATTCAGCCTTTTTAGGACCGATTGTCGCTATTTTATTGGTAGAATATTACATTTTACGTAAACAACGGGTTAATATAGCCGAGCTTTATGATGAAAAAGGGCCATTTGTGGGCTTTAATAAAGCGGCTGTTATTGCCATGTTAATCGGTGCGGGTGCCGCATTTTGTGAAGTCAGTTTATCTTGGGTAATTGGTTTTTTTGTGGGTGGAATTAGCTATATTATTTTGATGAAATATTCATTTAAAAGCTCACCTTTTCGTAAAGGAACAATATTTGATAAATAATAGCAAATAAAAATTGCATTATTCATTAATTTTATTGAGATTGAGTACTTCTATCTACATTAACCATTTAATGATGATTAAGTACTCTTTCACGGAAACTATATTAAATAGATAGAGTATTAGTTAATACGTTGAGCATATAAATGAAACTATCAAACAGTTCCAAACTCCTTTACTGGAAAAAACTTATTTTCATTCTCACCGCTGGTTGGATAATTATTTTTGCTTATCGAACCCTGTTAGTGCCAATTTATCCAGTTATTAGTCAATATTTTGGTGGAGTGACTAATGCCCAATTAGGGTATATCTCTAGTTGCTATTTTCTCGGTTACGTCTGTATGCAAATACCTTCAGGCCTATTAGTTGATAAAATAGGACGCAAGCAGATATTAATTCCGAGTTTTCTAATATTTGCACTTGGTGGTGCTATTGTTGCGTTATCCTCTTCGCTATTAATGGTGTATATGGGTAGCTTAATTGCCGGTATTGGTTGTGGTACATTTTATGGTGTAGCTTATTCATTTACCGCAAAATATGTCCCTGCAACACAAAAAAGTCTCGCGACAGCAATTGTTAATAGTGGCATCGCAATGGGAAGTAGTATTGGTCTTATCTCATCAAGTTTCTTGGTTGGACGAGGTATTTTACACTGGCAATATCTAATCGTAATTTTGATCATTTTTATATTAATTATGGTGTTTGTTTTTAAACGTTTTATTATGCCCGAAGAAAAATTGATCAATAACAAACAAGATAGTCAGTCGAGTTCGTCACCGCTTAGTATGAATACTGCTAATATTAGTTTATGGCGTTCTTTATCTCGTCCACCAATGATTGCGGCATATATTCTTTATTTTTCGACACTATATACCTATTACTTAATTGATACTTGGTTACCTAATTTTTTAGAAGTAGAAAAGGGTGTAGCCGCCACGTCAGTTGGGTTTATGTCGTCATTAGCTTTTTTCTCAGCAATACCTGGTGCACTATTTTTTAGTTATATTGCTGATGTTTTTTTCAAGAAAAAAATTCAGATTATTATTACGTTAGAAATTTTAGCTATGTTATGCTTATTCGTTGCGGTCTATAGCTCGAATACCAATATCGTCACTATCAGTATTATTGCTTATGGTTTTTTTGGTAAGTTAGTCGTGGAACCAATCATTATTGCCTGGTTTGGTCAGTTTGTTTCACTTAAACGTCTAGCGACAACTTATGGTGTATTTAACTTTTTTGGTATGTCTTCAGCCGTCATTGTTCCGTCATTAACCGGATATATCTCAGATATTATGCATAGTAAAAGTTATGCATTCTATTTAGGTATTACAATAACGTTAACGGGAACACTGGCCTTTTATATCATTACAAAACTCACTCATAACGTTAAAAATAACGCCACATCATAATAAAAAAATGCCATTCAAATAACGATGAATGGCATTTTTCTTATTTAAATAAACGAGCTTAATTTTTAAATAAAATTTTAAGATTTGGTCTTATAAACCAGTGAATGATAGGGTTTAAAGATAACCAAATAGATAGCGTAATTGTTACAACCGTGAGAATTACCGATAAAAATAAATTAACGTGAATATCCATTCTACCTAAACATTGTAATAGGATAAAACACACAATTGGATGTATTAAGTATATGCTTAAAGCGTTATTTGATATTTTTTGATATCGATTTGTCGATGGGGAGAAATAAATAATAATCGTACAAAGTATAATACTAATCCAGAAAGAAATAATATAGATAATAAATTCAAGTACCTTAATCATTATTAATTGCTCAATGTTTATTAGATAGTAAAAACCAAGAATAATTAAAAGACTGGTAACTAAAATAATATAAATATTAGACTGTCTTAATTTCAATATTATTTGATCATTGATTAAATAAGCAATAATGAAAAATGGAAAATAATGACAAAAATACCACAGAATAGATGCTTGAATTAAATAGGTTTCCATTAAAAAACTTATACATAAGACAATACATAATATATAAAATAGCCTGACTGGATGATTTTTTATTTGCAGAGGCAGTAGTAAAAAAATAGCTTGCCAAATAGGCACTGCTAAAAAAAACCAAACGCCATATTTAGGGAAAAAAAGGTAGTCTTTGAGATTCAGTTCATCTGAAAAGTAGAAAGGTATCGAATCTATCGTTTGAAATGTGAGATAGATGATTATTGACGAAAGCAGATTATAATACCAAGATCGCCATGTTATGTTTTTGGTCATAAAAGCAGTTATAAAAACAAACATCGGGATTAAGGTAAAATCAAAAAATTTTATTAATAATAAAAAATTAGCCTTATCACTTAAACTTAAGTA
The DNA here is from genome assembly GCA_036251205.1 of Orbaceae bacterium BiB. Classification (NCBI taxonomy): domain Bacteria; kingdom Pseudomonadati; phylum Pseudomonadota; class Gammaproteobacteria; order Orbales; family Orbaceae; genus Orbus; species Orbus mooreae. The sequence continues at coordinate 506,605 of CP133958.1, read as the reverse complement.
ATAATTAAAAACGATAAAAGAGCTTAATATAAATTTTACTGTTGGCCAGTAGGGCTGATTACTCTTTTGGGATTTTATTATGGAGTTTATGTTACCTTGCACAAAGTATAAAATATCGTTTAATCCATCATAACTAGTTATTTAACATTTAATATCATGTTTGTCTAGCGCTACTTAGTAATATAGAAATGATTTAAATATTATCAATTTTAAAATGCAAAAACCTGCTAGAAGCAGGCTTTAAAATTTGGGTTTGGTGCCAGTGGTCGGACTCGATAAATAAGTTTAATTATTTAAAATATAACGATATTTTCAACCTTAAGTAGGTATTGACTCCAGAATTACATCCATATTTAAAAAGTCAAAAAATTGACTTTCAATAATGCCATTATAACCAATTCAGAAGATTAGCTGTATCGCTTAAAAACGTTATTTGTTATCTAGCTTATCCTTAATTGAATTGTAATGCTCACTGATAAGCATTTCGAAAAACTTTTGTTGACTGTAATTATAATGATGCAAAAGTTTATCTAATTTTTCTTTATGCTTTATTCCCAATTGAAAGTTTAAGGTTTTTATATCTTGCTTATCTTTGTACTTTTTTTGGCTTAAAGCTTGTCTATATTCACTACAGAAAACCTTATGTAAGAGTTTATTGTTTGTATACCAATAATCATGTATAGCAAAAATAGCTTGATATTTTTCATTTAAAGTTGTTGGAATAATTAAATTTGATACTTCAGCGTGATAGACTCCAATATCGTTTCTTATCCTTTTTTGAATATAATTCCATGTCCATTCTATGAGACCTTTATTGTCAGGATTTTCTTCTAGTTTTTTAAATGGATGTCCCATTTTATCAACTTTTAACCAATGAGTTTTAATCATTCTTATCACATCAATTTTATCATTTTGATACACATCCCAACCTTGAAAGTATTGTTTGACTACATTAGCTCTACTATCTGTGCTAGAACAAATTTGTTCAAGAATAGGCAGTTGTGGACTTTTAAAAGTTTGTGCATAAGAAACGCCAATGTTCAAGGAAATCCATGCAAAATAACTAACTCTAGGATTATCTAGCCAGCTAAAATCCTCTATTTCATTCGCTATAGATTTAATCATTTGTTTAATAAATACTGATGTGCTCCTAGTTTAGTGGAGACTTTTTAGTAACAAAAAAGGAGTCTCAAATGAGTAAAAAATACGATCCCCAATTTAAACAAGAAGCGATCAATTTAGCCCTAAATAGCGAACAAACTTATCGACAAACAGCCAATGATTTAGGTATAAATTACAAAACATTTTGTAATTGGATGTACCAAACGATGAATAAACCAACCCATCAAGCGATAAAATCAAATAAAAAACCAGACTATCACGAACTTGAGCGTCAAAATAAAGCGATGAAAAAAGAGCTTGAGCTACGTAAAAAGGAGATCGATATCCTAAAAAAGGCCGCTCAGTACTTTGCGAGCCTGAAATAGCAAGGTACGAATTTATTAAAAAGCAAAACACGCTATCTAAGCGTCGTTTATTTCATCTATTTGACGTGTCAAGTAGTGGTTACTATGCCTATTTAAAGCGATTACCGTCTCAGAGAACAGTGTTTAATCAGCAGCTTGACAAAAAGATTGAAACACTATTTGAAGATCATCGGCATCTCTATGGTTATCGGCGTTTACATGTCGAACTTTTGGAGGAAGGCTATTGTTTATCACGTGAACGAGTTCGTCGACGAATGCACAAGCTTCACCTTAAAGCAAAACAACGCAAAAAGTATAAACAAACAACGCACAGTAACCACAACAAACCGGTCGCTGAAAATATTTTAGATAGGCACTTTACCATGGACACACCTAATCAAGCTTGGGTATGCGATATAACTTATATTAAAGTGAACGGACAGTGGTTATACCTCGCGATTGTACTTGCTCTCTACTCTCGTAAAATCATAGGCTGGGCGATGGATACGCATATGGAAAGCTCGCTAGTTTGTCAAGCCTTAACTATGGCTTTGCTTCATCGGGGCTATCCGAGTAAAGTGATTGTTCATAGTGACCGTGGTGGCCAGTATTGTTCCGATGATTACCAAGCTATATTAACGGCTTATGGCTTAACGTGTAGTATGAGTCGCAAAGGTAACTGTTGGGATAATGCGGTGGCTGAAAGCTTTTTCCATACCTTAAAAACAGAATGGATTTACCGACACAAACTAGAAAATATGGCACAAGCTAAATTGATGATCTTGTGGTACATTGAGGTTTACTATAACCGAGTAAGAAAACATTCATATTTAAACTATTTATCACCTGTTCAATTTGAAGAAAAAATGATTTAATAATTTGAAAATAACTCTCCACTAAAATGTGGGCAGATCACGCTGGGGAATCGATTTTTATAATCATTATAAAGAAGATATTGCTTTATTTGCCGAAATGGGATTTAACGTTTTCCGTTTATCTATCTCTTGGGTAAGAATATTCCCAACTGGATTAGAGGCTGAGCCAAATGAAGAAGGACTCGCGTTCTATGATAAAGTTTTTGATGAATGTGCTAAATATGGTATTAAGCCGTTAGTGACCATGTCGCATTATGAAATGCCGATTACCTTAACCGAAAAATATAACGGTTGGTTAAGTCGAGAATTGATTCCACTATTTGAAAAATTTGCGCGAGTCATTTTAAATCGCTATAAAAATAAAGTAAAATATTGGATCACATTTAATGAGATGAATATGAACTTAAATAGTTTATATACTGGAGCAGGTATTTTAGCCGATTTAGTTGATAATCGATTACAAGCAGCTTATCAAGCCTCACATCACCAATTCTTAGCCAGTGCATTAGCGGTAAAAGCAGTAAGAGAGATTGTACCAGATGCTAAAGTCGGTTGTATGATTAATCAAATTGAAGCTTATGCTAAAACCACTAAACCAGAAGATCAACTGCAAGCGCTTAAATCTAACCAATTGAATATGTTCTATCCTGATGTTCAGGCTAGAGGCGAATATCCAAGCTATATGGCACGTTACTTTGCTGACAATAATATTAATTTAATTGTTGAACCAGAAGATGAAAGAATCTTAAAACAAGGTAAAGTAGATTTTGTCTCGATTAGTTATTACATGTCTCATGTTGCTGAAGCACGGAAAGATGCAGCAAAATTAGCCGGGACATTTGATAGCCCAATTAAGAATGAATATTTAGAACTCTCACAGTGGGACTGGCCAATTGATCCAATCGGTTTGCGTATTGCACTGATTAAACTGTATGATCGTTACCAATTACCCCTATTTGTTGCTGAAAATGGTCTGGGTGCTAAAGATACATTGAGTGCTGACGGTAAAATTCATGATGATTATCGTATTGACTATATTAAAAAACATGTTGAGCAAATGCGTGAAGCTATCAAAGATGGTGTTGATATTATGGGCTACACTACATAGGGCTGTATTGACCTTGTCAGCTGTGGAACTTCACAAATGAGTAAACGTTATGGCTTTATTTACGTTGATCTTAATGATAAAGGAGAGGGCTCATTAAAACGAATTCCTAAGGACTCTTTTTATTGGTATAAGAAAGTGATTGCCTCTAATGGTAACGACTTAGATTAGTTGATATAACTTGTATTTTAGACGATAAACATAAAGTTCATAATAAGGTTAAAAAAGTTCAGTATAGTGTTCTGAACTTTTTTACCTATTAAACGTTAAGCCATTTTCTTTTTAAGTTCTCGGATATAATTAAAAAATGGCTGACTCTCATTGAGTGAATCCACTAGCATTTCAGCTATTCTACGGAGTTGATCATTTTCAATATGTTGAATCTGCTTATTGATTTCATTGATGATAGTTAAATTACCTTTCGGTTTTAATGATAAAATATACAGAATTGTTTTGATTTGAATGTAGCTAGTATGATCAAGTTTGGGCTGTTCCAATTTAGCATGTAACATAGTAATGGAGTAACCTACATTCAATGTTGATAGTAAGCCATTAGGTGCACTATCACCAACTTTACCCGCTCGACTTAAATGAAGCATTAAGCGTAATAACTGCCGAGTCGATTGTTCGTACCAATTTTTATTAACAGCATCTTGTGCAGCAATGATTCGATCCAAGTCACGTTGAATAGAGAGAATTGCATTGAGTGCTTGCTTATCGGGCTTGCGAGGCAATAAAATAAACATACCACTAATAATCCCAGCACTAAGTACATAAATAAAGTCAGCACTTAACACTGAAAATGCATCACTGGCTCCCATGCCAATATGACCTGCAAATAAGAATGCCATATTAGCATCAATCGCCGGAATAGCTGTTTTAGGATGAGCTCGACAAATTCCACCAAATAAAAGAAACGGTATAATTGTCAACAAGAGCCAAAAGGTATCATCCACATATGGTTGCACGAAAAAGCGGTAAATAATCGCAACAATAACCCCACTTGAGACGCCTATAAATAGATTACGGGCATTATTTTGCGGTAGTGGAAAAGATCCAAAAACAATCGCAAAAATTCCAATTCCTGAGGCAACTTGTTCCGCAATCCGTGATGGATTGAAATAGCAACAGAGTGATACAGTAAATACAATAAAACTAGTAATAAGGGCAATATTAATCGCCATGCGCCAGTCGCGATGGGGTAATAATAGTGTTGACGTATAATTATTGGCAATAAAATCTTTATGTTTTTCAATATTATTGACTAACGCATCTTCGGCAGCAATTAGCTGTTCAATGGTATAAATTAAACGTTTAATTTCTGATGTTAGTTCTGGTGATTCAAGCTGCCATTTAGTGAAAAAATAGGTATCTTCAAGAGAGAATGGCTGCTTACGACTAATCTGTTTAGATAACTCAAGTAGATCGTCACTAAACTCAGCTGGTAAGACATTTTCACGTAAATTACGAGTTAAAATAGCTCGACTTGCCGCCATGACATCCAGAGAAGCGGCAATAATGGCATCGATATAGCGCAGTTTGCGGTTCTTATGAATTGAACCAGCTGCTGCAATAGCGGCATTATCATTAATGTCATTAATGCTGGCAAGTAAAGTCTGTTCTATATCATGACACTCTTCTTTAGAGCGAGCAGTAACAACCTGATTCGCATAAAAAACCACATCACTGGTTAATAGATGAATTTTTTGATAAAACGAACGTATTGGAAATTTAGGTACGAATAGCGCTAAAATGATGGTAACCACAATACAACCAATAAACGTACAAGCGACTCGAGAAATCGCTAGATCCATTGTATCACTTGGCCAGATAATCGATGGAATGATGACGATTGCCATCGTTAGTCCTGTTGTGAAAAAACCGTAAGCGATCGTTCCTCTAAATACATGAGATGAAGCCGTTGTTACACCAATTAATAGCGTAAAAATAACCAGTTGTATTATAGGATGTAATGGAATCAATAGAATCGAAAAACCGATTGCTGCACCAATAAATGTTCCTAAGAAGCGATAAACCGCACGCTCTAGCAGTAAACCTCTTGTTGGCTGAAATATTACCCAAGCAGGCATAGCCGCCCAATACGGATTAGGTAAATTGAGCATAATAGCAATAAAAAACGCGAACCATGATGAAAAGGCAAGACATATCCCATAATACATAATAGGTCGAGTAATAATTGGCGAGAATGTAAGGCGATTAAAAAACATAATTTATTATTCTATTTATGAGTTGATTAAATACTATATTGGGTAGTGCAGTGGTGGTGTAATATACTCTTTTTTATTGCATCTATGAAGTGGCAAAAGCATTATTATATTTTTAATTGCTATTATCAATCACAAAAATAATTTCCCTTACGCTTTAAAATGGCTGATGATGTAGTAAGCTAGTGTTATAAACCAATTGCGCTTTTATGAAAGGGGATGATGATGAGTCGAGTAGAAAAAGCCACATTTGCAGGCGGATGTTTTTGGTGCATGGTTAAACCATTTGATCAATTTGATGGCGTTATTGAGGTTAAGTCGGGATATACTGGCGGTACTATTGCCAATCCAACCTATCAGCAAGTCTGTAGCGGTACAACAGGGCATGTTGAAGCGGTCGAAATTACATTTAATCCTGAACAAATTAGCTATCGACAGTTGTTGGATATATTTTGGCAACAAATTGACCCGACTGATGGTCAAGGACAATTTGCTGATCGGGGTGACTCTTATCGCCCTGTAATTTTCTATCACAATGCCGAGCAGCAACAACGAGCCATTGCATCTAAAAACGATTTGCAGCAGTCAAAACGTTTTGCTTTACCGATTGATGTTTCAATAGAAGCGGCAATGCCATTTTACCCAGCAGAACAAGATCATCAGAATTTTTACCAAAAACAACCTGAACGCTATCAACGCTATAGTAAACTATCAGGTAGAACCGATTTTATTGCCAAACACTGGCAGGATAAATTCTCAAAACAGAAGAGTGAATAATAATGAAAAATTACCCTCAATATCAACCAAAACAAAAATGGATACATTGGATAACAGCGCTACTTGTACTCATTGTGATTATTTTACCGCTGGCAAGAGTGACGTTGTCACAATTAATCGGTGGAATGGCTAACCTTTTTGTTATTCACAAATCATTGGGTGTTGTGATATTTTTTCTCACATTATGGCGAATTTATGTGGTAATTAAGCAGGGGGTACCTGAGGTATTACCTAAACACGAGAAGCTTCAGCGTATCTTATCAAAATCAGTACAAGGGTTGATCTACATACTATTATTAATATTGCCATTATCAGGTTATTTGATGGGGTCTCGTGCTATTGATTTTCTATGGCTGATAACAATTCCTCCAGTTACCTTAGCGGAAGGAATACATAGTTTTTTCCACTCAGTGCATATTTTCTCAGCCTATGCCTTAATTGCACTATTGTGTTTACATATTTTTGCTGCAATATATCACCATATTTGGGTAAAAGATGATGTATTAAAAGCAATGTTACCGAGCCGTTGGTTTAACTAGTTTTAACTTAATAAGATTAGCTTAGTTATTGATAATTAAGATAATCTAATCTAATCTAATAGGCGATAAAATGTCTTCATTACGTGTATTTATCTCAAACTCTTATGATCCTTGGTTTAATTTAGCTGTTGAAGAGACCATTTTTAAACATATGCCAACAAATGAGCGAGTTCTTTTTTTATGGCGTAATGATAATACCGTGGTCATTGGCCGAGCCCAAAACCCATGGCGAGAGTGTAATACTGGTAAAATGAGTGAAGATGGTATAAAACTTGCCCGTCGTAGTAGTGGGGGAGGTGCGGTATTCCATGATCTCGGTAATACTTGTTTTACCTTTATGGCCAGTAAACCAGAGTATAATAAGAGCATTTCAACACAAATTATTGTTGATGCATTAAGATCTTTAAATTTAGATGTATCGGCAACAGGACGTAATGATCTGGTATTACATACTGCTGATGGTGACAAAAAGATATCTGGTTCGGCTTATAAAGAGACTTTAGATCGTGGTTTTCATCACGGTACAATTTTACTCAATGCTAACTTAAATCGATTAACGGATTATTTAAATCCTGATCCGAAAAAATTACAAGCGAAGGGGATTACCTCAGTACGTGCTCGAGTCACTAACTTAGTTGAATATTTACCCACGATTAATCATGATTTGGTGTGTAACGTGGTAATGCAGTTCTTTTTTAACCATTATGGTGAACAAGTGCCTGTTGAGGTTATTTCCCCAGACTCTTTACCTAACTTACCTGGTTTTGCTGAGGTTTTTGCTAAACAGTCTAGCTGGCAGTGGAATTTTGGTAATGCGCCAGCATTTACACATCAAATTGAAGAGCGTTTTAAATGGGGAAATATTGATTTTCACTTTGATGTTGAGCAAGGTATGATTAGCCGCTGCCAAATTTTTACTGACAGTTTAAATCCGACACCGATTCAAGAGGTCGCCAACTTATTACAACAAAATCGTTATAGTGTCGATACCTTTCATTCTGCGATAGAACAGGTAATGATACGCTATCCTGAATTTAACCCAGAGTTACAAGAGATGACTAATTGGCTTATTCCGGCAATTAGATAATTTCGTTATTTTTTTAATGTAAACTATCATTATAGTATAAAAATAGCATTATTTTACTTAAGGAGCATCGTATGAATGAGCAAAAGAAACTGAAAAGGATCGAACAACTCACGCCATTACAGTACCGTGTGACTCAACAAAATGGCACTGAACCCCCTTTTGATAATCAATTTGATCAACATCGAGAAGCTGGATTATATGTTGATATTGTCTCTGGTGAGCCATTATTTTCCTCTTTAAATAAATTTGATTCAGGTTGTGGCTGGCCAAGTTTTAGTCAACCGATTGCGGCACAACATGTCAAACAAAAAATTGATCATAGCCATGGTATGACACGAACAGAGGTTCGTTCGACTGAGGCTGACTCTCATTTAGGTCATGTGTTTAACGATGGTCCAAAGTCCAGCGGTGGATTACGTTACTGTATTAATTCAGCTTCGTTAAGATTTATTGCTAAAGAGGATCTTGAAGCAGAAGGATATGGAGACTATTTAGCCTTATTTACAACTAAATAGTATGTGAGAGTGATAATTTAACGAGGATTTCGCAATGGCAACTCATCTCGTCTGGTTTCGTAATGATTTAAGAGTTATTGATAATGCTGCACTGTATCATGCTTGTCAGGATCCCGATGCTCAAGTTATTGCAGTTTATATTGCAACGCCAACCCAGTGGCAACAACATGCTATGTCAGCAAGACAAGGTTGGTTTATTTATCAGCATCTAATGCAGTTACAAAAAAGTTTAAAAAAAATCAATATTCCATTAATTTATCATGAAACGGCTACATTTAGTGGTTCTATTGAGTTGATACGCTCCATTTGCCGACAATATAAGATTACTGATCTATTTTATAATAAGCAGTATCAATGGAATGAAAGGCAACGAGATCATGCTATTAATGCACAATTAATAGATGATAATATTCATTCTCATCCATTTGATGATAGTGTTTTATTTGCACCAAATCAGATAATTAATGGTTCGGGTAAGATGTATCAAGTGTTTACTCCTTTTAGGAATAAATGTTGTGAAATTCTACAAACCAGGCCAATTCACGTTTATCCTAAACCCAAAGTTAGAGAACAAGTTGCTGCGATTGAGAGTAATCCTATTAAACCATTTAGCTATGTGATGCAGGAAGCCGATTATGCGATTGGTGAAGAATCAGCATTGGCACAGCTAAGAACTTTTTGCCAAGAATCAGCCCAGGACTATTTACAACAACGTGATTTCCCTATTTTAAATTCAACAAGTCATCTATCGGCTTATTTAGCGGTTGGAGTTCTATCTCCAAGGCAGTGTTTAGCTCGTCTAACAGCGGAAAACCCTAATTTTATGCAGGCGACAAAATCGGGAGCATTTGGTTGGTTTAGCCAGTTAATTTGGCGTGAATTTTATATCCATTTACTCTTTATCTATCCTAAGCTATCAAAAAATAGTCCTTTTATTACTTGGACTGAGCGCGTACAGTGGCGTAAAAACGATCATGATTTACATGCTTGGCAACAAGGATTAACGGGTTTTCCTATTGTTGATGCAGCAATGCGCCAGCTCAATCAAACAGGATGGATGCACAACCGATTAAGAATGATTGTTGCAAGTTTTTTAGTGAAAGATTTACTTATTGATTGGCACGATGGCGAACGCTATTTTATGTCTCAATTAATTGATGGCGATCTTGCTCTTAACAATGGTGGTTGGCAATGGGCTGCGTCAACAGGAACCGATGCTGCACCTTACTTTCGAATATTTAATCCTACAACTCAAAGTCAGCGTTTTGATCATGATGGGCAGTTTATTCGTCAATATTTACCCGAACTGAGTAATGTACCAAATGAAGCGATACATGAACCTCATAAATGGGCTAAAACGCAAGGGATTAAACTTAATTATCCTGAGCCTATCGTAGAACACGCTAAAGCTCGTCAGTATACATTAGCGGCTTTTAATGCTGCAAAATAGCGCTAAAATAGAATTAAATACACTCTAATTGTACTTTAGTAGTATTAATGATTAACTCTATGATAGAATTAGGCGGATTTACTGTGATAAGCCCATACGGGGATTAGTTTATTTTTAGACTAATTTTGTATATAGTAGGGCACTTTTTTTGAGAAACCAATTGAGATATAAATATGATAATTAAACCTAAAATTCGTGGTTTTATTTGTACCACTACACATCCAGTAGGTTGTGCTGAAAATGTTAACCAACAAATTGCCTATGTTAAATCGAAAGGTAAAATTGCCAATGGTCCAAAAAAGGTTCTTGTTATTGGTGCCTCAACTGGATATGGTCTGGCTTCAAGAATTACTGCAGCGTTTGGTTCTGATGCCGCAACAATTGGTGTCTTTTTCGAAAAACCAGGTACTGAAAGTAAACCTGGTACAGCAGGTTGGTATAATTCAGCAGCGTTTGATAAAGCAGCTAAAGCAGCAGGTTTATACTCTAAAAGTGTTAATGGCGATGCATTTTCAAACGAATGCCGTGATACAGTCATCGATTTAATCAAAAAAGATTTAGGCCAAATTGATTTAGTTGTCTACTCACTAGCATCACCAGTACGTAAAATGCCTGATTCTGGTGAAGTTGTGCGTTCAACGTTAAAACCAATTGGTCAACCTTATAAATCAGTAGCATTAGATACAAATAAAGATGTATTAATCGAAGCAACCGTTGAACCAGCTAATGAGCAAGAGATCGCTGATACCGTTAAAGTGATGGGCGGACAAGATTGGGAACTTTGGATGAACGCTTTAGCTGATGCAGGTGTACTTGCTGATAATGCTCAAGCCATTGCTTACTCTTATATTGGAACCGAATTAACTTGGCCAATCTACTGGCATGGTACACTTGGTAAAGCGAAAGAAGATCTTGATCGTGCAGCTCAGGCGATTGATAAAAATCTATCAACTAAAAATGGTCACGCTTATGTTGCCGTTCTTAAATCTGTTGTTACCCAAGCATCTTCAGCAATTCCAGTGATGCCTTTATATATTGCTATGTCATTTAAAGTTATGAAAGAGCAAGGTATTCACGAAGGGTGTATTGAACAAATTCAACGAATGTTTGCAACTAAATTATATGTAAACGGTACGGTTGAAACTGATGAGAAACATCGTTTACGCCTTGATGATTGGGAATTACGTCCAGAAGTGCAAAACGCATGTCAACAAATCTGGTCTAAAGTAACCGATGATACAATTTATCAATTAACCGATTACCAAGGTTATAAAGATGAGTTCTTACGTCTATTTGGCTTTGGATTGTCAGGTGTTGATTATGATGCTGATGTTAATCCAGATGTTCAGTTTGATGTTATTAATCTGAATGGTTAAGTTTTAATTAATAAAAAATAGTGCTTTTACAGCACTATTTTTTTTATTCTATTATCGGCTTAAGGCTATACCAATTCCTAAGCGATTGGTGGTTTTATTATAATCAATCAAACTCTCGCCATAACCATTAAAGTACTGGACATAACCGAATAAACCAGTATCCCATAATGGGTAGGTCCAATCAATTTGCAATGCGCCTCGGTTATCATGAAAACTGAGATTATTTCTAATTAACACTTTAAATAGACTCTTCTTGTATGGCACAAAAATAGTTAAATCACCATAGCCAAGATAGTCTTCAATATCTCGATTATCGTCATGGGCTTTATCCTCTGGAATCCGGTACCACACTCTAGGTACAATATAACTATCTTGATATTTTAAATAGCCCTCTAAATATAATCTATTCCAAGAACGTGATTTACCGGCTTCATTTCCTTGACCATTCGATTCATGCAAAAAGCCAAATTGGGTTCCTTTTAGCGCGCTACTGGTATTTTTATTAGGTAATTGTACGTACAGCTCAGGTAAGTAATTTGTCTCTCTAAAAGGCGATGACTCTTGAGATGTTTGCCACCAATTACGTTGAGTATAGGCAAAACCAATCGTTTCATCTAAGCCAAATACGTCATTGAATACATCCTTTTTAAAACTAATTTGGAATGTGGTTTCAACATGTTTTCGACCATCCTTATGAGACTGACTATCATAAGTGATAGGTAAAATATAGTTGGAATGATAAGGGCGTAAGCCAAAACTTGTATCGAGTAAATTAAATACACCATTTTGAGCTTGATAGTCTTGATGCATAACAACACGGTCACTGATGATTTGCGAGTTACTTTGGGCTGTAGATTGTTCTTGCGTAATGTTTATTTTTTGCTTGTTATTGGGTGTCTCTGTTTGGTTAGTCTGATTGTGGGTACTATTTTCAGCAATTACCAATTTATCATTCATTTGTAACGATAATTTTGCTGATTCTTTATACCAATGGAGTGCATTTTTAAGATCATTTTGTTTTTCATAAATCTCAGCTAATTGATAAGCGGCTTTACTATTTCCTGATTTGGCCTCATCTTCCAGTGTTGAACTCAATGAATAAAATGAAATAGTGCTGAGTAGCACCATTAACACAATTTTTTTCAATTTACTGCCCTTAATTATAATTAAAATAATAGTGATAAATCTGTGTTAGATTTGATTGGTTTGGTAATAAATGATTAGTGAATCTAAACGAAGGCGATTATAATCAATTTTAATCTATTCAAATAGTGATTTGTGTGGTTTTTACGATGACTCCATTTAAAAATCACAATGACTGCAAAAATAATAGATCTCAATGAGTATAAACATCGGTCTATATTGTTACTAATAAGATTAATCATCGAGTAATAATGGTCATAAAAAAGCGAAAGCACATTAAGTATTATCAATGAAGGAAAATTAGTCAATATGTCAAGCGCACCAACAAATTTTGATCAGTTATCATTAAATCCGCTATTACTCGATAATTTACAAACTATGCAATATAGTGAAATGACACCGATTCAAGGATTAGCATTACCAATTATTTTAGCCGGTAAAGATATTGTCGCTAAAGCTAAAACGGGCAGTGGTAAAACCGCGGCATTTGGACTTGGTGTATTGAATGGTTTAAATATTGAAAACTATCGAGTACAAGCACTCGTTATTTGTCCAACCAGAGAATTAGCTGATCAAGTCGCTAATGAGTTACGCCGATTAGCTCGATTAATGAGTAACGTTAAAATTTTAACACTATGTGGTGGGGTACCAATTGCTCAGCAAATTACGTCTCTGGAACACGGTGCGCATATTGTTGTTGGAACACCTGGGCGATTATTAGATCATTTACACAAACAAACGCTGAAATTGGACTCATTAGATTTTCTGGTTTTAGATGAAGCAGATCGAATGCTCGATATGGGATTTGAAGAGGATATTATCAATATTATTGCTAATACACCGAAGCAGAGACAGACGTTACTTTTCTCGGCAACTTATTTAGATAATATTGCGATGATTAGCCAAAAAATTCAACAGCAGGCTGAATTTATCACTGTTGATGATGTTAATAATCAAATTAAGCAGATTTTTTATGAAGTTGAAGAACATCATCGACAACAAACATTAGCTAAATTATTGACTGATCATAGTGCACAATCAGCGGTTATTTTTTGTAATACTAAGCAAGCCTGTCAGGATGTTGATACTTACCTCCGTAAACTGGGATTTAGCGTTATCGCATTACATGGTGATTTAGAACAGCGAGATCGGGAGCAGGTCTTACTACAATTTGCCAATAAAAGCCGAACTATTTTAGTGGCAACTGATGTTGCTGCACGAGGATTAGATATCAAAGAGCTCGATTTAGTCATTAATTATCAAATATCCTATGATCCACAAGTTCATGTTCATCGTATCGGCCGAACAGGACGAGCAGGGCAAACGGGATTAGCTATCACACTTGTTGCAGCGAATGAGATGCCTAAAGCTAATCTGTTAGAAGCCTTAAATAATATTAAAATTGATTGGCAAACGTTGAGCAATTTTAATATTGATCAATCTCGAATTATTACTGCACAGATGCAAACCTTACTGCTTACAACAGGTAAGAAAAATAAGGTTAGGGCCGGTGATATTTTAGGTGCATTGACTAAGGATGCGGGTTTAGATAATAGTAAAATAGGTAAAATAACGACCACTGATTTATATTCTTATGTGGCGATTGATAAAACAATAATTAATAAAGCTGTAGCTTATTTTAAACAAGGCAAAATTAAAGGAAAAACAGTTAGGGCACACTGCTTATAAGATTTTGGTCAATTCTAAAAAAAGGGCAGTCAAGTTGATTTAACTGTCCTTTTTTTATCATGATGTTATTTCCGTACGCGTTTTAGCACTAAGCTAGCGCAAATTGCCAGACTACCACCGAGTAATGTTTCATAGATTCTTGAAATAGGTAACAGGTAGGTTGGATCTTGCCAAAAATCAGCTTCTTCAAGTAATAAAAGTACAAATATTGTGATACCAAAGGTTTTAATCAAATAGTTTTGTGATTGTAAAAAGCTTGGCATCAAAAAGATCACAATAGAAATCAGTGTCAGATCGATATAGATATTTTTTAATAATAAAAAATGGAATAAGAATGAAACCAAGATGGCTCCAAGCAGACTTCCTAAAAATCGATGCACTGTTTTTTTGATAATATTTACTTCCATTGGTCGTAACAATACCGCAAAAGTGAGTGGAGCCCAAAAAACACGATATAATCCCAAATAATCAGGAATCGCTAAACTCAAAAATAGGAAACTAGTATAAATAAATGCCCGTAAAGCTAAACGATGATCACTTTGATATAGCTCTCTGGAAAATAGTCCATTTCTAAAAGCATTATTATCATATTTTTTATGTTTAAGTATCGTCAGTACGCCTAAACTAACACAAATTCCTGTAAAAAAAGATAGTGGAAGCTGAATCGAAACCGTTGTTAATGTTGTCGCCATACAAGAAAATATAATAAAAAATGGCATAACGCGATCAATAAAAGGATCTTTATTAAAGGTTATATAATAAAAATAGGTAGTCGCAAATAAAAATAGATAAAAGGGCCCTGATAGTTTTAAAAAGTAACCCACACTACCGCCAACGATAATCATTGATAGTAGAAATACCATATAAAAAACATTGTTTTTCTCATCATTAGCTTGATAAACGATGTTAGCAAAGAGTACTGTTATTACGCCAAATAAAGCGCCAACCAGACCGTATAAAGTATAACAAATTGCTGAGTTAATGAGTGTGGTTAAAAAGAACACACCATTATTATGGAAATTAATGTTTTTAAGCATATTAAACAAATTCTAAACTCTAGTTTAAAAAAGAGATATCGACTATTATTGATTGAATTTTAGCATAAATATATAAGGTTAAATAACATACAAGGTTTGCTTTGTGGGTTAATGTAAATACTATTACTATTTATTGATATACTGGGTAGTAAAAAAATACGCTTTCAAAAAGAAAAGTTAGTTCTTAATCTCAATGACATTTATTTTTAAAAATAAATTAAATCATATAGTTAAATTTATAAATCTAAAAAAAATTATCCATTCTCAACTAAATAAAGTCATTTTTTATGATTTTGAATTAATAATCCATTAATAAAATTTTGCACTTTCTATAATTTAATAACACAATTGAAAATAAATAGATAAAATTACAACTGATATTATTTAATAGATTAGGCGTAAAATTTAGTCACAATTATTTAAAAAAATAATTTGGAGTCGTGATGAAAACTCTAGAAATTCGATCGCAGAATATAAGGATCACAAATTGTGAATAACAAAATATCTTATTGTCTGATCTTTTTTATCATACTATTTTTGTTAGTAAATCGCAGTTTTGCCTCAACTCAACCCGATGGCGCTTATATTACTTATTACGAAAATGGACAAAAAAATATACAAGGTACTTATAAAGCCGGAAATCAAGACGGTATTTGGATTTGGTGGAATCGAAATGGGAGTCTGTTTCAACAAATTGATTTTAAAAACGGTAAAGCACATGGTCTTTGGATTATTTGGTATGAAAATAGTCAAAAGAATATTGAAGCTCATTATCAAAACGGTATTTTAGAAGGGCGATCAAGTTGGTGGTATGAAAATGGTCAAAAAGAGAGCGAAGGAGATTATAAAAATCAGCAACGAGAAGGTGATTGGCTATGGTGGTATGCGAATGGAAATAAAAAGATAGCAGGTCACTACACTGATGCTCAGAAGCAAGGTCAATGGTATTGGTGGTATGAAAATGGAGCTAAACAACAACAGAGTTATTTTAAAGATGATCAGTTAGAAGGCATTTGGATAACGTGGTATAAAAATGGGCAAAAGCAAGAAGAAGGGCGATACAAAAATAATGAGAAGCAAGGCATCTGGTTCAGCTGGAACGAACAAGGGAAACAATTAATGAAGTCCACTTATAAAAATGGCTATTTGACAGCCGTTGAGCAAGACAACTAAACTGTCTTTGCTCAACTATTATCGAATAGCTCATGTATCATTTAATCATCTAGTTGATAAATAATTAATGATTTAACTGCTCCTCAGTAAGTCCTAGAAAAACAAATGGTTGTTTTTCTTTATATAGTGCTGTGGCATCACCCGAGAAAATATTACGTTGTTCTCGTCCAAGTTCTAACTCTTTGACTTTGCCCGTTTCAGCTGAGAAATCAATTTTATTTAAATCAGTCCAAAAGATATTTGGTGTTAATGCTGATTCAAAAAAGTATAACCCACGTTTGTGATCGTACAGGGTTCGCCAGCGAGTTGATGATATTTCCGGTGATGACTCGGAAGTTAATCCAAAAGGAACCGATACGTTACGAATAATACTAAATACACTGGCTACAGCTGTATTTGGATCTAACTGTTTTGGAATACTATCAATATAGAATGCTGCTCTTGCAAAGCGATCTGCCGCTCGATTGGTACCTGGTAAAAAGGTAAGTCCACCCACACCTTTCCAATACTCTTCTATGGCAAGTTGTTTATCATAGGTGGGTGAATTGGTCATAACCTGATAGCTTCGACTGTGGTGAATAACTTGTTCACCATTTATATATTCGATAATAGCACTATCACCCGTCGCATCAGATAATGAGAGATGCAATGTTGCTAAGCGGTCTTGGCCAGGTACTTTGTCGGTCAAAACATCAAGAGGATTCGCCTTAAGGTAGCTAACTGCTTCATCAACTGAGGCAAAATTATCTAACATATATTGTGCCCAAATTGAAACAGATAATGAGCGGCTCGGTGATGCATTTGTTGGGTATTCTGATTCTGCCAACCATAATAAATTGGCAACTAAACCTTTTTCATTTACACCATCGGTTGTTGAAATATCATAACCAGAGGCGATTACACTACCATACTTTGATGTCCAAGTTAAAGAGTGGTTACCTACACCGCCATCACGAACCATACCACGTGGAAATATCCATAAATTGGTCGCAATTTCATATTTCCAATCCATTGTTCTTGCTGTAATAACCTGTTGATCATCACCTAAATAAACAACTCGAGTACAAGCATCAGCAACGGCTGTTACTCCAATCATAGCAGCAAGTAATGTCGCTTGTAGTTTAACTGGTAATTTAAAATATTTCATTATAATCTCCATCCATTTTTGATGATTATAATACGCACAATTTAATTAAATTACACTTTTAAATTTAGATAAAAGTGCTTTTATATTGAATATTGACGTTTTTTATTCATTAAATTCCGATTTTTCAATTTTTTTAAGAAGACTTTTACTGTTTGCAAAAATAATATTTTAATTTGAACTAGATCACATTTGTTTAAACTGTTTATTGAATTTTATTTTCATTACTTCATTATGATGTCATCGAAACGTTTCGATGATATTAATTGATAGGAAATTAAAGCATATGCGTAAAGGTTCGCTATTAAACTCCTCAATTTGCCAAACAATTTCTAAATTGGGGCATACTGACGCAATTACTATTGGTGATGCAGGATTACCCATCCCAGATTCAACACATAGAATTGATCTTGCCTTAACTAAAGGCATTCCCTCTTTTTTACAAGTCCTTAATATTGTCGTAACAGAAATGCAAGTCGAAAAGGTGATCTTAGCTGAAGAGATTAAACAATATAATCCCGCTATTTATACACAAATTATTGAGCAGATTACTTTATTAGAACAGTCACAACATAATCAGATTGTTATTGAGTTTATGAGTCATGAGCAATTTAAAGTTGCTACCGCAAATTCTAAAGCAATTATTCGAACGGGTGAATGTACTCCCTATGCAAATATTATTTTGCAATCTGGCGTCACATTTTAATTGCATCTGATTTAATTCATTAGATAGGGATTAACATGCAAACATTACTTCATGTTCATCAAATTGAAAAATCATTTCCGGGAGTTAAAGCGCTATCAGGTGTTAACCTTTCTGTCTATGCTGGAAAAGTGATGGCGTTAATTGGTGAAAATGGTGCGGGTAAGTCAACCCTGATGAAAGTCCTCACCGGTATTTATAAAAAAGATGCTGGGCGAATAGAATATCTTGGCCAAGAGGTCAATTTTAATGGACCTAAATCTTCTCAAGAAGCTGGACTTGGAATTATTCATCAGGAACTAAACCTCATTCCTCAACTATCGATAGCTGAGAATATTTTTTTAGGACGTGAATTTACCAATGCTTTAGGTCGTATCGATTGGACAAAAACTTATCGAGAAGCCGATCGCTTACTACAACGATTAAATCTAAATTATGATAGTAAACGTCTTGTCAGCGAGTTATCTATTGGTCAACAGCAGATGGTTGAAATCGCTAAGGTACTGAGTTTTCAATCTAAAATTATTATTATGGATGAACCTACTGATGCTTTAACTGATACTGAAACCGCCGCTTTATTTGATGTGATTAATGATCTTAAATCGCAAGGGTGTGGCATTGTTTATATCTCTCACCGATTAAAAGAGATTTTTGCCATTTGTGATGATGTGACAGTTCTACGAGATGGTCAGTTTATTGGTGAAAAATCAGTTACCGAACTAAATGAAGATGAACTGATTGAAATGATGGTTGGTCGAAAATTAGAAGAACAGTATCCTCATATTGAACAAGAACCGGGACGAGTTGCCTTACACGTTAATAACTTATGCGGTAAAGACATTCATAATGTTAATTTTACCCTTCATGAAGGGGAGATTTTAGGTGTTTGTGGATTAATGGGCTCGGGCCGTACTGAGTTAATGAAAATGATTTATGGTGCGATGTCAGTAAAATCAGGGCAAATTAGTCTATTTGGTCAATCCATTAACAATACCAAACCTCAAGATGGCTTAATGAATGGAATCGTCTATATTTCAGAAGACAGAAAAAAAGATGGTTTAGTACTTGGTATGTCGGTTAAAGAGAATATGTCTTTGACAGCATTGAACTATTTTAGTAATAAAGCTGGTAAATTAAATCTGCAAGAAGAAAAAATTACAGTCGGTGATTTTATTAATCTATTCAATATTAAAACACCGTCAATGAACCAAATTATTGGTTATTTGTCTGGGGGTAATCAACAAAAAGTAGCGATTGCTAAAGGGCTAATGACCCGACCTAAAGTACTGATTCTTGATGAGCCTACACGCGGTGTGGATGTCGGCGCAAAAAAAGAGATCTATCAATTAATTAACCAATTTAAGGCACAAGGACTGTGTGTCATTATTGTGTCGTCGGAAATGCCGGAAGTACTAGGGATGAGTGATCGTATTTTGGTGATGCATGAAGGAAAAATTACCGGTGAATATTTACGAAAAGAGGCGACACAAGAAATTTTAATGGCAGCTGCCGTTGGCAAAGCTCAGGAGATAAATTAATGCACACGATAAATATTAAACGTCTGCTTATCGAACAAAAATCATTGATTACGTTATTGGTATTGGTGATTTTAGTATCAAGTTTGAATAGTCATTTTTTCACATTAAATAATCTGTTTAATATTCTACAACAGACCTCCATTAATGCGATTATTGCCGTGGGAATGACTTTAGTTATTTTAACATCAGGCATTGATTTAACCGTTGGATCATTATTTGCTTTAACGGGAGCTATTGCCGCATCAATTATTGGTGCAGATATCTCTCCATTTCTTGCGATTACCGCTGTGTTGGCGATCGGAGCCGCGATTGGTGCAAGTACTGGGATTATTGTTGCTAAAGGTAAATTGCAAGCCTTTATTGCTACACTGGTTATGATGCTTATTTTACGTGGTGTTACGCTGGTATATACCAAAGGAAGTCCAATTTCATTAGGTATGAGTGACAATGCTGAGTTATTTGAATGGATTGGTTTTGGACAGATTTTAGGAATACCGGTACCTATTTGGATTATGGCTATTGTATTTATTATCGCTTGGTACATGCTTAAATATACACGTTTAGGTCGTTATATTTATGCACTAGGTGGTAATGAAGCAGCAACCCGTTTATCTGGTATTAATGTTGATCGCGTTAAAATTGCAGTCTATGCAATGTGTGGTCTACTGTGTGCATTAGCAAGTACGATTGAGGTTGCTAGATTATCATCGGCTCAGCCTAATGCAGGTACGGGTTATGAAATGGATGCTATTGCGGCGGTTGTACTTGGTGGCACAAGTATGTCTGGAGGAAGAGGAAAGATTATTGGTACCTTAATTGGTGCATTAATTCTTGGTTTATTAAATAACGGTTTAAATTTACTTGAAATTGATCCTTATTATCAAATGATTGTAAAAGGGGCGGTCATTTTATTTGCAGTATTAGTTGATAACAAAACGAGTAAATAGTATTGGGGCGGTTAATCAGCGCATTTCTATAACTTTTTATAAAAAACACTAACCATTAAACGAGGTTTATTTATATGAAATTCAATAAATTTGTTACGTATGCTTCAGCATTAACGTTAGGCTTAACCCTTTCAGCCCAAATATTTGCTAAAGAGAATATTGCATTAGTTATTTCGACTTTAAATAATCCATTTTTTGTGACTTTAAAAGATGGAGCCCAAAAGAAAGCCGATGAGCTTGGTTATAATCTTATTGTTTTAGATTCACAAAATAATCCGGCTAAAGAACTTGCTAATGTTGAAGATCTGATTGTTAAAAATCCAAAAGTGATCCTAATCAATCCAACTGATTCTGATGCGGTCGGTAATGCTGTTTTAGCGGCTAATAAAGCAAATATTCCAGTGATCACATTAGATCGTGCATCGAATAAGGGTGATGTCATTAGCCATATTGCTTCTGATAATATTGCTGGTGGTAAAATGGCTGGTGATTATATTGTCGAGAAGTTAGGTAAAGATGCGAAAGTTATCCAGCTTGAGGGGATCACAGGCACTTCAGCAGCACGAGAAAGAGGAGAAGGCTTTAATCGAGCATTACAAGAATACCAATTTACGCTACTGGCTTCACAACCCGCTGATTTTGATAGGGCGAAGGGGATGAATGTGATGCAAAATTTATTAACTTCACAACCTAATGTACAAGCTGTTTTTGCTCAAAACGATGAAATGGCCCTAGGTGCAATGAGAGCTATTCAAGCGGCGGGTATCAAAAATATCATGATTATTGGTTTTGATGGTACTGATGATGGTATTAAGGCGGTTGAAAGAGGTCGTTTAGCTGCTACTGTTGCTCAACAACCTGAGTTAATTGGTGCAATGGGCGTAGAGACTGCAAATAGCATAATTAAAGGCGAGCAAGTCGCTACTGAAATTCCAGTTGAGTTAAAATTAATTACTAAATAATGTGTAATAATATGGCGGTAGTATTTACCGCCATATCGCTACTGATATAGAACTTATTGTTGTATCTTACAATAGAACAATATGTTTTATTAACCCGAGGATCGTTAAAATGGCAAAGAAATTAATAGTATTGGGTAGTATTAATATTGATCATATTTTAAATACGACCCGATTCCCTAAACCAGGTGAGACCATAACTGGTCATGGGTATCAAATTGCTTTTGGGGGAAAAGGTGCTAATCAAGCTGTTGCTGCGGGTCGTGCCGGTGCTGATATTCAGTTTATCGCAGCTGTGGGTGACGATGAAATGGGTAAACAGGTTTGTGCACAATTAAAACAAGATGGTATTAATGTTGGCTCAGTCAAACAGATCCCTAATGAAAAAACAGGTGTTGCATTAATTTTTGTGAATCAACAGGGCGAGAATGAAATTGGTATCTATGCGGGTGCAAATAGTGCAGTTACTCCCGAATATCTAAGTAATTATCATCAAGATATTATAAATGCTGATGCTATTTTAATGCAGTTAGAAACACCACTATCAACCATTGAAACAGCCGTCAAATTGGCTAAACAACACAATACCAAAGTGATTGTTAACCCTGCTCCTGCACAAAAATTATCAGATGAAATTTTACAACATATCGATGTTATTACACCTAATGAAACGGAAGCTCATTTTTTAACTGGAATTGAGGTTAAGAATACCCATGATGCAGAAAATGCTGCAAATTATTTGCATAATAAAGGCATTGCAATAGTGATTATAACATTAGGTAGTAAAGGTGCTTGGATCAGTGTAGAAGGTCAAGGGCAACTTATTACCGGTTATAAAGTTAATGCTATTGATACGATTGCGGCAGGTGATACCTTTAACGGTATGCTAGTCACTGCTTTATTAGAAGATAAATCACTAGTCAGTGCTGTTCAATATGCTCATGCTGCAGCAGCAATTGCGGTTACTCGTGCTGGGGCTCAATCGTCAGTACCTTGGCGAAAAGAGATCGAAAACTTTATTAAACAACACTCGGAATGCTAAACTGATCAAGTATATTAAATAAAATAGAGGATTATAACGTTGACAACGATGAAGGATGTTGCTCGTTTAGCAAATGTTTCAACATCTACTGTTTCCCATGTGATTAATAATAGTCGCTATGTAAGCCCTGAAATACGGCAACGCATTGAAGCTGCAATTATTGAACTGAATTACGCGCCGTCGGCATTAGCTCGAAGTTTAAAAATACAGGAGACTCGTACTATTGGGATGCTATTGACTCAAAGTAATAATCCTTTTTATTCTGAAGTTGTGCAAGGTGTTGAACGTAGTTGCTATGAATTGGGGTATCAACTCATTTTATGCAATACCGAAGGTGATCCTTTGCGGATGACTCATAATATTGAAGCGTTATTACAGAAAAAAGTGGATGGCTTATTGGTATTATGTGCTGAGGCACATTTAATACCGAATGAAATATTCGAGCGTTATCCCTCTTTACCGATGGTTATGATGGATTGGACTCCTTTTAATCATGTTTGTGACATTATTCGTGATAATTCATTACATGGTGCAACATTGGCCGTCAATCATTTAATTGATAAAGGTTATAAAAAAATAGCTTGTATTACTGGGCCATTAAATAATCCTCAAGCTCAATTTCGTTTACAAGGTTATCGTAATACCTTAATTGAAGCTGATATTAAAATTTATGCTGACTATGAGGTGGAAGGTGACTTTAAATTCGCTTCTGGTGTTCAGGCTATGCAGTCATTACTTGCTTTAACAGATCCACCTGATGCAGTATTCTGCTGTAATGATGCGATGGCAATTGGTGCTTATCATGCCATAACTCAAGCAGGTTTGAATGTTGGATGGGATATAGGGATAATTGGTTATGATGATATTGAACTTGCCCAATATATGAATCCGCCATTAACTACGATTCATCAGCCAAAAGATGAATTAGGACAATTAGCTGTTGAAACTCTGTTAAATAGAATACAGCATAAGGATAGTGAGCATATAATTCTCACCCTGACTCCGATTTTAATCGAACGCTCGTCATTAAAATAGATTATTTGTGATCCTAATACTAAATAAATAGCGTGATAAGCAATATTACCTCAGTTATTAAGCCTGAAGTCTAAGTGCTTACTCGATAATATACTAATTGATTTAAACCATAGTGAGCAGATAGACCTAGGATTGAATTAGATAAAATTATTTGGATTTGCTGTGATTTTCTCTCGCTGAAGCTAGCACGCCAGCAACGGCTCCTTGATCATTTTTTAATAAACCAAAGATCATATCGACATAAATACGAGTACCATTTTTATGCATAGCTCCTGTTAAAATAACTTCACCTTTATGCTTTACATAGCCACTTTTTACCGCGGCATAAAAACCGTGCCAGTGGGCATCTTGTAGATGTGGTGGAATAATTAAATTAAGACTGGCACCTAGAGCTTCTTGTTCACTGTAACCGAATATGTTGACTGCAGCGTCATTCCATCTGATTATTTTACCATTCACATCTGAACAAATTATTGCATCAGGGAATTGGGATACTATCATTTCGTCACACATAGACATTTTCTCCATTACTATTTTTATTAATTTATTAAACGACTTCCAACTGATAAATCAGTCGTAAATATGACTGATTTCATCTCATTAAGTGCTCATGATTATTTAACACTACATCACTTTTTAGCTAACCAAAATTACATTTAACTAAATAATATAATTACTTATCTATTAACAATGTAATGCCTTAAATCTTAAGCTAATTCGGACTAGACATTAAAAAGAAAAATAATCCTAATCCCATCATGCAAAGAAATAGACACACTAATATTTCAGCGATACGAAACTGTTTACTCATAATATTTTCATCAAAGCTGGAAATGAACACACAGAAAAAGACAATAATAATCACTAAATAGATAAAGATATGGTGATAGGGTGTTAATTGCACATAAGAATTTAGTGAGGTTTTTAGAACGGGCACTATAGCCAGTATTGCAACATATAAAATGCCAAATCCTTTGATAATTAAAAAATGTTTTTTAAGAAAACTATTGATATATGTTTTATAATTTTTATAAAGATAAAAAAATATCCACATAAGGATAATAAAAATAATAGTCGATTTAGTATAGTCTTCAATGGCTGAAATTAGAGCACTATTATTCGATAAGTTGTATTGATTGATTAGAGCAAACAGTGTTCTGACCGTTTTTGAGATAGGTAAAGTGATAGTCAAAAAAATACCGAATAACGCTAATAGAATAGCGGTTAACGTAGTTAAATGTTGTAATTTCAGTCGCATTATATATCCTTCTTAGTCATTTCTTTTATTATACGCTAATAATAGTCTCATTTTAATGCACCTAGTTTTAAATGTGAGAACAACGTTAATTATGTTATGTTATATATTGATTGACGAGATGCTATTATTACAGGGGCAAAAGATGAGCATAAAAAATAAGTTACGTATAAATTATTGATGACAATTTGTATTAAACAATTAAACCCATAGTTTTAAACTATTTTATAATAAATAATTAATAGGTATAATTTACACATAAAGATTAGAAAAGAATTTATCTTATAATCATTTTTAACAATTCTATTTAATTATATTAAGGAGTCAGTATGTCAAAGGTTATTACACAACTCAATCAGTTACAAGCGGATTCTCACTCATTATTTGTTAAATTTCATGATTATCACTGGAATGTAAAAGGTATGCAATTTTTTGCAGTTCATGAGTATACAGAAAAAGCTTATGAGCAAATGTCAGATTTATTTGATGATTTAGCTGAAAGGGCGTTACAAGTGGGAGGGAAAGCTATCACTTGTCAAAAAATGTTGCTAGAAACCGCAAAAGCACCAAAAGTCGCTCAAGATAGCTATACACCAAAAGAGGTGATAGCAGCCGTTAAAGATGCTTATGTCTATTTGAAAGATGAATTTGTAAAATTGCGTCAATATGCTGATGAAGTCAATGATTTTGGTACTATCGCAATTGCTGAAGATAACATCGCTCATTTAGAAAAAGCGCTTTGGATGATTAATTCTACATTAGATAATTAATTTAAATAACTGCTATTCATCAACACCCGCTATATGCGGGTGTTATTGGTTATAGATATTGTAAACAATAGATAATAAGAGAGTTTAATTACGTTAGTTAGTTAACTGATAACGTGATTAAAATAAGAATCAAAATAGCGATTAGTGAATATTATTGACGGTCAGGGACATTGTCATAAAGTCATGATAATTTAGGTAATTATCATCAATTAAAAACAGGTGTGTACCGCTTATTTTGACCGCTTGCTGTAGACGATATTTTTCACTATTAGATAAAGGTGTATCAATACAAGCTGCAATATAACTAGCCGTTTTACTTAATAACGCCTTTTCAATAAGAGCTACCATATTAGTCGGATTCGCATTAGGTAAGTGAATCACTTTTTGTTCACTCAGTCCTGATTGCGAAATCCATGATCTTTTTAACATCGGTCTTGCTGAGATCCAGAACTGCCATCTATTTTGCTGATTTAATAAACGTAATAATAGAGCTTGTTCTTGTAATACTTGTTGTAAAGGTGATTCAAAATTGACCAAGTCAAGTTGATGATCTTTGGGTAGATAGATTCCGTTTGATGTTTTTAGTTTATTTATTGTTAACATAATTACCTCATGACTGTATTAATATACAGTGTATATTAATACAGTATTATTATGAAGTAAATAGCTGATTAAATAATTTTAATAGATATAGATTATCTATATTTATTTTATAAATTACATACCCTTAATTAATTGATAACTAAAAATACCGAGTAATGTCATCAAAATAGAGCCGATAACATGCACTGCAATAGTACTGAGTCCTAAGGTAATCTGACCTTTTTGTAAGAACATCACAATCTCAGCTGAGAACGTTGAAAAGGTTGATAGGCCACCACAAAATCCGGTAATAATTAATAAACGCCACTCAGGTGAAATAGTTGGTGAATTAGCTAAAAAAGTCATAGCAAAGCCGATAATATAGCCAGCAATCAAATTTGATAATAATGTGCCAAATGGGATGACAAATAAACTATTAAATTTATTGGATAAAATCCAACGAAATACACCACCAATTGTTGAACCTATAGCGATGGCAATAATGGGTTTTAACATATGATATCCTTGTCAGAAGTAAAACTAATTTTAGATATTATAATTCGAAATATTGAATAAAGGTATTTGAATAATCGTAAATTCTCTTAAGAGATATACTATCAATAGGGGATGATGGCTTTACAGCAATTTAATGGTAGAATAATCTAATCGAGTTTATTTATAGGAATAGTCTTTATGTTTACTGGAATTGTACAAGGTGTCGGTCAAATTGTTGATATTATAGATAACGATAAATTAAGGACTTATCAAGTCAAACTTCCCCAAGCATTAACCGCAAATCTGACGATCGGGGCTTCAGTGGCAAATGACGGGTGTTGTTTAACTATTACAGCATTTAATGGTGACGTTGTCACTTTTGATATTATGCAAGAAACTCTAGCTTTAACAACATTAGGTGATAAAAGAGTTGGTGACTTAGTCAATATTGAACGTAGTGCAAAATATGGTGATGAAATTGGTGGTCATGTGATGTCTGGACATATTTCTGGTGTTGCAAAAATTACGAATATTAATAAGACTGCAACAAATTGCGAAATGGTTTTAGAGCTCCCAGTGAAACTAGTTAAATACGTTTTATATAAGGGGTTTATTGGTGTTGATGGTGCAAGTTTGACCGTTGGAAATATCGATAATAACTGTTTTTCGATTCATCTTATTCCTGAGACATTATCCATTACAACACTAAGTGATAAACAGGTTGGCGATTTTGTTAATATTGAAATTGATTCACAAACTCAGGCAATAGTTGATACTGTTGAACGTGTCTTAGCTCAAAAACAGTTAACTCAGTAGCTAATTTTCGTTATAATTTTGCTGTAAAGTATGATTATGGTGTAAAAAAATGGTGGGTTTAAATTATTTGATTAAAATCGGCAACATATTATTGCAGTTGCCGATTTACTAGACTAAAAACGAGGAAGTCTATTTTTTTCTAGTTTATGCCAAAATTGCTCAGGCGTCACTTGTTGACCTTTCAACCTAGCTTGTTTCTCCTCACTGGAATAATACAAATCAATTGATATACCATTTTGGGTATCATCTTGTTCATACATATTCACTTGTGCAAAAGGATAATTTGCCAATAGTAGCTGACTAATGAGCATTATCGATTGTTGTGCTGATAAAAGATCTTTTTCATCAGGCGTCGGCTGATTTGGTTTAGCTATTTGAGCGACTAAATAAGTAAGCGGTTGTAGTGGTAAATTAGCGTTTGCCTCCATAAGTGACACATTACCTTCATAAAGCTGATCAAATGCTAAACTGTCGCCCATAAGACTAAGTTTAAACGCTGCATCTAAATTACCTTGTTGATTTTGTAAACGTAATTTTTCTAATGCAATATTGAGCGTTTTATTACCGATTTCATCATCTTTGATACTATAACTTGACTCTATTTCACCTTGTCCAAGATCTTGTTGTCCAAGCATGATTTTATTTGCAGTTAATGACCACTTGTGAGCTTGATTATCACTCTGTTTTTCTGATGATGCTGTTACTGATACTTGATTCAGATTTACTATCTGCTCAGATTGAATATCATCTTGTATTGCAATATTCTCTAAAGTGATATTTTGAGTACCTTGAAAATTAATATAGTCCTGACTTGAAAAATGTCCAGTATAGTCCATCTTATTAAAGGTAACAACTTGACCATAAATATTATACAGTTGTAATTGTGCTATCTGAGACTCTAATGAGATATCGTGATAATTATTGTCGATAGAAGCGAATAGGGTATTTGGGGTTATCTGCCAAATCAGTCTATCAGACTGATCCCGATAATTGAGTTGTTCATTATTTATAACGAGCTGTGTATTTTGACTATAGTCAACATCAATATTGATGGTCGCAAACGGTTTATTACCAGCCGCTTGCCAAAGTTCTTTATTCGTCTGCTGCGATAACTGTGCATAAACTACAGCCATTTTGGGTGAAAAGTCAGCTGATTTAATATTATTCCAAGGGAAAGGACCATGGTAAATCATTACATCATCATTAAATAATATTTCTTTACTATTCAGTTCCACGACTTCTAGATGAAATGAAGTAGAAAAAATACCTTTATTGTAATCACTGTATTGAATATCAAGATTAAATAATGCTTTATTAGTATTGATTTTCTCTGTTAGTTGAACGATCTTTTCATCAAATTGCTTTTGAATCACGTTTCCTGTATACCATGAAGCACCAATATAACCAAGCGCTAAGACAGCGACAACGCTACCTGCAATAATGCTTTTTTTCATTACTCAATACCCTTATTAATCTTATTTATCAATGTTTATAGATAGCCGTTTGGGTTATTATCGCTTTAAAAAATCTTATGAGCAAGATAAGTAAGGATAGTTAGGAAAATTAATCATAATAGATGATATCGAAATTTTCATAAAAATATCATTTATTGTTGAGAATTTTATAAAAATATTGTTGTAGAATAAAAGGCTACGGTAGTTTTCAAGGATATTTATGAGTATGATTAGCAGCTAAAATCATGAATGTAATTGTATATTGATAAATGATTTTATAATGCAGTTATCTTATTTTATAATATTAATTTGAAATTGAAACAATCCTTATTGATAGGTGTTTTTAGGGATAGAAAATGATGTCTTCTTTAGTGATTATTCTTTGGGTCTTAAATATATTTTTTGACACAATTGGCCAAATTGCCTTTAAGTATGCAGCGATCAGTCCGAGTAATCGAGATGGCTACTATTATTGGATCGATTTATTACGTAATTATTGGTTATGGATTGGGATTGGATCTTATCTCGCTGAGTTTATGTTATGGCTAGGGTTCCTGACATTAGTTCCACTTTCACAAGGTATCTTACTTGGATCAATCAATATTATTGTGATTATGGTTGTTGGACGTTTATTATTTAAAGAGTTACTGACTCGTGATCGTATAATCGGTATGTTATTTATTACAGCTGGTGTTATTTTTGTAGGAGTGTCTTAATGCGTAAATTTTATCTTATTGGTTTTGCTCTATTACTTTTTTTTGATACGCTGGGGCAAACGAGTTTTAAATTAACCGCAAACTCTGCAGAGCCTTTAGAAGCCAGTATTGAATGGCTAGTAAGGGTATTTACACAGCCTTGGGTTTATATTGCCATTATCGGTTATATTGGCGCTTTTTTTACCTGGATGACATTACTCAAAAAGGCACCAGTTGGCCCCGCATTTGCGGCATCGCATCTTGAAGTAATTACCGTTATGTTAGTCTCCATCTGGATTTTCAATGAGCAAATTACGTTATTTCGATTAATTGGTGCAGCTTTGATCGTTATTGGTATTATTTTCCTAGCTTTTGCTGAACGAAATATTCAGCAGCAACATGGGAATGATGCTGAATAAACATAATAATTATGGCTATTTTTAAGTATCATGAGAATCCACCAACGGCTGGGTTACCTATAATCTGGCAAGATTGGTTTGCTAAAAATGAAAATTTAGCACAACGTATTAGTATTATGTTTAATCTTCCACCATTGGAATTGACCTGTTCTGGTACAATTGCGCTGGTTGCTGCGTTAAATACACTGAAAAAACTTTATCCCAAGCGTCAACAAGTGGTGATTCCTGCCTACACTTGCCCACTTGTCGCTTTGGCAATTCACCATTGCGGACTAAAAATTGTTTTATGTGATTTAGCAAAAGACTCTTTTGAGTTTGATCTTAAGCAATTAAGTGAATTGATGAGTGAAGATGTTTTAGCCGTGATTCCAACGCATCTTGGTGGACGGGTTGCCGACGTTCAACAAGTTAAAAATTTAGCGATAGTATACCAGATTACGGTCATTGAGGATGCAGCTCAGGCACTCGGCGCTAATGTTGGAACTACGGGTGATATCGTATTTTTTAGCCTTGCTGTTGGTAAAGGGTTAACGTTATATGAAGGGGGATTGGTGAGCGCAACGGATCCAATACTTCGCCAAAAATTAGCTGAAACAATCTCTACTATTCCAAAATCGCTGATATGGGAATTTAGGCGACTAATTGAATTATTCGGCTATACCGCATTATATAACCCAGTAGGGCTCCATTTTGTCTATGGCAAAGGACGACGTCATGCGCTTAACCACAATAAACTCATTGAGGCTGTGGGGGATGATTTTGACTTTAATTTACCTTATCATCAGGTTAGTTATTTTCGACAAAAAATTGCGGCTAATGCAACAAAACGTTTACCTGACTTTTTATTGTTGACACGAAAGCAAGCGTTAAGGCGTATTGAACAATTGCAGATGATTCCAACAATTAAAATTATCACTGATGGCCAAAACTATATAGGAACATGGCCATTTTTAATGGTTTTATTGCCAAATAAAATTGCGAGAGATCGTATTCTTAAACAATTATGGAAGGGTCCTTTGGGGGTGAGTCGATTATTTATCTACTCTTTACCTCATTATCATTATCTTACTCAAGTTGTACCACAAAAAGTCATGCCTAATGCTGAAGATTTTGCTGAACGGATGTTAACTATTACTAATAGTTTATATCTTACTGATGCTGAGTTTGATCTCATTCTCCAGACTATTTCTCAAGCAATTCAATAGAATACTTGCTATTAACAACATCTCATTAAATCTAAAAAAATTAAGTTCAGTCCACCAGTTATAACGGTGGACTGAATGTAGGGCTATTTATATGCGGAACTTGAATTCAAAGTATATTAACTTTCACAATTAAGCATAAATTGGCTTAATAAGTTATTAATGTAGTCAATCCGCGGTTGTCTATCTAATCCCGTTGTAAGCAGCTTCAATCGATTTTGACCATCTAAACGGTACTTTTTAGGTGATTTTTGAATTTCACCAATCAAATAATTAATCGATATGCGGTTATTAGCACCGAATTCGATATAACCACCTTTATCGCTAAATTCAATTTTATTAATACCTAAATTTTGTGCATGATATCGAATACTGGTGATATCGAGTAAAAACTGTACGGGATCGGGCAGTAAACCAAAGCGATCAATCATTTCAACTTTAATTTCTCTTAATTCATCAAGCTCTTCGATGCTGGCAATTCGTTTATATAGCGATAAACGAGTATTCACATCGGGAATAAAATTATCAGGAATTAATGTTGGTAGACGTAATTCTACTTCAGTATGCTGGCTATTAAGTAATGATTCTAACGATGGCTCTTTACCTTGTTTTAAAGATTTTACCGCTTCATCAAGTAATTCCATGTATAGTGTAAAACCGATGGTTTCAATTTGACCACTTTGATCTTCACCTAACAGTTCCCCTGAGCCTCGAATTTCAAGATCATGTGTTGCCAAAGCAAATCCAGCGCCGAGATCTTCTAAGGAAGCTATTGCTTCTAAACGTTTTTTAGCATCTTTACTTAATGCCTTAGGTGGGGGCGTTAATAAATAGGCGTAAGCTTGATGATAAGATCGACCGACTCGCCCTCTTAATTGGTGTAACTGAGCTAGACCAAATTTATCAGCACGTTCAATAATAATCGTATTTGCATTAGGAACATCAATTCCTGTTTCAATGATTGTGGTACAGAGTAATAAATTAAATCTTTGATGATGGAAGTCATTCATTACTCGTTCTAAATCGCGTTCATGCATTTGACCGTGACCAATAGCAATTCTTGCTTCAGGAATCAACTCTTGTAATTGCTCTTGTCTTTTCTCAATATCAGCAACATCATTATGTAAATAGTAAACTTGTCCTCCACGTAATATTTCTCGTAAAATAGCTTCTCTAATCACGTAATTGTCGTATTCTCGAACAAATGTTTTAACGGCCAAGCGTCTTGCCGGCGGCGTAGCAATAATCGACAAATCTCGCATCCCACTCATAGCCATATTTAGCGTTCTAGGTATTGGTGTTGCCGTTAAGGTCAATATATCAACATTGGCTCGCATTGCTTTAATTCGTTCTTTTTGTCTAACACCAAAACGATGCTCTTCATCAACAATTAATAGCCCTAAGTCATGCCATTTAACATCGGTTTGTAATAATTTATGAGTACCAATGATGATATCAACTTTACCTTCTTCTAAAGCTAATAGAATTTGTTGCTGCTGTTTGGCTGTTTTAAAACGCGATAGCACTTCAATACGAATTGGCCAATTAGCAAATCGATCTAAAAAGTTTTCATAATGCTGCTGAGCAAGTAGCGTCGTTGGTACCAACATCGAAACTTGTTTATGATTAATGACAGCCAAAAATGCCGCGCGCATTGCGACTTCTGTTTTACCAAAACCAACATCACCACATACAAGGCGATCCATGGCGACAGGAGCACACATATCGCCAAGAACTGCACCGATTGCATTAAGTTGATCATCAGTCTCTTGATAGGCAAATCCTTGACAAAATAACTCATACTGTTCACGATCTTGTTTGAATTGAAACCCTGGTTTTGCTTCTCGTTGGGCATAAATATCAAGTAACTCAGCTGCAACATCACGGACTTTCTCAGCCGCTTTTTCTCGTGCTTTTGTCCACGCATCGGTACCTAATTTATTTAATGGAGCATTCTCTTCATCTCCACCAGAGTAACGACTAATTAAATTAAGTGATGAAACGGGCACATAGAGTTTTGTATCATTAGCATATAAAATAATTAAATATTCAGCGGTAATACCGCCTGTCTCAAGTGTTGTCAGCCCTGCATAGCGACCAACACCATGATCGAAATGAACAACTGGCTTACCTGGAGTCAGTTCAGCTAAGCTACGAACCAAGTTGTCAGTATTAATAATTTGCTTACTCTCTTTTCTCCGCCGGATAATTCGACGACCGAGTAGCTCATTTTCGGTAATTAAAGCAAACTGTTTATCGAGATCAATAAACCCTTGCTCACTAGCACCAATAAGTAAATAAAATTTTTCATCATATTGAGTAAGATCTGAAATCTTTTCAAGATACTTAGGTCGAATATTGATTTTACTAAGAATATCTTGCAATGCTTCACGGCGACCCTGTGATTCAACAGAGAATATTACTTTACCAAGATAGTTATTAACAAATGTTTGGAAATGTGAATAAGGATCTTTCTGTTGAATTTGAATAGCGAGTTCAGGTAAAGCTTGATAATCAAGATTAATTGCTTTTTTAGTCGTTAGTTTTTCAGGACTTACAATCAACCGTGGATATTGCTTAAATTGTGCAAAGATATCCTCCACTTTTAACCAAATCTCTTCTGGGGGTAGAAGAGGGCGCATAGGATCAACATTGCGACTTTCGTAGCGTTGTTTGACATCTTGCCAATATTTTTCGGCAAAGAGATGAATATTAGGAGTAGTAATAAAAAGCGTATTATTCGGTAAATAATCAAATAGTGACATTAATGGTTGATTGAAAAATAGTCTCTGCCAATATTCAATCCCTGTCGGTAATATACCTTTACTGACTTGCTGATAAATACTTTCACTTTCTAATCTGACTGCAAATTTTTCTCGCCACTGGCTACGAAATAATTCAATAGCACTTTTATCGAATGGATATTCATGAGCAGGTAAGAGTTGTACACGCTCTATCTCATCAAGAGTTCGTTGTGTCTCAACATCAAAAATACGGAGACTATCAATTTCATCGTCAAAGAAATCTAGTCGATAAGGTGAAACACTTCCCATAGGATAAATATCGAATAGTGCTCCTCGTGTTGCATATTCACCATGTTCCATCACTTGGCTAACATGACGATATCCAGCATTTTCTAATTCAATTCTTAAGCTTTCGCGAGATATTTTTTGCCCTTTTTGCATAATAAAAACATGTCCGCTTAGGTAAGAGCTTGGACATACTTTTTGCATTAAGGTATTAATTGGAAGAATTAAAGCCCCTTTATTGAACGAAGAGAGTTGATATAGACATGATAATCGTTCAGAAACAATATCTTGATGTGGTGAAAAGCTATCATAAGGTAAGGTTTCCCAATCGGGAAAAAGAGACGATGGTGATGATGAATACTGTTTGAGCTCTTCATGTAGGCGAGCCGTTTGTTGCATATCATCAGTAACAATGACCACAGGGCCTTGATGACGAGAGAGTATTTCAGCACAAAATAGCGAAATTGATGAACCAAGTAATTGACCAAACTCTTGGATCTCTCCAGATACTTTTGGGAGTGTAATATTGGGCATATAAATATTGATAAAAACGATGATGAATTTAGTTTAAGATTATAGCGTAGTTTCATTAATTAACAAATCAACATATCACAATCGTTTTGTACTTGATATGGTTCTTAATAATCGTTATTATGATAAGCTATGATAATTTATATATTTAAAAATCAATGTGTTATACTTTATTGATTTTTAAAGAGAAATGAACATGTTTCATCCTTTGCCTCTTTTTATTGGCTTACGCTATGCATATAGCAAAAAATCAGATAGTTTTGGTCGATTTGTCTCTTGGTTATCAATGATTGGCATTATGTTGGGTTCATTTGGCCTGATTATTATTATGTCAGTGATGAATGGCTTCGAAAATGAGATGCAAAAAAATATCTTACAATATATTCCTCAGGCCCAGGTGACTGGTGAAAATAACCGTATCTCATCACAAATTAATCCTCAATCAATTTTACCTAATTTACCCCAAGTACAGCATGTTGTGCCGTTGGTTACAAGCGATGTGATTTTGCAGAGTGCCAAAAGCTTGTCATTAAGTACCATGATTGGAGTTGATCCGAACCTATTTGATCCGATCAGTGATCGTATTTATTGGGGAGAACTCTCAAGCTTAAAATCTGGAGAATATAATATTATTTTAGGACGTAATTTAGCCGATTTATTGAATGTCCAAGTGGGAGATAATATTCGGCTGCTCGTACCGGAGGTTGGTCAAATCACGCCAGTAGGAAGAATTCCTAGCCAACGCATTTTTACCGTATCCGGAATCTTTTCAGCAAATCGCGATATTGAACAATCGGTTGTTTATCTGAATATCGATGATGCTGCTAAATTGATGCGTTATCCGCAAAATACTATTACGAGTTGGCGGTTGTATCTCGATAATCCATTAAATATTGAATCGCTTGTTACGACAACGCTACCTGATGGATTGCATTTTAATGATTGGCGAGAAAAGCGTGGTGAGCTGTTTCAAGCAATAAAAATGGAAAAGAATGTTATGGGGCTATTAATTAGTTTAATTGTAATTGTAGCTGCTTTTAATATTATCACTTCGTTAAGCCTATTAGTAATGGAAAAACAAAATGAGATTGCCATATTAAAAACCCAAGGATTAACACGTGGTAAAATTATGCTTATTTTCATAATTCAAGGAGCTAGCTCTGGTATTATTGGTACGCTATTAGGATGTTCAATTGGTTGGGTTATTGCTTATAATCTAAGTGATATTATGTCTATCTTAGGTTTAACCTTTTCAGGTATTCGTTTACCTTCAGACGTTGATACAGTCCAAGTTATTACTATATTTGTTGCATTATTAATGCTGTCTATCATCTCAACACTTTATCCTGCTTATCGTGCAGCGAATACTCAACCGGCAGAGGCTTTACGTTATGAATAATGCTACTCATTTGACCCCTTCACCGTTGATTTCAACGACTAATCTATGCAAAACTTATCAAGAAGGTAAGGTGACGACGCAAGTATTAAATGGCGTCAATTTTTCAATCAACGCTCAAGCAATGACATCAATTATTGGTAGCTCAGGATCAGGCAAAAGCACGTTATTACATCTATTAGGCGGCTTAGATAAACCGACCTCTGGCGAGGTGATTTTTAAGTCTCAGTCACTTAATACCTTATCAGAAGTCAATAAAGCGCAGCTACGTAATAAAGAGATCGGCTTTGTTTACCAATTTCATCATCTGTTAGCCGATTTTACAGCTCTTGAAAATATTGCTATGCCCTTACTGATTGCGGGAGTAAAAGCTAAAGAAGCGCAACAACGAGCTCTTGATATGTTAAAGTCGGTTAATTTATCACACCGAGCTGCACATAGGCCATCTGAGTTGTCAGGAGGAGAGCGTCAACGTATTGCCATTGGTCGAGCCTTAATTAATCGTCCATCCATTGTTATGGCTGATGAACCTACGGGGAATTTGGATCAAGCAACGGCCGAAACTATTTTTGATTTACTCATTACTTTAAATCAGGAACATGGTACTGCTTTTTTGGTCGTTACTCATGATTTAAGTTTAGCGAAAAAAATGGATCAGCAGTATATCATGTCTCAAGGGACATTAACCTTATTGGCGAGTGAATAGAACGATGTTAGCACTATTTTTAGCCCGAAAATTTAGGAAGGGTAGAAAACAAAGTGGTATGTTGTCTTTGATTTCTATTATATCTACATTAAGTATTGCCATTGGTATTGCTGCGCTAATTATTGGCTTAAGTGCCATGAATGGTTTTGAGCGTGAATTAAAAAATCGTGTTTTATCGGTAATATCACATGGTGAGTTTTATTCGCAAAATAATCTTACAAATTGGCGTGAGTTACAAAAAGAGCTTGATAGCAAACCTGGAATTCAAGCTTCAGCACCATTAGTTAGTTTTACCGGATTATTGGAAAATGGGACGAAATTGAAGGCTATTCAAGTTCAAGGGGTTGATCTTGAAAAAGAGACAAAAATGACCTCGCTGCCACAATATGTTCTTAATGATAAATGGAGTACAGTACAAGCCAACAATAAACAGATGATTATTGGTGTTGGATTAGCCAAATCATTAGGCGTAAAAGAGGGTGATTGGATAACATTACTCATTCCAACGACAGATGAATCGGGGCAAATTAAACAGCCTAAACGAGTACGTTTGAATGTGGCAGGGCTGATGGATTTTAGTGGTACGTTAGGTAACAATATCGCTTTAATCCCATTATCAGATGCTCAACAGTATCTAAATATAGGTGACAGTGTCACAGGTATTAAAGTCAATGTAACCGACTTATATCGTGCTAATTACATCACGCATAACGCAGCTATGGATATCAGTACTCCGCTCTATGTCAGTAGCTGGGAACAAACTTATGGTTATATGTATCATGATATTCAGATGATTCGACAGATTATGTATTTAGCAATGGTTGTTGTTATTGGCGTAGCATGTTTTAGTATTGTTTCAACATTGGTGATAGCAGTTAAAGACAAGCAGAGAGATATCGCTATTTTAAAAACGTTAGGGGCAAGTAATCAATTAATTAGCAAAGTATTTATTTGGTACGGTATCATATCCGGTTTTGTCGGTAGTATGATCGGTGTTGTACTTGGCGTAGTGATTTCACTACAGTTATCAAATATTATTCGTTTCATCGAGTCAATAATAGGGCGTCAGTTACTTAATAGCCATATCTATTTTATTGACTTTTTACCATCAGAGATTCATTTTCTCGATATTATTATTGTTTTCTGTACTGCGATGGTTTTAACATTGATTGCTAGTTATTATCCAGCACGAAGAGCTTGTAAAGTTGATCCGGTCAAAATATTGAATGGCTACTAGCACAACTTATTGTCTGTTTTAACTCGCTATTCATTCCAGATCATTGTTTTTATTATTGTGGTGC
The DNA here is from genome assembly GCA_036251205.1 of Orbaceae bacterium BiB. Taxonomy (NCBI): domain Bacteria; kingdom Pseudomonadati; phylum Pseudomonadota; class Gammaproteobacteria; order Orbales; family Orbaceae; genus Orbus; species Orbus mooreae. Next base: position 468,129 of record CP133958.1, on the reverse strand, counting down.
TATTTGATTATTTTCTCTAAAATCATCTAATAAACTATCTGAGTAGGTTACTGATAGTTTATTACCTTGAGCATCATAAATATTAAAAACTTGATAACAATATTGCATAACATTGTTCTCATCTGTTGTGCTATATTCATAAAAATTATTTTCTTTTTCTGAACATATTGAGTTTTGTACAAGGAAGTTATCTGCATTCATTGCAATGTAGCCATAACCATAGAATAGTTTTTTAAGATCTTTTATATTATATACTTCACTATATCTATTTTTATGGTTTTTATCATATAACTGAACAATGATAAAAGGTTCTGCTATCTTAACTGAATCATATTTTAGAGGTAATGAGAGTTGATGATGTTTAATATCCAGCAATCCTTTGAGTAACTTGTTATGCTGTTTTTTGGCAACAACAATCCAACGATCTTGTAGAATATTTTTATAATCATCAACCATACAAAATGGTTGTAACTCTAATTGCTTTTTATCTAAGTTTAAACGATATAATTGATGCTCATCTAACGTCTCATTATCTGCAGTATGAACATGATAATAATCATCAAATAGATGAATGATCTGTTTGTATTTAGGCGATATAACCCATTTACCTTCTTCGTTTTTTATGCCTTCTAAATTACTTTTATCACTAATAGTCACGATTAATCGACTATTAGTTTGGCAAAAAACAATAGCTGGATATAACAAACTTATACAAAATAAGCTATAAATAAGCAGTTTTTTCTGTTTCATATAATTATAATTATGGTATTTTATCCGCGAATTATAAATATTATCTGTCGAATGATCCAATTATATATAGTTATTCTTTAATTTTATCTGATCAACTAATGATCATTAATCGGTTATTTTTATAGCCAGCCGCCACGGTTTATTTTGTTGCCAATATTGTTGTTCTTGCTCTAAATCTAATAAAATTAACTGATTTTGTTTAGCAAATTCACGTTCAATAGTTAATTCAATATGGTTAGGTTCATTATTGGAGATTGCTAGTTTAAAAACGCTAGGATCTAAGGTCTCCGAACGTTGATTATTGATTAATATTGCCAAACGTAATATCTGTAATAAAGGATAGATTTGTTTAGTTTCGAATAAACTAAAATAGGGAATATTTTCGAGTTTTAAGCTTTTACGATGGTATTTAACCAGTGTTGATAGTAAGAATTGTTGTTCTTCATTAAAACCTGGCATATTGCTATTTTGTAAAATATAAGCAGAGTGTTTATGGATATTAGAAAAATTAATTCCTAAACCAATTTCATGTAAAGAAGCTGACCAGTACAAAATCGATTGCAAAATTGGATCTATTTTGATTATTGATAACTGTTGCCACTGTTTAAAAAGATGATGTGCTGTTTCTACAACTCGGTCCGCATGGACTTTATCAATATCATACTGTACTGATAAATCGTGAATCGTTTTTTGTCGAATATCTTGATAATTATCATTAATTCGCGTCATTTCGAGTAATAAACCTTCTCGAAGCGCACTTTGAGTGTAATGCAGTTCTTTAATATCAAAAGCTTTAAATACACCATAAAAAATCGCGAGTCCACTCACAAAAACATGTTTACGCTCTTTTGATAGAGAAGGGTAATCAATATCCTCAAAACATTCAAATTCTAAAATATAAGAGACCAAATCGTCTAATCGTTGTGGCGTGATAATGCCATCAGTCACTCCGATATCAAGTAAAATATTATGGATACTCTTAATAGTGCCTGAAGCCCCAAAAGCAATTGAAATATTTTTACTTTTTACAATATTAATGATCTTTTCAACTTGTTGTTCAGCTGATAATCTTGCTTTTTCAAAGGCTTGTGGTGTAATTTTTTCATCATGAAAAAATTGTTTAGTATAAGTAACACAGCCCATTGGGCGACTTTCAACTAATGTCGGATTAGCACCTTGTCCTATCGCGATTTCTGTCGAACCACCACCAATATCGATAATAAATTTTATATCTGACTTTGATACCGATTCATTATTAACCGCACCAATATAGATTAGGCGAGCCTCTTCTTGACCAGAAATAATTTCAATGGGATAAGGGAAAACCTTCGCTGCTTCAAGTAAAAACTCATGTTTATTTTTAGCTACGCGTAAAGAGTAAGTCCCAACAACTTTAATATTTTGCGGTGCAATATTCGATAAACGTTCAGCAAACATAGCTAAACATTTTACACCACGATTGATACTACTTTTACTTAAATAAAACTGGCTATTCAATCCTGTTGCAAGGTGAATGTTCTGTTTATTTTTATAGATAACTTGTAAAGAATCATTGATTTTTTTTACAATGATCATATGAAAACTATTTGACCCTAAATCTACAATGGCATATTCATTATCACTATTGGGTTTAGAATGCATGCTACTGTTCCTATTTTATGGATTGTTTTCTAAGCGGTTTAAATAATCATAGATGGCAATTTGAGCCCTAACTTTCTTCTTATTACCTCGTTGGATATAGTTATTTTGTAAATCTTTATCAATAATTCTGGCTTTTACATTATCATTAGCTTGAATCATAAAAATATCTTGAATAATTTTCTGTAAACTTGGATCTAAAATTTTAACCCCGGCTTCAACACGGTTATCAATATTACGTGGCATCCAGTCAGCTGATGAGATATAAGTATCCTTTTGACCACTGTTTTCAAAAATATAGACTCTTGCGTGTTCTAAAAAGCGATCAACAATACTTGTTACAATAATATTCTCACTCAAATTAGGCACTTGTGGTTTTAAAATACACATACCACGTACAATCATCCTAATCTTTACACCTGCAGACGAAGCCTGATAAAGCTTATTGATCATATCTTTATCTGTTATCGCATTTAGCTTCAAATAAATACCTGCGGGTTTATCATTATTCGCATTATCTATTTCACGTTGAATAAGCTCCATTAATCTAATTCGAGTATTTTGTGGAGAGACTAATAAATAATTGAATGTAACCGGTTTGAATGGGTTCTCAATAAAATTAAATACTTTTTTAACTTCATCGGTAATCATAGGATCGGCAGTTAGTAATGAGAAGTCCGTATATATTTTAGCTGTTTTTTCATTAAAATTACCGGAACCAATATGAGCATAACGGACAATTTGATCATTCTCTCTACGCTCAATTAAAAATAGTTTGGCATGAATTTTCAACTTCGGTAGTGAGTAAATTACTTTCACCCCTGAACCAATTAATTTTTTAGCCCAACGAATATTGATCTCTTCATCAAAACGCGCCTGTAATTCAACAACCACGGTTACTTTTTTACCATTATTGGCCGCATTAATTGCAGCTTGTACAAACCTGGAATCTTTTGCCACTCGATAAATATTAATTCGAATATGAGTTACACTCGGATCAAAAGAGGCTTGACGCATAATTTCAAGTACATGGCTAAAAGAGTAGTAGGGGTAGTAGAGTAAAATGTCCCGATCTTTGATCGTATCAAAGGCATTTCTAAATTGTTTGAAACGGTTATATGTTAAATCAGGTAAAACCTTATTTAATAGATTTTTGTGACCAATACACGGGATGCCCATGAGATCTTTTAAATTAGGATAGCGACCGCCAGGGGTTGCATCATTTTCTGATAATTTCAATTTTGTCAGTAATAATTCAATTAATGCTTTAGGCATATCTTTTTGGTAAATAAATCGTACCGGTTGAGCCGTTAAACGCTGCTTTAACCCTTGAGACATCAGCTCCAATAAACTATCTAATTCGCTGCTGAGTTCATATTCGGCATCACGGTTTATTTTTATCGAATACGCATTAAATTCAGTTACATCAAAAAATATTTTAAATATATCAGGTAAACAGAAACGTAAAATATTATCTAAAAAGATAATTGATTTATTTTTAGTCGTTGTATCAGAAGGTAACAATACAAAACGAGGGACTTTTTCAGTTGGCAGATCTAATAGTGCATATTTTATTTCATTATTATTGATAATTTCGACAGCAAGATAAGAGTGATCATCTTTTAAAATCTGGATCAAATCAGTGTAACTATCAAGTAATATCGGTGTAATATACTGTCTTAGGTTCTGTTTGTAGTATTTTTTTATCCACACTTCTTGTTGCGAAGTCAATTGTCTTTCATTAATAAGAAAAATCTGATTTCTGGCCATCTCTAAAAGTAATTCATTATAAAGCTTATCAAACTTTAACTCTGTCTGAGTGACTTTTTGCTCAACTTGTCGCAAAATACTTTTTGCATTTGAGCTACGACCTTGTTCTTGTTCAATTAAGACATCTCTTTTTAAATTAGCAAATTGAACTTGGTAGAATTCATCAAGATTATTGGAATAAATACCTAAAAAACGAACCCTTTCAATGAGTGGATTACTTTTATCTGCCGCTTCCTGCAATACTCTCTCATTAAAAGCAAGCCAGCTAATCTCTTTTTGAAAGTATAGTGTGTCATTGTTCATATTATTTTTGTTCAACCTACTATAAAAAAGTATTATGGTTAATTATATACTGAATTGATTTGAATTTGCATATTTAGTTGAATATAAAAGATATTTTTTAAGTAATAAAAAACCAGCAAAAGCCGGCTTTTTTTTATCATATGAAAAGAGTAACAAATTAGATACGGTGAACCGATGTTGTATTTGTTGTTCCACTTGGTACTAAAGCACCTGATACCATTACAATTGCATCACCAGCTTGTGCGCCACCTACTTTTACTGCTAATTCTTTACCTAAACGGTAGAAATCATCAGTAGAGTTGATCGCATCAATTAATACAGGCTCAACACCTTTAGTTAAAATTAATTGATTAATTGTTTTTTGGCTAGATGATAATGCGATAATACGTGCTTTAGGGAAATAACGACGTACTTCACGCGCAGATTTACCACTGCGTGTTGCAACAACAATAAGTGGTGCTTCTAATCTTTCTGCAATCTCAACCGCTCCACAGCAAACAGCAGCAGTAATTCTTAATTTATTACCAGCAGGTAGTTCAAGTGATGCAGGAATAGTTTTATCTGTACGTTTACAGATAGTCGCCATAATATTAACGGTTTCTAATGGGTATTTACCTTTAGCACTTTCGCCAGATAACATTACTGCATCAGTTCCGTCTAAGATAGCATTGGCAACATCACCCGCTTCAGCACGAGTAGGGCGTGGGTTTTTGATCATAGAATCAAGCATCTGAGTTGCAGTAATAACTGGTTTAGATGCTTTAACACATTTTCTGATCATCATTTTTTGTGCAAAAATAACTTCTTCAACAGGGATTTCAACACCTAAATCGCCACGTGCAACCATGATACCGTCAGATGCTTCTAAAATTTCATCAAAATTATCTAAACCTTCTTGGTTTTCAATTTTAGAGATAATTTGAATATCTTCACCACCATGTGCTTTTAAATGAGCACGGATATCTTCAACGTCAGAACGTTTACGAATAAACGATGCTGCGATAAAATCAACACCTTGTTCACAACCGAAGATAAGATCTTGTTTATCTTTTTCAGCTAATGCAGGTAATTGAATTGATACGCCAGGAAGGTTAACACCTTTATTTTCACCTAGATCGCCATTATTAAGGACGTTACAAACAACTTCATTACCATTGATTGCTGTTACATCCATTGCAATAAGACCATCATCAACTAATACACGATCACCTACTTTTAAATCTGTTGCAAATCCAGCATAAGTCACTGCTACACGGTCTTTATTACCGATTACAGATTTATCAGTAGTAAATGTAAATTTTTGGCCAGCAACTAGAGAAACATCATTACCACCTTCAAGTTTGATAGTACGGATTTCTGGACCTTTTGTATCAAGCATAATAGCTGCTTTAATACCAGTTTCTTGCATTACTTCACGTAAATTTTTGATACGGCCACCGTGCTCTTCATAGTCACCGTGGGAAAAGTTTAAACGCATTACATTCATGCCTGCATTTAATAGTTTAGACAACATTTCTTTTGATTCAGATTTTGGACCGATAGTACATACAATTTTTGTCTTTTTCATAATGATATATATCTGCTAGTTAAGTTAATGTTTAAAGTTATATAAAAATAGGTATAAAAAACCAATGACAAGCATTGGTATTATTATAATATGAACGTATTAGAGTTAACTCCAAAAATAAAAACAATATCGGCAAAGTTACCTACATTTTTTTTGGATAAAGTGTCCACGGTTATTAACTCATAAATAGTTTTAAATGTTACTGACTATTATAGCTTAACATTTTTTTTAATAAAGTTTTTTGTCATTTTTAGCATAAAATATTAATGTTTAGTCTTTACATTAAATCTTTTTTTTCTAACACTAAAGTTGTATCTTCGTCGCTAAGTTGTAAAAATTGGTTATTTGTTTGTGTTATTCGCTCTATTTTTGCACCATGTTGTAATAGTTTTTTGATAGCACCATCAAGTTGATTTAGTTGTGAATTATTGCAGATAACAGAATCCATTACTAAGTCTGGAGCTTTAATTTGATTATTTTGTAAGATTAATTGACCTGAAAAATCATTACACATTTTTCCGTTGATAGTCAGATTCTCGCCAAACTCAATAAATTCGGAAGGATCTAACTTAATCTCCTCATTATTCCATTTTATTATGGTAAAACGGTGATGCATTAATTCTTCAGCAACAATCGATTTATCATTTTGCCCACATGCCGATAGTGTCATTGATAACAATAAAAAGACGAAAATATTTCTCATATCAAACTCCAATCAAATTTCTTACCTGATTAAGCAACAAATATTTGTTATAATAGGGCTAATATTTGATAATCCCAATAAGCTATGTCATATCCAGAACAAATACAAGCGCTTTTTAATCAGCTAACTACTGTTTGCTTAAGCGATCAAAAAAAATTAACAAAAGAGTTATTGCAAATCGCTAAGCAAAAAAGCGTCAGTGAAACGGCGTTAGCATCAATACAAACTAAAATTGAACAGGCACACGAACTTTATCATATACGAGAAGAACAGCGGCCCAAAAAGATTGAGTATCCGGAAATATTGCCGGTTACCGCTAAAAAACAGCAAATAGCTGATTTAATTAAAGCTCATCAAGTCGTTATTATTGCAGGAGAAACAGGCTCTGGTAAAACCACCCAGATACCTAAAATCTGTTTAGAACTCGGTTTAGGTGTAAAAGGTTATATAGGTCACACTCAGCCAAGAAGATTAGCTGCTCGCTCTGTTGCAAATCGAATTGCTCAAGAACTGAATAGTGAAATGGGTAAGTTAGTCGGTTATAAAGTACGATTCAACGATCATGTAGAATCAGGTACGTTAATTAAACTAATGACAGATGGAATATTGTTAGCTGAGATTCAACAAGATCGTTTATTAATGCAATATGACACGATTATTATTGATGAAGCCCATGAGCGTAGTTTAAATATCGATTTTATTTTAGGTTATTTAAAACAACTTTTGCCGAAAAGACCAGATCTAAAAGTGATTATAACCTCTGCTACAATCGATGTGGATAGGTTTTCCCGTCATTTTAATCATGCTCCAGTTGTTGAAGTCTCTGGTCGAACGTATCCAGTTGAGGTCAGATACCGCCCAACATTAATGAGTGAAGATGAAGCAGAGTATGATGATTTTCAAGGGGTTATTGATGCTATTGATGAACTCTCTTATGAAGATAATCGTGGTGACATTTTAGTCTTTTTAACTGGTGAGCGAGAGATTAGAGATCTTGCCGATACATTAAACAAATTAAATTTATTACATACAGAAGTTGTGCCGTTATATGCCAGACTATCTGCTTCGGAACAAAACCGTATTTTCCAATCTCATAATGGTCGACGAATTATTCTATCAACTAACGTTGCTGAAACATCATTAACAGTACCCGGTATCAAATATGTCATTGATCCTGGTATGGCGAGAATAAGTCGTTACAGTTATCGAACTAAAGTACAACGTCTACCCATTGAGCCGATATCTCAAGCGTCAGCTAATCAACGAAAAGGGCGCTGTGGTCGAACATCTAATGGGATCTGTATTCGCCTATATGATGAACAAGATTTTTTAAGTCGTTCTGAATTTACCGATCCTGAAATTCTTAGAACCAATTTGGCTTCTGTTATTTTACAGATGACAGCACTTGATTTAGGTAATATTAGTGCATTTCCTTTTATTGAGCCACCAGAACAAAAACATATTAAAGATGGTATTCGTTTACTTGAAGAGCTAGGAGCTATTTATAGTAAAAAAGGCACTTATAATTTGACTAGTGTTGGTAAAGTATTAGCACAATTACCGATAGATCCTCGTCTGGCTAGAATGCTAGTCGAAGCACGAAAAACAGCTTGCGTCAAAGAAGTGATGATTGTTTCTGCTGCACTATCCATCCAAGATCCGAGAGAACGACCATTAGATAAACAGCAGATTTCAGATGAAAAACATCGACGTTTTCAGGATAAAAACTCCGATTTCATGAGTTATATTAATTTATGGAAATATATTCAAGAACAACAACATGCACTAACAAATAATCAGTTTAGACAGCTATGTCGCAAAGATTTTCTTAATTATTTACGGATTAAAGAGTGGCAAGATATTTATACGCAAATTCGTCAAACAGTAAAACAACTAGCGATAGCGATTAATAGCCAAGATAGTGATTATCAGTCAATCCATACTGCGATCCTAAGCGGTTTACTCTCTCATATTGGAATGAAAGAGTTGGAAAAATTTGAATATATTGGTGCTCGAAATATTAAATTTGCTATATTTCCAGGATCAGGTGTCTTTAAAACATTACCAAAATGGTGTGTTGCAAGTGAATTAGTTGAAACAACGAGACTATGGGGACGAAATGTCGCCAAGATCGAACCTGAATGGATTGAACCGCTCTCAACACATTTATCGAAAAAACATTATAGTGAACCTCGTTGGTCAAAGAATCAAGGCAATACGATTGCTAATGAGAAAGTCACTCTGTTTGGTTTACCGATCGTCAATTGTCGAATAGTCAACTACAATCGAATTGATCCTAAATTAAGTAGAGAACTCTTTATTAAGCATGCACTGATTGAAGGTGATTTCGAGGGGAAATATGATTTTTTTATTAAAAATCATCGATTAGTTAATGAAGTAGAAGAGCTAGAACATAAATCAAGGCGACAGGACATTCTTGTTGATGATGCTTTAATCTTTGAGTTTTATGATAGCAAAATCCCATTAGATATTACTTGTGCCAAAGAGTTTGATCACTGGTGGAAACGAGAGAAATTAGCAAATAGTGATTTTTTATTACTGAGTAAATCACTGCTAATTAACCCAACTGCAGAAAAAGTAGCCAAGAATGATTACCCCGATTACTGGTTGTATAATAATCAAATACAGTTAAAGTTAACGTATCAATTTGATATTGGTGGTACGAGAGATGGTGTAACCGTCAATATTCCTCTCACGATTTTAAATCAAATAGATAACGATAGTGTTTTTCAGTGGCAAGTGGTTGGTTTTAGAGAAGAACTGATCATTGCATTAATCAAATCATTACCTAAATCATTAAGACGTAATTTAGTACCAGCACCTAATTATGCCAAAGCATTTTTAGAACGAGCGATACCGTATCAAACAGATCTATTTACAGCTCTTGAAAAAGAGTTCCGTCGAATGACCGGAGTGACAATCAATAAAGAAGATTGGCAACTAGAGCAAGTACCAAGTTACTTAAAAATGACATTTAATATTTTAGATGAAAATGGCAAAACTATTTTAGTTGGTAAAGATTTAAGTTTATTAAAAGAGCAGCTAAAAGAAAAAGTACAAAAAATACTCACAAAAATTACTCAAACTCAAAATAATGATATCGAAAAAAGTGATATTACCGATTGGGATTTTGGCCATTTACCTAAAGTTTATGAAAGTAAACGACAAAATTATGTGGTAAAAGCTTATCCAACCTTAGTTGATGAGGGAAAAAGTGTTGCAATTAAACTTGTAGATAGTGAAGAGCAGCAAGCTAAATTGATGCAACAGGGTATCAAGCGACTCATTTATCTTAATATTCCATCTCCGATTAAATATTTGCATGAAAAATTACCGAATAAAGCTAAACTAGGTCTCTACTTTAATCCGTTTGGCAAAATAAACGATCTGATTGATGATTGCATTTACTGTGGAATTAACTATTTAATTGAAAAAGAGCAGGGTATTATTTTTGAACAGCAGCAATTTCCACCATTGTTGGACAAAATAAAAGGGGAAATCAATGATATTATTGTGGAAATTGCCAGTCAGGTAGAACGCATTTTAACACTCAATTATGAAATTACTAAGAAACTAAAAGGGCGAATGGATCTCAGTTTAGCGTTATCTTTAGCTGATATAAAGAAACAGTTATCCCAACTTATTTATAAAGGTTTTGTAGCAGATTCTGGTTATCAAAAATTACCCGATATTTATCGTTATTTACAAGCGATCGATAAACGTATTGAAAAATTATTTTTAGATCCTAATAAAGATCGTTTACATTTAATTGTTATTGAAAGAGTAACCGAACTTTATCTGAAGTTGCAAAAACAAGAGAAATATAAAACTCATGAGTTATTAATTAAACAGCTACGTTGGATGATTGAGGAACTGCGAGTTAATCTATTTGCTCAGCAATTAGGTACACCATACCCAATTTCAGAAAAAAGAATTAAACAATTTATTGATGAAATTGAACAATAAAAAAAGAAGAGGGCATCCTCTTCTTTTTCATATTCATAATGTTAATTAATTAAGTTAAATTAACGATATAGATCAACATAGATAGTTCTATTTGGACCGCTAGTATCTTGTGCTATACGAGAAATGTGGTAATATTTCGCACCTTTCTCTGCCGCTTTTTTACCTGCGTTATAAGAAACTTGTTGATCTGAAACATAATAGCCTTTGAACTTAATTGTATCAAAAGGAACCATTTTAGCTGCAGTAGCATCATTTAGCTCTTCAACTTTTGAACCATCAGGTAATGTTACAGTGTAACGAGAGTTTTGCTGTTGAGGAATAATTGAGGTTTGAGCTTGTTCGGTTGTTGCGGCCGTCGTTGCAACTACAGCTTTTTTAGCTACGACTTTTTCGTTGGTTGAAGCTTTATTATCTGAAGCAACGTCTTTTACGGTATCATTTTTAAATTTATCAACATAGAACTGTTCATTAAATGCAGATGAAGAGTAGTAGCCAGGGCGCTCAACTTGCATTGCCGCTTCACCACCTTGTGCTAAAGCTAATTGGCCAGCTTCAGAATCGTAAGGAATCGCATTATCAGGTTGAATTTTACGTTCAGCGGCATCTTTTTTGAATAAATACGCTGTTATTTGTTTATTTCCGCCATTTAATTCAACTAATCGATCAATAAAGAAAGCATAAGCACCTTTAGATGCGGCTTCTTTAGCTACGGCTTCATTAAGTTGATGTTCTGTTGGGAAATAACCACGTAAACGAATAATATCATAAGGTTCAAGACGAATAGCTGTCTTTTTAGGATATTCATAAACGTTAGCAAATTGTCTAAAATTATCCGCTTTCTCTGTTACGGTTGCAGCATCAGATTTATACAGTTTTGCATAAACAACTCTAAGACTATCATTACGCGTTGACGGGTTAGCACTGGTTATATAGAAAAAGCTAGCGCCTTCTTTGTCAGCAGCTTTAGACATAGCACGAACTTGGTCCGAATCGCTATAATACTGGCCTCGAATCGATATCTCTTTAAAAGACTCTAAGGAGTTTGCTTTTTCTGGAGTTAATTCTTGCGCAGCATAAGATGTTGACACAAACGAAGCCAGCATAACTAATGCGAGGCTAGATTTTTTAAAGCTTTTCATTTTCATAGGATAAACAACCTTTTTAGGTGACATTGTCACTAGTTTTTTTCTGCGGCTAAATCAAATAAAGCCGAAATACTTTTAATCGAAATATATTTTCCTTTTACAGCCAATATATTTAAATCTTGCATACGAGAGAAAATACGACTAACTGTTTCAATAGTTAACCCTAAATAATTAGCGATATCTGTTCGGCTCATCGATAATTTAATATTTAGTGAGGTATGACCTCGTTTAGCATATTGAGTATAAAGTCCACAAACAAACGCTGCTAACTTCTCTTCAGCATTTTTCTGAGAATAAGACAAAACAAGTTTTTGATAATTTATGATATCTTGACTCATTAAGTTAAAGATCGTCTCCCGAGCATCGGGATTATTAACGATCAATTCCATTAATTCGTTATATTTTAATTCGCAGGTGAGGGTATTCGATAAGGCTTTTATTGAATTGTTATGCTTTTTAGTCACAATACAGTCAAAACCGACAATATCACCCGGTAGATAAAAACCGTTAATTTGTTCGACACCATTTACAGTGACATATGTTTTTACTGCACCTGAATGAATTATATAGAATTTTTCAAAAGGATCGCCTTCTTTGACAATCACTTCATTTTTTAAAAAGCTCTGTTTTCGATCCAAAACAGTATGTAAAGTATTCTTTAATAACATTGGGATACATATTGAACCGACACTACAAAGTTCACAAGGAACAGAATAACTTTTTGAACGGAGCTGCTTATTTATATCTATCATGAATGCATTTTTATTTATATTTAAGATACTTAGTGTATAAGATTACCATTTTTATTCAAAATGACAATATATTGAAATCCATTTTACACAAATATTTGTAGGACATTGGCAACTTAGCCGCTAAAAATTATTTTACATCAAAAAATAAATAGCATAATTATTTATAACTATAAATTTGTATCGAGTTAGTGTGTGTTTACTTATAAATAGAATAGGGAATTAACTATTTGAATTGCATAATAATTAATTAATACATTATTTAACATAATATACATTATGCGAACTAAGGTAACTTTTAGAGGGGGTGTTTAAGTTCGCCAAATCAATCCCCAATCAATTTTAAAATTCAGCCATTTTTCAGTTCAATTATTTTTAAGCTACTTTAAAAATTTGCGGCATTTCGTACCAACTTGGGATCAGACAATCTGAAACTTGAACTTGTCTAATTTCACGAACAGTCATAGGATTAAACTTGGCTAAATTGCAACGCTGCATAATATCAATACCGATTTTACGTAGTCTGGCTCTGTGAATTTGAACTACTTTCTTATTAAAATTGAATGTTTGTCCGTGCATCCAATGAATGTGTTGTATCATTTTAAAATTTCACTATCTCTGTTTTTCAATAACACATTACGAATTAATTTAGTTTGCATAACTATCGATTACTGCATTGAAAATGTTTTGATAATTGAAGTGTTTTGGTAACGCATTTATTAACTAGTGATTTATTATTTATCTACATATAAAAAGTTAGACAATTAAACGCCAAATAAATTAAATAAAATCAATATGTTATAATAATGTATATTATGTTAAACTGAGTATTCATACAGTGAAATATTTGTGTAACAAATGATTTATGGTCTAAAGACTAATCTTATATAAATTTACTATCGTTAATATAACCTAAGATTAAGAAATTTTATTTCCAAATAGCCACCAACCTGTGGATAACTTGTGTGCAAATAATTTTGTAAACTATATTTTACGCACCTGTTTGATTTTCACCACAAAAAAGCACATTTACGATGTCTATTTATCATATTCTTCTCATTTTGATTTGTTTGAAATTGATAAAAATAATATTAAAAGTGACAGTGTCATGTTTGGATGTGAGTTTTCTATATTTAAGTACTTAATATAAAATTAAAATGATTAACTTACTCTTGATTAACGAAATCCCTGCCCTATTCCTCTGTTGTTATATTCGTAAATTAATTTTTATTATCTTTTTTGCTGATTATAATAAAAAACCGCCCAGTATGAAGAGACCCCCAATAGTTGGACAACCAATTACAGGGGGTCTTTTTATGTCAAAATACAGTCGAGATTTAAAAATTATCATTGCTAATGAATTCTTAGCAGGAGAATCGTCCGAAACACTTTCAAAAAGGTATGCTATTTCTTCTCGCCAAATAAGGTATTGGTCGCAGGTAGTGGCGATTCATGGTGATAAATCCTTTCAATCAACAGCCCATTTACGTCACGCACAAGCCAGATTACAGGCCCTAAAATTAATGTGGACAAATGATTGGTCTCTCGGGCACACCAGTGCTATGCTTAATTTAGCCTCTCCTGGGCTTTTATTCGTTTGGCTTGATAGATATCGTGAAAAAGGATTCAGCGGGCTTGAGTATCAATCTAGAGGAAAACCATCCATGAAACCATCACGTATTGTATCGACTCATTGTAATGATGAAAAAACAGTTGAAGAATTAAAAGAAGAGATAGCTTATTTACAAGCGGAAAACGCTGTTCTAAAAAAGTGGGAGGAGCTAAGACAAACGAAACGACAACAAACAAAGAAAAAACGTTAGTTGTTTTAGCGCTTAAATCTCAATATCCCTTAAAACATTTGCTGTCAGTAATACAGCTAGCAAAAAGTGTATTTTATTATCATGTTAATAGGCTGAAAAAGCCATCGCCTTATGAGAAGGAATTAAAGCGTATTGAAGCGATTTACCATGAACATAAAGGGCGTTATGGTTATCGCCGAATTCATTTATCTTTAATCAATGAGGGGAGCAGGCTCAATCATAAAACGGTACAGCGATTAATGAGGGAGCTTAATCTTAAATCAACAGTAAGACCCAAAAAATATCGCTCTTATCGTGGCGAGATGGGTAAAACGGCACCCAATCGTCTTAAGAGAAAATTTAAAGTGTCAAAACCGAATAAAAAATGGGTAACCGATGTCACTGAATTTAAAGTCAATGAACAGAAAATTTATCTATCGCCCATTATTGATTTATACAACCAAGAGGTGATTGCTTATAGTGTGGCTAAGAATGCACGTTTGACTTTAGTCACCGATATGCTTAAAAAAGGGATATCACGATTAAAAAACAAACAAAACCCCTTGCTACATAGTGACCAGGGCTGGCAATATAGAAATCCTATTTATCAGAAGCAACTTGCTGATAATGGTATAAAGCAAGGTATGTCAAGAAAAGGGAATTGCTTAGATAATGCTGTTGCTGAAAACTTTTTTGGACTATTAAAATCAGAAATGTATCATGGGCAACATTTTAAAGATGCGGATGAATTGATTGAAAAAATAGAAGAATATATAGAATACTACAACACGAAACGGATTAAAGTTAAATTAAAAGGCCTGACTCCGGTAGCATACCGAAACCAAGCCTTACGAGCTACTTAACTAAAGTGTCCAACTTTATGGGGTCACTTCACAGTAGGCGGTTTTGATTTAATTGGATTTAATAAGATTATAGCTTTTCGATCTCAGTATACTGATCTTGCAGTTTAGCCTTGTCGTCACGATAACCTTGTAGTTTTTCTTGTTCTTTAGCCACTACGGCTGCCGGTGCTTTATCAACAAATGCAGCATTAGATAATTTACTGTCAATACGATTGATTTCATTATCCATACGTTCAATCTCTTTGATTAAACGAGCTAATTCATCTTGTTTATTAATTAAGCCAGCCATCGGAATTAATAATTCAGCACCTTCGACTAACTTAGTAACAGACATCGGTCCTTTTTCACCTTCATCCAAAATAACTATTTCAGATAGACGAGCTAAAGATTCGATAAAAGTGACATTGTCACTGATTCGGCGATGGGTTACAGGAGATGCATCACGAATGAGTAGTTGTAATGGTTTACTTGGTGCAATATTCATTTCTGCTCGAATATTTCGTATTGCAATAACAACTTGTTTAATCCAGTTAAGATCATTAACTGCAACTTCATTATTATGTTTATCATCACATGTCGGCATTTTTTGTAACATAATCGTATCGGCCGTAATTCCCATGATGCCTTTTACATTTTGCCAAATAGCTTCAGTAATAAATGGAATAATTGGATGAGCTAAACGTAGTAATGACTCAAGAACTGAAACTAAAGTATGTCGAGCTGCTCGTTGTTGATTTGCACTACCATTAGTTAAAATCGATTTAGTCAATTCTAGATACCAGTCGCAGAATTGGTTCCAAGTAAACTCATACAAAATACCTGCGGCCATATCAAAACGGTAGGTTGCAAAAGCATCCTGATAAGCCTTAATCGTTTGATTGAATTCAGCTAAAATCCATTTATCGGCAAGTGAATAATCCAGTTCACCACCATTAAAGCCACAATCGTGTCCTTCGGTGTTCATTAATACATAACGGCTTGCATTCCATAACTTATTACAGAAGTTACGGTACCCTTCCAGACGTTTAAGATCCCAGTTAATATCTCGACCTGTTGAAGCCAATGCCGCTAATGTAAAACGTAGTGCATCGGTACCATGCGGTTCAATACCTTCTGGAAACTGTTTTTCAGTTCGTTTGCGAATTTTTTCTGCCAACTGAGGCTGCATCATATTGCCAGTACGTTTTTCGAGTAGATCGGTTAATGAAATTCCATCAATCATATCTAATGGATCAATGACATTACCTTTAGATTTGGACATTTTTTGCCCTTCTTCATCTCGGATAAGCCCTGTAACATACACTGTTTTAAATGGTACTTGTGGTTTGCCATTTTCATCTTTAATAAAGTGCATTGTCAGCATGATCATGCGAGCAACCCAGAAGAAAATAATATCAAACCCAGTCACCAGCACATCAGTTGGATGGAATGTACGTAAATCATCAGTATTTTCTGGCCAACCCAAGGTCGAAAATGTCCATAATCCAGATGAGAACCAAGTATCCAAGACATCCTCATCTTGTTGTAATTGTACTGAAGCAGCTAATTTATACTCTTGGCGAACCTCTTCTTCATTACGACCGACGTATACATTACCCTTTTCATCGTACCAAGCAGGAATACGATGCCCCCACCATAATTGACGAGAAATACACCAATCTTGAATATCATTCATCCATGAATAGTACATGTTTTCGTACTGTTTTGGTACAAACTGAATTTCACCCGTTTTAACAGCATCAATAGCAACTTCAGCTAATGGTTTGGTTCTCACATACCACTGATCAGTTAACATCGGTTCAATGACCACACCACCTCGGTCACCATAAGGAATCGTTAAATCATGAGGTTCAATTTTTTCTAGAATCCCTAATGCTTCACACTCAGCAACAACGGCTTTACGAGCAGCAAAACGCTCTAGTTTTTGGAATTGGCTCGGTAATTCATTAGTATAAACTGTGCTTGCTTCGCCGTTTGAGTCAAACACTTCAGCCTGTTCACGAATGTCACCATCAAAGGTTAAAATATTGATCATTGGCAATTGGTGACGTTTACCGACTTCATAGTCGTTAAAGTCATGGGCTGGGGTGATTTTAACGCAGCCAGTCCCTTTCGTCATATCAGCATGTTCATCACCTAAAATAGGGATACGACGATTAACTAATGGTAAAACAACAAACTTACCGATTAAATCGTTATAACGTGGATCTTCAGGATTAACCGCAACACCAGTATCACCAAATAGTGTCTCTGGACGGGTAGTTGCTACAACTAAATAGTCTTTGCCATCTGCCGTTTTTGCACCATCAGCTAATGGATAACGAATATGCCACATTGATCCTTTGCTTTCTCTATTTTCAACTTCGAGATCCGAGATCGCCGTACGTAGTTTTGGATCCCAGTTAACCAAACGTTTACCACGATAGATCAAATCTTCTTTATAGAGTCGAACAAATACCTCTTTTACCGCATTAGATAAACCATCATCCATGGTAAAACGTTCACGATCCCAATCAACCGAATCACCGAGTCGACGCATCTGTTTAGTAATACTCCCACCAGATTCCGCTTTCCACTGCCATATTTTATCAATAAAGGCATCTCGACTATAATCATGACGCGTTTTATTCTCTTCTGCTGCAATTTTTCGTTCAACAACCATTTGAGTCGCAATGCCAGCATGATCGGTTCCTGATTGCCACAAGGTATTATTCCCTTGCATACGATGATAACGGATCAACGCATCCATAATAGTCTGTTGAAAAGCATGTCCCATATGCAAACTACCCGTTACATTCGGTGGCGGAATCGCTATGCAATAACTTGGCGCTGATTTATTACCACTGGGCTTAAAATAACCGCTCTCTTCCCAATGTTTATAAATAGGCTGTTCAATTTCTTGAGGATTATAGGTTTTATCTAATGTTATTTTCATTGTGCTTTTCTGACCCAGTAAAAATATATTTGCTTAGTGCAAAATATCAATAATAAAAATGATGTGCTATTCTACAACAAATTGAGGGGAGATAAAAACTGAATAAATAGGATAGATGTTTTTTTATTATAGATGCTTGTCTATTAAACAAAGCATCTAATATTAAAGTCTAAAATAAATCGTTAACGTTTCCACCGTTATCAACTATTTTTTGCATAACCATTTTATGTAACCAGATGTTCATTGCGGCACTATCATCGGTATTACCAGTATAGTTGAGTTCAGCGGCTAATTTTTTACGAGCATCTAAGCTACTATCTAATCCCAACAACTTTAACAAATCAACAATTGATGTTTTCCAATTTAATTGTTGTGAATTTTTTTGAGCTAGCTCATTCAAAATTGCTGCAACATCAATTTTCTCAAAACTATTTGATGTAGTTTCAATTGATGAATCAACTGTGCTAGTTGCAGCCGTGGTGTTTTGTTGTGCATCTTTTGCTTTCATTTTTTCAGCAACTTGACCTACAACACCAGCGGCAGAAGCTGAAGAGATAATTTTTGAAAAAATACTAGATAAAATACCCATAAATAACCCTTTTCCATTGTTGTCCATAATTATAATTTTACTTATCACTAGTTAACTAGTGATAAGTAGATTATTTTATTGTAATCCGGCATTAACAACAATCGTTTTTAAATTAAATCCAACATTTTTATAGGTTATATAACGCTCACGCGCTAAGTTTTTTAATCGATTCTCTAATGGCACAAAATCAATAATATCTTGATACATCGGTGCAAAATCAGGAAATGACTCTTGCAGATTAATCAATAACTGACGATTATTATTACTCCGCTTACCGATCCAAGTAATTTCGACCGGAGAACCAGTTTTCATCCCTTCACCCACAAGATTATGTGGCACAAAATTATCGGCACCCTGCTGCCACAAATACTCATCTATTTTTTCTGCCTGTTGTTGATCTTGGCAAGCAACAAGGATCCGCAATCCTTGTTGCCAACAAGCAATGATTTTTTCACACGCCAGTTTTTCATGGGGTAATAAAGCCACATCATTTAGCTTAGACTCATCTTCAATTAAATAAAAAATGACTTTTTTCAAATAGTATTACCCCTGTTTTTTACACTATAATAATAGTTTACAGCAATTTTTTAACGAGATTGTTCCAATAAATATTGTATTAACATGGCTACTGGACGGCCGGTTGCACCTTTTTTGCCACCCGATACCCATGCTGTTCCAGCTATATCCAGATGTGCCCAATGATAATTATGCGTAAAATGGGATAAGAAACAAGCTGCTGTAATAGTACCACCATCTCGTCCTGATGAGTTCATAATATCAGCGCAAGTTGATTTGATCTGTTCCTGAAAATCATTATCTAGTGGCAATTGCCATGCTTTATCATTTGCTTGATTTGATGCGGTAAGTAACTGATCAACTAATTGACTGTGATTTCCCATTACACCAGTGTAATGATGTCCTAATGCAACAATACATGCTCCAGTCAATGTGGCGATATCAATAACGGCCTCTGGCTTAAAGCGTTCAACAAAGGTTAGTACATCACATAATACTAAGCGACCTTCAGCATCGGTATTAATAACCTCAACCGTTTTACCAGACATGGTGGTCAATATATCACCCGGTCGATAAGCTCCTGTCCCTGGCATATTTTCACAACCAGCCATCACCCCAACAACGTTGATCGGTAGATTCAGTTCAGCCACTGCTTGCATAACACCATATACCGTTGCTGCACCGCACATATCGTACTTCATCTCATCCATTCCGGCTGCTGGTTTAATTGAAATGCCGCCTGAATCAAATGTTAATCCTTTACCAACTAAGACGATCGGCGCTGCATTTTTATCTTTAGCGCCTTGATATTCTATTACAGTCATAATAGATTCATTTTGAGAACCTTGACCAACCGCTAAATAGGCATTCATACCTAATTTAGCTAAGGCCTTTTCATCATAATAAGAAATTTTTAGTGTATTAAAATGTTGATTAAGCTCTTTAGCCTTATCTGCTAAAAACTGAGCATTACACACATTAGAAGGTTGATTCGCTAAAGTTCGTGTTGCCGAGACAGCATTAGCAACTGCTAGACCATGTTTTAATCCCAATTCAGCTGGTGCAATTAATGTCTTATCTACGATTGAAAATTGGATGTTTTCCGTCTTTATTACTGGCGCTTTCGTTGATTGAAATTCATCAAAACGGTAACTGTGATAAGTCATAGTCTCAACAAATCGTTTAACAAAACCATAACTATTGGTTTTATTTAGGTGAGCTAATGAAATGACAAGCTGTTTACTATTTAATAAGGTCAATAAATTTGCAATACTTTTAGCTATTTTATCGACGTTTTCAATAGGATTACTTTTTCGTTCACCAAAACCAACAAGTAACACTTTTTTAGCTGCTATGTTCGCAACATTATATAGAACTAATGTTTCACCTAGCTTACCGCTAAAATCGCCAGCCGTAATTAAATTCGCAATGGTATTATTAGTAAGCTGATCAAAATCTTGAACTTGCTGTGACTGCGTTTTACCTTGCCATATTGATAAAACTAAACAATCTGTTTTTTGTTTAACTATATCACTACTTTTAATTTCAAAATTCATAACTATCATCCTTAAAATAAAACCATTACATCGTTTAGAAGTTAATTTGACCATTTTAACGCTTAACAAACTGATATCAACAAAAATTGATAACGAAAAAGCGAATTTCGCGTTATAATGGCAAATTTCCTAATGAATATACTTGTTTGTAGGCCTACTAAACGTGATCATTCGTCGCTATATTGTAAAAGAGACATTTAAAAGCCAAATCGCGATTCTTGTCATTTTATTCATGATATTCTTTTCGCAAAAATTAATCAGAATTATGTCAAGCGCTGTTGATGGTGACGTACCAAGCAATTTGATCATGCCATTACTGTTACTTGGTGTATCAAGTATGGCACAATTGATTTTACCATTAAGTCTATTTTTAGGTATTCTCGTTGCGTTCGGCCGTTTTTATACTGATAGTGAAATGGTTGCCATGTATGCTTGTGGCGTAAAAAAATGGGTCATTTATCAAGTTGTTATCTTCTTATCCATTATAACATGTGCTGTTAGCGCAGCTAATTTAGTCTGGTTTGGACCTTGGTCTAGCATACAAGAAGAACATTTAGTTGAAAATGCTAAACTTAACCCTAGTCTAGCAGGTTTATTGGCTGGCCAATTTCAGCAAACAGCAAAAGGCGATTCTGTTATCTATATTGGTGAGGTTGATCGTAGTAATATTAAACATATCTTTATTGCGCAACATAGTACCAAACCAGGACAACGCCCTTCTATTATCTTATCTGATCAAGGCAAAATTGCCCATGATGCAGAAGGTAACCAAGTTATCTTACTTGATAATGCCAACCGTTATGAAGCAACTAACCAATTAAAAGACTTTAAAATCTCGCAGTTTGATAATTATCAAGCAATTATTAAACCCAAAACGTTAGAGCTAACCGATGATGAAGCTAAAGATAAAGTTGATCAACTCTCATTTTCTGAACTGAGAGAGACTAAAACAGCAAAAGCCAAAGCGGAATATTATTGGCGGATCTCATTACTTATTTCTATTCCAATGATGGCTTTTTTAGTTATTCCTCTCAGTGCCTCAAACCCAAGACAAGGACGATTAGCTCGAATTCTTCCGGCAATCTTACTCTATTTAGTCTACTTTTTATTAGAAAGCTCAATCAAAGCCCATGCAAGTAAAGGACGATTAGATCCGACGTTGTGGTTTAATATTGTTAATGGGATTTATTTCTTATTAGCAATTATTTTTAATATTTGGGATAGTATTCCAATGCGTAAATTACGTTACCGACTTCTCCCAGCTCGTTTTGCATCATAAGGACGTTTAATATGTTTTCTATTTTAGATCGTTACATTGGTAAAACAATATTAAGCATGATTGGTCTATCGCTATTTTTATTAATTAGCTTATCCGGTATTATCCGTTTTATTGACCAGCTTAGACGTGTTAAAGCTAACTATGATGCATTATCAGCCGCACTCTTCTCATTATTAATGGTACCAAAAGATTTAGAGGTATTTTTCCCTATTGCAGCATTACTCGGTTCACTTATTGGACTTGGTTTACTGGCATCTAAAAGTGAATTAGTGGTAATGGAAACATCTGGATTTAGTCGTTGGCATATCGCTAAGGCTGTCCTTAAAACCGCAATACCATTAGTATTAATTGTGATGGCAATTGGCGAATGGGTCGCTCCATGGGGTGAACAAACAGCAAGAAATATGCGTTCAGAAAAAGCTTATGGCGGTTCATTAATCGCTACCAAAAATAGTATCTGGGCTAAAGATGGCAATGACTATATTCATATCGATAAAGTTGATTCAGATGGCACCATTTATGACGTTGATATTTTATCCGTTGATGGTAGTAAGTTATCACAAGTAACTCGAGCTGCTTATGGCCATTACAAAAATAATGAATGGCAACTTTTCCAAGTCGATAAAACTAATTTGACTAATCCTAATAAAATAGAAGGAACGAATCTATTAAGCACGACTTGGAAAACTAATATCACCCCTGATAAACTAAATGTCGTTGCACAAGATCCTGAATCATTATCGGCTTCAGGACTCTATCAATATACCCAATATTTAAAAGCGTCAGGTTTAGATTCAAGTAACTACCAGTTACTCTTCTGGAAGAAAATATTTAAGCCTTTAATCGTTGCAGTAATGATGTTACTGGCCCTCTCCTTCATATTTGGTCCACTACGTAGTGTATCAATGGGGATAAGGGTTATTACAGGTATTTTTGGTGGTTTTATCTTTTTTATTGCCGATAGCCTATTTTCTAAACTCAGTATTGTAGCAGGTGTTCCACCGATACTCGGAGCAATGTTGACAAGTTTGGCTTTTCTTGCCCTAAGTTACTATTTATTTAGGCGAAAAAACTAACAACAACATTTATTTAAGTCGATTTTTTCAGCAAACTTACGATAAACAACGAAAAATGAGTAATTCTTGTTGCAAGGCGTCGGTAGATTAGTATAATACACCAGTTTACTTTATTTACCCCCTTGTATGCCAGTGTGGCGAAATCGGTAGACGCAGCGGATTCAAAATCCGCCGCCCTTAAAAGCGTGTCGGTTCGAGTCCGACCACTGGCACCACCACCTACTCTATCAAGTTCAACTGAAATCAATAACGCCTTTATTTTCAAGCTTTCATGAGATTTGTTTATCTACTGTTGTCTATGGGGTTCTATGGGTATCAAGGAAAAAACTGGAATGAAACTGGAAAAATTTTAGTTCGATTTTGAAATTTTCCAGAAAATGCGTTGAAAGGATTAATGAATAAGGGATCAAAAAAATTGTGGTTCATCTTTTTAGCAGTAAAGATGTCTTTACTGCTAAAGATGACAAAACATCTATTTTTTAAGTTCTCTGTCAGATTAAGTTAGAACTAATACAAATTATACTTGTAAGTTTCTTCATTACTGTATCACATATTTCCAATTTAATTATCCTAAATAACAAGCACAATTTTTATGTAAAAGCATTTATTCTCTTATACCTCTGGCTAAAAGCTTCCTTACCTCCCTCCATTACTCGACAAATCTCCTCGCGTATTGATAATTCCTGAAGCCCTCCTTGCGTAACAATTCTGGTTAAACCTGATCTTATATCCAGAGCAATTATATTTTCCGAATCACCATTAACAACTATATTTGCATTATGTGTCACTATAATAACCTGTCTCTTTTGTTTTATATCTCTTAGTTGAGTCACTATCAGGTCATAAATGAGATGATTATCGAGATCATCTTCCGGCTGATCGAGAATAAGAGGTTCATTTCCATATGAAAGAATGAATGCAAGTAGAGCAGCAGTTTTTTGCCCTGGTGAACCTTGCTCTACAGGTTTAAAACTCTCACCATCTTTTAGGCTATATCTTATATCCAATGAATCATCAGGAAACCAGAAAAGAATACGATCAACCTGCTCTGGCGTAAGCGACTGAATATGTGAAACAAATCGCTTATCCTTAGCGTTTGCTACTGCTACTGCATCATTATCATGAATGGCTAAAAGTGAGGCTTTTAAAGATGCTATTCTCTGCTCTATACTTTGAGATGAATTTTGTGTTAGATCTGCAAGTAAACCTTCATCTCCATCGACAACACCAATATCACGGTCGAAGCCACCATTTCCACGATCTATAAGAGCACGAAAATCCTCCTCAAGAGTTAATTTACTACCATACGGAATAACATTTATACGAACATAAGAATTTCCATTCAAGGTATTGAACAGAAATTGCTCTCGCAATTTTGTTATTTTTTTTCTGTGTTTATACAACTTAGCTAAACAATCTTCAGCATTCTTTTTATACTGTTTAAGACTTTCCCTTTTTACAGAGAATCCTTTTAGTTTATCTTCAATATCTTGCTTTTGTTTTACCAGTGCCCCATATGATGAAGGTTCTCCTACACCTGCATCATTAAGCCGACCAAGTAAGTTTGTATATTCGATATTAGTCGAAGATATTCTTTTGGATACATCAAGATTGGGACGAGTCACGAGCCATTCGTTTCTAATATCATCAATTCGCTTGGAGATTAAATTCATTTCTTTTTGGAAATCACTAAATTCAGAACGTATTTTTGCTATAGCATTAATCAAAGTATTATCGTCAGAATTTCTCATGTTAAAATACTGAGGATCTAACTCCGGTGGCATTATGCTATCTTTTATTTTTCGAACTTTTTCCGCCGTTTCTTTCCAAGCACATTCCCATGAATCGATAGCTTTATTCTGATTTTGTCTCAAATGATAATCCTTGAGAATATCGGAGTGACCTGATTTTTCAAAAATATTAAGCTTTCTCTTGATGTCCTCTAACTGTCCCGTAAGTACTTCTTCCTCTTGTAACGATGTGTGAATTTCACGTTCCTGAGCTCGAATAGATAGATACTTGGTTCTAAGCTCATCCCATTCAACCTGCCAGCTTCGATAATTAACAAAGGGGGCATCATCAACGACTTGCAACAGTGCTTGAGGATTCTTCGCTAATTCAAAGATTTGTTTTTGGCTGTATATCCGCACGGGAAACCTTTGAGTAATGTCTCCTTGTGAATTACGCCAAACGCCTGATGCTGTTTCTTCTTGTATCAAAAAAGGATTTTTTTCAGCGTTGCTCCACTTGATACGATAGCGGCAATTATCTTTCCTAAAGCCAACAGTAATAACTGTCGATTCCTTTAACAAACCTTCATCGTGACGGTTTTTGGATATTTGACCGTATTTACTAAATTCCTTATTTAAGCTCTGCGGAATTTCATCTTTTCGCTGAAGAGCAAGGCGCAAGAACTCAAGAGAAGTTGATTTTCCTGTTCCTCGTCCTCCAATAATTGTATTAAGCCATGGGTTAAAGTTGCATGAGAATGCTTGGCCTCTTCCGAGATATTTTGCATCATTGACTGTAATACTCTCGATAGCAAGCGATCCGTGAGTGTTTGGATTACCTGAAAAGCCATCTGAACGCTTCAATGAAAGAACACCATCAATCAGAGCCAGTCGTAGTCCATCGAGAGTAGGTTCAGACATTTTTACCCAAGTATAATGACTACCTGGGTAACGTTGACCTTCATTACCTGAAGGGTGATGAGTGATCTGCCCACATTTTAGTGGAGAGTTATTTTCAAATTATTAAATCATTTTTTCTTCAAATTGAACAGGTGATAAATAGTTTAAATATGAATGTTTTCTTACTCGGTTATAGTAAACCTCAATGTACCACAAGATCATCGATTTAGCTTGTGCCATATTTTCTAGTTTGTGTCGGTAAATCCATTCTGTTTTTAAGGTATGGAAAAAGCTTTCAGCCACCGCATTATCCCAACAGTTACCTTTGCGACTCATACTACACGTTAAGCCATAAGCCGTTAATATAGCTTGGTAATCATCGGAACAATACTGGCCACCACGGTCACTATGAACAATCACTTTACTTGGATAGCCCCGATGAAGCAAAGCCATAGTTAAGGCTTGACAAACTAGCGAGCTTTCCATATGCAGATCCATCGCCCAGCCTATGATTTTACGAGAGTAGAGATCAAGTACAATCGCGAGGTATAACCACTGTCCGTTCACTTTAATGTAAGTTATATCGCATACCCAAGCTTGATTAGGTGTGTCCATGGTAAAGTGCCTATCTAAAATATTTTCAGCGACCGGTTTGTTGTGGTTACTGTCCGTTGTTTGTTTATACTTTTTGCGTTGTTTTGCTTTAAGGTGAAGCTTGTGCATTCGTCGACGAACTCGTTCACGTGATAAACAATAGCCTTCCTCCAAAAGTTCGACATGTAAACGCCGATAACCATAGAGATGCCGATGATCTTCAAATAGTGTTTCAATCTTTTTGTCAAGCTGCTGATTAAACACTGTTCTCTGAGACGGTAATCGCTTTAAATAGGCATAGTAACCACTACTTGACACGTCAAATAGATGAAATAAACGACGCTTAGATAGCGTGTTTTGCTTTTTAATAAATTCGTACCTGGCTATTTCAGGCTCGCAAAGTACTGAGCGGCCTTTTTTAGGATATCGATCTCCTTTTTACGTAGCTCAAGCTCTTTTTTCATCGCTTTATTTTGACGCTCAAGTTCGTGATAGTCTGGTTTTTTATTTGATTTTATCGCTTGATGGGTTGGTTTATTCATCGTTTGGTACATCCAATTACAAAATGTTTTGTAATTTATACCTAAATCATTGGCTGTTTGTCGATAAGTTTGTTCGCTATTTAGGGCTAAATTGATCGCTTCTTGTTTAAATTGGGGATCGTATTTTTTACTCATTTGAGACTCCTTTTTTGTTACTAAAAAGTCTCCACTAAACTAGGAGCACATCAATTTAACTATGCCACTGTTATCTCCGATATATGGCGATATAACAAATCTACCTCCAACTTTACTATTTAGTGGCACGCGCGATCTTTTCTTGAGTAATACAGTACGTATGCACCTCAAACTGCGTGATACTGGTGTTAACGCAAATTTAATTGTATTTGAAGGACTATCTCACGCTCAGTATTTGATGGTACCTGATGCACCTGAAACGAAACGCTATTTTATGGAAAGTCAGAATTTTTTTGATCAATATTTAGCAAAATAGATAAAAATCAGAGGTTCTCACAATGCCTATTTACCGTCGTCTTACAATCATATTATCGCTCATGTTTTTCAATATGAGTGTATTTGCCAATTTTCCTAAGGATAAAATAATGAACACAATTATTGCACAAATTAAGCTATCTCACCCTAATGGAGTACTTATTATTAATCTGTATGACACTCCAGCTAGCCATCAATTACTAGCTCAGATACCATTAACTCTAGACTTTAGTGATTATGTTAACAGCGAGAAAATAGCTTATCTACCAAGAAAACTATCAATAAATAACACGCCAAATACACTACAACAAATAGGTGATTTTACTTACTATGCACCATGGGGAAATTTAGCAATTTTTTATTATGATTCAACTCGTCATCGTGATTTATATGCTCTCGGTTACATTGTATCTGGCAAAGAGCAATTAGTAACAATAACGGATAATTTCACTGCCTCACTAAGCATTGTCGACTAGCTAATGCTCTTCACCATACGTAACCGTTATACCAATTTGATATTAATCTATAACATGAAGAGGAAACTATCGTGAAAACAAAAATAAAGCAACTCAATCCATTTAACCATTTATCGTTATTAATAATGATGTTAGTAGGATTATTAACCTCATCTTTAGCAATAGGAGCTGATATGTCTAACAGTACGAATAATTTTTACAAAAGTGACGCTGTCACAATTAAAAAAGTTAATTTTAAAAACCAATATAATATGACGGTAGTTGGTAATCTTTTTTTACCTAATTATGTTGACAATAGTAAGCCTCTACCCGCAATTATTGTCGGGCATCCGATGGGAGCCGTAAAAGAACAAAGTGCTAATCTATACGCAACCAAAATGGCTGAACAAGGTTTTATTACGTTAGCTATTGATTTATCATTTTGGGGGGAGAGTGAAGGTCAACCTAGACAAGCTGTATCACCAGATATTTATGCCGAAGATTTTAGTGCAGCTGTCGATTTTTTAGGTAGCCAATCATTTGTCGATCGTAATAATATCGGTGTTATCGGTATTTGTGGTAGTGGTAGCTTTGCGATTAGCGCAGCTAAAATTGACCCTCGTTTAAAAGCTATTGCTACAATCAGTATGTATGATATGGGATCAGCTAATCGTAATGCACTTAATCACTCATTAACGTTAGAACAACGAAAACAAATTATTGATAATGCGGCACAGCAACGTTATGTTGAATTTATGGGTGGAAAAACACAATATACGAGTGGAACTGTTGATCAACTAAATGAAAATTCACAACCTATTGAGCGAGAGTTTTATGATTTTTATCGTACACCAAGGGGGGAATTTACGCCAGCCAGTTCAACAGCACAATTAACGACTCATCCGACATTAACCAGTAATGTTAAATTTATCAATTTCTATCCATTTAATGACATTGAAACTATTTCACCACGCCCAATGCTATTTATTACCGGAGATAAAGCTCACTCAAAAGAGTTTAGTGAAGACGCTTACCAACGGGCTGCACAACCGAAAGAGCTCTATTATGTAAAAAATGCTGGTCATGTCGATTTATATGATCGTGTTAATTTAATTCCGTTTGAAAAATTAACCGATTTTTTTAAACATAATTTGCAATAATTATCACTGAGCCATCAAATAGACATTAGTACATATTAAATGTGCTAATGTTACAGATATAGATAACTATTTTAGTCAATGACTCGAATTCGATACTCAGAAATAATATCAGAACACCCCTCGCCCTGAGAATTTCGATGTTCGTTCTGATTACGCCACTCTTTAACTGCATCAGCATCACGCTAAAACGACACAGAAAGGGGTGGTATTTCACTGGAAATAAAACCATCGGTTTGCTCTAAAGAGCTACTCAGGTTTTTGGCCAGTTTAAAGTAGTCAGCATCCCTACCTATGTTGCACTACACTTCGAAAATAACAACAATCATATGTTTACCTAAGAATCAGAGTGCGAAAATCAGTTTTACACATATTGTTTATAAAGCACGATATAAGCGCTTCATAAACTAAGGAGATAGTTCGGTTACAGCCTCGCAGCCATCATTGTTACCATCGTCACAAGCCTTTTGATAAAGTTCAATAGCTTTATCAATATCCACACTAACCCCTTCTCCTTTTTCATACATATAGGCTAAATTATATTGTGCAGTATGACTGCCTTTAAGTGCCGTCGATTCATATAACGTTTTAGCTTTTGTATAATCTTGCGCGATACCCAACCCCTGTTCATATAGATAACCTAAATTATTTTGTGCAGAAGCATCACCTTTATTTGCGGCTAATTCATAGTACTCTTTTGCTTTAGCATAATCTTTCATCACTCCTCTACCATGCATATATAAATAGCCTAAGTTATTTAGTCCACTGGCATTACCCTGATCTGCGGATAATTGATAATATTTTTTAGCCAGTAAGTAATTTTGTTCGACACCTAACCCTTCATCATACATATAACCTAAATTATTTTGTGCAGGAGCATCACCTTTATTTGCGGCTAATTCATACAACTCTTTTGCTTTGGTATAATTACGTTTGACACCTAAGCCATTACGATAAAGATTACCTAAGTTATTTAATGCAGATGTATTCCCTTGATTTGCCGATAACTCATACCACTCTTTTGCTTTGCTATAGCTCTTCTTGACACCTAAGCCATAATAATACAAGCTCGCTAAATTATTTTGAGCACTGGTGTTGCCTTGCTCAGCTGATAGTTGATACCACCGTTTAGCTTGACGATAATCTTGTTCTACCCCTAAACCAACATCATATAGGTAACCTAAATTATTTTGTGCAAATGCGTCATTTTGATCGGCAGATAGTTCAAATAACGCTTTCGCTTTAGCATAATCAATTGTGACACCACGACCATGCATATATAAATAGCCTAAGTTATTTAGTCCACCAGCATTACCCTGATCAGCGGATAATTGATAATATTTTTTAGCCAGTAAGTAATTTTGTTCAACACCTAACCCTTCATCATACATATAACCTAAGGTCGTTTGAGCATTGGCAGCTCCCGATTTAACCTCAGTAGAACAAGTTTTGAATGCTTTATCATAATTCTTTTCATCAAATAAAGTCTGACAATCTTTGTTATCAAAACAGGCGGAAAGCCCAGAACTGATGACGATTAACAAGCCTAGTTTTATTATTTTATTCACTAATGGAACCTATTCATCATTTTTAGCCTATTACTATAGAGTAAAAAGTATAAAATAAAAAAAAACTGATATCAATCGGGTTGTATTTAGTGGCTAAGCTAGGTTATTGTACTGTTATTTTATTCAGTACCAGAGGTAACATAAAATTCAGACGGCATAAGCAATAGATGTTTCGATACCAGAATAGCTCTTGTTTAACTTTTCAATACTATTATGTTACTGCTCTCTGATTCTGCAATAAAAATAATGTATTCAAGAGTCACGGTACCGCATAAAAAAACGATATAGTTACGCGCTTATATTAAAACTAATAAAGGACAACCTAAAAAAAACCATTTATAATCAAATTAATAAAATAATCAGGAATAGTCATAACATGAAATATCACTCATTTTTATTACTAGCTAGCCGTTTTATATTGATTTACGTTATATACCGCATTATTTTTTACACATATAACTATTATTCATTATTTACTCTAGTTTGGGAAAATGAGCCAAATATTGTTGTTATTATGTTATTTAATAGTCTAAAGCTTATTATTGCTAATGGGTTAATCTATTTTCTTATTGCTGCCTACTTTACTCAAAAATTGGGCTTAACAGATATAGGTAAAGCTTCGCTTGGTATTCTAATAGGCATCATTTTTTGTATGATCTCGTTTGGATTGACAATCCTTTTATCTCACATTATTTATCCATTTATTTCCGAGATAATATACATCCATCCATTGCTTAAAGCCGCAATCAACACACTATTACATATAGCAGTCCTCATTACTTTATTTACACTATTTAAAGCGAATAATACCGTTAAAGAAACAGCCTCAAAATTTACTAAATGTAGCATTCAATCATCCAATGCGACGGTATTAGGTTGTTTATCATTGGTAGTACTCATGTTGATGATAATTATCTTTGACCCACATTTACAATTAAACGAATTTATTGCGGCGCTATTAGGTATTATGCCTGTTGAGGTTACGCTATTTTTTGTAATTTCAATTCTGGTTAATCTAGTTATTTGTTACAATATTGTCTATTTCTCTACACGCAATAGTTTTAATGACATCGATAATAGATTGCATTGGAGATATTTATTTATTGTACTGATCTTAATGCTGATGCCTACGATCATTCTTAGTTCAGTTATATGGTTTCTAGAGCTAGATATTCTATTGGCAATAACCAATATTTCAGGTCTGCTCATGTTTATGTTAGGCCTGAGTTTGATGATATATGTAATTTTAGGCTTATCAGCACATTTTGCGGCTAAAATAGTATTCAGTTCAAAACATTCATCTATAGCAAATTCAAATATCATTACCTAAACCAGTATCAAGTTCAGTAATCAGATACTCAATAAACATTGGGCTAGAAACGACGATAGGAATAATCAAGTCTAAAATAGGTAGACTTGATTATTAGAATGACTTAAGCTTTATTGGACTTAAAATTTACGGTAGGACGTTTAGCACTAATACGTTTTGCAGGTTTCTTTTGCTGATCAACGCTTAAAAATGATTTTTCTTCCGTCGCAAGACCAACAAGTCCACGCAAATAGTTCACCGAACCAAGATCTAACTCAGTCCAAGTACCGCGTGATAACCATTTAGGAAGAGAAATATTACCATAACGAACACGTAATAATCGGCTAACTTGAACACCAACAGCTTCCCACATACGTCTAACTTCTCGGTTGCGACCTTCTGTGATCACCACATTAAACCATTTATTTAACCCAGCGCCGCCTTGTGAACTAATCGATTTAAACGATGCGGGTCCATCTTCAAGTTGTACCCCTTTCTTCAGCTGATATACTTGTTGATCAGTCACTTCACCAAAAACTCGCACTTGGTATTCACGTTCAACTTCATTACGAGGATGCATTAAACGATTTGCCAACTCTCCATCGGTAGTAAACAGTAGTAATCCTGAAGTATTGATATCTAATCGACCAATATTAATCCAACGAGAATTTTTTAATTTTGGTAGGTTGGTAAATACCGTCGCCCGCCCTTCTGGATCATTTTTAGAACAAATTTCACCTTCAGGCTTGTAATAAGCTAGTACACGGCAAACATCTTTATCTTTTGGTCTAATCGTAATCAGATTACCATTGATGCGAACTTTCGGCTGTGTCCGAATATCAATTCGATCACCTAATGTGGCAATCTTTCCATCTACACTAATTTTTTTTGCTTCAATTAATGCTTCTATTTCACGGCGAGAACCATGTCCTAAATTAGCTAAGACTTTTTGTAACTTTTCGGTATTTATATTCGGTTTTTGCATTTTTCCCTCGTTACCTTCACAGGTATCATAATTAATAATATAAAATCGGTTTTAAAATGATATTATTCAAATGGCGTAGCATCACCACTACCATGACGAATAATGTAAGGATAATCATTTGTTAAATCAACAATCGTCGTTGGTTGTTGACCAATGTAACCACCATGAATAATCGCATCTAATTGGTGGCCTATCTGTTGTTCAATCTCTTCTGGATCAGACTGCGCAAAATCATCATTTGGTAAAATTAATGTGGTAGTCATTAATGGTTTATCTAATAATTCAAGTAAACTTAAATCAATTTTGTGATCAGGGATCCTTAATCCAATAGTTTTACGTTTTTCATTCATTAAACGCCTTGGTACTTCTTTACTGGCTTCTAAAATAAATACATAACGTCCTGGTGTATTATTTTTTAGTAAACGAAACGTAGTATTATCAACGTAAGCATAAGCTGATAGTTCTGATAGATCACGACACATTAATGTAAAATTATGGTGTTTATCAAGATCCCTAATTTGACAGATGCGATCTAAACCCTGTTTGTTATCAAGTAAACAGCCTATAGAATATCCAGAGTCAGTTGGAAAAGCAATGACGCCCTGATCTTTTAAAATAGCGACGACTTGCTCTAATAATCGTTTTTGTGGATTATCGGGATGAATATAAAACATTTGTGCCATAAATCTAATCTCTCGTTTAACAATTTTTTGTTAAAGACCAATCGTGCCAAATTGGAGTGACACGACTCGGTAGTGGGTGCGTTTTACCTAAATCTAGATACCCTACTGTATCATGAAAATCAGAACCTTGCGATGCGAGTAAGCCAAACTCACAAGCACACTTAGCCAAAGAACTCAAATCATCAAGCGTTTGCCGGCTTTGCGAAACCTCTATTCCATCACCACCATGCTCTTTAAAATAGCCAATTAATGTTTTCATTTTACTTAATGTATACCCATAGCGAGATGGATGAGCCAATACACTTTGGCCATTAGCTTCATGAATTGTCTCTATCGCTATCTCAATTGAGGTCCATTTAGGCGCAACGTACGCATAACCGGATTTACCTAAATACTTTTTAAATGCTTTAGGGATATCTTTAACATAGCCTTTTTCAACTAAAAAGCGAGCAAAGTGTGCTCGAGATACGATATCACCTTTAGCATAAACTTGTGCTTGCTCATACGCATCAGCAATACTTACCTTACTTAATTTATAAGCAATCTCTTTAGCTCGTTCAATACGTTGATGCTCTTGCATCATTAATAGATTCTGTAACCTTTCACTCTGAACATCAATATTTAAGCCAACAATATGAATTTCAGTACTTTTCCAAAAAGTCGAAATTTCAACACCATTAATTAAATGAATAGGTAAATTATGCTGAGCAATATATTGATGAGCTTCTGCCAATCCTTTCACTGTATCATGATCTGTAATCGCGATAACATTGACCTTATTATCAACTGCACGCTGTATCAATGCTGATGGGCTAAGAACACCATCTGAGGCAGTAGTATGAGAATGAAGATCATAAAGATAAGTTAAGTCAGCCATTGGGTAGTCGATATCTCAATATTTTTACACTAAAATCATATATTACAGCAATATTATAACGAAAATAAAATAATAACTGTAAACTTAAATTAATAAAAGATTATTCTTTAGATAATAACAGTGTAATATAGCACACAATATTAGTTATTCCTCATTATATCTTTTTCTTATATAGGTTTATTATGAAAGCACAAATCGAACAAGCACAACAAGATACTTATTCAATAATAGAAGAGTTATTAAATGATGGTAGTGATCCAGATGCATTATATTTAATAGAACATCATATTTCTGCTACTGACTTTGATACTCTTGAAAAAGTTGCGGTTGAAGCATTTAAATTAGGCTATGAAGTCACCGATCCTGAAGATATGGATGATGAAAACCAACAAGAACTCGTCTGCTGTGACATTATTAGTGAAATCCCCTTGGATGCTGAATTAATCAATTCTCAAATAGCACAGATAATTGAACTTACCAACAAATTTGCTGTTAATTATGATGGTTGGGGAACTTATTTCGAAGATGGTGAAGACGACGATTATGATGATGAAGAAGAAGACGAACAAGAGACTCTTCACTAATCATTTAAAAAATAGAGTGCATCAATTGATGCACTTATTACACACTATCTAACCTATTGTATCTCAATCATTTTTAATTCATTAACCATTAAAGTTATCACAACGTTACTCTAGAAAACGTCCTGATGATTGGTGATATGAATTCCTATTTACTTTTATCATTTCTTTATCAAATTTAAACGCAATGTTTAATCAGCTTTATGCAATATTTTGTTAAAATTTTTTATTATCACATTCACTTAAATGATTAAATTTCGATTAACCATTTAGTAACCAATAGTATATGGGGTTGAATATGGAGTTAACACTCAATGACATTATCAGCGGAATAATAGGTGGCGTGCTAATTGGTTTAGCAAGTGCCCTAATCTGGCTGACACTAGGGCGAATAGCAGGAATCAGTGGTATCCTCAGCAAGCTATTTTCGTTAGATTATAAACTACACGCTTGGCGTATCAGTTTTGTGGTAGGTTTACTAGCAGGCGGATGACTATTTTCAATCTTGTTCCCATTACCAGAGCCACTAATAACGATGACTGGCGATAATAGTGGATTAGCCATAATAGGTGGTTTACTCGTCGGCTTTGGTGCTGTTTATGGTTCCGGCTGTACTAGTGGTCATGGTGTTTGTGGATTATCTCGTTTATCTAAACGCTCTTTTACTGCGGTAGGATTATTTATATTATGTGGAATGATAACCGTCACATTGTTACATATTATCAATAATAGGAGCCTATTATAATGCCTCAATCAATTAAAATTATTTTAGTCTCTTTTTTGGCTGGTATTATTTTTGCCGCAGGTTTAGTCATCGCAAGTATGAATAATCCTAACTATGTACAAGGATTTCTCAATATTGGCGGACTAATCAATCAATCTTGGTTTGGTACTTGGTATCCTAAACTCGCTTTTGTCATGTTTGGTGCTGTAAGTGTGATGTTTGTTGTTTTTAAAATAACAAACGCTAAAAAATCACCACATATCAAACTGCTTTTATCTGAGAAGTTTAATTTACCAACAAAGACCATAATTGATAAAAAATTAGTGATTGGCGCAAGCTTATTTGGTGTCGGTTGGGGGTTATATGGTTATTGCCCAGGCCCAGCTATTGCAAGTTTATTAGTCGCAAACTCTCATTTACTTCTGTTTATTATCTGTATGATAGTCGGTATGCTCTTTGCAAGAAAAATAAGCTAAATAATATTACAGAAAATAGATATGAATAAGGGGGAACATATCCCCCTTATAAATGGTAAGTTGCTAACTAAAAATTAATTTTCAGTATCTAGCTCAGCAAAGCTTTTCACTAACTCATCAATCGCCTTCATCTGTTTTAAGAATGGCTCTAGCTTAGCTAGTGGTAATGCTGAAGGTCCGTCACATTTAGCATGAGCAGGATCAGGATGAGACTCAAGGAATAATCCGGCAATACCAACAGCCATTCCAGATCTCGCTAGTTCGGTCACTTGCCCTCTTCTACCACCAGAAGCAACGCCCATCGGATCACGACACTGTAAAGCATGAGTGACATCAAAAATAACCGGTGATCCGTTGCTCACTTTTTTCATGATATTGAAACCTAGCATATCAACAACAAGGTTATCATAACCAAAACAGCTACCACGATCACATAGAATAACTTGCTCATTACCAGCTTCTGCAAATTTTTCAACAATATTGCCCATCTGCCCAGGACTGACAAATTGTGGTTTTTTCACGTTGATAACAGCACCTGTTTTAGCCATCGCAACAATCAGGTCAGTCTGTCGAGCTAAGAATGCCGGTAGTTGGATCACATCAACGACTTCAGCAACTGGTTTACACTGCTCTTCAGTGTGCACATCTGTAATAATTTTAATACCGAAAGTATCTTTTAGCTCCTGAAATAGCTTCATGCCTTCTTCAAGACCTGGACCGCGATAAGAGTGAACTGATGAGCGATTTGCTTTATCAAATGACGCTTTAAACACATACGGAATGTTTAATTTTTGTGTTACTGTGACATAATGTTCACAGATTTTCATCGCCAGATCTCGTGATTCTAATACATTCATTCCGCCAAATAACACAAACGGTAAATCATTAGCAACTGAAATATCACCAATTTTAACAATTTTTTGTTTCATAATTTCTTCCTAAATCTAGTCATTAAAAGTCAGGGTTTAAACCAACGGCCCACTGTCACTCTATCATTACCACTGTAATCGGTATGTGTTTCAACTAATTGGAACCCTTGCTGTTTAAAAATAGTTTGTACCATCTCACCTTGTTGCCATCCGTGTTCAATCAGTAACCAACCATATTGATTAAGATGCTTTGTTGCTCCTTGTACAATAATCTTTATATCCGCAAAACCATCATCTTCGGATACTAATGCACTACGCGGTTCGTAACGCACATCACCTTGTGATAAATGCACATCTGTTGGTTCAATATAAGGCGGATTACTGACAATCATCGAAAATTTTCGGCCTTTAATCGATTTATACCAGTTACCCAGTGAAAAGTAGACATTGTTTACACCAATTTGTCTGGCATTTTTTTGAGCAAGCTCAAGTGCCTCCAAACTATTATCGACAGCTGTAAATAAGCAATCTGGTCTTTCTGTTGCCATCGCAATGGTAATAGCGCCAGTACCAGTTCCTAGATCCAGAACTTCACAAGGTACTTTTGGTAAAAATTCTAATGCTAATTCAACTAATTTTTCAGTATCGGGACGAGGAATTAACGTCGCTGGAGAAACATTAAAATTAAGCGACCAAAACTCTCTAACGCCAGTAATATAGGCTATCGGTTCACCATCTTTGCGACGTTTTAAATAATCATCTAAACGCTGTAATTGTTCGTGGGTTAATTGCGTTTCACAAAATGCCATTAAAAAAGTACGTGTACGGCCTGTTGCGAAACCTAATAAAATTTCAGCATCACGCCTTGGACTATCACTACCATTTAAAGTATTTGTTGCTTGCTTTAACCACTCTAAATAAGTCATGCATCTTGTTCCGATAATGCAGCTAATTGATCGGCTTGATACTCTTGAACAATTGGATCAACTAGCATTTCTAGTTTACCTTCCATCACCTCATCTAAACGATAGATCGTTAGATTAATGCGGTGATCAGTAACGCGACCTTGCGGATAGTTGTAGGTACGAATACGATCTGAACGATCGCCTGATCCTAGTAAGTTACGTCTTGTTGATGCTTCTTCTTGTTGACGCTTTTGTCGTTCAGCATCTTGAATTCTAGCGGCTAATACCGACATTGCTTTAGCTTTATTTTTATGTTGTGATCGCTCATCTTGGCACTCAACAACAATACCAGTTGGAATATGGGTAATTCGAATTGCAGAATCCGTTGTATTAACGTGCTGTCCACCCGCACCAGAAGAGCGGAAGGTATCAATACGTAGATCAGCAGGACTAATTTCCGGTAATTCAGCTTCAGGAATTTCAGGTAATACTGCAATAGTACAAGCTGAAGTGTGAATACGCCCTTGTGACTCAGTTTCTGGTACACGTTGAACACGGTGACCACCTGATTCAAATTTTAAATTACCATAAACACTATCACCGCTAACTAATAAAATCACCTCTTTATAACCGCCGTGTTCACCGTCATTTGAACTCATAATTTCGGTACGCCAACGCTTAGATTCTGCATATTTAGTGTACATTCTCGCCAAATCACCTGCAAAAATAGCCGCTTCATCACCGCCAGTTCCCGCTCGAATTTCAAGAAAACAGTTATATTCATCATTAGGATCTTTTGGTAATAGTAAGACCTGTAGCTGACTTTCTAATGATTCAACTCTCTCTTTAGCATCGTTAAGCTCCTCTTGCGCCATCTCACCCATCTCCGGATCAGATAACATCGATTTAGCCGTTTCAATATCTTCTTGTGTTGTTTTCCATTGTTCAAAACACTTAACAACGTCTGTTAATTGGGAATACTCTTTTGATAAAGCTCTAAAACGATCCTGATCAGAGATAACAGCAGGATCAGATAATAACGCTTGTACTTCTTCAAATCGTTCTTGTAAGGCTTCTAATTTAGCTATAATTGAGGGTTTCATATAAAGGGAACACCTTGTTCATGTATTGTTCAGTAATGTAGTTTAATAAAGTCGTTTAATAAAATATGATAGATAAATATTAAAATATCAGCTAAATAGCTAATTTTCTTTCAAACCAAAACTTTCACTTAATACTTTTAAACAGTCACAGCAATCTTTTGTAGCTGCTTGCAATAATGTTTGAGTTGGAGCATGAATTAATCGATTAGTAAGTTGATAAGATAACTTATTTAGTACATCGTCAACATCGGCACCTTGCTTAATGGCAGATACCGCTTTACCAGTCAGCTCTAGTTTAATCATTTCAGCATTTTCACGATATTGCTTAACGAGATCAACGGCATTACGAGAGCGTAACCAACTCATAAAAATATCGGCTTCTTCTTCAATAATATAAATGGCTTCTTTAGCAGCAATAGCCCGCTGCTCTAAGTTAGATTGAACGGTTTTTTGTAAATCATCAAGAGTAAATAATTGAACATCATCAAGTTGAGCTATTTCAGCTTCAATATCTCTTGGTACTGCTAAATCAATAAATAACATTTTACTGTCAGCAGCGTTTTGTTTACGAATAGACATTGAACGTTCAACCATTCCTTTACCAATAATAGGTAATGGACTTGCTGTTGAACTAATCACAATATCAACATCTTTAAGACGTACTGCAATATCAGGTAATGCAATAATCTCTGCATCCATCAGATTAGCTAGTTTTAACGCTTTTTCTCGCGTTCGATTAGCGACAATAATTTTATTAAATCCATGCTGTTTAAGATAACGGGCGATCAGCTCAATTGTTTCACCAGCTCCAACTAACATCACATTTAATGATGATGAACACGAAAATAACTGGCGAGCAACAAGACATGCTGAATAAGCAACTGAGGCAGTGTTAGAACCGATTTCTGTTTCAGTTCGCACGCGCTTAGCGACATGAAAAATACGCTGAAATAATTTTTCCAGCTCACCAGATAAACATTTATGCTGGTGGGAATAGCTATAAGCTTGCTTAACCTGACCTAATATTTGTGGCTCACCTAAAATCATTGAGTCAATACCACTAGCGACTTTCATCAAATGTTCCACAGCTTCTTGACCATCATGCCAATATAAGCTTCCTTGATAATCTGCTAGTTGAATTTGATGATACTGGCTTAGCCATAACTCAACCGAAACCTTAATACGAGGTAAATCAATAATATGCTCATAACTGATATAAATTTCAGTACGATTACAAGTAGACAAAATAACACACCCATTCAGTAATGGGTGCTGATGCAAATGATATAAAGCGTTCTCAATTGAATCAGGAGAAAAGGCAATTTTCTCCCGTAATGCAACTGGCGCAGTTTTATGATTAATTCCGACTATTGCTATAGACATAACTTCTAATTTCTTAACTGTATAAAATACAATTTTATATTTAATTGTGGATGATTATACACAAAAAAAGCCTAAAAGTTAATAACTGAAAAACAATCGCAGACTATTGTTTCCCTTGTAGAAAACTATTCGTTATAATAACCGGTATTGTTTGATTTTGTATGGTTAAGAAAAATGCGTTCATTTTTTCAATGTTATCGAATTATAGTGCTATCCATTGTTGTTTTAATGATGACAGCCTGTGTTAATAATTCTCAAAATTTAACGGGCGACAAGCAGCAAATAGCTTGGCAAAAACATCAACAGCAATTATCTAATTTAACCAAATATCAAGCAACCGGTAGTTTGTCCTATATTACAACTAAAACCAAATATTATGGTCGTTTCTATCTTAATCAGACCTCAGATAATGAGTATCAATTAAAATTAACGAGCCCAATTGGAACATCAATATTTTCATTAACTGTTACCCCATATCTTGCTGAACTGACAACTCAAAATGGTAAAAAATATACTGATGAGAATGTTGAACGTTTAATGAGCCAATTAACGGGTATGGATATTCCATTTAAATCATTACATAATTGGTTTAAAGGCTTGTCTGATAATCCGTCGCAAGATAAGTTAGATTCCAGTGGCCGATTAGCTAAAACAACGTTGCCACAAAATAATCAAAATTGGCTATTAACTATCAATAAATATAGTACCTATCGTTTTGCAAACCAAAATATTGAATTACCTTATAGTATCGATTTAAACAATAAAAACGATATTCTAAAACTGACTATTAATAACTGGAAAATAAATTAAAAATGAGTATCCAACAGGAGTGGCCGTCGCCTGCTAAACTTAATCTGTTTTTATATATCACAGGGCAACGTACTGATGGCTATCACAACTTGCAAACACTATTCCAATTTATTGATTATTGTGATTATCTCAACTTTGAACCTCGTCAAGATCAAGTTGTTTTTCTAAAAACAGAATTTAACGATGTTAAACATGATGATAATTTAATTATTAAAGCCGCTAATTTACTGATTAATTATGTTAAAAGACAGTATCCTAATTTTATCGTGCCTTATGGCGTTACAATTTCGATTGATAAAAAATTACCAATGGGTGGAGGCTTAGGCGGAGGTTCATCAAACGCAGCCACAACATTAGTTGCTCTAAATCATCTTTGGCAATTACAGTTGAGTAAAGAGCAATTGATGTCAATTGGTAGTAAAATTGGTGCCGATGTACCTATTTTTATCTTCGGACACAGCGCATTTGCACAAGGCGTTGGTGACGATCTTGTCGCTATTGATGTTCCTGAAAAGTGGTATTTAGTTATTAAACCAGATGTTAATATCGCTACTGCAAAAATTTTTACTACACCGACATTAAAACGTGACACTGTAACTAGAACTATTAGTGAATTACTTGAATTACCATTTGCTAATGATTGTGAAAATACGGTTCGCGAACTATACCCTGAAATAGATCATTTAATATCATTGATGGCAAGTCAAGCCCCTACTCGCTTAACTGGAACTGGATCTTGCATTTTTTGTGAATGTGATAGTGAGCAACATGCACATTCATTACAACTATTTTTACAGCAACAGTATGATTCAGCCGCAAAAATAACTAGCTTTATTGCGCAAGGAATAAACTGTTCGCCGCTGTCCAAAACAGTAAATCATTAATCAATAAATATAGAATATTAGAGAACAGAAATGAAAAAAAGTACGTTATCCTTGATCAGCTTATTATTTTCATATAATGCGATAGCTAGTGAGCAAAATAATACCATCGGTATCAGTGGCTCTTGGTCACAATCGCCTTATATTGGTCAAAGTAATCAATTTACACCAATGCCCTTGATCGACTATGACTCAGAACACTTTTTTATTTCAGGCTTATCTGGAGGTATCCACCTCTGGAATAATGAAACTCAACAATTAGATATATCAATGCAATATCAAGACATTGAACTCGATCCTTCAGATAATGATGATGTTAGGATGAAACAGCTTAACCACCGTAGAACAACTTTATTAGCAGGTTTATCTTATGCGATCACGACACCATACGGACAAATTAGCGCTGAAGCACTTACTGATGTCTTAAACAATAGTAATACAGTTTCGATTGAGTTGGAATATGCTGCCTATTTTGCATTAACCGATAAGCTCGCTATCATTCCTCAAGTCGGTGTAACTTGGTATAATCGCAGTCATAATCGTTATTATTATGGTATCAATGAAAATCAATCATTAGCGAGTGGATTTGAGCAATATCGACCAAGTAGTGGTTTAGTACCTTATGCGGTATTAACAACGAGCTATCGTTTTAATAAGAGTTGGTCAGCGGTCGTAGAGTATGAATTAGATTGGCTCGATAGTGAAGTTAAATCAAGTCCTATTGTAAATCGATCTAATATGAGTACATTAACCGCAGGAATATTATTCCATTTTTAATTGCAAATAATGCAATAAATAATAAAAGTGGTTAAGCGATAAAGCTCAACCACTTTTGCTATAAGTGACATAGAATCTAAATTACATTGCGTCTTTAACGCCATCCGCAGCTTTAGTTATTGTATGACCACCATCTTGAATATCTTCGCCAGCTCCCGCTATGGTATTACAGCCAGATAAAAAGACCAATGAGGTAATAAAAATTAAAATCATTTTTTTCATAATTTAATCCTTCAAGTGAACAATCAATTTCACCATATCATTGCAAAAAAAAGATGCGCTGACAATTAAATTTATTCAGTTTAATAAACTTTTAAATTAAATTTTCGTATCAATTGATTTCAATATAGCTTATGGCGATTCATCTATACAGCTTGATTGATAAATAGTCAAGATATCAGTTAGCGTGAACACGATATGGTTATAAATTTATTATCATTACCTTGTGTGTCTTGTATTAACTGATTTCGGGTACACTCCCATTTACTTGGTGGATACATTTTATCCCAGGCTGACATTAGCTGCTTATCTTGCTTTGATAAATTTATTTTATACTTATCAGACATATAGAAATATGTCCGGGCAATTACACCGCGGATTTCATCCCTTGGCTGAAACCGACGAGCTTTGAAATCAACAGCCGTTTGACACTGTCCATACTGATTAAAGGTTTGTGTAAAAAGTGTATAACCATAATTTGAACGATCACCATTCACTTCACCTATTGATGGCTGCAAATTGTGCATATCACCTTCCATTTGGTTAAATGTAGCATCT
This sequence comes from Orbaceae bacterium BiB, assembly GCA_036251205.1. Classification (NCBI taxonomy): domain Bacteria; kingdom Pseudomonadati; phylum Pseudomonadota; class Gammaproteobacteria; order Orbales; family Orbaceae; genus Orbus; species Orbus mooreae. The sequence continues at coordinate 424,365 of CP133958.1, read as the reverse complement.
TTCTTACAATTTTTACGGCCACCCTCTTTCCAACATTGCAGATGCCGTCCAAAGTTTTCAGCAGGCATCACATGCTCCCACTCAATACGTTCAGCTCTTGTTTGATTTTTACGAGCCTGATAGTCGCAACTATTTAAATCAACAATACCTTTTTTACCAGTAAAACTAAAATCACAACCACAATAGAACTCTTTCTGTTCCGGATTATTTTTGTAGATTTTAATTAATTGTGTTTTGGCATTATTAAAGTTTTGTTGTGCTGAATAACAGAAAAACGGTACAAGTAGAATGGATATTAGATATTTTTTCATTTTATTATTAACTAAAAAAGCATCATTACAAAATATATTAAAGATAATCTAACTCTTTAATTTATATTATATTGAATCGGTTTATATAAGATCGAGTATGGCCAGAAAATATTGCGTTAAATAATCAGCTAACAACCTTTTGATAAAAAATTATGTATTAGTACAGTAATCAGTCATTGATCTTAAAACTAATGTCATTATCACAAAAAATAGCAAAAATACTCTGGATTAAGTGGCGCTTATAATATGCGATCCATCTCGCATAATCAATAAAGTTGCGATATAGATCGCAAGTTTATAACGATAAAAAAAGAAAATTTTTGAATTAGTTTTTCTCAATATTGAGTAAGTAAAGAACATTGTATTTTCGGATTGAAGCTATTTAAATCGCTTGTTGATAAAAGGGCCAGAGCCTTTTAGGATAGATAATCCTTTAACTTTTCTAAATCTACTTTTCTGATGTATTTATCCCATTTCCCAAAATCAATATCTAGTTGGGACCTAAAAAAACCGCAATTAAGCGGCTTGTAATATATTATTTAATATATTAACTGTTTTTTATGATCTAATTAATCCTTTTACATGTCATATCTTGTTTATGACCGTAAGATTTAAATTTATATTTCCAAAATATAGCCGAATATTGATAAAAAATAAATTCATCATGATTAACATAAGTATAACCATGCTCAATAGTATTATAATTTTCATCTTGAGTATCTTTATTGTACGTAGGATTATACTTATACTTTTCAATATATTCGGGCTTCGAAATCGCCTTTCTCTCACCATCATTAGGTTGATAATCGTCATAATCTTCAGGCTTTAGAAAAGTAACAATTATTGGATCATCAGTGACTTTATAATCGTAATTAAAATTATCATCACCATTGGGAGAGGCTGATAAATGTACATTAATACAATTCCATGTCCCCAATAGATACGAATCAGTCACTTCTTTTTCCTCGGCATAACCAAAAGATGATATAACGCCCAAAATGGTTATAAACAATAATTTTTTTAACATTAAAATATCTCATTCAATATTATTATTAGAAATAATATAGTAATAATAAAAATCACAATTAAGCCGTTATTAAATAGTTAGGTGGATTTATTTTATCTCTATATTGTTATTTTAATTCTAGTACTTACACACACCAATATATCGTTTGTATGATGGCTATCCCCCTAAAAACAGCATTTTTAATTTCTTCACTAGCTTCCAATAAATTCGTGAAATAGAGTTATTTACATTAACTATCTGGACGAAACTAACTAAAACGTTAACACTGATTTGGGCTTAAAGGTTATAACATGTTAATTACCAGAATAATATTATAATACCTGTAAAAGGGATCCAATTATGAATATTAATCATTTAAAATCAAAATATTACCTTTTTATCACATAGTTTATACCGTAAAAACACTACAATACTAGATTAATTTTCAAACGAATCAACTTTAGTATTCGAATCGTTTGCAATTATCTACTATTTTACCTTTTATCTTAATACCTTTTTTATTATTTAATAATTCACTTTCTTTAACCTGGATAAATGCACTATTACTTATCTTTTTAGCTGTGTAAACATGCGTAATTATAATATCTCCATCTTCATAGTTCTCTACTTCCTTATACGCAGTTTGAAATTTAGTTTCGTGAATCAGTTTTTTAAAAGTTTCATATACTATTTCGTAAGCCTTGCCTTCTATTATTTCTATATGCCGATCATAGTCTATAAATTTTACCCTTCCTTGCTCATTATATTTTTGCAAATCATAGTTATAGTCAAATTCATCAATATTACAAGACCAATCCCCCGCAAGCCAATCATAGTTGACTGTTTCGCTACATCCACTTAACGCTATCCCTATAACACTTCCTAATATTAATTTTTTCATTTTTATTTTTCATTTATGTTTTTATTTGTATTTATTTTATAGCTAAACACGCATACAATCGACAGAGTAAAAAAGATTTTAGATATTGTGATAAAGTTCATCTTTATCCTTTTGGGGTTTATAAAAACAAACTAAGCTTATTAATCAGTTAATTAAAAGTATAGTTTATTATTTGATTGTTTAGTATTTACTAAATAAAATTTAATAAGAATTTTTGATGAGTAACAAAAAAGTAATACTAAGCCAATCAATGCTACTCAGGAAGCTTGGTTGATTTATTAGATAGGGAAAAATGAAATGAAAAAATTATTATTGATTAGTTTATTATCTATTTTAGCAACAGCGTGTGCAAAAAAGGAACCGATACAAAAACAAGTGGGTATGGCTAATCCTGCATCCGTTTATTGTGAAAATATTGGCGGTAAATCAGAAATAATTAAAGATCCTAAAGGTTGGTATGGTTTATGCCACCTACCCGATGGAACTACTGTTGATGAGTGGAAACTATATAGAGATAAACATTAATAATAAGCCAGTCAATCGTCCCTTAGGGGCTCGGTTAAAAAGGAATTAGAATGAGTAAATTGATGTATAACGTATGCTTGATCGTTGGTTTGTTTTTTGCGTTTTTTACCTACTATCTTGAATCACTCGGGATTGGGGCAATTAGATTCTTATCGCTAGCACTTGGAATAGGGATAATGTATACAGCGACAAAATGCTATAAAAAAAATAATTAACCACTTCAATGTTTTTGGCAAGTAAAGTTAATAAGTTAAATAATTTGAAAAAATAAAAAATTGACGACTTAATTGTTGCTAAATTAGCCGGATACTAGTATTAATTTTGTAGTAATTGACCTACATACTAGCAACATCTTTTTCTTTCATAAGCCAAGCATTAAATCGTTATGTTATTTCAAGTAGCTATTTTGCATTTTATGAAGTTGCTCAGTCATCCAATTAAATACGTTAATGTAGTTTGCTTTGATAAACGAGACAGGTCCCGATAACTAAAAATATAAATCCATCTTTGGTCATTTTATAAAACGGCTGAAATTTAATAATATTCATATTTAGAAATAAACCTTGTTACATAGAAATTTCAGCCCTAAGAAGCTCACCAGCTATACTGACAATCTCAAGGCTCATTCCTAAAAAAGTTATTTGGTTAATTTATGTCCTGTGATAGACATTTTGATTAGTTTGAAAATTGATTGGGTTTGTAGTACGTCACTTTTATTTGGGCATTAAAAAACCACCTGAAGGTAGATTGTGGTAAATTAATATTTAAGTAATAATGCTTTTAATTTACTTTGGAGAATTAATATGCGCTCGGTTATTAAAGTGTTATCTATAATTACTATTGTTTGGACATCTTTAGCTTTGGTTAACTGCTTATACCTGATTTATATAATATCCGACATGTTTTCAAATTATTATAGCTATAGAAGTGAAGAGTATTTTTTCTTTTTTGGAGCGTTTGGATTAGTCCAAATATTTGGCATAATTATATTACTCAGTTTTTTAATATCACTTTCAGCTTTAGATAAAATTAGAAAACCAATTAACATCGAGTAGTGTTTTTGACACCCAATCCTACTCCAAAGAACGAGAAAGATGTTAACATTTTAATATATTTATGATTATCATAAATTATGTTAAATTTGCTTCATAACTAAAATAAGATCGTAAACATCAGAGTTATTTGGTGACATAAAATGAATAGTAAAATAGAAAAAGAATTGCTAAAATCATTAATAAAATCAATAAATAAAAATCAAAACAAAACAAATATAGGCATACCATTTAAAATTAGATTATTTATGGGCGTACTACTTGCAATTCTATTGACTGGATGGTTTTATTTGTATAATAGGGAGTCTATCACATATTATTTTGAAATTGGATATAGAATTGAAGATATACTAGAGCTTTTGTTACCATCTTCTATAAAAACTTTTATTCCTCCATTTTTAATTGGCTGTTTTTTAAGCTTAAACGTAATATTTGTCCATTCACGATATATCTATTTACCTATACTGATAAAATGTATAGACAAAGAGAAAATATTAATACGCATATCAGAACTAGAAAATAAAACCACTAATCATCTGTGATTGATAAAAGCTATTAACTTTATTCATCACTAGGATATAAGCCCGTGATTTTTGATGCCAAAACTAAATTAATATAGGTATAGGCTATTTAATTACTATTCCATCAATCATCATAAAATTTAATCCTGTTATTAAATCGATTGTCACACCATTTATCTAATGATTTTAATTTAGTTATTCCAGCAATAACAATGAATTGGATAAGCCACTTTGGAATACTTATTTTCGCTTTAATTTTCATTACAGCTCTCTCTTATTGTCCAACTAAGCAAATGTTTTTAATATAATCCTGAAATCCTAAGATTTGGTTATCTGAGTTGATAATAATTTTGTCTAGCTTCTCCAGTGAGTTCGCAGAAGACCCCATCATCCATACTGGATGTGGTGGATTGTTCTGCTTTACTGAGGTTGAACTGCAACCGACCAAGATCATTAATAACATTGTCATACAGATTATTGTTTTCAGATTTTGTATTTGCTAAGTTATGAGTAAATTTGTTGTCGATATCATTAACTTTTTGTACAATCATTTGATACTGATTAAATTCAGCTTTAACTTGTGATAACTCAGTTTTGATTGAGCCAAACTCTAAATAGGTATTTTTGATATCAAATAATACAGTAATCAGTAAGCCAAATACGGTAGTCATTGTTATAACTAAGATAAATTTAAATCGAGTAGACATAATTCACGCTCTTTTGCTCGTCGAATGACTAAACTATTTAACACGTTACCTGCTGATTTATTCCAACGTGGTAGCTCATTACAAGCTCGTTCATACTCTCCAAGATTCAGATAACGATACATTGTTGAGGTTTTCATTTTAGAACAGCCAACATTAAACGTAATCGATACCGCTGCATCAAACACTGATTTCGATAACTTTTCACTATTAGCGTATTGATTAACACATTGTTCAGCTAATATTTTTGCATTTTAATCCCCAAAATCCGTTGGTAACTACAGTAATAACGACCCTACTCTCTCACTAGACAAACTAAAACAACTCCCGATACAAGAATTTGATTTTGAAGTCTGTTAAAGGCATGACTTTTCTCCTCAATTTATTGTTTATTGTCAAATTCTAGATATAAAAAAAGTAACTCAATGGTCTGGATAGGCTACACTAATTAGTACCAGTTTTATAAGGTCATTGTTATGATAATCCAAAAACACAAGAAAGGAGCAACAATGACACAACATTTAAATCGAAAAGAAAAGCGTAGTTTTAGTCATGAGTTTAAAAAACAGATGGTTATGCTACATCGAAATGGCAAAAAGCGAGCAGACATCGTTGCTGAGTACGATTTAACTAAATCAGCATTAGATAAGTGGATAAAACAATACCAAGAAACGGGTTCATTTACAGCGCAAGGTAATCGAAGTCATGAGGAGAATGAACTGATTGCCTTACGCAAAGAAAATAAACGCTTGTTAATGGAGAATGATATCCTAAAGCAGGCAGCGTTGATAATGGGGCGAAAATCGCATTAATTTCGCAGAATAAGCATCGATATAGCCTACGAAGTTTATGTCGATGTTTGCACGTCACCCGAAATCAGTTTTATTATCAACGACGAATGGTACCGTATCAACAAAATGAAACACTCTGCGATAAAGTAAGCGAAGTATTTGACCTAAATTATCGTGTTTATGGTACAAGACGCTTGCAAGCAGAGCTGAAACGGCAAGGTATAGCATTATCGAGACGGCGAATTGGTCGAATAATGAAGGAAAAGGAATTAGTCTCAAAATATACCTGTAAAAAATACCGTATTGATGCTGAAAAGAGTAATGAATCAATCGTGAGCAATGCGCTTGACCGAGAGTTTGAAGTGGGTCAAAAGCGAAAAGTTTTGGTAACTGATTTAACCTATGTAAGGGTAAAACAGCGTTGGAATTACCTGTGTATTATTGTTGATATCCGTGATCTGCCCACATTTTAGTGGAGAGTTATTTTCAAATTATTAAATCATTTTTTCTTCAAATTGAACAGGTGATAAATAGTTTAAATATGAATGTTTTCTTACTCGGTTATAGTAAACCTCAATGTACCACAAGAGCATCGATTTAGCTTGTGCCATATTTTCTAGTTTGTGTCGGTAAATCCATTCTGTTTTTAAGGTATGGAAAAAGCTTTCAGCCACCGCATTATCCCAACAGTTACCTTTGCGACTCATACTACACGTTAAGCCATAAGCCGTTAATATAGCTTGGTAATCATCGGAACAATACTGGCCACCACGGTCACTATGAACAATCACTTTACTTGGATAGCCCCGATGAAGCAAAGCCATAGTTAAGGCTTGACAAACTAGCGAGCTTTCCATATGCGTATCCATCGCCCAGCCTATGATTTTACGAGAGTAGAGATCAAGTACAATCGCGAGGTATAACCACTGTCCGTTCACTTTAATATAAGTTATATCGCATACCCAAGCTTGATTAGGTGTGTCCATGGTAAAGTGCCTATCTAAAATATTTTCAGCGACCGGTTTGTTGTGGTTACTGTGCGTTGTTTGTTTATACTTTTTGCGTTGTTTTGCTTTAAGGTGAAGCTTGTGCATTCGTCGACGAACTCGTTCACGTGATAAACAATAGCCTTCCTCCAAAAGTTCGACATGTAAACGCCGATAACCATAGAGATGCCGATGATCTTCAAATAGTGTTTCAATCTTTTTGTCAAGCTGCTGATTAAACACTGTTCTCTGAGACGGTAATCGCTTTAAATAGGCATAGTAACCACTACTTGACACGTCAAATAGATGAAATAAACGACGCTTAGATAGCGTGTTTTGCTTTTTAATAAATTCGTACCTTGCTATTTCAGGCTCGCAAAGTACTGAGCGGCCTTTTTTAGGATATCGATCTCCTTTTTACGTAGCTCAAGCTCTTTTTTCATCGCTTTATTTTGACGCTCAAGTTCGTGATAGTCTGGTTTTTTATTTGATTTTATCGCTTGATGGGTTGGTTTATTCATCGTTTGGTACATCCAATTACAAAATGTTTTGTAATTTATACCTAAATCATTGGCTGTTTGTCGATAAGTTTGTTCGCTATTTAGGGCTAAATTGATCGCTTCTTGTTTAAATTGGGGATCGTATTTTTTACTCATTTGAGACTCCTTTTTTGTTACTAAAAAGTCTCCACTAAACTAGGAGCACATCACCGTAATCGAGAGATAGTCGGACGAAGTGCTGGCAGAAATAAGACAGCAGAGCTTGTGATGCAAGCAATAAGCCAAATACCCATGGACTTACATGATGTTGATTTATTTCATTCTGATAGAGGAAAAGAGTTTGATAATCACCTGATTGATGAATGTTTAACGACATTTGGTATTACACGTTCGTTAAGTTATAAAGGTTGCCCGTATGACAATGCGGTTGCTGAAGCAACATTTAAAGCCGTAAAAACCGAATTCGTCTCAAATGGTGTATTTGATTCGCTTGAACAGTTGACGTTACAATTTAATCATTATGTTGATTGGTTTAATTATACTCGGCTTCATTCAACATTAAATTATCAAACACCCGTTGAGTATAGAAATAGATAATGACCTTATCTTTTTGGTACTAAAAGGTGTGGACATTCCAGTCAATTGATACAAGACTTCATCGAGCCGAAATATTACCACTTTTATATCTACTTTTTTACTTGATGTGAAGTACTTTGGATTGGATTCAGTTGAATTGAAAAATAGGTTTAAAAACTTATGCTAAAAGAGTTTAATTTTAATAAATGCTATTTGAAAAAGATTTTAAAAATAGTTAAATGGTGTCCCCTACAGGATTCGAACCTGTGACCTACGGCTTAGAAGTCCAAATCTTTAAAATTTCATTTTTTTTAATTTAATTAAATTTAAGGATATTTTCATTAAAAATCATTAAATTAGATTAATAAGTTAGTTACACCTAATTGCAAATTAATTATAAATAATGCATTCTATTACAAACTAACTAAACCCGCTAACTAGACCCATTATGATATTAAGTGACACAAAAATAAAAGGATTAAAACCGAAAACATCTGCTTACTATGTTTGGCATGATTCTGGCTCTCGCGGTATTGGCCGCGTTGGAATAAAAGTATATCCATCAGGGCGCCGTAGTTTTGTCTTTAGGTATTACGAAAATAAAAAAGCAAAATTTATTACAATGGGTGACTATCCTGAATTAATGTTATCTGCAGCTATCATCAAAAGTAATAGTATATTAAAAGAAATAGAACAACAAAAAAAAGATAAACAAAAAGCTACTGTTTTACAATTATTTACTGACTATGTCTCCAACATGAAATCTACTGGTAAGCGTTCTTGGTCTTCAACAGAGAACAGGCTTAGACAAGTTTTAAATAGTCAATTTATCGATGGTGAAAAACAAGCCAGAGACATCACATCAACTGATATTAAACTAATGCTATCAGAGGTTATTCATCGAGGAGCATTAGCTGGAGCTAATAAAATTCGTGCTGCTGTACATGCTGCATTTAACTATGGTCTAAAAGCAGATAACGACCCTGCAAACATACGAGATGCGATTGTTTATGGTTTAGAATTTAATCCAGTTACGGTTGTTCCAAAACAACAAGGAGTAGAAAAACCAGGAGATAGATTCTTATCTTGGACTGAATTAAAGGAGTTAATTGATGATTGCAACAAACCAGTAGAAGAATCAGTAATGCATCCTGATTTTAGACTATTAGTTTTACTCTGTATTTATACCGCAGGACAACGCCCTTGGGAACTTATTGCTAATACATGGAATAATGTGGACTTAGATAATAAAGAGTTAACTATCCCCCCTGAATTGTCGAAAATGAAAAATTTTCATGCAGTTCCTTTATGCGATACTATTATCAATGCTCTTAAAGTTATAAAGAATAAAGAGGGTTTTATATTCCCTGCTAATACGAAATCTGGTCATTTGGAAACTTCTGAATTTGGTAAGCAAATGAGAAAGTATTGTAAACATAAAAATATTGCTTCATTTACCCCACGAGATATTCGGCGTACATTTAAAACATTAGCTGGTGCAATGGGTATTAGTTCAGAAATGAGAGATCGTTTACAAAATCATAAAATACCAGGAGTATCCAGTAAACATTATGATAGGTATGATTATTGGAAAGAAAAACAAGAATTAATATTAGAGTGGGAAAAAAAGATTAATTCTATCTAATTTTAGGTAGAAAGCCTAGTATGAGGCTCTTAAATCAGTTAATTGTAGTAGTTAGGTCTATGCTAATATATTTTAATCTTGATGATAACGCTCATCCGGTAATCATCCCTAAAAATAATAATTTATTTAATTTTATATCATGCAGTATTTTAGTTTATTGATTAACTATTTGTTTCAAAGTGATTGAATTTTTAAATATAAATTAGAAGGAATATTATCAAAATATTTAAATAAAGCAGGACAAAGCCAACCTTCAATATTGAACTCTTTTGAATAATACCAGTTACCAACTTCTGCAGACTTTATCCATTCCAAATGAAAATTGGCGTCAGGAAAATAACTACTCGAAAAAATTAAAATAAACCCATCTGATGCATTTGGGATTGATTCTGTTACTTTATCAAGAAAAATATCTGCACCAGAAACAAACGGTTCTTGTATTAATCCTACTTTTGGATCATCGAAAACCCACATATTTAGATATTTATATGGTTTTATTATATTAATTGCATTCATACATTTTCCTTTAGAGGAAACATTCTTAGAATATTCATAAGTGCAAAGAGAATCTGAGAATTAGGAGTCCAAATCGGCAATTTACCCTCGCCTACAAGTAAAAAACTAGCACAATACTTCAAGTTATTATTAGAAATATCATCCTTTCTAATCTCAATCAATTTTTTTATATTATCTAATTTTTCTTGATATACATTATTATCATGATAACTAATAATTTTATCCGTCGTTATAGCTGTCCATTTTATATATTCCTTATCAGAAAATAAAAACAAAATTTCATCATCAGAATTCATGTGTTTTTCACATAATTTTTCAAAAGAAACATCATCTTTTTCACTTCTTAACATCGTTTGCGAAAGCGATTTAAATTGATTCGCTTTCCAAAGAATACGTTTTTTATACCATTCGTTTTTATTCATATATTATTATAAAGTCAGTCGTGCTTGAGTTTTCACGAACAACTTTTCCTCCCATAAACGGTTTTCCATCAATAGCTCTTTTTTCGAGAAAATCCATAAGTTTTTCGTTTGCAATATATCCAGTGTTAACTTCGACTCTGTATACACCTTTTGATTTAGCATACTCAATTAATAATTTTACATCTGAATAATTAATTTCATTTGTAATTTTAATTTCTACTTTAGCTATATTATTACTAATATCAATATTATTTAAATCAACACAAAGTTTTTCAGCTGCTTGGGTCCTCTTTAATATTTGATTCAGCCTTACAGCCTCCAGTTCAACATCACTCTCAACTTCCGCAATTATATCACCCGTTTTTGATATATCAGAAACAAGTTCCTTCTGTTCTATTGGTTCAACGGGTTTTATTGGTTCAATTTCAACCTTTTCAGCCTCAAGTTTATAAGTTCGCCTTGTTGGAATTCGGGTTATTAAGGTGCGAGTTAAGGAGTTTTTAATAATCCGAAAGACGATGAATAAAGGCTCAAGTACTGCGCCAAGCAGAGGTCACACATAGAACTTAAAATACACAATTAAAAAACAATATTTTCCCGTTATTGGATAAAATTTTTTGTCTCACTGATAAAGTGAAAAGACTATTTTAGGTAATCTAGGAATAATATTAATATCATCAGAATTGATAATAAATACTACATTTGTTGATGATATTTCTGAAAAATCACCTTCTATTTCTCCTGCGAATGAATACATAAGATCTTTTTCTTCTTCATCAACTTCACTTGAAATAACAACCAAGACCTGTAGCACCCTATCAGAATCAATATCTATAGATATCATTCTAAATTTAGGAGATATATTAAATAGCATAGCTCTCTGTGCAGAAAGTAATAACTGTAGATCATTCACTTTATCGTTCCTCCTTTATTTGGGTTTACTGGTACTATCTTCGGAGATCCGCTTGACTGTATCATAAAGATGATTGTTGGTTTATTAACATCAGGAAGACCGTTAGGATTTCCTATATTAATATATCTACCCGTAATTTCTTTTACTTCAATAACTACTGAACTCTGTTTAACATTTTCGCTTATAAGCCTATGATTGACTCACAAGTAAATAACAATTAATACTAATTAAAATTATAAATAGATAGATTTTTAATCTTTTAATGGTTCTAATTGTAATAAATGTTTTTTTGCCCGTTCAATCAATGCCATTAATTCATCATAATTAAAAACTAAAATATTAGAAATATTACTAGGATAAATTATAAAATCTAAATTTTTTTTATCTTCAGATAGACAAAGTTCTCCCCATACATTTCCATTATAGAGTAATTCGGCATTAAAATTGTCACTTTCTATCGAACTACCAACACTATATTCTAACATTTTATGACTCCTATCTATTTTTAGGCGGTTCTCTGAAACCAATTAATCTAGTCCCACTTTCATTAAACCTTAACTTTCTCCCATCTGGAGCGGTTACATCTATTACATCAATTATTTTTTTATTTTCAGTTGCTTTTTTATATTCGATCTTAGATTGAGGATTAGATAATATATCATTAACAATATCTTGAGCTTCTTTATTTAAAATTGAAGGTTTTTGATTTGTATAGATATATACACTACCTTCTCGTCCACCATGTTTTTGTAGAGCTCGTCCTGCATCGGTTAAACCATTTCTATTTACGGAATTGGCAGCTAAACTTAGCTGAGCTATATCAGGCAAAGTATTGCCTGTTTTCGTAATATTAGTGCTCTCCTTCCCTATATCAATCTCGTTGGTTGATTCAGTCTGCTTTATTGGCTCAATTTCAACCTTTTCAGCCTCAAGTTTATAAGTCCGCCGTGTTGGAATTCGGGTAATTAAGGTGCGGGTTAAGGAGTTTTTAATAATCCGAAACACGATAAATAGCGGTTCAAGTACCGAACCTAACGCCAATCCTTCCAGACCATTTTTGAACCTTGCTTCAGCGTTGCTATCATCCGGATGAACGGATAAATAGTCAAGCACAACCGATTTTAAACCGGCATCTTTTGATAATAAATCAGCTATCCGATGCTCCATGACAGGCGTTACGGTAGCATTGACTACGCCAAAAGCAGCCACGCCACGGCTATATTGCCCGAATGTTGACACCGGTTTGATATAGCTGAACCCTGCTAAATCGAGTAAATAAAATCCAGTGATAAAGGCACTGGCTGAACGAATTAGCTCGCCGCCTTGTGTCTTCGCAGGCATCAATTTACTGCCACCCGATGAATTAGGGGAGAAATATTTTGACAGACCTAAAACCTGATACAATTTTGCTATGGGCACCACTTCTGCCAGATGAAAATCATTTATTGCATCAAGGGAAGAAGCCATCGCATCAACGCTACCCGCAAACATCTGACTATGATAGTCTAACAGTGTGTAATACCATGAACGGTATTCTTTGGTTTTAGAAAATGCGACATCCACCAGAAAAACTGTCTCTTCGGGGATTTCAACATAAGCATGACCCAATGCATCAAGCTGACCTTGTGTAACTATTTCACCTGTTTTGCTATTGAATAAAGTAAATGGCTCATTAGCGACTCCAGTAACTTCAAACTCAATCCAATTAGTTGGGTCTTCCATGTGACTAACCAAGAACTGCTCATCAGTCAAATAGTTCATTTTTTCAGGAATAACCGTAGGCTGGACTGGCTCATAATCACTATGTGTCACGGTCTCACGTAATAAGACAATATGCTGATTTTTTAATCCGTCAATCAGTACTTTACGCTGCTCAGATAATGATTTGAGATAATGACCCGCACCATATTGATTAGCAAGTAAATCAAAGACTTGTGATAATCCATGGCAACTATCCGAATACGTTAAACAATAGTCAATAATCGACTGATAATCATCTTCATCAAAGTAACTGACCTGTTGGAGCTGTTTCGCTTTTCGAACTGAAATAGAAAAGGTTTGATAGCGAAAGGGATTTGGGGAATCAATCTCTCGGATAATTTCAGTCCATTCTTTTCTGCTTATAAACCAGTATTTATTGTCATTCATTGATGATGAGTTATTATTTTTAGATTAATTAAGTCTATGAAATTTAAGTAATAAAATCAAGTTTATTTATTCTATTTGAGTTAACTAAATAAATTAAATAGTATTTATTAAAATTGTTTTATAGATTTATTAAGTCTGATAGGTAGCTTAATATCAATTAAACTAATGTATCATGACGTTAATCACAACACATGATATTTGATATGATCAGAATCAATTACTTAAAAACTATCTATATTCGCTTTTCTCACGACAAAGAACATGATATCGACGACGATTCATACATCATTGATGCTGTGGACGGAGATAATATGGTTATGTATAAAGATGAGATAACGATAGAGATAGCAAGATTTAAGCAGTTGATTGATGCTGTTAATTATGTGAAGTTCTTGTGTGATGGTTTAATAGATTATAGGGTTTAAAGTACTTGGCATTGGCGCTGCTTCATCATTAATCTCAACCGCTGGCATTTCCAATCTAATATCAATCCATCTGTCTTCTGTAATATCTTGAGGCTCACCAGCAACTATTGCGCATTGTTCAAAATCAAACTTGCGAGTATATGTTTTAACTGTAATGATATTATTCTCATCAGTTGTATATTCAGCAAAGAATTTTTTATTACCATTTGCATCTTCTGGCAAGGTAATATACCACCCTTCTTTAGCAAAGCCCAATGAGCCATGGATTTCATAATGACCGACATCAATACGCTTAGCTATCACACCATCCGCTTCACTATTAACCAACCCACAACCCGCAATCTTAAAGCCTTCAACCTCAGTAATATTATCGCTAGCAAATAGTCTACAAATCGGCGATGCTTTTTTGTAGAAGCCATTACTATCTACAGTTGAATTTGCGGTTGTTATTTGCTTAAACCAAGCAGACCATTGTTGGTTATTCTGATTATAGTTTCTTAAATACTCGTCATTAGTGCCATATGTCATGAATCTTTGAGAGCATGATGTTTGTCCGTTTAAATTATAGACTACAAGCGTCCCGACTCTACCAGCAACAGGATAATTTAAAGCTAATGTGGCATTAGCGGAATATGTTTGATAATAAACGCCATTTTCACTACCAATTAAAGTATTTAAGTCTGTACCAGCAGAGATCAGACCGACAAATGGAACAGCATCACCTTGTTTTAACACTGGTGTATTATTGATTGAGACTGAGCTACTTTCAAAGTTCCATGTGTTTATTTGCGGTGAATATCTTAATCGAGTTTTATCACCGTCCGTTCCGGACATAAGAAAAACATAACTGTCATTTATTGAAATGAATTGCTTATAGTTATTTTTATTAACAGTAAAATTTAAACCTGTTTCATATTTGCTATAAAGTAAATTACCACTCAAGGTTCCACCTGTGGTAGATAACGCGCCAACATCACTAGCAGTCGGTTTATTATTTGGAGAATAAACTCTATTTCCATTCTCTTTTAACTCTGTAGCATCGAGTGTACCTTGAACGGTTTGAGTCGTTTCACCTGTTTTCTTAACTGTATTGTTTAGTGTAGATAATGCTTGATTAGAAGAGGTTTGAGCCGATTGAGCAGCTTGTTGCGCTTGTTTTCTCTCATCAACAACCTGTGCCAATATTTCTGGGGTGATCTCGCTTTCACTAGGGCTAATTAAAAAATCATTTAGCGTTCCATTCTCACTGTCTGAGTAAACATTGATACGACCAACCTTCTCTGTCGGAAAACCTTTTCTTAATATTGTAACTGAATAATTTCCGGGTTGCGCGTTGATGGAATATGAGCCAGTGTCTGATGTCGTTGTAATTAAAGCCTTTGATTGAACAATAACTTTACTTGAGGTTTTAAGTGCAGTTAATACGATTTGAACATTTGGTAGCGGCTGTCCTGCACCATCAATTAATATACCTGATATCATTGTCATTTGGGGTCCTTAAAAATTATGTTACTTGCGTTTTGATTTAACAATATATTTTTTATATAAAGGGATAAGTATTTTATGCCCAACTAATAAAAAAACAGCAATAGCAACAATCCCTCCTACTAAAATGACTGGGTTGTATAGATTAAGATCGTTTAAATTTAAGTTATACCACATGAGTTAATCTCCAAAGTTAAAATAGTTTTCAGCATCCAAAACCAGAACAGGGTAATCAGAAACAACGTATAATGGGTCAAATCGGTTATAATACACATATTTCCTTTTAGCTGGAGAGGGTGCCAGCTGGAACCCATTATTAGCAACACCTAATTCCCAATAAGCCCTATCAATCTGCCAGCCTTTTGCATAACCGCCAATAGTTGTTGGTAATATCATCGGTCTATTGACGCCGGGAACACCTTTAAAATCATAAAGCGATTGAGTGCCCATCGAAAAAAAAGTGGGACGAATTAAAACGCCATCATTGACATCAAAGTAATCTCCACCACTGTTTCCGAAAAATCTAATGCCATATTTTGATTTATTGGCGCTACCTTTCCCAAAAATGACAATTTTTGCTTTTATTATTTCCGAGACTCCATTGCCATTTTGATCGTAAAAAACATACTTTTTATCGATAATTGAACCATCCCAAAGACTAAAGTCATAGTATTTCACAAGACTCGCATGAGGGTTTTCCCAGTAAA
Organism: Orbaceae bacterium BiB; assembly: GCA_036251205.1. Taxonomy (NCBI): domain Bacteria; kingdom Pseudomonadati; phylum Pseudomonadota; class Gammaproteobacteria; order Orbales; family Orbaceae; genus Orbus; species Orbus mooreae. The sequence goes on along the minus strand of CP133958.1, from coordinate 408,231 downwards.
AAAAAATAACTGTATTATCAAAATCATATGATTTATCGATGGATGATGGCACCCACCCACCGGGGTTTATATCAACTTCACCGCTATATAACAAAAATGAAAAATCAGACATGTCCGTAATTTTAGAAAAATTGTCATAACCCGAAAAAGATAATCCATAATTACCACTAGCCGTTATTGGCCATGCAAATACCGTGCAGTCTTGTTTTTCGCCAATTTTATTGCCAGAGGTTGTTCCTTTGCTGCCTGATTCCAATATAATTTGTCGGTCTTCATCTAGGTAATATGACATATCACCTAGACCGTGATACTTGAGATAGCCGCTACTACTATCAGAGAAAACGACCGACTGACTACTAAAGCCAATTGCCTCCTGATATCCTTCTGGCACATAAATCCCAGTACGCCTTGATATATCATATGTCCGAGGGTAATACTTGAATACGCCTAAAATTTTACAAGCAGAACAATGCTCATCAAAGATAAACGAGGAGCCGTTATCATTGTACACTCTCATTCCAAAACTACTGATCATATAGCCTACCTATTTCGATTTTCTTTTTTCCACTTTCATCGTAAACAGTTATCGTTTCATTATTTATGACAAGTCTTCCCCCAGCATCACCGCTTTTAATCGTCGTCGTTCCATCTTTATCAACAATAAACCTATCATTAATATTAATTGTCCCTCCTGTAATCACTGGCGCTTTAATTTCAGTGTAAGCAACTAACCTATCTCCGCTTATTGTTCCTGTAGCAATTAAATCACCATCAAGGAATAAAGCCGGCGTTACCCACATCGAGCCGTTATACATCTTTTGCTCTGAGTGAGTGATGTTGTTATCAACATCAGCCGAGTAAACGATTAATACAGTATCTTGTGACGGATACATACCAAGAACGTTGTAAAAAAGCTCTGTAGCATCATCGCTGTTAACCGGGAAAACGCCATCGCTTGTTTTAATTCTAAATATACCGCCTGCAGTACCAACGCTATCAGATTCGGTTGTTACTGAGCCAGTACGTAACCCTGAGCGCCCTGCAGCATTGACAGCAACAACGCCATAGTAATAAGTTGTTGAAGCTAAAACATCGGCATCGATTAAACTATTAGAAGTCCGACCTAGATAGTTTGTCATTGCTTGAACTTCAGCAAGTGTTGTACCTTTGTAATACTCAAAGGTCGTTCCAAGTCCCACACTTGATGGCATAAGCGGCTTAATGGTCACACTGTTGCTTGTGACTGCAAAAGCCAGTTGCGCTGGAGTGGACGGTGCAGCAATCGTAAATGTAACAATTGACTCATCACCTAGCCGGCCATCTTCAGTTGAAATTCCGCGTACTGATGCCGTGTAATTTCCATCGTCAATATTATTCATTGTCACTGACATTTCAGGTACTGTTTGCCGAGAAACTAAATTCCCATTTCGAAGGATTGTCACTTGAAATTCTAGATTGCTCATTGTCCGCGGCGTTGACCAAGTTAAAACAGCTTGATACAAATCACTATCAGGTGTAACTGATACCGCAAGACTCTCTATGGCAGGTATAGCCCAGTTTAATGATTGATTTGGATCAGGAGTGAATGCCGCTCCTTCATCAACAATGCTTTCTTTAGCAGGGTTATGCTCTAGCGCGGTAACTGATAGACTTAAGTCATCATTCTCAGTAATCGCAATTGCTTTAAATAGACGAGATGATACTTCATTGTTTGTTAATATCCACGTGGACCACTCATCAGCATTAACATCCTCATCAACAACAACTGTATTCGCTGATTTTTGTGATGACACCTTAACTTTAACAAGGTTAGCATTCATATCTTGATAAGTAATATAGGAATTAGTGCCTATTTCAACGTCTCTATCGAGTGCAATTATTTTACCTTCTGCAGACTTTATCCTCCCACCTGATTGCACTCCAGCGTAATCATTATCAAGAACCTCAATAATATCACCCGGCAAATGCCTGAGCCCTTCACGTCCAACCGAAAAGTTAACGGTCTGTCGCTCATATTTTTCAGTTGCAATTAGCCATTTACCAACTCGGTGGGCTTGTCCGCGTGATGTGCAGCCAAATCCCTCAACATCTGAGACATTAAGCCCAAAACGTTTAATTAAATCATCATCTGCAACATATTCAGTGACCGTTTCATAGCTATAATCGGGATCTACATACTTAACCCTTGCTGCAGTATGCCTATCTTTCATAGCCGCAGATGAATAATTAAATTTACCGTCAACAACATTCGCATTGGTGTAAACAGCAACCGTATCAGATGGGCGATCAATAACTGCGGTAAGCTGTAATCCATCCCACACCGGTAAAGCTCTAAAAATTGAACAGAATTTGGCTATCAAGTCGTAAGCCTGCTCTTGCTCTGTGATATTACAGTTACAAGTAAACCGAGGCTCTTTGCCGCCAAAACCGTCATCGACCATTTCGTCACAATATTGCGCTATTGAATATAGGGTGAATTTATCAATTGGAAATCCGCCGAACCGACTCGCCATACCATACCGATCGTTGGTCATTAAATCATAAAAAATCCAAGCAGGGTTATCAGTCCACTCAGTTTTGAATTCACCCAGCCAAATCCCACTGTATGAACGTGAAATGGAGTCGTAATTATCCGGCACCTGACACATAATCCCTTTAACTAAATACGTTCTTGATGGCACACCATTAAACTGTGATGAGTCAAATCGGAGTCCAACTAAAGCGGTATTGGGATACGCCAGTTTAACGTCATAAATTTCAGTATAGGATGACCATAAGGTACCATTGACGAGTAAGTCTGAGGTGCTATCCGGTGTAATTCGAGTAACGCGAATGTTGAATGGTACTGCGGGTAAATCATCTAAAATAACTGACGTTAAATACTGCGAACGTGTTTTCTTGTCATTTAACTCAATCGTCTTTTTTGTTGTCCAGTTATTTCCTGAGCCGATTTGAACCGCCATTTTGACTGATGTTCTGACAACGTCACCGCTATTCGTTTGAGCATATAATGCTGAGACGCCTGCAGTAATTCGAATTCTATCGATATTGGGGTCAGTTATAGTTCTAACTATAGGTGTACTGTATTTGACCTCTAAGCTAACGGGGACTTCATTTTGTGTTTCAGAGAAGCCACTTAAAGGCTCCTGCGCTTGTGTTCCTGCTACCCATTCAACCTCTACGCCATTAAAGTTATATGAACCATCAGCCGCTTCTATTGGTGTTTTGTTTAGATATACACCTTTTAATCCACCCACAGGACCTTCTATTTGCCCTTCGCCAAGAATATCTATAATGGATAGCTGCTGTTTTGATTCTAAGTTATCCGCTGCTATACTTGGCGTTTTAGCGCTACCTGAACTTTTCCCCATAATTTACTCCGTATCCATTGTTTCCAGTCCTTGTGATAACACTTTTGAACCCACCATTATTTTTCCGTAAATCAGCGGTATTGGAGCTCCTTGAGCTATCGAATTACTTAAGCTTGAAAATGATGTGCTTTTTTTAGTAACTTCAGATGAGTTATCCGTTGAGGGGGTTTTGGTTAGCATCTGAGCAACGCCACCAAGCATCAGCCCAGCACCACCTGCCATCATTGCAAGCCCGATAGTTGACGTTGTCCCAAAAGCAAAAAAAACCACCGCAACCAATGCTGCGCCTAATATGACTTGAAATAGCCCACCATTTTTAGCCCCAGCAGCCACAGGAACAATATGAATCACGGCATCTGTTGGTAATTTTGATTGAAGTCCAAATTGAAGTGTGTTTTCAGAAACATCTTTTTTATTGATGCGGACCCTAAAATAGCCATTAATGATATCTTTCTTAAGTCCTTTAATTTGAGTGTATAAGCAGTTTAATGCTTCCGCAGCTGTCTCTGCGTTTATTTTGTATTTATCGCCATATTGTTTAAGATTGCCGTAAAATTTGATAGTGGCCATTTTCCATGTCTCCAAATTGAATGATAATGTTTAAGCCAGTAACCGCTGAACAAGTCACGTTTCGATAAACGTTTGGGTAGATGGTGAAGTATTTCGTTATTGCCAATATAAACCGCCGCATGGTTTGCAACTTGACTATTAAGCGAAAATAAGATGACATCACCCTCTTTAATTTCAGAAAGTTTAACCTGGTGAAAATCATTTTTGGGTAGCGAATCAATATAATAATCTTTGCCGTTATCCCACCAATTGTCTTCTCTTTCATAGTTAGGTAGATTAACCCCTAGTAGCATATAAGCATCAAGCACCATCGTTAAGCAGTCAGCGTGTCCATGCTCAAACTCACGACCTATTAATGGCTTAATGTATCTGAATTGATAAATGTGATTATCACAAACCAGCCACCAATCGACGGCCGTTTTCTGTTGATAAAACTGATCGGCTTGGCTCAAGATCGGCATTCCATTAGGATGAGAATGAACAACAGCCGTTATTTGTCCTTTTTCGCTTGCTTCTATCCAATCATCGACTGATATTTCAAAGTTGTTAATTGGGTCATAGGCGATATTGCGACATGGCATGTAAACGTTATTATCGATAACCAATCCGCAACACTCAGCCTCACCGCACTGTTTAGCGTGATTAAATATTTGCTTTTTCATCGTATTAACTCAATTTCGCAGAACTTGGAAAACCACCGAAAGGGAGAATACTATTTGCTCCAAATCGTAATTTGCAACCATTTAGCGAGTGAGAGCATTTATCTTTTGTTATATCGCCAGTCTCTTTATCGAACTCATCAGCAACCGCACCACCCGTATAGCTACACTCTGAACTTCGATATTTCCAGCAACATGTATGAGCAATAATCACTCGTGCCGGCAATAAAGCGCCGTCACTTTCGCATGGTAGGGCAAGTTCAAACGATGCAGACTCGCTATTTAGCGCAGTCATTCTTTCGATTACATAACGAGATAGGATTTCTTGAGTTGGATCGGCTTTATCGTTGCCGCCATCAAAATTAACTGCATCCAAAAATTCAGCAAGAACTTGATGCCTCGTCACTACCCCACCAAGCATGTCATCATAGTTACGACTCAACCCGGTAATTAATCCAAAAGCATTTGATACCGCCATTGTTGGGCGATTACTCGTGCCTTGTCCGTTCTTTTGAAAACCAGTGACCTGTATTGGATATGGGTCATAAACTTTACCCTGCCACACAACAGATTGCCTGAGCTTATTTAAGCCAGCGTGAAACCTAAATATCGTTTGAGTTCCAACTATTTTAGAAATATCAACGTCATAAAGCTCGATAATTGTTCCTTGCTCAAATCGATTAAGTAACTTAATTGTATTAGTTGGTACTGGTGATGTCATGACACTACCTCTTCAAATGTTGCGTTTATTGTCATTGCACCTCTATTCGGCGATGACGTCCACGTCCTACATACAACTTTTATATCATCATACTCACTTGGCTCTCTCCACAAAAAAGACCTCACCCCTCCGTGCTCATTTAGAAACTTTAAAGCCCATGTTAATTCATCTCTCAAACCAATCAGGGTGACGCTAAAGCTTCTTAAATTATTATTGATCCCATCTTGTACTCTTTGCTCATATCCATCACCAAATTTAATTACTTTCACCTTTGGTGATATTGATATTTGAGAGCTATTTTGTATATTCCACCAGAATTTTTGCATTTTTTCTCCTGATTTTAGGCAATAAAAAACCCTCCGAAGAGGGTTTGTATTTTGCGACAATTGATTAAAGTCTTATTACTTTTTCTAATGATACGTCAGCAAGAAAACCACTTCTGCTTTTATATTTCGGATTACTCGCAACAATACGATCAATCTCCTTTAAAAGTTTTTTAGGCAATGTAATATTGATTTTTTCAGCTCCACCCATTAAATGAGTTAAATCAACATCAACAACTGCAAAAACTAAACCTTTATACTCATCATTATTAATATAGTTTTTAATATCTGTTGGAGCTGGAATTTTTTCACCATCCCCAACTAAAATCTCAATATGACTAGCAATTGCTTCTTTAGTGCTTTCTAATGCTTCTTCCATCGTATCACCAGCAGAAAAGCACCCAGCAATATCTGGAACAATAACACCATATGCGTGATTTTCATCACCTAATTCAATAGCTACTGGATATAACATAATTCACCTCTATAAGGAGATAATAAACAGCTAGTAATATAGCAGGGCTTATAACCCTGCTTGATTTAGTATCGATTTAATTGTTTTATCTTTTAAATCTTTTTTGGGATGCGGTACTGTTACTAATCCCTTTTTTATTTGATGCTTGAAGTGATGATGACTACCTTTAACTCTAACTAAGTACCAACCATCTTTTTCTAACATCTTAACTAATTCCTTGCTATTCATTATCTCCTCTGTTTTGTTATTTAATAGTAGTTATTATACCCACTAAAAATATAAAGTCAATAATTTTATAACCACTATAACCACTTTTATTACACAATAAAAAACCCCAGTTAAGGGGCTTTGTTTAAAATGATAACGTTTTCGGATTAGTTGATAGGCGTTCTATCTTATATCCTAGATCCAATGCTAAATGAGTAAGCAGTGCGTTAAATTCGTTACACTTGCCTAAAATAGTTTTCTCACCGTTAAACATGTAATCAGTGATCTTAACTTCGACAAGATAACGCATGCCTACAACATCTTTTTTAGATATTGAATTTAAAAACTCAATAGCATCACTAAGTTTTGAAGCGGCAATTCGTCAAGTTGGTTAATGTTAAAATTTTTACATAAATGGATTGATATATCATTGCAATGCTCTTTAATGCGATCTACGCATCGATTAATTGTTCTGATTAATTCTTGTTTTTGAGAATGAGCGATTAAGTCATTAATTTTAACTACTCCACTTTCTCTATCCAAAATATCAAGCACCCATTTTCTAAAATCTTTTGCTATAGCTGTTCGCGAGAACATAGCTATTAAATGAGCACCTCGAAGTGAGAAAATACGCACCTTTTTTGTATAATTTCCTGAGGTCACTGATTCAATGACCTGAGACATATTACTCGTAAATTCATCAGAATTAACATTGAAAATATTAGTAACTGATTTTGCGGACTTATACTGTAAAGCTTTTGCTAGTTCTGCCGAAGTTAACCAGATTTGATTATTCATGTTAGTAACAGTTAAAGGCATGTTATTAAATATTAGTTGGTTTTGCATATTAGTAATCCTCAAAGTTGCCACTCTTAGCGGTGGCTTAGTTTTAAATTGGTTGGTTAAGCTGCTACTGTTAAATGATTTGCAATAACGTCAATAGCTTTTTGGTTATATCTGAAAGTTTCCACTTGTTTATCAGAGTGACGAGACTTATCCAGTACAAATATTCCGTACTCCTCTGTTTTTAAGTGAAGATTATTAGCCATTCGACCTATTTTATTTGAGGATATTCCTAATTTTTCCCCTGCCTCTGTCGCTGAAAAGGTTTTATTTTCTAACTTAGGTAAAGGGATTACATTTTTACCAGCTATCGGATTGATTGTGTCAGCATAAATAACCTGTTTAGATTGTTCACCTAAATGAGGTAAATTAGCAAACATCCTATCCAATGCTTTAACAGCTAAATCCATAGCTTTAGCTTGACGATATTCTGGTAAGTAAGATTTGAACGACGATTTTACGCTTTCTTTTGTTGCCTGCCCTTTTGTCCAGTATTGCCATAACACCTCGTCACATTCTTCCTGATACTTAATTACTGTATCTTTTAACTCAGGCTTAACCTTATTAGGTTGAATTGAATATAGCCATGCAGGAAGTTTGCGAAGTGGTAAGCAAGACATCATTCTATTTTTACCATCAGAAGCAACTATTGTGATTTCCGCAATAGTTGAATTAAACTTGTTTTTGATCTTTGTAAACTGTGCGCCCCAATCTAGCCCCATGCCATCGACAATAGGTTTCATAGGAACGTAAGGCTCATTGTTATTATTAACTAAATATAAGCTATTACCATAAAATGGTACTGTTACTGGACAATTTGAAGTATTTATGTTAGTGTTATTCATAAGTTTAATCCTTATTTAAGCGTTTGTGGTTAACTTGGTTTAGGGCTTTAGCTGTTAGCGCAGTTAGAGCCTTTAGTTTTTTATACACCTTCAATTTTTCTTTCCTCCTCTTTTTTCTTTAATCCATAAGCAATTTGTAATTTATGAATCACCTCACCATTTGAGGAGCGATTATTAAACTCAGCTTCGCGATTTATCACATCTAAGAGCTCCTGTGGATAACGAAATTTTTTCTGTGGCATTTGCTGTGCATCTTTCATTTAACCTCCCGTTTAATTAAATACTCAATATGAGAACCATAATACTCAATTAGAGGACTTGATGTCAATAGGATAGTGTTTAATAATATATAAAATTTTTATTGGATTGATTATGAGTATTGAAACTTATCAATTGCGAATTAGAATATCGCAGGATCTAAAAGACAGATTAGACGAATCAGCAAAAACTAGCGGTCGCTCTTTCACCGCAGAGGTTAATTTCAGACTAGAAGATTCATTTTACGTACAGTCTGACCGTGAAGCTGATTTTTATATCGAAATTGATGATTTAAAATCAATAATATTTGATCAGCAAGAATTAATAAAATCTCAACAATCCGTTATTGAGGGATTAACCAAGACTGTGTCATATTTAAGCAATCAAGACAAAAAATAAGCCCTGATGGGCTTTATTTTATTCTGGTACAGACTGTTTCATACTTTTCCTTACTGTCACTTAAATCAAGAGTTTTACTAAAATGTATAACTTCGTGAATCCAAGTCCACTGCTCAGAATTATCTTTTTTAAATTTACTGATGGTCGTTATTTTTTCATCTTCTGTATTTTCTACCTGCGGGCTATCATCATTAATAGCGTCAATTTTGATTAAGTATTCTTTTTCCCCTGTTTTAGAAGAGTAAGAATACAAGTCATCCCCATCAAATTTAAAAATCCTTTTTTGCCTTTCAGTTTTAATTGGCTCTTCATAATTAGCTTCTAAATCACTCTTTTTAAATACTTTTTGATTACAAATCCATTCGCCATTTAGAAAATCTTTAGTTATTTTCTCTTCACTGCATCCAGCCTGCAAAAAACCAAACAAGCCTAATAGCATTAACTTTCTCATATGACCTTCCTTATATATTAATTTAGGTTAATGGTATAAGATTGGTTAAGTTAAATCAACGCTTATTAAGCAATCCGCCCGGCCTCATTTCGCTTTGAATTTTCGCTTTAACTACTTGCTCAACTAATTTAGCTAGTTGCTGACCGTCTTGCTCAGAAACGCTACTATCTCCAATGTCTATTGGCATGTTAAAGCTAAGAGATACTCCTGACTTTCCACCACTACTTGATGTTATTTCACGATTACTTAGAACTCTGCCATTTTCACCGGGGATCATATATTGTTTACCACCAGACATAAGTATTTCAGGTTTGCCGCCCTCACCAACTCGATACATTGAATCAGCGTTAACAGTTCCTCCATGCTCACGTCCACCAGCAATAGCTACAGCCCTCATTGTTCCAATCGCTTGCATATAAGATGATTGCCCAATTGTGGCGGCAGCACCTTGAGTAGCGATTGATGCTTGTATGGCGGCACCAGTCCAAGCGGTCTCTAAGGCTGCGGCTTCGGTAATTTGTGCTGCTGTTGCTCCTGCTGTTGCAGCTTGACTCGTGATTGCATTTTTAACCTGTTGCAAGCCCATTTGAACCAGTGATCCAATAGTTTCATTTAGAATTACGTTAGCAAAGTTTTGCATTGCATCTGTTGCACTCATCGTGCCTGACATTAATCCAGAAATGGTACTTGTTGCACTACTTGCTAATCCCTCAAGGGAACTGGCTAAAAACTCATTAGCCTCGCTTTGATTACGCCAAATTTCCCACTGAGCATTGATGCGATTTTGCTCATACTGGTGATTAGCCGCTTCTCGTAACTCTAATGCTTGCTGTTCACTTATGGATTTATTCTTTTCAAACTCCTTGATTAAAGCTAGCTTTCTAGTTTGCTCATTCATGAGAGCTTGAACCGGATCAACTTGCGCTACAGCTTGAGACTTTTGAGAAACATACTCATCAGAGTTTATTTTTGCTAAATTCAATTGATGTTGTTTTTGAAGTTGCTCTGACTTTTTATCATACTGCTCTTGTGTTAGTAGTTTTTGAGTTAAAGAGTCCTTTAAAACTTTTGCTGATTCATTAAAAGAGGTATTTTCTTTTTCTAACGGATCAGCTAACCCTTTTAAGTTGTCCTTTAGCTCCTTTAATTTTTCCGATGCAGCTTTAACTTTAGGCGCACCTTGAGCGTTTACATTATACATTTTCCCAAGCAATGTAATTAGTGGTTCAAGTTTAGCTCGATGTTCATCAGTTAAGTTTGATATATCGGATGTACCAGTTATCAATCCTTTTAACGCCACTTGATACTTTGATGCTTCATCACCGAGAGCAGATAATACCCCTTGGTAGATATAAGCTTCTTTAGTTAATCCTTTTTGTTTTAACTCTGCTATTTCCAGTTCTTGAGATAATTTAGCAATATTTTTCGTGATGTTATCAGTGGTATCTTTAGAGAATTCATCATTTTTAACTTTAGTTGATTCTTTTAGTTCTTTAGTTGACTCTGTTGCGCGTTTTTGTGCATCAACATACTTACTCATTAATTCATTATCTTGATCTAACACTTGTCGCATAGTATCAAGTTCAGCCTTTAAATTTTTTAGCTCGCCTTGATAGTCTGTAGACAGAACAACTCCGGTACTCATAACCACATTGCTATTCGTTTTTTGGAAGTTCTTTATTGCAGCTTCCTGCTCTTTAATAACAATGGTTTGTTTTTGTATTTTTTTGTCTAAATCATAAATAGCTGAATCCATTTGTGCAGCAGTCATTTTCTTAAACGAATCAGTCAAAGCATCAATATTATCAGCTAGTTCTAATGATTTTTGTTTAGCTTGTTCTGCATTTGTAGACCAACTGATAAATGCCCCAGCGGCGATCAATAAAATACCAGCAGGACCACCAAGCATATTCATAGCGCTTTTCAAACCATTAGCCGCAAATGATGATGCTTTTAATGCTGCATTTAGCCTAGCTTGTGCCGCCGCTTCTGCATTAGTTGCCACAGTTAGTGCAATAGTATTAGCTTTTAACTGTCCTCTTATCGCGTTACGAGTGCGCTCTGTTTGTGCTAGTTCAAGTTGTGCTACCATTGATTTTTGAGCCGCAACTCTATTCGCTAATTCTGCCTGTGCTTGCTGTAATGCAGATTGAGCGGCAGCTTTTTCTGATGCAGCTTGTTTAATATCAGTAATAACTTTCTCTGCACTTTGCTTTGTCGCTGCAGCTAATGATGTAACATATTTTCCTGCGTAGATAGCAGCAAGAACGCCTAATCCATTGACTAATACATCAACGTGTTGCGACATTAAAACAAGAGAATCAACAAGTAACTTAGTTGCACCTGTTGAGTTATTTAAATTACCTAGATACTGTTTTAAGTTATTCGTTACACGAGTTACACCGTCATTAACTGTATTTCTCATATTGTCTGCAAATGCTGCGGTTTCATTTTCTGCACCGATCATAGCATCAGAGAATATTTTCATTGATAACTTACCATCAGAAGCCATTTGTCGAACTTCTGTTTCAGTTTTTTTCAGCTGAGTACCGAGAGTTTTTAATATGCTTGGCATTGCATTAAATACCGAGTTAGCATTCTCACCAGCTAATTTACCCGCCATTTGAGCTTTAGTTAACGCATTGGTTGCAGACTGAGCGGCTAACGCATTGGTTTTATTAATTGTCATTAAATTTGACAATGTACCAATATAACTTAGTGTATCATTAGCACTATAACCCAATTCTTTCATTGCGTTAGATAGTCTGATATATAACTCTGATGACTCCTCAATTGTTCGTCCGTTACGGTTTGAAGTCTCAAGCAGTTTATCCATTATCTCTTTAGTTTGGATTGCTGTAGCACCAGTATTTCCGATCCTATCTTCTAGCTCATTCCAGCTTTGTGCATATGCGAGTATTTGACTTGATATTAAAGCGGCACTAACTGCTTTTGCAATTGTAGTTAACTTCCCTAGTGAATTACCTGCACTGCTTGCTGAAGCCTCTACTTTATTAAGTCCTTTTGCGGCAAGTTCTCCGTTGTCATTTAACTTTAGCATTTGCTCTCGAACTTTTCCTGAGTTCTCTAGTAAATTTTTAGTATCAAGAGAGACCTCATAAACAACACTACCCTCTGTGTAAGTCGCCATATACTTAACCTCTTGCCGCCTGTTTCAGACGCTCTGCTTTATGCTTTTTATATTCATCCATCACTTCATCATAATCTTTCGAAGTCATGCTTTCGTTATCTGGGAATTTATTTGCCATTAAAAGAATATATTCTGTCATTGTTAGCTTTTTAGCTTCATCTAATGGTAACCCTAAGTGAACGCGAGCGTTATTTATATATTGGTCGATATCAAATTTAGATTGATAATTTTTACTTTCGTTACGCTGAGACACTCTAACATTTGCTCTACCACTAACACCGTACCTCATAAGAGATGTCGCTATATTTATTCTTGTGTCATGAGTTATTTTTAATTTGCTTATGTCTTCATTGCTGCAACACGAAATAACTAAATTAGCACACTCAACTTGTTTTTTAATACATGCTTTGATTTCATGCACAATGACTTTATTCATATTTTTATTGAACGATTTAAGAAGCTGTATATGTTTATTGTTGATTAGAGTTGAATAGATATTAATAATTTGCTCCGAATCGCCAATTTTTGCTATATTTTCAAAAGACGGGGTCAATTTAAACGCCTTAGCTTTCTCACCAATAAAGCCTTTAGTTTTTTGTATTATTAATATTTCACCAATATCAACTCTAATCATGTTCCTTCCTTTACTATTAATTATTCACCACTTGGCGCTGTTCCTTGAAGCTCTAACGAGACTGTATCGCCGCTTGCAACTTTGAACTCAGCCGAACATGTGTATAAATCTTTTGTTCCGCCGCTTGAGCTATAAGATGTAATAACCATATACGCAGTTAATAAGCTGCCACCTTGATTAAAACGAACCCATACGGTGGGTTGTCGTTTAGCTGTTAATTCATCAAGAATATACTTAAGTGTTGAATGGAACCCTATTTCTGTAGATACATCCGCTTTTCTTACTTCGCCTTCAAACGAAATAGTTAAATCAGCATTAGTAACGATATTTTCAGAATACGCGCCAGAATCATCCGCATCACTTGTTACTGTGTTTAAACTCAAATCCAAACCTTTAGATGTTCCAGCCATAAATAATTTCCAATCAGCTTCTTTGGGCTTGGAATCCGGGCAGCCATGCGCTAATTCGAGCACAACCGCACCACCAAATAGCTTTTCGTTAGAAACAGTACATTGAGCCATGTATTTAATCTCCTAAAATAAAAAAACCGCACTAGGCGGCTGTAATTGTTTAATTTCCGTGTTTTATTGATATTTGCAATCGATATACAATTCGACCATCTTCTGTTGTTACTGGTGTGGGTATTGCTCCTAGAACCTGAATGAATCCAAGACAATCATCAAATTGGTGTTGAGTTATGTATTCAGCTACGTTTGTCACTAAATCATCGATGCTTTCAGGATCGTTATCGGGTGCAATGAAATCAATCAATACGTGATACTCATTACCTAATGAGCCACTTAATGATGAGCCTCCGCTTGGTCTGAATACTAGGTAAGTTTTATCTTTGCCCTTATCTTTCCAAATAAGATACTGAATAATTACCCCACCCAGCAAACCTGACTTAGCAACATACTCTCGCGCCTTTTGATACATTTTCATCATAATGACATTTCCTTTCTAACTACTTCATCCCTGATTCTTGCTGTATCTTCAAAGCCTTTATTTAAAAAGTCTTTTTTAGCTGTTGATCGCCTAAATTTCATCTTGATATTAGGATCAGCAACATAAGCAGCATAATCAGCACTATAACCAACTCTACCGGTGTATTTTGTTCCGTTAACAATCACTTCCCTAAACTGGCTATTAATTAGCGTTGATGTATCTATTGGCGTGTATAATGCTGCCTGTGTTCCACCAATAATAATTGAAGCTTGTATTGCTCTCACCGCTTTACGGTTTACCACATCGTTAATAATCTCGTTAAGCCTATCAATACTTTGCTTTACCCCTTTAACTTTGACACCCATATTACACCGCCGTAATTAGTGCGAAATCATCAGCTAGACGCTCTAATGTATCGGCATATCTAATTACATGCCTGATCATATCCGCACCGGCTTTAATTGGGTCAACTTCAAGGCTTTCACCAAGTAAAATATAATCATCAGGCTTTGCTTTGTCATACTCAGTCCAAAATGTATTTTTTATAACAAATCCTAGCCCTGACGCCTCAATTTTGCCTGATTTATCCATGCCGTAATCGCAATCAATGATCTCTGGCTCGCTAAAGGTTTTCTTACCATATTCATTTTCACCCGTGCATCGCCAAATTGTTGCTTTTGCAGTGTAGGACCAATTAGCTAATGAGCTCACAGTTACCCCCTAACAACATTAAACTGCAATAATGTACAGCCCTTAATAATCGGCAGTACCTTTGTACATCCTTTAACATCTAATTTGTCTAACATTGCTAATAATAACTTTCTACCATCATCAAAATATTGGTAAGATCGAGATGCGCCAGAAGGTCCAGATTCAGATGATACTTTTCTTACATCTGATGAAGATAACAAAAGTACAACTGAATACATTTTAATAAGTTTAATCACATCATCTGAATAACCGGAAGCATCAAGGCAATCGTCAATACCATTAACCATTGAAATCATTGCTTCAAGAACAAAATCAGATGTTACAAAACCCATAGAAGACAACTGTTTTGTAACTTGTTGTAGTGTTATTTCAATAGACATAGTTCACCTTGAAATGGGGTGATTAACCCCATGAATTACTATTCACCAGATGCTTGTTTACCAAATGTAACCAAAACCCCAGCAGTGTCTTTGATACTGGTTGCAATTTGTGACCAATTCGCAGCAGTACTAATTTGAGCGTTTGTTGGTGATTTAATATTGTTTTTACTCCATTGATATCCGCGAATACCTAAAGTAAAATCATATTCGCCTTGCATTAATGCTTTGACGTTTTCCTGACCTAAAACATCTTGTGCTTTCATGATTAATGGTGATGTTGTTACAGCCGCAGCGCCAACAGTTAAACCTAAAACGTGCTGCAAATCGCCATCAGATAGTGCAGGGATATCTGAAACAACAAAGCGACGCCCCATTCCATCTTGCATAATAGAGATATTGCCGATTTGGAATAAACGATTGGCGTTCGTTAATGTTTCATCAATGAAATCATTAAATGTTGCGCCGTCCATTAACCAAGTAACTAGACGAGAGTAAGCATCACCAAATGGTTTAGCGCCTTTATTTAAACCTCGTAATGACGGCGGCACTACTGTTGCTTCAGATAAATCTGTTACTGCATCGGTATTGGTTGAGATTGCCGCTTTTAATGCTGAACCAGTAGTATTTAGGTAATCCTGAATCATCGCTTCTGCCGATTGCGCGGCTACAACCGCTGATGCTTCTGAAACATCCTTGCCTAAGCGCTTCATCATTGTAGGTGTCACAGAGATAGGACCGATACGACCATCGATTTTAACCATGCGATCCAATAATTGACCTAATTCTTGCGGAGTTAATGTTCCGCTTCCGTAAGCGTTACGGCGCTGCGCTAAGCCACCAAGTAATTGCCATGATGTTTGTTCTACATAATCACCGATGTGATCACCGCTACCGAGAACTAAAGCGCCACCTGATGCAGCATTAAATTCTTGCACTGATTGAGCCACTAATTCAGTAGCAGCTGTAGATACTTGTTGTTGAAAAATATATAAAGTCATAATTATTCCTGATTTTGAGATAAAATTTCACGAGCACGAGCAACCATTGGATTCTCATGCTTATTTGGTTGTTGTCCATCGCCTCCGGCATTTGGATTCTTTTTGCCAGCATCACCTCCAGTTCCGCTAGCTTTTGACCCGATAATAACGGGTGCAAATAACTTATTACTTTGAAATTCTTTGCTTAAATCATCTAATGTTGCCGCTGACGGTTTACCATCACGATCAAGAACTCGGGTTTTTCCTTCTTCTACGGCTAATCGAGCTTTAATATGCGGCAAAATAAGATCAGCGCTATCACCAGCTAAAGCGGTAGCTAACCGATGAGCTTCGTTATCAACGAGCAAAGTATGCAATCGACTATCGCGATCATTAATTTGAGCTAACAATTCTTTTTCCCTGCTTGTTAATTTTTCTTGCCAGCTTTTTTCTAATGTCTCGATATCGCCTTTCTTGCGCGCCTGTTCCTCAGCGACCTTTTTAGCTTCTTCCTCTGCTGCTCGGCGTTTTTCTTGCTCTGTTTTCTTTTCACCTAGCAATTCCTCAACTTTTTTAGTTAACCCGCTAACATCTGGTAAGCCTTCTATAGCTAATTGATATCCATTTGCACTTTCGGTATACATTGATTTTTGAGTATCATCTAAAGCGTCGAACTCTTCTTTTGTTAATTTAAATTTAAGCATTTAAAACCTCTGGTTAAATGATGGGATCTCAAATCCCAATTATAAAAAAACCCCAATTAAGGGGGGTGTTAAGTTAATCCTGCTCGCTCGAAAGCGTCAGGAGCTAATTGTTTCATTTCCTCTAATGTCATAGGTTGAAAGTTTTTATGTAGCTGTAGTTTTGCGAACTGCTCAGGTGACAATCCCCCTTCTCGAAATAGCCTACCTCTTGTTGGTCCTAATACAATATCTTGTCGTTTAGTTGTTTGCCGTTCAAGCCATTGATAATAAGTTTCCTCACCATAAACTGATTGTTTGAATGGCTCACCCCCTAATAATTCAACATAACAGTTATTTATTACTGGCAGCATTCTACTTCTGCATCTTAAATGCAAAGGAGGTCGAGGTCCTTTACCAACCGGATAAGTTGTTCCATCAAGCGCACGGCATGCAGCAGAGGTTTTACTATCAAGAATCGCTGCAAATTCCTCTTTATCTACAATATCAGTATTGGCTTTATAAAACTCAATTGTTGATATGCTATGAGCGTGCTGTAACGCTGTACTTGCTATCGCATCGTAATCATTTGCAACTTTAGATATCACGCTATACCCGACTACATTGTCGTTGTACAAGTAGTTTGATAGCGTTTGAATACTGCCATTTTCAGCAAATGTACGAGTTACCGTGTTGGTTATTTGCGTTAACGATAATAATCCCCATGCAGCGATAAATTGAGATAGATATAATGGACCATTCCAATTTTTAAGTGATAGCGGGTTATTCTGTAAGGCTTTTTCTAAATCATCCCCATTTACTTCATTTACTGAATCGGCATCAAATACTTGTGTGAAGCTCATGTATTCAATGTTTGCGAGCTGTAATGCGGACTGATTAACTTGCTTTGTTAAACTGTTGACTTGTTCATCAAAAGCAGGTTTTAGCCCAGTATTTAGCGTTTTGATTATTTTTTCAGCTTTTGATTTTGAAGATATGTTGCCGCTAAAATCAGAAAGACTAGCGGCGATAAGTTTTTTAATTCTTTTGCTTGATTTAACACCTTTTTGTTTTTGATTTACCTTTAACCTTTCAAGCATTGACTGCGCCATAATAGCATTGTCGAGTATTAAATCAGCCATTTACGCACCTCTAAGACATTTGTGATAAAGCGTTACCTAAACTTAAAGTATCTTGAGTATTTAACTGCTCGAGTATATCGTCTGGTTTTTCGTCGGAAGGAATTAATCCAGTTCGTTGTTGATATCGAATAAAGTCAATTAGCCTTAGTCCACCTGATTGAACAGCAGCCATTAATGCAGTTATCGCTTGAGAATCAAGATTGGTTATTTCATATTTTTTATTAAGCTCTACAGCTCCGTCGCCACCACCAGCGAATTGAATAGCAAATTGCAACGCTCTATTAATGGCTTGCTCAACGTTACCAGCACATAAAGATAACACTGAATTATCTGTTTGAGCCTCATCGCCTGCTTGTGTTGCGGTTCTTGCTGAACTATTGCGTTCAACTAATTTAGCTCCTAACATTGCCATTTGCTTTTCTCGACGTTCAGCGACCGTTACAACAAGATTTCTATCTTCAGGCTGTCCGAATTTCAAATCTCCGCCAACAGGAAGTAACACGCCTTTCCTAGAACCTACTGTGAACCCTCTTGATAGATATTTTTCCGCCCAATCATCAGTTAACCCAGTCAGTGCGACCATTGGCTGCCCTACTGTGTGGGCCGCTTCTGCGATATCAGCTTCCGCTTGATAGTGTTTAATATTTACGTATGCAATATCGGCAAGTGGGGGCGCATCTGGGGTATGGTCATTATTAGATGATCCAATCCACGACCATGGCAACTCATTAAGCGCGATCCCATTAGAATCTTTTAATTCAATTAATTCTCCAATTTCAAATCCATTGGTTGATTTAGTCCAACGCCGAGAATAAGCAAGGTCCTCAATAAGCCGTAATTCTATCCAGTTGTCGGTTAGAGTCATATTAAAGCTGTCTTTATTATCAACTGGTTCAATATAATGAACGACAACAAGGGATGTTTTCCCTTTAGTAACTCGCCAGTTAATAATTTGTTTTGCTGAAAATAGTCTTAATATCGGTTTACCTTTGCTTGCTTCTGTTTGAATACCAGCGCCTGTATAATCAGTAAGAATGCCAGCGCGTCCACGCTTAAGATTTTGACTTAGCGCATCTCTAATCAATTGCGATAATGGCTGTCCTTCACCATCTGAATCTTGCTCAAGATCGCTTATTGCCCCACTCAATTCTATTTTTGCCGCTTTATTGAATGCTATCCCAAGTAATCCCGACAAAGTTCTTCCTGTAGCGTTAATAAATGCGGCTCTACTTAAATATGCGTTATATCTAATATAATCAGGATCATCATTTTTACTGTCTGAACTTGGATGTGGTAAATATTTTTCGCGCTTACTTTTTATTTTTCTTTCACCATCCACACAATCACTAACCAAATCCCATTCAGGGAGAAATTCTTTAAATGCTGGATGTTTATAATCTATGTTTTGTTCTGTCATATTTATGTCCACTTAAAATTAATTACTCCGGCTGGTTTTGTGCGTTTACTCGCCACGGCAAAATACCTAAACGCATCTGCGCCATGTGATGTGCTATCGTGTAATGGTTTATCTTTCCAACATCCGCGTTTGTCATCCCACTCTTTACGATAACTCTCTAAATGTGAAATACCTTCTTTGCACTTATATTCATCAAAGGCGCACATTGGTAAGATTTCACGGACGGATTCGATACCTTCATCAATACTTAATTTTGGTACGACATGGAATTTGATTTGATACATTTCTCCGTCAATTTCGTACCCCTCCAGAGCTAAGGTCTTTCTGCTTTTCCCATCACCTGCAAACTCTCGATTATCAATATCATGTGGTGCCCAATGTTCGCCGTATTCGTAACCTCGCTCTTTGATTGCTTTCATATAGTGTCGTAAACCTTCCCCGCTATTCTCGTAATAATCGATAACGTGATATTCATTACCCACTTCACGGATAAACCAAATAGCCGTTGAGTCTCCTACGCCTAAATCCCAGAATGTATGTACTGGTTGATGTGAATTATCAGGAAGCTCACCAATACGCGCTTGCTTGTAAAGCTCTCTAAATTGTTTAACGTAGTAAGCACCTTCAATTGACTGTTCAAAGGCTTCACTAGGTATTGAGGGATATTCGCGCTTCATATCATCGCCAAGTGTTTTTTCTTTAGCTTGATACCATGCTTTTTGTTGTGTGGTTAGGATGATGCTATGCTTTGATTCTAGATCATCAAAGTATTTAACCAATCGTTCCGGTAATTTTTCAACAGGTTCAATTGCATAAAGTGGATTTTTCCACCAGGAGAAGAAAAAGAACTTCCAATCAAGCGGTGATAGTGGTTTATTTTGTATCAAGGCCTTTTCTGCTTCATTGCAATAATCGAAGAAATAACCAGCTCTCCCTTCTGCTGTACTCTCTATCGTAGTGAAGCAATCCGTAGACACCGCTTCAAAAGCACCAGTGACAATTTCTCTAGCTTTATCGGGAAACTTAGCACATATCTTGCCGAACTCTGAAACGTGTAAATAACGTAGTGTACCGCCTCGGAATGAAGTTGAAACGTATAATGAACCACCTTTACTAAAAACTAACTCACACGCTGCGTCATTACTAGCTGGATTTGCTTGTTTTATTTCATTAGGTAACCTGTCATACGCATATTTCACTTTTTCGCGGAATAATCGTTTAGCATCATTTAAAGTGTGAGCTATTAGTGCACATTTGGCAGATTCGAATAATGCTGCGTCAAGTTGAATAATACAAACTTCGGTAGTAAATCCTAGTTGCCTCGCTTTTAAAATGATATTACGGGTGTGCATATTCTCGAAGTATTCGAGCTGCTCAGATGTCATCTTAAAAGTAACTTGCTTACCTTCTTTGTTCGTAATGTAATAAAGATTGTTCAATCGCCAAAGTTTATTACTTAGCTTTTTGATTTGCTCAGGAGTTAACATTAAGCCTCCTGTGATAGCTTGTCCATTAAGTCTGATAGTTGATCTGTTGAGTTGCCGCTTGGTTTGTCATCAATGTTGTAAGCTTGACGCTCTAACCCAATTAAGTTTTTAAGCGCTTCACTCAAAGCTTTAACTGACTTAACTCGCTCAGGCATTGATATAATCGCATTGTAAATATCGTTTAATTTATCTCGGTCGTTTTGGTCAGGCTCTCTAAGTATCGCACCTAAATTACGTAGTGCTTCAACGTCGTTACATTCAGCCTCAAGCTCATCGAATAAATTATTAACAATGTTTCTTGCTTTGCGAATATCACCACGATGTTCCATTCTGACATTAGCAATTACTTCAGCGTTAGCTTCAATTAGTATCCGTTCATTTAATGTCTTTTCGGTGGATACCTGACTGGATACCTCACGTTTGGATACCAAAGAATCAGCTTTGCTTTTTATCTTTGCGCTTAAGTCACGAGTCCACCCATCTCTTTTAGCTCGCTTGTTTATAGCACCATGAGTTATGTTGTTTTTTGAGGCTATTTCTCTAACGGATAACACTCCAGCCCTGTAGGCTGACTCTATAGCCTCCCAGTCTGGCTTTGTCATATTTATTCCTTATATGCAGATAATAAAAAACCACCCGAAGGTGGTTTGTAAAATGCAACCCTATTATTTAAACATCGATGTATTCCATCTTTTGTAAGACTCACAGCCAAAAATAGATCCATCATCACAAGCCTCTCTCAAATATGACACTGCTGTATCTATATTTTGTTCTACCCCTTCACCTGCCAGATACCAATACGCCAATTGCAATTTAGCCTCGGTAACACCTTGTTTTGCTGCTAGATGATACAATCTAATTGCCTCTTGTAAGTTATACTCTACGCTAGATCCTTGCTCATACAGAAAAGCCAACTTATATTGCGCACTTGCATTGCCACCCTCAGCAGAGAGTTTAAGCAACCTAATTGATTCTTTGTGATCACGTGTTAATTCAGCCAGCTTATATTGCGCATCAGCATCCCCATTTTCTGCACGCAAAGTTAACTCTTCAGTATACGATTTTTCTGTTGTTAATAATTTGGCTGGTAAATTAAATGTAAATGCCAAAATTAGCGCAACAATAATAGCTAGGATTACGCCTATGATTATTTTTCTCATTTTGATTTTGTTTAAGTTAATTATTGTGGTTAATTTTAGCTAATGCGATTTTTATTTCAATCATAGAAACACTTTAGCTCAGGTGAGGGTAAATATCAATCCTATTTTTAATTACCTGGATGAAATACGAAAAGCGGTGTATACAACAAATGCCATTGAGTCATTAAATAACGTGATACGGCACACAACAAAAAAACCGCAATTAAGCGGTTATTATTGATAAAAACTATTAAACTTTAGATTGTAATTTATATAATCCATATTTCGATTACTACTTCATTTTATCCTTAGCAAAAGCTGTAGCCACCACTACCGCAACCGCAGCCGTGGCAACTTTTACTGTATTTTTGATTATAAAGCCCGATGAATTAGCAATATCTTTCGCACATGTAGGACAAAGTTCATCATCATAAACACAGCCCCCTGAAGCATAATTATGACAACCTGGATAACGACAAACATAAATAATTTTAAGACAAAGAGGGCATTCACACTTATCTCGCCTTAGTATGTGTTTTTTAATAACTCTTGCTGATACTTTTTCTTGACAATAAGGGCACACACCCATTATTTTGTCGTTAATTTTTACTACATTCATGTGATTATCATAATAGTTTCATTGTGTTTTTATTGTATATTTATTTTTATAAAAAACCTAGTCACACATAAACTTAGTATTATTCTTTGGTGCTATCTCCAAACAATAATATCTCTGCCAACCATCAATCATGGTTTTGTTGTAGTTGATTCCGCTTCTGAGATTGTAATAATCTTGTCTAGCAGACTTTGCAAGTCGTAAGGCTTGGTCAGCAGTATTGCTGGTGGTGGCACTATCTCGTTCGATTGATTCAACTTTGACGAGCAACTCGATAAGACCATTATCAACATTATTACGCAAATCATCTGTATTTTTGTTTGCATTATTTATAGCCTCAATCAGATTTAATTCGAGTTGTTTAACTGCTTTATTATTAGTCTTATATTCAGCAAATTCGCTATTAATACGCTCTTTCTCTGCTATAGCTCTTCTTTCATCTTGCCAGCAGTTCCAAGCAAAATAGCTAACAAATAATAATGCAACCGTTAATGCAGTTATAATCCACTTAGACATAATTCACGCTCTTTTTCTCGTCTAATTACCAATCCATTTAATACTTTACCAACCGATTTATTCCAGCGTGGTAGCTCATTACAGGCTTTCACGTATTCACCAGCGTTTAGATATCGATACATAGTTGAGGTTTTCATCTTTGAACAGCCAACGTTAAACGTAATCGATACCGTTGCATCAAATACTGACTGTGGCAACTTTTCACCATTGCCATACTGATTTACACACTGTTCAGCTTCTTTGATATCCATGATCCAAAGTCTAGCTATTTCATCGTTCGAGTATTCTCGTTGCTCAACTTTTGACGTTGATCCAATGCCAACAGTTAAAATATTCGCAGGACAATAATATGGCTCATTTCTGCATGATTCAGCATTACCGATAATTTCTAAGCCTTGCTTACTTGTTCTTATCTCATCTGAATAATCAACTATGACAATACCTATAATTGCCGAAACACTACAAATCGTCGTTGTGACTATCTTTGTTATATTTCGCATAATGTTGCTCTCTTAAGTTTTTTTTGTGCTGAAAGTCCCTACGCTTATAAGCCCAATTAATACAAAATGTAGCGATAGATAAGATTATCCCAATAACAATAGCGATATCATTCAAACTAAGCGCTCCGATTAAAGTACAAATAACGCCCCAGAAGTAAGATAGCGGCGATGTGAATTTATCCATATTTAATGTCTTCATACATGCCTCCTACTGGAAGCGGTTAGTTAATTGGTGGCGGCGTACTAGCTCTTTAGTCAATATGATTTAGATGTGTGCCTAGTGTTGCCGCCGATTCTGTGATCGCGGAAATTTACCCGGTCGTAATGTTTTTCGTGTCTAATAAGTAAGATATGATTTTTATGAAACTTTTAAAATTGATTTAAATTTGATAGCATAAATAAACTTATGTCATGTCTAATTGAATTTGGAATTGCTATTATATGTATATACTACCATTTATAATGTCTACTATAGTAATTGCTGCCACATATGTGGTATTAGTTATAAGATCTAAAAAACCTCAACGTGTTAGTTATTTTCATTTAAGGGCTATTTTTGGTTCTTTATTAGCATTCATCATTGTAGGAACATTAGGGAACTGTATTCCACCAAAATATTCATCAATGTATTATTTATCATTAGTATTACTTCTGGTATCAATGTGGGCTCTTATTACTATTTTGTATCAATTTTTGTTAAAAATTCCTTTTGATAAAGCTTCAGTTTCTTCTCTTTGTTCTATTGGTGCTATGTTTTTAGCTTTATTATTATTGTTATCTACGTATAACGGGTTGAATTTTACGTTTTAAAGTTATCGACTTACTCAAATTTTGAATACAAAAAAACCGCAATTAAGCGGCCTGTGGAATTACCCCGAAAAACTAAGGTTCTTTGTTAACGATTAAATGACTGAGCTTAGATATTAACTTTCGCCCTTTGCATAGTTCAAAAAACTCTTTCTTCTTCATCCCTGCTTGGGATGACATTGAACTGATTAAAAAAACATCAAAAGGTTGCTCATGCTTATCTACTGTGACAACTAACTTTCTGCCATCTCTATACCCGATCCACTTCTCATGTGAAGTTGCTGTTTTCGAGCTCATAGTAAACCCCATCTCCTTTAGCGCATAAATGATCTCTTTATAAGTTAACGGGGTTATTTTCATCTGTCATTACCTGTTAATGACAGTAGTTATTACTTTGTTGTTCAAATATTTCAGGTGATTTACCTGATTTTTGACGAAAAATACTAATAAATTTTATCACCGCAAACATAGAATAGTAACGAACCCACCACGAAAATGGAGCTTTTCGATTAAGCAAATCGTAAGCGTAGCACTCATCCTCTAAAGCTTCCTGTAAGTAATCTTTAACTTGCGAATCTAGTTTATTTTTTGCTTCTAACGGGGTGTTCGCTTGAGCAGCTAAAGTAAGGTCTAAACACGCAGCTATATATAATCCGTTTTTACGGAAAAGCATACAACGCAATACTTTGACTTTAGACATAATCAATCTCCTTTATAAGTTAATAACTCAAGTTATCAACCTGAGGTAGATTATATTCACCCAAAGGTAAACTGTAAAGTAAATTTATACCGCCAGAGAAATAGACATAAAAAAGCCCCAGCGGTTAACTGAGGCTTCTACCACTTTTTAACTTAACTGTGCCATTTATTAAAGGCGATATTATTATAGTAAATTAAAGTTAAAATTCAATATGAGCTTTGTTTTGCTAATACAATTCTATCTTCTACTTAGATTTGGTCTTTTAGCTAGCTGTTTCGGAGCCATCACAACCTCAGCCGTATCATCAAATTTCTGTTCAGGTAACCAGTCATCACTAAAAAAAATGTCTTCAAGCATTTCATCAATTCGTGCTCGCTCATTTTTATCTTTGATACCTGAAATATCGCACTTTTTACCAGTACCCACTCTAACGCGAACAAATAAATCACTGTATAAAGGTGATAACTTTTTCTCTATTTGAATTTGTAATGCATCGGCTATAGCTTGTGTAGCTTTCTCATCTTTAGATAATAAGATATCAATTTTAAGCATAATATTCCCCTTTAAAATAACTGTATACATATACAGTATAATTTCATTTAAAAGAAAATACAAGCTGAACAAGATAACTAAAGGGCGTTTGTATACAGTTAATAGTTATCCTGCTCAAAATAAAAAACCCCACCAATTTAGTGAGGTTTATAATTCATGACTGCTTTAGATGCTTTTTCCACAAGCTTAACATAGATTATACACATTCATGACCTAAAATCAATATGTTTTTCACGAAAAACTTAAATTATGTTATCAACGTGTTGACTTCTCGCTTAATTTCATAAGAAATTGCTTTATATACTTTTGCATCAAATAACTCTAAACACCATTTAACTCTATCCCTTGCCATTTTTTCTGTTATTAAAACACCACCAATTATTGATAAGTAATCCGCTATATCTTTTATACTTCTTCGCTCGCAATAATATTTTTTAGCAACAATTCTTAATGGGCTATTTACATCAAAAGTTTTTGCTATAACAGCATCAACAAATTTTGCATCTTGGTCTTCCTGCGCATTTTTCAATAATTCACTAAATGATGATTTAGGTATGATTATTTCACGTACTTTTTTAAATAATTCATCACCTCGGTAGCCTAGTTTATAAAATTCATTTACTGTTTTAACTATTAACTGCCCTTTATTTTCAGCCCATTCCTCTCTCACCATTAAACGGCCAATAACAGAAACACATCGAGCAGGAACGCAGCTTCCCCCCATTTTATCCCCCCACATATTAAGTATATATTTTATCCAGCGCTTTTGTGATGGAGTAATATTTTGTAACTTTCCTAAATACGACTTACGCGGTGCAGTTGCTATACTCTGCCAAGATTTTTTTTCTTTAAAATTCATAACAACCTCACATTTTTATTCCATTTAATCTAATATCTATAATATGAAAAAAGGTTACTTAGTTATTTGAGTTTGCACCATGTTGTGCTATTAAAATTGCATCGGCAACAGCCTGTCCTTCACCTTTTTTATCCAAACAATCTAAATATGGATGTAACTGGATGGCCCTGCTTCGGGCTGCATCTTTATCTGTTCCAATTAAGTTGTTCGATTTCTTCCATGATTGTGGTGTTATCATCGTATAAGGTATATTTAATCCCTGAATAATGCCTTCTATCAGTCCAGCACTATGACCAAAAGTAAATGTTGAACTAACACCTTGTTGTGGCATTGCATGAACTTTTTCAATATAAGCGTGCGTAATATCATAATCTGTCAAGAATCTGGATATAGCCGCGCCATTAACTTTTGTTTGCTTGCCATCTTTTATAGTTGGCATTCTGAGGTGATCAATAACATAGCCTCTTTCATCTAAGATAACCAATGCACCACTACAACCAGGATCAACACCTAAAATCATTATTCAATCTCCGACAATATCGCTATAACCCGATTAGGGATTTCGATATTTTTATCTAATAAAATTTCAATACTCATTTTGTATAAGTCCATTTCAGCGCCATATTGCTTAATGAAGCGCGCTTTATTAATATGTATCGCTTCGCATCCATTACCCAGTTGGTGATGATTAGCGCACAGTGCCAACACTAAAAAATGAGCATCCGGTTTGGTTCTTCCGTTGATGTGATGAACACTAACATAATCATTAAACCGCCCTTCAAGCCAACATGCAGGACAACCAACATAACGACACAAATTATCGTGGAACTTCTTTTGTTCCTTTGTTACAGACCGACCTTTAAGCATTTTTCTCCCTCTTTACGGCTCTAGCTTTCGTTAATTCATAATCATAATGTCGACCCCATTCGATTATTTGTCTTGCTTCATCACTAAACTTAACACCCTCTTCTGCTCCAAATCTCTCAGCAACAGTAATCAAACGAGCAAAAACATCTTTGGTCATTATTCGTGTTGATATATATGAGCTAAGGACGTTTTGACGATCAAGAGTTGGCAAAAATTCCATGTTAAAATCTTTTTTATCTTCTTCTATAGCAATCTCTTTTAGTGCTTGAAATGCGATAAGGTTTTTCCAAGTTTCTCTATCTCGGAGTTTCCCGCCCCAAATTACTTGTTTTTGAATATCACTAATCACCGCCCATATTTTTCGGTTTTGTTCCATGCTTCGAGTTTCAACACAGATTCTCATTACTAGTGGTTTATCTTTATTTAACGGAGCAGCGTAAATGGCATTAACAGCCGTTTTTTGTGCGGCTTCATGAGTAAGCCTTACTTCAATCTTATCCATAATCACTCCATCAATAGGCTAAAAAATATCGCGACAATAGACACTGTCATGATAAATTTACACAGTCCTAAAAATTCATTGACGTACTTCTTTTTGATTTGCCAGTTGTTCATTGTTAAATTTTTCATTTAACTAGCCCCTCTAAAATTTCTCTAATTTGTTGGTAATCTGGTCGACCTTTTAACTCAGCCAGTAGCTTTTGTTTTTCTACCTTATCCTTAGTTGATCGTTGTCTTGCTATGTAGCTATGGGCGTAACCATGCTTACTTGCATTAAGGTGTGGTAGCAGCTTTTTGTGATGCATAACTAAACCCGAATTTACGTTTTATTTCACTAACCTTAGAAAGCTGCTGATCACGTGTTAAAGGCTTTTTATTTACTGTTTTTGGCAATGATTTTTTCGGTGATGGGATAACGTAGCCATTCATAAGTTTTTTAGCCAAATCAAAAGTTAATTTATAGGCTCGCTCCGTTAAAGCCTTTAACCCTAAATTTTCGTCACGCATTGCTTGATATAAATCAGTGATCAGCCAATAATTGGCATCACTACCAAAATTGAATTCATGAAAATCATCAAAGCCACGTGCCGCCGAATATTCAAAAACTTTATTTATTAAATCCGCTGGTGATGGCAGCCCATATTGTTCAATCAAACCTTGCTCACACCATTCAATAAAAAGACCTACTGGTGGCAAAAACGGCTTGGTTTGTCTCCTCGCTATACGCATACCTGCATTTAACATAGATGGACTAATCTTGTTCTCCACGAACGCAATAACCCATTGACGTTTTAGTTTTTCTTCTGAACCATCATTCAACTGATAAAACATTGCAGGGAAAGCTGATTTTAATTGTTCAAATAATTTATCGACTGTGTTAACGGCTTTATCACGAGATGAATCAGTATCATTACAGCTATCAACTTTAGTAATTACCGGCACTAGATCAGAAATATTCTTCATTGGAAAAACTCCTCCTCAAGATTCTCAGCCCATCTTTGAGTGCTTGGGTTAACCCTCATTGTTGGTTTTGAAACGGTAGCAGATTTAATAATTTCATCTTCCCATCGTTGATTGTTCAAGTAAGACGTTGGATGAAGTTTATTAAATCCAAATTGATTATTAACAATCCGTAATTGAATGTCAGAAAAAAGCATTTCAGCAAATGACATTTCACTGCCATCATTATTTTTAATCCAAACTTTAAAAGCAGACTCAAAAGATTTAATCGCTTTTGACTTGTTAATTTTAGGCAAACCAGCAGACCAAAATACTTCAAATGCACTATTAATATTATTTTGTATAGGTGTATTTATATTGCCTGTAGTCTTTGTAGTAATCTCTTGATCTAACGAACTCGATTTTGTAGTCACCCCGAACTCTACATTGTCTACTTCGGGGTGATAACTTTCTTCACTTCGTGGCTGTTGATTAGTTGAAGTGGCGAACTTAGCAAAAATTTCATTAACTTTTTCGTTACAAATTTTGTAAAAAGTTTTATGTTCCAACCGCTTTTCAGTCACAATTAAAACGCCTTTATCTACTAATTTTTTAATAGCTGTTCTTTGCTCGTTATGGGTTAAGCCTGTTTCATCTTCAAGTTCATCACGAGTTTTATATACTCCTAAATCAGACGTGCTCTTATCTTGCCAATAAAATAATTGAGAAAATAGAACTGCAGAATTAACTCCGCCTAAAGGCTTTGCTAAATTTGGGTAGTATGCGTTTGGTCGACCTATTAATTTCAAGGTTTCAACAGCGTTCATCAATTAACCCTCAATGAATATGAGGCATATTTTTTACCGTTTTCCGTTTTGATCATTTGCTTATCAATTTGATACCCGGATTGTTTTAAATCATAAATACGCGCACCTAAACGAAAGCATCCATACTGATTTAGAGCATAAAGAGGGTTTATTGATTTACCGCTTTTTAAGTGGTTAAGTATCAATTCGCATTGACTTTTAGTGTTGATGTCATTTAAAGTACTCATGTGTTTAACTCCATTCTAGTTATTCACGATGCCACTAATTAGCGTTAGTGGCTTTTTTATTGCGTAAAATTGACCAGTTAATATCCGGGCGAAGTTCTTCGCATCGAACCATGCCTTTCGTTTTCCCTTCGATTTCTATTGATTTTTCAGGGCTAACCATGCTTACATTATTAAACCATTGCCAAACTCTAGCCCTTGTAACATCTAATTCTTTAGCTAGAGAAGACTGGCTCCCAAAAAAATCTATAGCTTTTCCAATTGCAGTGTTTTTTTTATTCATACGCCCTCATGTTTAGCTAATTAATACCCTAATGATTCAAGTATAACTTGACTATACTTATAAGTAAAGTATTTTTATACCCGCTATGTATAAAATAGCTATACAATGAAAATAAACAATATAAGGAATAAAAATGGAAATTAACATATCTCAATGGGTGAAGGCGGCTAGATTAAAAGCGGGTTTAACGCAAGATCAATTATCCGAAAAACTATCAATGACAAAAGGCAATCTTTCAGCGTTTGAAAACGGTAGGACGGTACCAAGTTTTGCCGTAATGATTAAAATATGCCAGATATGCGACGTGCAACTGCCTACTCAAGAATTAAAAAGCCCAACCGCAGAGAACTCTATAATAATTGATCAATTAACTGTATCGGCAGAATGTGGAACAGGTGAATATAGCGATTATTTTGAACTTAAAGGCGGATTATCTTTTAGTAAAGAGTGGCTTAGAGATATGAAAATAGACCCTTTGTACTGTTATGTGATATATGCTAAGGGTTTAAGTATGTATCCTACCTTACAAGACGGCCAAGCTGTTCTAATTGATACTAGCCAAACCATACCTGTAGAAAATAAAGTATTTCTTATTGCTCGCGATCTTAATGGCTTGATAATGAAACGAATATCAAGGAATAAAGATGGAGACTGGATTTACATTAGTGATAACCAAGATAAAAACAGATACCCAAATATGTTTGCCTTTGAAAATGACAAAATAATCGGTCGCGTAGTATGGACAGGCGGTAACGCAGGACTTTAATCAATGCACCTCAGGAAGTACGGTTAATAAAAATAAGGAATAGAAATGAGTAAATTAATGTATACACTAAGCTTAATCGTCGGTTTAGCTTTCTTACTTTTTACTTACTATCTAGAGGCTTTAGGTCTTGGGGTAATTAGATTCTTATCTACAGCACTAGGATTAGGAATAATATATACCGCTACAAAATGCTATAAAAAGAAATAAGGGCTAACCGCTTCGGCGGTTTTTTAAGAAAATAGAACAGATAATTTAAATAAGGTAAGGATGAATTATGAATATCAACAAATCACAAGTTCAAGGTAGCTTATTTTCCGTTTCGGAGGTTGACGAACAAAACAAGCCAGTGATGGGAATACTTAATGATGGAACCCCTTACTTAACAATGTATGGATTAGCAAAGTTATGCGGTGTTGAAGCGTCTGCTCTATGGGCTTTTACTTCTAAATGGAACCCAGAAGATGGCAAACCCAGAACAGACTACATCGCAGACATATTATATAAGCAAGGCTATGATATAAAAACCTTGTTTACAAGAGTTACTTCTAACAAAGGTCAAGAAACCCACGCCTATCCTGATTATGTATGTATGGCAGTACTTGAATATTATGCTTTAGAAGCTAAAAGATTTGATAATTCTATAGCTAGAGATAATTACAGGAGATTAGCTTCTTATACCTTAAGAAAGATGATATATGATCAACTTGGGGTTAAAAGCTCCCAAGATGTAATATCTAAATCATGGCAAGTGTATCAAGAAAGAATATTACTAAATGACCAAATACCTGTAGATTATTTTTCTATTTTTAGAGAGATGGCAGACTTGCTTGTTAGATTGATTAACAGTCAATTTAATTTAGACCCATACTCTATACCTGATATAAGCGTCGGTATTCATTGGGGTAAATATTGGGAATGTAATAATTTTTGTGATATTTATGGAGAAAGAATAAAACATCCTCACTACTATCCTCAGTCTTTCCCCCAAAGTAAGGCTGGCGCTATACCTGCTTGGATATATCCAATTGGCGCTTTGGGTGAGTTCAGAAAATGGTTGATGACAACTTATATAAGAGATAAATTAGCACCTTACTTGGAAACCAAAGTTCAACAAAAAATCATACCCGCCAACGAAAAGGAGCAAATTTTATTAGCTATTGAGGCGAAAAATTTCCTTAATAGGCACTAATAATAAATATACGATCAATGAGTAAAACTCTTATTTTGAAAGGATTTCAATGATATTTTTAATTTTTTAGATCAACCCACCCGCTACATGCGGGTTTTTTCACGCCTAAATTTCACTTCTTAAAAATAAATCGATTAAAAAATAAGCGAACGGTATATTTATTTTGCACTTTTGTATATTATTACTTTACAATAAGTATAAATACACTATACTTAACCACATCAACACGAAACAACAAACAAGTTGATTGCTCTTTAACAAAATGGAAAGTCGAAGTTAATTAGTTGAACTAGCAACCCTAGCAAAATGAAATAGCACGGACTACAGCACACTTCTTAGAACGATTTAAGGTTGTACTTACGTTAAAAGGCTCACTGCTACAAAACGAAATTAGCGCGCAAAAACTCTGCTCTAGAGATAACTGAGCAATCAAATTTAAAGATTAGTAAATTTTATATGCGTATATATGGATGCGCTAATAATATTCCATAGATGATTAATTGAGGTGGTTTATGTAATGCTTAAATATAATTCAATTTAATTATAAAAATCTGGTCATTCTTAGATAAATTCTAAGCGCGGCTACTGCGACAGTGTAGCATTCAAATCCGATAGCTTTCAATGAGAGTCAGCGAGTTTGAAAAAGGGGGTAAAAATGGCATTAAAAGTTAGCGTTGACGCATTAAGATGCGCTTTAAGTAAAGCAAATTCTTTAAACTTGTATTATGGGGTTGAATTTAAAGATATGGATATTGACGAATTAATTAACGTTCCAAAGTCTCTTGGCGTTCTAAACCATAGAACAATTAAACCAATACTTGAAGAAGCCAAAAGAACAAACGGCAAAAGTTTACTTAAAGATATTAAGCTGATAGCAGAAAAACAAAACGATGGGAAGTTTACTGGATTCCTAGGTTATTGTTATCAGTATGCGGTTGAAATAACAAAAAAATAGCAACCTTATAACCAGATCCTTAATGTTGTGGTAAATATTAGGATACTTGAGCCTAGCAAGTATAAAGATAGGCAAATCAATTTAATTAACGTGCATATAACCAAGCCCATTCACAGAGTGGGCTTCATTATAAAGCAGTCCTCAACTCGCCCCGAAGTTTGGGGCTTTTTTACAGGTGAATGAATATGGAAAAGTTTCTAGAGGTTTTAAATAAAAAACACGTTAGCTATAAAGTAAAGGGTAAAAAAATAATTATTGGTGGTTCTCTGTATTTGGAAGGCACCGCAATTACTCAGCTACCTGATAATTTAAGTGTTGGTGGTTCTCTGTATTTGGATGATGAAAAGATACAAAACATTGCATTTAGAAAAAATTGCGGTTATTCAAACAGAACTATATTTGCAGCTTGGATTGATAACACTTTTAAAATTAAAGCTGGTTGCTTTTTGGGTACGATTGATCAATTTGAAAACGCAGTTGATAAAAATTATTCAGGTGATGCGGCTGAATCATACAAAAGATCAGCAAGGGAATGTATTGAAGAGTTAAATTTAAAACTCAATAGTAAGTTTGATTCTTAATAGGGCGAGATTGAGCATGACAAATAGAAACCGAAATAAATACAAGAAAGGCGTAAATAGCGCCTTTTTTAATGCTTGCGGAGTAATAGTGGTGTTTGCATTATGCTGCATCACTATTTATCAAATGATGGTTGTTGCAACTAATTGAGGTGATTTATGCGTACAGATATCGGTGCTTATATTCACAATTCATCTTATAACGGATTAATGCGCTCTTACGATAAGCAAGATGAGCAAGAAAGTAAGGTTAACCAGCTATCACAAAAGCTTTATTCTGAGCTAACCGATGATTCTTACCATGAGATTGAAAGCTTAATAAGAACATCTTTAGGCTGGGATTTAATCGACCCAGATCATGTACAAGACGCAATTAAATCAATCTGCGATAAAGAAGCGCAGTATCGAATTAAAACAGAATGCAATTTAAGGGGTAAATGATGACATGGGAACAGGTTTATAACGATCTATCAGAAGTAGAAAAACAAATTATGGAGTTAGCTAGTAGCAACCATATAGATTTAACTAACTTAGCTAATTTACAGTTCCAAAAGCATGAAAATGACACGAATTCGAACGAGGTGATTTATGGTAGAGATTAGAAAAGCTGTGAAGAAGAAATCCAAGTTAAGACTTGGTATGGCTGCTCCAAGTGGGGCAGGGAAAACATATTCAGCGCTGCTTATGGCGTTCGGGCTAGGTGAGAAAATAGGCATCATAGACACTGAGCAAGGAAGTGCTGATTTGTACGCTGATTTAGGTGATTACGATGTTATTCAAATTGAAGCTCCCTACACTATTGACAAGTATCTCCAAGCAATCAAAGCATTTGAGCAAGCTAATTATGACGTAATTATCATTGATAGTTTGTCGCACGCTTGGGCTGGTGATGGGGGTCTGCTTGATAAGCAAGGTAAGTTAGCTGATAGCGGGCGAGGCAATGGTTACACGGCTTGGAGAACAATAACACCAGAACATAATGCATTAGTTAACGCAATGCTTGCAAGTCCTGCCCATATAATCGCCACAATGAGATCAAAGCAGGAGTACATTCTGCAAGAGAATGAAAAAGGTAAACAAACTCCTAAAAAGGTAGGTATGGCACCGATACAGCGAGACGGGATGGAATATGAGTTCACCGTTATGTTTGATATTGACATGTCTCACAACGCATCAACCACAAAAGACAGAACACAGTTATTTGATGGGAAGATATTTAAAATCACAACTGAAGCGGGCAAAGAGTTGCTTAACTGGCTTAATGACGGCGTGACACGAGAGCAAGCAGAACTTAACAACTTCAAAGAAAAAGCAATTAGTGCTCAAAGTATCGATGAATTAAAAACCGCTTTTCAAATTGCCTATAAAAATCTTAATGGATGCTTAGAGCAAGATGAAGCCAAGCAATTTTATGACGAAACCAAACTAAAATTTGCAGAGGTAAATAATGACCCACAAAATTAATATTTTCTTTGATATTGAAACGATACCGACACAATCAACGACTATAAAAGAGCATGTACAATCAACATTAACCCCACCGAGCAACTACAAAAAACCAGAGGTTATCGAGGCTTGGATTGAGGAAAACAAAGATGCTGCATATAGAAAAGCCGCTTTAAACGGCGGTTATGGTCAGATTGTTTGTATCGCGTATGCAGTTAATGATGAACCTGTGAGTGTGATTTATAGTGATAACTGGGCTGGTGATGAAAAATCAATATTGATTAGATTTTTTGATGACATCAAAACTCAATACAAACCAAGTGCAGATATTACGCCGGCTTTTATTGGGCACAATCTAGAAAACTTTGATCTGCGATTTATTTATCAACGAGCGATTGTACTCGGTGTAAAACCCCCATCATTTCTACCACTCAACAATAAGTCATATAACAATATTCATATTTACGACACGATGACCGAATGGGCAGGAAAACGCAACTACGTATCATTGAATGAGATTTGTATTGCGCTTGGTATTCCACCAAAAAATGACGAGATAGACGGCTCCAAAGTATGGGATTTTGTTCAAGCTGGAAAGATAAAGCGTGTTGCCGAATATTGCGCTGATGATGTCGAAAAAGTAAGAGCGATATATAAACGAATGAATTTTATTACTGAGGCACAATAGTGTTAAGGAGTGAATATGTTTTGTAAAAATTTAATAGTATATGACATCAATAATGATACAACGCTACAGCTAATAAATAATGAGCTATTACAAAAAATAGCTTATACCCCCTGCTCTCCAATTGATTCAGTAAAAAGCGGTTTTATATCTCCGTTGGATAATAATGAGCTAATGATTGAGATTAACGATCAGGTACTACTCAAGTATCAGATTGAGCGCAAAATCCTACCAGGTGATGTAATCAAACGGGTTGTTAACGACAAGGTAGAAAAACAGGAAAAACTTTTAGGTCGCAAGCTCAAAAAATCTGAAAAGTTGGCATTAAAAGATGAAGCAATGATCGAGTTGCTACCTAGTTCGTTTAGTAAATTTGAGCAATTGAATGTTTGGATTGATAAGGCCAATAAAACACTAGCTATCACGGCATCAAGTTTCAGAAAATCCGAGGATGTCTTGGCTCATCTTCGCAAAGAGCTTGGTTCGCTTGCTATATGTCCAATTTGTGAACAACCAGCAGAAAAAACACTAACAAAATGGTTACAAGGTGATAAGCCAACCAGTTTTGAAATATGCGACAGTGCTGTGTTATTCGATTGCATTGATACGCGTAGTAAAATCAAGCTAATCAATGAGCAAATCACAGATAGCCGAGAGGTTAAAAGCTATATCGATGCTGGTCGAATGGTTGAATCACTTTCGCTATCATTTAATCAGGGGGTTAAGTTCACAATCAAACGTGACTTGACGTTATCAAAAATCACTTTTGATCCTTGTATTCTACTTAAAAATGATGATTTTATGCCCGACGAAAAAGAACAGAGAATTGAAGCTGATTTTATATTAACCTCAAGTATCTTATCTGAGTTAATTAAAGAGATTAAAACCAATATCAATTAAGGCTCAATGAGCCTTTATTAATTATAGAGAGGTTTAGATGGGAGATGTTGGTGAAGATTTTAAGTTCTTTAATGAATTAAAAAAAGAGCGCAAAGCTAATAATAAAAATAAAAACATGGAAGTTATTGAAAATAGCAATATTAAACACTGTATAGATCAAAATGGAACAGTGTTAATAAAAGTAAAAATGGGCACAGTCTGCTTTTATCCAACAACAAATAAATTCTTGGTAAAAGGTAAGGTTTATTACGGTAATGCTAAAAATTGTCTTGGATTTATTAAAAATAGAATGAAACAACTGGAGCAAGAGAATGGCAAGTAAGATTACATAAAAATAATCCTATATATAATTTGAATTAGCAATACAATTAATCCGAGACAAACCGATATAACTCCCCAATATTGCACAGGTATAAAATAAACAAGATGCTTGTTAACTCTTACCTTTATTTGTTTTGCGTTTATATCGAACATACCAGTATAGCCATATACTTTCCGATTAATTGCTGTCAAACCAAAAACATAAACCAAAGCGCCATAAATCATTAAAAATATCGGAACTAAAAAATAGTCCCCTATTGGCGCATCCACTCCATAAAGCACTATTGAGTTTGGAAAAATAAAATTCGCTATATAGAGAAAGCCTCTAAAAGAAAGCATTGTTGTGAAAATGAAAATTGCATTTTCAGTAGTTAAACAACGAACATACCATTCCATAAAGATAATTAAAGTTAGATAAAGTTAATTTAGTATAAAACAATATAATTGATAGGAAAAGCGATATGGCAATTAACACACTAACAGCTAGCGGAAATGCTGGCAAAGATGCTGAGTTAAGATATTTACAAAATGGCACTGCTGTAGCTGAGTTTAGCTTACCAGTTAAACAAGGTTATGGCGATAATCAAAAAACAGCATGGATTAAATGTGTCATGTGGGGCAAGACTGCTGAATTATTTGCACCTAATATTAAAAAGGGTGATTTAATTACCGTTAGCGGTGAATTCTATGTTGATGAATGGGAAAAAGACGGTATTAAACGGTTGATGCCGTGCTTACGAGTTAATCAGATACAGCCGACTAAGAAGCTAGAGCAGCCCAATAATAGCCCTGCTCAAAAACAGAATGAGCCGCCTATGGATTTCGATGATGTGCCATTTTAGCTATCGAATTTTATATTTACTATTTATTCTAATTTCATTTTTAAACAATCATCATTTTTTAAAGTAATAGTAAACAAATTTTTACCTTCTTCGGTAACGTACATATATTTTAAAATAGCGCCCTTATTTAAAGGGGATACCATTTTATCATTAGTACAAATACCATTTCTTAATTGAAGATAAATTATATTTTTAAAGTCATTTAACTCATTTTTATCTACATCATTAAAATCAATTCCAATTATCCTTGTTTTTATTGTTAATGTTTTACCTTCTGCTACAGATGTCTCAATAACAGTATTTCTATCCATTTGTATTGGAGCACGTTTATTTATATATTCAGATAATTTACTTAGCTGCGCATCAATTGATTTTTTATTAAATAAATCAAGTTGATTCATAAAGAAAAAAACAGCAACAGCGACGATAATAGTGACAATCCAATTTATAATTTTTTTATTTTTCAATTGTAATACCTGTTTGTTAATTATAAAAAAGTTTAATAAATAATACCATAAATAGCTAGAAAAAATAAGTTCGCTTTTTTTATCCCCAAAATCTGTTGATAACTACCTTAACAAGCCCCCTAACCCACTAATTTAAATATCTTTATATCAATGGTGAAAATAACATCTACATCAATAATCCAAGAAGTTAATAATCCCAATAAATATAATGAAATAAAGATTAATAATAAACAACAAAGTACAACCAACAATGAATGTTGTATTGCTTTTAATTACTCTACTTGTAATAAGTAGCGATAAACCAACAACGTTAAAGATGAGGAAAATCCACCAATATGTAACAGAGTAAAGCCATATAGCGTCAAGTAAATTTAAAAAATTATAACCAGTATACATATATTCTCCTTAACTTTTTTATCAATTATAAGATAACACAGCTAATTAACCTAACCTTATCACGCTGATTAATTTCAGTACGGATTACTATTGTCTGAGGAATATGAAAATGAACGTCTTAAGTCTGTTTGATGGAATATCATGCGGTCGAGTTGCGCTTGATCGCGCAAATATTAAAGTAAGCAAGTATTACGCTTCAGAGATAGATAAAACAGCCATAAAAATATCAGAAAATAATCACTCAGATATTGAGCAGATAGGAAACGTAAATGATATTCAATCATGGAATTTACCAACAATAGATTTGCTATTAGGCGGTAGCCCTTGTCAAGATTTTAGCCGTGGCGCAACAATTTCAAATAAAGTAAGAACTGGATTAAAAGGAGACAGAAGTAATCTGTTTTGGAAATACTTGGAAGCTAAACATAAATTTAATCCCAAATATTTTTTACTTGAAAATGTAGTAATGCCAAAAGAACATGAAGAAATAATCACAATGTCTTTGGGGGTTGAGCCAATTAAGATTAATAGTAACTTGGTAAGCTTTCAAAATAGAGAGCGGCTGTATTGGACTAATATTCCTGGCGTATCACCCCCTGAAGATAGGAGCATTTCATTTCAAGATTACAAAGACACTAATTTTGACTATTGCTCTCAATTTAAAGTTAACCAAACAGCATCACGATTAAAAATGTGGGGAGACGGAGTTAGCGGAAATTGTCCTAATGTAACATATAGAAACAAAGTTAATTGTGTAACACTAAAACAAGATAGACACAAAAATAGTGGATTAATTGAGTTTGATGGTTTTTGCAGATATTTAACACGAAGAGAATTAGAGTTATCTCAAACACTCAATATAGGTTATACCGATAGCGTCTCATATAACCAAGCATGTAAAGCCATTGGCAACGGATGGACGGTAGATGTTATAGCACACATATTATCAAGCATGGAAAAGTAACAATGAAACTCTACAAATTAATACGAACGATAGCTGATCATGATGAATATGACGGCTTTATCATTTGGGCTAACAGTAAAGAAGAAGCTATTAAGTTAGCAGTAGATAAAGCTGGTTACTATGCTTACGAATGTATTGCAATAGAAGTTACAGAGCCAGAACAACCCAAAATTATATTATCCAGTTTTATTGCTGGGTAATTATGTCAATAGAGGTGATTAAGTGAATAAATTAGAATCTCAAATATTAATTAACGATTTAAAACTAAAAATCAAAGAGCTTGAGAGCAATAATCACAGAGCAACATGGAAAATAAGAAATGAAGCGCGCCTCTCTATGATCGGTCATATTGTTGATGATTTGGAGAATGAAACCGATGTTAATAAAATCAAAGAATATTTGAAATGGCAGCTTAATTACTGGGGAAAAGAGGTTAACAAAAATGAAACCACGTCAGATTAAGAAAAATAGTAAATCGGCAATGGATTTGCTGATTAACTTTTGTGGAATTAACCCTTCTAATTTTTCACTAGATGGAGACGATGGCGAGTGGGTAGTTTGGAGTGAGGCGTCATATGATGGTGACTACGATTCATATGATACTTGTAGCTATCTTTATCAGTTAATAACTGAATTTCCTAGAATCAATTACCCATTCCTTGATTCGTATACTGGCAATTACTATGGTAATGAAACTACGTTATATCGAGTTAAACCTAAAAAAGGGTTTAGTCATGAAATAACAGTAATTAGTGGATGTCGCAAGCTGGCAAAAGCAGGAGTTAAATTTAGATGAATAATTTTAAAAAACAAGTATCAAGTCAATTCATACAAGATACTATCCCGCCGTCTATTGATTATAGCTTAGAATTGAAAATACAGGGAGCTACTGAAATGGTGGCGTTTTTTGTTAAAAATAATCCTAGAGCCGCTGGAAAGAATTTTTTAATCGATTTGCTAAATAGCTATAAAGCATCGTTGAGGTTGAATGATGAAGAAAAAGAGGAATAAAAAATATAATCCTTCTGTAAAATTTCAACAATTATCTAAGGCTGTATCACCTCGTTATAAAATAGCATTCATTCAAGGCGCAAGCAGATATGTTATTCCTATTTATGACAATAAAATAATTGATAAATGGTCTCAAACCGAAGCTAGAATGCTTGCTGAGGTTAGATATAAATGGTCTGTATGTGTTGGTGCGTTATGTAGAGATCATAACAAAAAGCTATATATAAAAAGCCAAGAGTTTTCAATTGATATTGAGTGCTTATCGCATGAAATAGAAAGCATACTAAAATCACAGCAAGATGAATTATTTGAGTCAGTAAATAAAAATCAATTCTTAACTGGATTCTGGATCGCTTCACCTATTCCTAATTATGAATTTACAGAAGATGAATTGTGGCTAGTTGCTAATTATAGAAATGTAGCTAATGAATTAATGACCCAATATGAATATGAAAGGAGCAAGCAAGATGAACAAATATAGTGAAATGAGTGATTTTGAGGTTAATGATGAAGTTGTTGAGTCGTTAGGCCTGTATCATCTTATGTACTACAGCTATGACCCTTATTTTATAATTTGGGACGTAGCAAGCAATGATTTATACAATGGCTTTACGTCAAAAAAAGGGCATGAGTTTAATCCGTGTAATGATAAAACAATAGCTTTTCAATTGATGATTGATAACAAACTTGACCTTGATTTTAATCCATTAACTCATTCATGGTCATGCCGAAAGCTGACACATAAAAATTATTTTTCATCTTTGAATGAAAACCCATGTCGAGCTATAGCTGAGTGCTTTCTATTAATCAAAGATGCGGAGAAAGATAATGAATAATAAATTGCTTAATTATTTAAATGAAGGTAAACACCTCCCGTCTTTCATGAAAGATTTTCATGATCAAAAAGATATATTTAAATTATTAGCTCATTATGTACAAACAGATACCAATCACGAACCAGATAGATTACCAAACTGGATAAGTGCGCATATTTATACAATAGATTTTTTCCTGTGGACTATGGCTAGATGCGGTTACTCATTGCAAAAATCAAGAAGCAAAATAGATTTTGATAATATTCAAGAGTTAATAGATGCGGAGAATAAGCATGAAAATAAGACACTATAACATATCACCTTATGATGCTAAATGTATCGGTTTGCCATTTCATGGTGAATTTTACCGCAGCCAAGATGTGGAAAAGAAGGTAGC
This sequence comes from Orbaceae bacterium BiB, assembly GCA_036251205.1. NCBI lineage: Bacteria > Pseudomonadati > Pseudomonadota > Gammaproteobacteria > Orbales > Orbaceae > Orbus > Orbus mooreae. The sequence continues at coordinate 366,523 of CP133958.1, read as the reverse complement.
AACATTTGAAGCAAAAATATTGCAACTTAAAACAAAATTGGAAAATAAAAAAGCGACCAATGAACTTACTGTTCGAGGATTTAGAGAATATCTGCTATCTGGTGGTTACTCAAATCACAATGTAAGAATTTACATATTAAATTTAATTGATGCTTATATGTTACAACGGAGTAATTAGAGATGAATTTAACTAAAATTATAAATGAAACAAACTTAACTGAAATAATGAAAGAAAATCTTCGTCAGAAATTTATTCAATCCGTAAATGACTGTGGGTTACATTTAAACTTAACTTTTGATATAGATTCTAACGAACTTAACAATTGGATTGATCCTCAAACCAAAATTCAATTTAATTTATATATCAGTGGCGTATGTTTAAATCAAGGTGTAATGGCTGCTCATTATTTTGGTTTAATCGCTGGGGATGTTCATGATGCATTAGATGACTGGGATGAAGAAGGGTTAGGAATGGCAAATGAATTACTATTTTACATTAATGATCTTTATGTGAAATATTTCGGGATTGGATTTATGACTATTGTAGAAACGAAACCTGATTCAAAGAAAACTGCATTCACTGTTGTGCATTGACTTATTAAAGAGGTAAAGAGGCTTATTTATGAATATCAACGAACATTATATGACGTGGGATGAAGTATGTCATGTAGTAAACAGAACAAAGCCAACTGTGTGGCGTTGGGTTCAAAAAGGAGCTTTTCCTAAACCCAAGTATAGAAAAATTGATGGCTTGCTAATAGGATTTGATCGTAAAGAGATCGAACATTATTGTCAAACCGGTGAATTACTATAATTTGAATTTAGACAGTTATCATACTATGGGGCTATTGCCCTATTTTTATATTCATAAGTTTATCATGATAACATTACACTTTTATCGCTTAATTAGGTATAAAACCCAACTTAACCCATTACTTGACCTGTTAATTTTTTAAAGTTTTGATATTTAAATATAACTTGTTGATTTTTATGGTGTCCCCTACAGGATTCGAACCTGTGACCTACGGCTTAGAAGGCCGTTGCTCTATCCAGCTGAGCTAAGGAGACATAGAGGTGATTTGTAATAACGACATGTATTATATAAAGCAATTCATTTCAGTCAATCAATTTTCATCATTTATTCACTGTTATATCAAAATATCATCAATTTTAGTAATGAAACAAAATAACTTAATCATATTAGGAACAAATAAAATAGTAAAAATCCACCTCTACTTATTAATACGGTAGGGGTGGATTAATTAGTTAACTACTTAGAATTGATATTTAAAACCAACATTCATATTATAATTTTGTGAATCATGGCGTCCACGATGATAATTAATTTCGCCTGTCATCATAAAATTCTCTTTGATTTTGGCTTGTAATCCGACTTTAGCTTCAGCCATTAAGCCAGCTTTATCGGAATACAAACGAGTTTGATCATATTTAACAGATGATTGTGTATTATCAAACCATAAATTAATACCTGCATATGGTTTAATATCGCCGTTATAAGGATACATATATGCACCTACTCGATAAATAGTATGTCCACTAAATGAAGTACTAATATCAGTACCAGAATGGTCGGTAACATCGCCTCCATTATAAGTTAGATAACTGATTTGAGCCTGTGGTTCGACAACCAAATTATCTTTAACTAAGATCGGATAACCACCTTGTAAAGTATAACTAAATACATTCGAAGTATATGAATCTTTGTCATTACCCTGAGTTTGCGCAGAGTTTCGATAATGACCATATGAAAAATAAGCATCGATGAATGGGCTTAAAGCATTATCTGCATCTAAATACCAGCTACCATAAACACCGAACATATTACCATTAACTTTACCGTTACTGCTTGAACCCGTATCAATGTTATGTGATGACGAAGATACATGAGTATACCCTGTCATTACACCAACAATAAAGGCACTACCGTTTGAATTGAACGTACCATCAATACCAATTAATGACGAGAAGTCGTTATAATCATATTTAATTTGTCCACCGGCTGCTTTACCTTTAGTTTTACCACCACCATTAATCATCCAAACTGAATTCAAGTGATCATCATCCGTTTTACTTAATCGGTCCATAGCTCTCATACCACCAGAGCCAGCAGCTAATGCACCAGATGAACGACTACCAAAACTTGGTAATAATGATTTAGTGACACTATCTGCATTTGCAATATATACACCTAAATCAGGACGATATAAGCTCTCTTTATAGGAAGTCAAATACCAATCTTGATCAGTTGCATCACGTTGTAAAACATATTCATAAGCACCTTTAACAACAGTGTTATCAAGTTTAAACGCATCAACATCAGAACTACCATTGTCGATAAGTTTAACCCCTTTTTCACTAGTGCTAGCACCTGTTCCACCAACATCATTAATATGAATTAGAGTTGAACCACCAGCATGACCACTGATAGTAAGTTGATCAAGCTTACTAGTTTCATCATCACCCAGTTCAGTATTCATATAGATGATCGCATTATCGTAACCAGTATAATTACCATTAATAACCAAATTATTACCAACAAGATTGTTTGAACTACCAATATTAATTCGATTGTAGTTATCAAGATCATTGTTGATGGTAAACTGTGCAATCTCTGGTACTTCACGAGTTAATGCTGATAAGTTATTGGCAACATTAATATTACCAAAATTGATAACTTTACCATTAACTGAACCTGCACCGCTTAATGCAGTCCCCGAATTAATAATAATATCACCAGCATCAACACCACCCAGAGCCACATTATCATTCACAAATAGATTGCCTTGATTAATGTTAGTGTTACCAGTATAAGTTTGGTCGGTCCCAATAATTAAGGCGTTAGTACCATTTTTAATCATATTACCACTACCAGCAATAACATTGGTTAAGGTTTGATCTGCTGTATTTAAATCAAATAGAACATTACCATTATTATTGATAGCAGCTGTACCTAATTGGTTAATATCTGTTGCTGATAATAAACTATCTTGAGCAATATTAAAGATACCAGAGAAATCGGTATTGACTCCACTTAAGCCAATATTAGCATTAACATTGACATTACCTGCACCACTTAGTGCATTGATAAAGTTACTATTATCACCATTAAGATTTAGTTCACCATTAAGTTTAATAGCACTATTTCCTAAGGTACCATTTCCTGTTAAGGTAATCGCAGCATCGCTAGTAATATCAGTATTTGCAGTTAATCCATTATTTTCAGCAGAAACAATGAGCTCACCTCCAGCAAGAGTTAGCTGACCTGCACCAGTTAATCCATTCACTGTAGAAGAGCTACCACCATTAGCGATGGTTAATGAACCATTGGCTAAATCAACTACTCCACTATTTGTTAAACTACCAATAGTCTGTGTTTTACCATTTAAACCGGTTTTTGCATCCTTATTAATCATTAGTTCAGAGGTATTACCTAAAGCATTATCGGTGCCAAGTAATAAAATACCTGAACGAACATCAGTTTTACCCGTATACTCATTGTCAGTATTAGCAACAGTAATAACTGTATTAGCAGTATTACCCGCTATTGCTAAGTCACCATTACCAACGATTTGTGAAGTAATCATTCCAGACCCTGTATTATTTTGAGCCTCGGTTGATTCAACAATTAATGCATTACTTCCAGAACCAAGTAAATCTATTTTTACTAGACCATAGTTTAAATAAATTCCATCTATATTTTGACCAGTAGTAAGCTTGTAATTAAAGTAACCAATTGCTGAAGTTTCTGAACTACCAGTATTAATCAGATTTTCTTCAACATCTTTCTCAAGTAATGGCTGTCCATCGGTATTTTGTAATGTAAGATTGCTTGCATAGCCAATGACTTTATCAGTTTGAGCCAATTGTAATGTAACCTCACCTTGATCAAGTTGAGTCACTGTATTACCCGATATACTAGGGTGTATATCAGCTGGTAAATTTAAACTAATACTTCCTGAACCAGAAACATCAACAGTATTAACATTCACAACACCTTCTGAATTAAATACCCCACTATTTTCAACAATATTATTAAAAATCAGCTCTCCACCATTCAAGGTTAATTGATCTAGTGACTGTTTACAATTTTCTACAGTAACTTTACCACCTGTAGATAAGATAAGATCAGCATTAGCTATAGAACTAGTATTATTGCCACCTAAAGTAAATGCCGTATTACCAAGCTCAACCTTACCGGTGAAGCTATCACCAACAGTATTACTAAAGGAGAATTGATTGCCGTCAGTATCGACATTGATATTACCCGCACCCGTTAAGGCATTATTAAAGGCATAATCACTGTCACTGGCTATCACTAAGCTATCGTCACTCCCCTTAACATTAATACTGGCACTGCTGTTAAGCTGGTTATCTTGGCTGACCGTTAAGCTTGAACCCTCGGTGATGGCTATATCACCCGTAAAGTCAGCCGCCTGACTATTGTCTTTCGATAAGGTCAAATGACTACCGGCTAAAGTCATATTACCGGTGCCCGTTAAGGCATTACCTAACTCGGTGCTTGAACCGCTGTTGAAGTTATTGAAGACTAAAGTACTGCCATCAGCAATACTGACCGCACTACTGCCTAAGTTTTGTGTTTGACCTGCCGTTAACTGACTGTTATCGGTGATAACATACTGACCGGCAAAGCTGCTGTTGTTACCCGTTAAGCTCATCACCGACCCGTTATTTACCGTCACCGTACTGCCTGCAACACCACTGAGTGCCTGATTAACCGCTTGGGACACGCCACTTAAGATTAACGCAGCGCTACTGTCGGCTAAGTTAACGGTTGCACTATCCGCACCAAGATTTTGACCACGACTCACTGTTAAGCTGCCGTTCTCACCAATGACCTGACTACCGGTAAAGCTTTGGTTATTACCGGTTAATGTCACCGAGGCCTGAGTATTAACGCTACCGGCACCACTTAAGATATTACTGAGCGCACTATTATTGCCATTAAGATTGAGTCGACCTGCAATATCAATCGCACTACTGCCCAGTGTTCCTAAGCCATTTAAGGTTACCGCGGCCGTTTTATCGATCGTCGTTGTGGCGCTCAGCCCACTATTCGCTGCTGAGACAACTAACTCACCCCCCTTCACATTCAGCTGACCGGCGCCGCTTAAGCCATTGGCTACCGTTGAAGTCCCACCATTGGTTAAAGATAAGGCTCCCCCCGCCAGATTGACACTACCGGCATTGGCTAAACTGCCAACAGTTTGCGTCTTACCATTTAAATCAACGCTGGTTCCTGTGTTAAGGGTTAGTTGTACTGTCTGACCTAAAGCATTATCGGCGCCGACAATCACTTTACCTGCGGTGACTGTGGTGTTACCGGTGTAATCATTGGCGGTATTACTTAAGCTGATCCCCGTGGTATCGCTGGCTACACTTAAATTACCGCTGCCGGTTAACTTCGCTGTTAAATCTCGGTTTGTTGCGCCCGTTGACGTTAACGCTAAAGTTTGACCATTTTGAATATCAAGCTGCGTTAACGCATAGTTAACCCCCAGCCCCCCTTGGTTAGTTAACTGATAATCGTACTGCGCTTTTGCAACTAAATTCGAATTTTGATTGATATCATGCTCAACCCCATTGGCTAAGGCATTACCAGACTGATCTTGCAGTGTCAGTTCATTGACATCAACATCTCCACTCTCCTGTGCATTCACTAATTGATATACTTCGCCGCTATTTTGGTCAAGTAAATTACTTGCGGTATCAATATCCGTACTTGGAATATTATCCGGGTTGATCTGAATAATACTCTTATCATTCACCGTCAATTTATCGGTGTTAATTACGCCATCGCCATTAAAACTAACGGTACCACCGTTTAAGGTTAAGTTACCAATAGTCTGCTCACCCGCACCCACTGTGGTTTTATTACCTTCAGCAACATTTAAAGTGGCCTGAGTTAATGCAGCGGTGTTATCGCCGGATAAGGTAAAGGTACTGTGACTTAAACTCACATTACCAGTAAAGTCACTGCCCACATTATTACTAAAGGAGAATTGATTGCCATCGGTATCGACATTGATATTACCCGCACCCGTTAAGGCATTATTAAAGGCATAATCACTGTCACTGGCTATCACTAAGTTATCGTCACTCCCCTTAACATGAATACTGGCACTGCTGTTAAGCTGGTTATCTTGGCTGACCGTTAAGCTTGAACCCTCGGTGATGGCTATATCACCCGTAAAGTCAGCCGCCTGACTATTGTCTTTCGATAAGGTCAAATGACTACCAGCTAAAGTCATATTACCGGTGCCCGTTAAGGCATTACCTAACTCGGTGCTTGAACCGCTGTTGAAGTTATTGAAGACTAAAGTACTGCCATCAGCAATACTGACCGCACTACTGCCTAAGTTTTGTGTTTGACCTGCCGTTAACTGACTGTTATCGGTGATAACATACTGACCGGCAAAGCTGCTGTTGTTACCCGTTAAGCTCATCACCGACCCGTTATTTACCGTCACCGTACTGCCTGCAACACCACTGAGTGCCTGATTAACCGCTTGGGACACGCCACTTAAGATTAACGCAGCGCTACTGTCGGCTAAGTTAACGGTTGCACTATCCGCACCAAGATTTTGACCACGACTCACTGTTAAGCTGCCGTTCTCACCAATGACCTGACTACCGGTAAAGCTTTGGTTATTACCGGTTAATGTCACCGAGGCCTGAGTATTAACGCTACCGGCACCACTTAAGATATTACTGAGCGCACTATTATTGCCATTAAGATTGAGTCGACCTGCAATATCAATCGCACTACTGCCCAGTGTTCCTAAGCCATTTAAGGTTACCGCGGCCGTTTTATCGATCGTCGTTGTGGCGCTCAGCCCACTATTCGCTGCTGAGACAACTAACTCACCCCCCTTCACATTCAGCTGACCGGCGCCGCTTAAGCCATTGGCTACCGTTGAAGTCCCACCATTGGTTAAAGATAAGGCTCCCCCCGCCAGATTGACACTACCGGCATTGGCTAAACTGCCAACAGTTTGCGTCTTACCATTTAAATCAACGCTGGTTCCTGTGTTAAGGGTTAGTTGTGCTGTCTGACCTAAAGCATTATCGGCACCGACAATCACTTTACCTGCGGTGACTGTGGTGTTACCGGTGTAATCATTGGCGGTATTACTTAAGCTGATCCCCGTGGTATCGCTAGCTACACTTAAATTACCGTTGCCGGTTAACTTCGCTGTTAAATCTCGGTTTGTTGCGCCCGTTGACGTTAACGCTAAAGTTTGACCATTTTGAATATCAAGCTGCGTTAACACATAGTTAACCCCCAGCCCCCCTTGGTTAGTTAACTGATAATCGTATCTCGCTTTCGCAACAAGTTGCTCATTTTGTCTAAGATCGTGAGTTGCGTCATTTGTTAATGCATTACCGGACTGATCTTGCAGAGTCAGATCATTGACATCAACGGTAGAACTCTCTTGCGCATTCACTAATTGATATACTTCGCCGCTATTTTGGTCAAGTAGATTACTTGCGGTATCAATATCCGTACTTGGGATATTATCCGGGTTGATCTGAATAATACTCTTATCATTCACCGTCAATTTATCGGTGTTAATCACGCCATCACCGTTAAAACTAACGGTACCACCGTTTAAGGTTAAATTACTAATAGTCTGCTCACCCGCACCCACTGTGGTTTTATTACCCTCAACAACATTTAAAGTAGCCTGAGTTAATGCAGCGGTGTTATCGCCGGATAAGGTAAAGGTACTGTGACTTAAACTCACATTACCAGTAAAGTCACTGCCCACATTATGACTAAAGGAGAATTGATTGCCATCGGTATCGACATTGATATTACCCGCACCCGTTAAGGCATTATTAAAGGCATAATTACTGTCACTGGCTATCACTAAGTTATCGTCACTCCCCTTAACATTAATACTGGCACTGCTGTTAAGCTGGTTATCTTGGCTGACCGTTAAGCTTGAACCCTCGGTGATGGCTATATCACCCGTAAAGTCAGCCGCCTGACTATTGTCTTTCGATAAGGTCAAATGACTACCGGCTAAAGTCATATTACCGGTGCCCGTTAAGGCATTACCTAACTCGGTGCTTGAACCGCTGTTGAAGTTATTGAAGACTAAAGTACTGCCATCAGCAATACTGACCGCACTACTGCCTAAGTTTTGTGTTTGACCTGCCGTTAACTGACTGTTATCGGTGATAACATACTGACCGGCAAAGCTGCTGTTGTTACCCGTTAAGCTCATCACCGACCCGTTATTTACCGTCACCGTACTGCCTGCAACACCACTGAGTGCCTGATTAACCGCTTGGGACACGCCACTTAAGATTAATGCAGCGCTACTGTCGGCTAAGTTAACGGTTGCACTATCCGCACCAAGATTTTGACCACGGCTCACCGTTAAGCTACCGTTCTTACCAATGACCTGACTACCGGTAAAGCTTTGGTTATTACCGGTTAATGTCACCGCTGCCTGGGTATTAACGCTACCGGCACCACTTAAGATATTACTGAGCGCACTATTGTTGCCATTAAGATTGAGTCGACCTGCAATATCAATCGCACTACTGCCCAGTGTTCCTGCGCCATTTAAGGTTACCGCGGCCATTTTATCGATCGTCGTTGTGGCGCTCAGTCCACTATTCGCTGCTGAGACAACTAACTCACCCCCTTTCACATTCAGCTGACCGGCGCCGCTTAAGCCATTGGCTACCGTTGAAGTCCCGCCATTGGTTAAAGATAAGGCTCCACCCGCCAGATTGACACTACCGGCATTCGTTAAACTGCCGACAGTTTGCGTCTTACCATTTAAATTTGCTGTAGCATTTTGGTTAATAACTAACGCTGATGTATTACCTAATGCACTATTATCACCAAGAATTAAAGTACCCGAACGAACAAATGTTTTACCTGTATAACTATTTTCACCATTATTAATAGAAATAGTTGTATTAGCTGTTTGACCTTCAATTGCAAGATCACCGTCACCTTCAACTTTAGATGTTAAGTTTCCTGATGCAGTATTATTTTGCTGCTCTGTTGATTCTAATATCAATGCATTATCACCACTACCTTCAAGAGCAATTCGAACCAAACCATAGTCAAGGTATAAACCGTCACTATCATGTCCAGTGGTTAAATCATAGTTAAAATAACCCTTTGCAGATTCTACATTAGTATTTTTATTGATAAGATTTTGTTCTTTATCGTTTGGTAACGGATCATTATTTGAATCATCCAAAGAGAGATCGCTTGCATCACCAATAACGGTATTAGCTTTAACTAGCGAAAGAATAATATTACCTTCATCAAGCTGTAATACAGTATAAACATCTAAATTTGGAGTGATATTATTAGGTAGATCAACGTTAACACTCCCTACTGAAGACACATCCAGTGTATCTGTAGTGATCGTCCCTTCTGAGGTAAATTTACCATTATCTTCAGTGATTTGATTAAAAAATAAACCACCACCATTAATAGTTAATCCATCGAGTTGATGCTCACCCTTACCAACAGTAACATTTGCACCATTAGAAACAATCAATTTTGAATTAGTCAATGTTGTTGCATTATTATCAATTAATACAAAGTTAGCATTTGTAAAATCAACATTTCCCGCAAAAGCACTACCCACATTAGTACCAAAATTAAAAGTAGATCCACTAGCATCAATATTGATATTGCCATTACCAGTTAAAGCTTGATTAAAGTTATAATCACCAGTGACATTAATATTAAGTAAATCATTTTGTGAAGACACATTAATCGAAGAGTCACTACTTAGTTGAGTAGTTTGATCCATATTTAATGTACTTCCACCAAGAATATTATAATCTCCAGAAAAATTAATATTATTTCCTTTGAACGTTGTTGAAGAACTGTTCGCAATATTTACTTTTCCTGAACTACCAGTTAAGTCATTTACAAAATCAGTTTTAAAACCATCCAATACTAATGTTGAAGAACTGTCTGCTAAATCCACAGTAGCAGTACTTGCACCAAGATTATTCGCATTACTTACTGTTAATTGACCATTAGAGCCAATTGCTTGCGTACCGGTAAACCCACTATTATTACCAGATAAAATAATATTCGTATTAGTATTAACAGTACCAGCACCACTAAGGACATTACTTACTTGGCTATTATTACCATTGAGATTGAGTCGACCCGCAATATCAATCGCCCCACTACCTAACGTTCCCGAACTATTTAAGGTTACTGCTGCCGTTTTATCGATCGTCGTTGTGGCACTCAGTCCACTATTTGCAGAAGTAACAACTAGCTCTCCACTTTGTACTTGTAGTTTACCTGCACCAATTAAACCATTAGTTGAAATTGAACTCCCACCATTAGTTAAAACTAACGTTCCTCCAGCAAGATTCATACTACCCGCATTGGCTAAACTGCCTATAGTTTGTGTCTTACCGTTTAAATCAACGCTGGTTCCAGTGTTAAGGGTTAGTTGTGCTGTCTGACCTAAAGCATTATCGGCGCCGACAATCACTTTACCTGCGGTGACTGTGGTGTTACCGGTGTAATCATTGGCGGTATTACTTAAGCTGATCCCCGTGGTATCGCTGGCTACACTTAAATTACCTTTGCCGGTTAACTTCGCTGTTAAATCTCGGTTTGTTGCGCCCGTTGACGTTAACGCTAAAGTTTGACCATTTTGAATATCAAGCTGCGTTAACGCATAGTTAACCCCCAGACCCCCTTGGTTAGTTAACTGATAATCGTATCCCGCTTTCGCAACAAGTTGCTCATTTTGTCTAAGATCGTGAGTTGCGTCATTTGTTAATGCATTACCGGACTGATCTTGCAGAGTCAGATCATTGACATCAACGGTAGAACTCTCTTGCGCATTCACTAATTGATATACTTCGCCGCTATTTTGGTCAAGTAAATTACTTGCGGTATCAATATCCGTACTTGGAATATTATCCGGGTTGATCTGAATAATACTCTTATCATTCACCGTCAATTTATCGGTGTTAATTACGCCATCACCGTTAAAACTAACGGTACCACCGTTTAAGGTTAAGTTACCAATAGTCTGCTCACCCGCACCCACTGTGGTTTTATTACCTTCAGCAACATTTAAAGTAGCCTGAGTTAATGCAGCGGTGTTATCGCCGGATAAGGTAAAGGTACTGTGACTTAAACTCACATTACCAGTAAAGTCACTACCCACATTATTACTAAAGGAGAATTGATTGCCATCGGTATCGACATTGATATTACCCGCACCCGTTAAGGCATTATTAAAGGCATAATTACTGTCACTGGCTATCACTAAGTTATCGTCAGCCCCCTTAACATTAATACTGGCACTGCTGTTAAGCTGGTTATCTTGGCTGACCGTTAAGCTTGAACCCTCGGTGATGGCTATATCACCCGTAAAGTCAGCCGCCTGACTATTGTCTTTCGATAAGGTCAAATGACTACCGGCTAAAGTCATATTACCGGTGCCCGTTAAGGCATTACCTAACTCGGTGCTTGAACCGCTGTTGAAGTTATTGAAGACTAAAGTACTGCCATCAGCAATACTGACCGCACTACTGCCTAAGTTTTGTGTTTGACCTGCCGTTAACTGACTGTTATCGGTGATAACATACTGACCGGCAAAGCTGCTGTTGTTACCCGTTAAGCTCATCACCGACCCGTTATTTACCGTCACCGTACTGCCTGCAACACCACTGAGTGCCTGATTAACCGCTTGGGACACGCCACTTAAGATTAACGCAGCGCTACTGTCGGCTAAGTTAACGGTTGCACTATCCGCACCAAGATTTTGACCACGACTCACTGTTAAGCTGCCGTTCTCACCAATGACCTGACTACCGGTAAAGCTTTGGTTATTACCGGTTAATGTCACCGCAGCCTGGGTATTAACGCTACCGGCACCACTTAAGATATTACTGAGCGCACTATTGTTGCCATTAAGATTGAGTCGACCTGCAATATCAATCGCACTACTGCCCAGTGTTCCTAAGCCATTTAAGGTTACCGCGGCCGTTTTATCGATCGTCGTTGTGGCGCTCAGTCCACTATTCGCTGCTGAGACAACTAACTCACCCCCTTTCACATTCAGCTGACCGGCGCCGCTTAAGCCATTGGCTACCGTTGAAGTCCCTCCATTGGTTAAAGATAAGGCTCCCCCCGCCAGATTGACACTACCGGCATTGGCTAAACTGCCAACAGTTTGCGTCTTACCATTTAAATCAACGCTGGTTCCGGTGTTAAGGGTTAGTTGTGCTGTCTGACCTAAAGCATTATCGGCACCGACAATCACTTTACCTGCGGTGACTGTGGTGTTACCGGTGTAATCATTGGCGGTATTACTTAAGCTGATCCCCGTGGCATCGCTGGCTACACTTAAATTACCTTTGCCGGTTAACTTCGCTGTTAAATCTCGGTTTGTTGCGCCCGTTGACGTTAACGCTAAAGTTTGTCCATTTTGAATATCAAGTTGCGTTAATTGACTAGAAACACTCAACCCTTTATCACTAATTAAAGCAAAGTCATAATCAGCAACTGCAACAACATTATTATTTTGAGTAATATTATGCTGAGTATTATTATTTAATTCGTTACCTTGAGCATCTTGTAATGCTAATTTATCTAAATCAGTAGATGAAAGCGTATTATCACTAGATACTAATTGCTGTTTTTGTATTGTATTTTGATCAAGTAAGTTATCAATATAAACATTATCAGCGTCAATTTTCACAATACTATTATCGGTAACATTAAGCTCATTTACGTTTACAACACCACTATCAGCAGCATATGAAAGTGTACCGCCATTTAACGTTAAATTACCAAGATTTTGTTGTCCAAGACCGATGGTTGCAGTACTTTCAGAAGAGAGTTGTAAAGTGGCATTTGTTAATGCAGAAGTATTACCATCGGATACAGCTAATTGGGTATTGGTTAGATTAACCGTACCTAAAAAATTATTTCCTGTATTAGATAAGAAATTGAAAGAATTACCACTAGTATCAATATTTACTTGGCCATTGCCAGTTAAAGCATTATCCAAAGTTGTTTGGCTTAGATTTAGAGTTCCTGATAACGCAACCGAACCACTACCAAACTGACTAGTTGCAGAGGTATTTAATGTCCCCCCCTGATCAATTAACCACTCCCCAGAAAAATTATTATTTGCATTAGCTAAAGTTACATTAGAGCCATCTTTTAATTCAACTCGACCGGTACCTGATAAAACAATACCAACATCATCATTATATTGGTCAGAAAATAGTAAAGAACTGGTATCATTAATATTAATTAAGCCTGAGCTTAAATTGTCTTTATTGAGTAGAGATAGTGTTGATTGATCTAAATTGATATTACCAAAATTCTTAAAAAAGGTTGTTTCATCAACTTCAAGATATGAATTATCAAAGTTAAGTACATTGTTACCAGTTCCTGCATCCAAGGTACCAATATGATTACTTGAATTGACATCAAAATTACTTAGATTAAAAGTATCATCACCTGAACCAGTAATGACATTCTTTACACTTGTATCATTAGCAATCGAAACTGTATTATTACCATCGCCTAAATTAATTGTACCTGTTGTTTGCGAACCGCTTGCTAAAATTAAAGTATCATTACCAGAACCCGTAGTTAGACTTCCATTGAGACTTTTATTATTAGTAATAATATTGTCAACATTACCATTGTTAAATAATACATTACCATCAATTACACCATCATTTACAAATTGACGAGCTTGATCCCCATTAATCTCAATAGCTGTAGACCCAATAGCATTAATATTAATATCATTTGTTACATGAATAACATCATCAGTATTACCACCGCTAATTTTAATTGCAGTACCTGTACCAGTGGTCGCTTCACCTGAACTATCGGTAACATTGAGTGTTAAATAGCTATCTTGAATTGCAGATAAATCGTTATTAAGTAATAGACCAGTCCCAGATCCTGTAACAGTAATAATGTTATTCGTATTATTATCACTGTTAGCAAAGATAATATTATTTAATCCTGATTCAGTAAAAGCTGTAGAATCAATAACATTAATGTGAGTATCTTTTAGGGTCACTTTGGCATCACTAGTTTTAATGACGTTACCAGTCGCCCCTTCAGCAAAATTAATCGTTGTACCAGTGATAAAATGTGCGTTTGGTGATCCACTAGCACTTACATCAATACCATTACCACTACCAATAAGATTAACCGTACCGTTATTAATATTAAGGTTAACATTAGCTTTAGATGAGTCTGAATTGGTAACAATACCATCACCACTATTTACATTTAAGATACCATCAGTAAGATCAACATCCATTTCATTACCGCTAGTAGAAGAAAACTGCATACCAGCAACACTACTGGTTATTGAACCATTGTTATTGACTCGAACTTCACCATTACCATTATGTTCAATTTTTATCCCAGTTGCAGCATTAATATCTGTTGCAGATCTTACATAGATACCACTATTATTACCGGCATTTTTGGTCACAACGATCCCGGTACCTGTGACATTAAAATTAGAGCCACCAGCTAAGTTAAATACAACATCTTCACTACCACTGGCACTATTATCGATCCCGCCAGCAACACCACCATTATTTGTTAATCCATCACCCGTTAACTGAGCCCCATCAACACCAGCAATTTGCAATGTAACACCACTACCAAATGTTTCTGTTTGTTTATCATAACTACCGATCTTTAATCCGACATTACTCCCCGTAGCATCACCAAATACATTTTGGCTACTCCATAATAAAAATTTTGCACCATCATTAAAGATGTAAGAGTAGCCTTTACTTGAGTTTGTATCACCAGACGTAAATTTATTTCCGATACCTAATTTCATTGATACATCTGCACCAGAATTAAACGTCACCACATTTTGGCTAATTGGGCTATTACTCCAAAAGATATAAGAATAATTAGTTGTTGATTTTTCAGCAATAACTGATAATTTGCCATTAAAAGTTATTTTACTTGCATTAGCAAGTTGTTTATCAGCTCGGGTCGTAATATCAATAGTATTATCAATATTACCAAAAATAAGCTGGCTATAAGCATTTTGGTTATTTGCTGTAGAACTAGAACTTTTAGCTAGAATAGCAACCGTACCATTTGGCATAGTAGTGATGTTATCAAAGCTAACATTAATATTCGAAGTGGTATCAGAAACATACGCAATAGGATTATTGGTACTATTATTTGAACTAATGGTATTAAAATTAGTAAACGTTAAATTGACGCTTTCATCTGCTTGTCCCCCACTAAAAGTAAGTCGTCGACTTCCCACATTTAGGGTATAACCATTACCATCAATAACCAAATCTTTTCTTGTGCCAAAGGCTACTGTTAAATTGCTATTTAAAGTAATATTATTTGTTAAGACAATCTTATCGCATGATGAATTAGCTATTGATGAATTAAATTGAGCAACCGTACTTACACTACAACTTTCAGCAAATGCATCTGGTACTGTAAATAACCCTGCTGCAATAAGTCCAGTTGATATAATGGATAATTTAGGTATTGATAATTTAGGAGGCTTAACTATTAATGAAGTGCTACTTTTTTTTTTCCTTTTGCAAACTCACTCGCAACAATCCAAGCTCGATGAGCTGAACTCCAAATCACCCTATAAATTTTATTCATAAAAGCCTCAGCATCTAAATTTAGTAATATTTGATGCTTAGTACTTTATCATTTTTAAAAAACTTCAATTGTCTATTTTTTGATTAAAAAAGGTAAAAAATACAGTCAATAAATTTACATATTAAAGATTCTGATATGAAAAAGCTTTTTTTGTATAGAAAAAAACTATAAGTTATAATAAATCGCCTTTATATAAACGGTTTCATGTAAAAATTATCGTATTTTTATTAATCAATAAAAAATACAATAAAAAAAAAACTTAAAAAAATTAAATCATAATTTTAATCACAATTAATCGAAAATAATATGTAAATGTAATTATTTTATTTATCTAATTTTTTACATAAAAATATCAATTCATTTTAAATAACTATCATAAAACATTAAAAAAAGAGAGATTAAAATTTATCTAAAAATAGGCTATTAGGTATTTTTGTAACGGTAAAAATTTGAATATTTCACTAGAAAGCAGCAGATTTCAATAGACAAAAAAGCCAGTGACACTATTGATATCACTGGCTTTTTTAGATGTTAACGGATGTTAACAGAAAAGCAAACTTTATTCCCACTCGATTGTCGCCGGCGGTTTGCCACTAATATCATAAACAACACGGGAGATCCCATTGACTTCATTAATGATACGATTTGAAACACGACCTAAAAATTCATAAGGTAAATGAGCCCAATGAGCAGTCATAAAATCGACCGTTTCTACGGCACGAAGTGATACAACCCAATCATATTTACGTCCATCCCCCATTACACCAACAGAACGAACGGGTAAGAATACTGTAAAAGCCTGACTAACTTTATGATAAAGATCCGCTTTATATAGTTCTTCAATAAAAATAGCATCAGCTTGACGCAATAAATCACAAAACTCTTTTTTCACCTCACCAAGAACTCGAACACCTAGCCCTGGTCCTGGGAATGGATGACGATATAACATATCGTAAGGCAAGCCAAGCTCTAATCCTACTTTACGCACCTCATCTTTAAACAGTTCACGTAATGGTTCAACTAAGCCCATCTTCATATCTTCTGGTAAACCACCAACGTTATGGTGTGATTTAATAACATGCGCTTTACCAGTATCTGCTGCTGCAGATTCAATAACATCTGGATAAATTGTGCCTTGTGCTAGCCATTTTACATCTTTTAGTTTTACAGCTTCCTCATCAAATACAGCTACGAATTCACGCCCGATAATTTTACGCTTAGCTTCAGGATCTGCTTCACCTTTTAATGCATTCATAAAACGGTTTTCAGCATTTACAGCAATGATATTAAGACCAAACTTATCGCCAAACATATCCATTACCTGTTGAGCTTCGTTTAAACGCAATAAACCATGGTCAACAAAAACACATGTTAATTGCTCACCAATCGCTTGATGTAGTAATAATGCAGTAACAGACGAGTCAACTCCACCAGACAAACCTAATAAAACTTTATCTTTACCTACTTTCTGTTTAATTCGAGCTACGGCATCAGTAATAATGGATGATGGTGTCCATAGTTTTTCACACTGACAAATATCAATAACAAAGCGTTGTAATAACTCTAAACCTTTTACGGTATGAGTGACTTCTGGATGAAATTGTACACCATAAAATTGTTTTTCATCATTAGCCATAATTGCAAACGGGCACGTTTCAGTACGGCCAATTAAGGTAAAGTTATCTGGAATGGCGGTCACTTTATCACCGTGACTCATCCAAACATCAAGTTCATCATGCTCAGCACTGTTTTTACTATCAAAGATTCCATCAGTTAAACGTGATGAATTGACCAGTTCAACTTTTGCATAACCAAACTCACGCTGATTTGAACCAGTAACCTGACCACCTTTACCAACTTGAATCGCCATGGTTTGCATACCATAACAAATCCCTAATACAGGAACACCAGCATTAAAGACATACTCAGGTGCTCTTGGACTATTTGCTTCAGTTGTACTCTCTGGGCTACCAGATAAAATAATCCCCTTAGGATTAAATTGTTTGATCTTCTCTTCTGATACATCCCATGGCCAAAGCTCACAATACACACCGATTTCCCTCACACGACGAGCAATTAGCTGCGTTACTTGTGAACCAAAATCAAGAATTAAAACACGTTGTTGGTGGATGTCTTTTGTCATTAAAATTTTCCTAAAGCAAAATAAGTGGACTAAAATCAACATCAAAATAGATTTTTTGATTCTATTAAAAATTTAAGATATTTAAAGATACTAATTTGATAAAAATATTATCTTTAAAGACCCTAAATAAATATGAGGCGATATTATATCACCTCATATAATTAATGCTACTTCATACAATAACAGAATATTACTGTTGTGTCGCCTGAATAGCTGTTAATGCGATAGTATAAACAATATCGTCCACTAAAGCACCGCGAGACAAGTCATTAACAGGCTTACGCATACCTTGTAGCATTGGTCCAATAGAAATAAGATCAGCTGAACGTTGTACCGCTTTGTATGTAGTATTACCTGTATTTAAGTCAGGGAAAATAAATACGGTTGCCTGCCCAGCGACTTTAGAATTAGGCGCTTTTGATTTTGCAACATCAGGCATTACTGCCGCATCGTATTGAAGTGGACCGTCAATTAATAGATCTGGACGTTTTTCTTGTGCAATACGAGTCGCTTCTTTTACCTTCTCAACATCGGCACCTTGACCAGAATTACCCGTTGAGTAAGAGATCATTGCAACTTTTGGTTCAATACCAAAAGCAATTGCAGTATCAGCAGATTGAATAGCAATTTCAGCAAGTTCTTGCGCATTTGGGTCTGGATTAATCGCACAGTCACCATAGATGTAAACTTGTTCAGGCATTAACATAAAGAACACGGAAGAAACAAGTGAGCTACCTGGAGCGGTTTTAATTAACTGCAATGGAGGACGAATAGTATTTGCTGTTGTATGTACCGCACCAGAAACTAATCCATCAACTTCATTTTTTTCTAACATCATCGTACCTAATACGACATTGTCAGCTAATTGTTCTCTTGCTAAAATTTCAGTCATCCCTTTGTTTTTACGTAACTCAACTAATCGAGCAACATAATTTTCACGAATAACATCTGGATCTAAAATAGTAACATTTTTTCCTAATGTTACACCTTGAGATGCAGCAACATGTTTAACGCTATCTGGATTTCCTAATAATATACAGTTTGCAATTCCCTTTTCAGCACAAATAGCAGCAGCTTTAATTGTTCTTGGTTCATCACCTTCAGGTAATACAATTGTTTTTTGTGCTTTACGAGCCAATTCAGTTAATTGATAACGGAATGCAGGAGGAGATAAACGAATACTATTCGATTTATCTTGTTGTGCCAATGAACTAATCCAAGAAGAGTCGATGTAATCAGCAACAAAGTTTTGCGTTAAATCCAGGCGTTCTTTATCATCGACTGGAATTTCCAAATTAAAACGTTGTAAATTAATTGATGTTTGGAATGTATTAGTATCGACACCAAAAATAGGTAAGCCAGTATCAAATGCTGGTTTGCATAGATCATATACTTGTTTTTCGATATCATATCCGCCAGTTAATAGAACACCACCGATTTCAGTCCCATTCATAACAGCTAAAGAAATTGTTGTTAAAATATCGGCACGATCTGCAGATGTAACTAATAATGCATTAGGAATTAAATGCGAGATAATATTCGGTACACTACGTGAGCAAAATGAAATATGTTGAATACGTCGAGAACTGATTTCACCACGGTTAATAATTTTTGCATTAAGATGGTTAGCCATATCAATTGTACGACATGCAGATAAATTAATATTCCATGGAATACAGCCTAACACGGGTAATGGGCTATGTGGTTTTAAATCATCAATCGTGATTTTATTTGCATCAAATTTTGGCGTGTTTATGTTATAGATATCAACGACATCAGGTCTAACTAATGTTTGAGCATCTAACGGTGCATTCACTTTATTGAAAATAACACCGATAATTTTATCATTTTTTATACCACCGAAATTAGCACGCGCAATCTCAATTTTATCTTTTATTTGTTCTGGTTTATCACTACCCATTCCCATAACAAAAACAATTTCAGCACCCAGCGTTTTAGCAATACTATGATTTAACTCATTTGCAAATGGGTAGTGAGAAGTAGGAACAATACCTTCAACTAAAACAACTTCTGAATCTTTGCTGCTTTCAGCATAAAGTGCAACAACTTCTTCCATCAATACATCTTGTTGATTTAATCCTAACAATTTTTCAACATAACTCATTTTTAATGGTTTATTAGTTGGTATTGATGTATTACTTTGAATCAAAGCAGTCGTTTGATCTAAACGATCTTCACCTAAAGCAGATTGAGCAATTAATTTAAATAGGCTTATTTTTACACCTTGACGTTCCATCGCACGAATAACGCCTAAGCTAACACCTGTTAATCCAACATTTGAGCCGGTAGGAATTAACATAATTGTACGAGCCATTGTATATACTCCTTTAATATCAATCAAAAAAAACCGCCTGATTCAGGCGGTAATATCTTATGCTGTTAATCGAGCAGCATCTTGTGCAATAACGAGCTCTTCGTTAGTTGGAATAACTAGAGCACAACGAGTTCCCTCTTTGTTAATCGCACCACTCTTACCAAAACGAGCTGCAAGATTACGTTCTTGATCAAGTTCAAAACCAAGAATACTCAATTTTTTCATCACTTTCTCACGTACAGTTCCAGAGTTTTCACCGATTCCGCCAGTGAAAACAATAGCATCAAGACGACCATCAAGTAATACGCTATATCCACCAATATATTTAACTAAACGATGAACAAAAACATCTAACGCATTTGTTGCACCCTCATCTTTACCATAATGTTCTTCAACATAACGGCAGTCACTACTCACACCGGTTAACCCTAATAAACCTGATTTTTTGTTTAATAAGTTATTGATATCAGCAACAGACATTTTTAAATTATCGTGTAAGAAAAACATGATTGCAGGATCAATATCACCACTACGAGTTCCCATTACTAACCCTTCTAATGGCGTTAATCCCATTGAAGTTTCAACACATTTACCATTTTTAACCGCTGTAATTGATGCACCATTACCTAAATGACATGTAATAACATTTGTTTGTTCAACAGGTTTATTCAAAATTTTAGCAGCTTCACGGCTAACGTAGGCGTGGCTTGTACCATGAGCACCATAACGACGAATAGCGTGTTTTTCATAAAGCTCTTTAGGTAAAGCATATAAATAAGCTTCTTTAGGCATAGTAGTATGGAAAGCAGTATCAAATACTGCAACATTTTTATCTTTTAAGTGTGGGAAAGCAGCAAATGCTTCTTTGATACCAATCAAATGTGCAGGGTTATGTAAAGGTGCAAATGCAGCTGCATCTTCAATACCTTTTAATACTGAATCATCAATAATGACAGATTGAGTATATTTTTCACCACCATGAACAATTCGGTGACCAATTGCTTTAATATTAGCAAGTAATTCAGGCTTTTTGCTAAAAATATTTTTAACAATAAATTGTAATGCTTGACTGTGTGCTGCACCTGCACCTAATGATGCTTCGGACTTTTCACCATCTAACTTCCATTTAATTCTAGCTTCAGGTAGATTAAAACACTCAGCTAAACCAGAAATATATTCATCACCATTTACTGGATCGATAATGGCAAATTTTAGTGAAGAACTACCACAATTAAGAACTAGAACAACATTGTTCGACATATTAAACCCTTTTTTAAAATAAAAGAAATACACCAAAATGAATCATATTGGTTATACTGTTAAATAAAGTACTCATTAAATTAATCGAAATGATTAAACTTATTTAAAGATTTTATTTTTGATATCATCTACCATTGTAGATAAACTAGAATAATAAAACCTTAAAAAATTTATGCTCACTATTGTAAGACAATTAATAATCATTGTCGAGGAATCCTCAAATAATGAATTTGATAAAGTTATTTAAAACAGGACATACTTATATGAAAATTTGTGCTACAGATCAACAATTAGCACATTCATTCCCTGAAATTAAAGTAATTTTATATATAAAATTTGCTATGAAATATTTACCACCTTTAATTGCAGTTCTATTTATTTGGCAATATTATTTACAAACAGGTATGGTAAGTGCAATCATTGCCACTATTTTTGCGATTAGCATTCCAATACAAGGTATTTTGTGGTTAGGTAAGCGAGCAAATAGTCCATTACCGCTTAATTTATTACCTTGGTATTTAGAAACCCAACAAAAATTAATTAAAATAGGTATATTACCGTCAAAACCAATAAAAAAAGATGAGATGAATTTAATGGTATTTATGCGATTATACGACTTATCAAACCATTACTTAAATGATAACGATATAGGCAGTTAAGATTAGATAAGTCCAAATAAGGTAATATTTCGTGAATAAAAATGATGTTTTTTTAGCTAACCTCAATGACAAAATACAATCACTAACAGAACAGTTTGCGTCATTACCCCATATAAAAAGAAACTCCCCCTGTTTTGATGCCCAACTTTTTAATTATCAGGGTCCATTATTAAATGGTTATGAACCTTACTTATCAGAGTTAAAAACAAATTATCAAAAATTAGTTAATCTTGTTCATCGGGAATCTCCCCCACCAAATATTGAACTTATTGTTTATTTGTCTGAGCTTATTGTTTATCAATTGGAGGCAATGCAACGAGAACTTGCGACACTATCACTGCGTAATACAGAAAAGCTCCCCCACCAAAATGAAACACTTCATGAACAATATGTAAGAAATTCCGGTTATTTAAATCGCTTAGAATCAATGAGACATGAACTGGAACAATCTAATACGATAAATATAATCGAGAAAAAAAATCAACTAAAAATAATTGAAGAGAGATTAGCTCGTTGTCGCTATTACTTGTCTCAACTTGAACAAAGAATAGAAAATGATGAAAAGTAGCTTTTAATCAATAATATCCTCGATTCATCATATTAAATTATCTCTATTTTTTAGGTACCATTATTTCGGTAATGGTTCTGGATAATAGACAAAATAGTATTGTTCAGATAAATATTTATTGGGATATTGTATTAAATATGATTTTATACATGATATGACAGTCTGTAGTGACGTTTGTCCTTGATGATAACTTAAAATAGTATCTGTAAATGATTTTTTTTGATCTGCGGTTAAATAACGATTGAAATAACCCTGCATATGCATCAAAACATTTGTATGATTTTCTCGCGTTGCTGGCTGTGCTAACAACAGCATTAAACGGTTGCGATATTCAATAAAAAAATCATCCAAGTTATCCCATTCTGCTATTTTTGCAACAAATGGTCCTAATTGCCGATATAAAGGTTGCGAGTGAGCAAGTAGTAATAATTTATAACGACTATGAAATTCTAATAATTTATTACGATTCAAACCTTTATTTTTTAATTGGTTCAATTTATGTAGCGCAAATACTCGGATCATAAAGTGATCTTGACTTTCTGAATCCATAAGTTGCTGATTATCAATAATTGGAAGCCAGGGGTATGTATCACGTAAATGAGCAGTAAATATACCATCGGTAAAAGAGATAAACTCTAGACTATCATTATCCAATAATTTTGCGTTATTCAAACCACAACTTGGTGATTTTGCACAAACAATATAACCGCATAATGTACTTAATTTTGTAATTGTCTGTTGAGAGAATAGCCTTATTTGTTCATCAATAGCATCATTTCTACTCTCATTAAAACGGATAATAATCTGTTGGTTACGCAATCGATATAACCCAAGGGTCGGTCTAGGACTCGGTAAACCAATAGCCATTTCAGGACAAATAGCTAGATAATTGGCATAAGGTTGAAGACGCATAACTGCGAATTCTAATCGTTTATTGTTACCATCATATCGAACATTTTCACCTAATAAACATTTACTAATACCAATATTTAATCGATTTTTTTGTTCTAATACTAATGTGTTTTCTGTTTGACTCACATTAACACCTTCAATAAAAGCTAGTGCCCATAATCTACATAAAAAACAGAACATTGTATAGTGAAAAGTAAACTGCAAAAAAAACGAAAAATAACATTAAAAATGGTCATTTCAGACTTTAAAAGTATATTTTTTAACTAAAATATTTAATATGATGACAAAAAAGTAGATTAAGGCACCAATTAACTATTTTAATGACAATATTTACTGAGTACTTAATTAAAATAAAAATATTGATATAGGTCCGCCATTAAGAAGAGAGATAATTATTTATGGACACACAAACAAGTTCACTTAAAGATAACCCTGAGCGACGCAAAAAATGGATGCTAATTGCCAGTGGTATATTTATTTTATTATTAATTGGTTACGGCATTTATTGGTTTATCGATTTGCGTAACAATGTATCTACCGATGATGCCTATGTATCTGGAATACAAGCGCCAGTTATCGCTCAAACCAGCGGTAAGGTAACAAAAGTTAATGTTACAAATACCAATCTTGTTAAAGCAGGAGATATATTAATCGTATTAGATGATACTGATGCTAATCTCGCCTACCAACAAGCTAAAGATTCATTAGCCAATACGGTACGCCAAACACAAGCCTTATATATCGACTCAGCTGAGTATTTAGCTAAAATTAAATCAGCCAAAATTAGCTTATTACAAGCTCAACAAGACTATAATCGACGATTATCTTTAGGACGTAAAGATGATATATCAATAGAAGAGTTGCAACATGCTAAACAGACAATGGAAATTGCACAGCTTCAAGTTGAAATATCAATGCAACAGTATAATGCCAATCAAGCATTAGTTAATGGTGTAAACTTAGATCAACAACCCGCGGTTAAACAAGCAGCAGATAATGTCCGTCAAGCTTGGATTGCTTTACAAAGAACGAAAATTCGTAGCCCAATAACTGGATATGTAGCTAGAAGTAATGTCAATGTAGGTTCTCAAGTAGATAGCTCTTCTCAATTAATGGTTATTGTACCAACTGAACCTGTCTGGGTTGATGCTAATTTTAAAGAAACTCAATTACAAAATATTCGAATTGGACAATCTGTTACTGTGACAAGTGATCTCTATGGCGATGATATAACTTACACTGGACAGGTTGTTGGTATCAATATGGGTACCGGTAGTGCATTCTCATTACTCCCAGCTCAAAATGCAACAGGAAATTGGATTAAAGTTGTCCAACGATTACCTGTAAGAATTGAGCTAGATCAACAACAAGTGAGTCAATATCCATTACGAATAGGTTTATCGATGAATGTCACGATTAATACCAAAGACAGTTCAGGCAAAATCTTAGCAACCTCGCCAAGAACAACACCGTTTTATGTAAGTGAAGCTTTGATATTAAATTTGAATGATATAGATAAAGAAATCAACAATATTATCTTATCAAATACCTATCAAGATTCATTGGAGCAGTAAAATGGCAACAGTTCAACCGTTTAAAGGGGGAAAACTGGTTCTAATGACAATCGTGTTGTCATTCGCAACATTTATGCAAGTATTAGACTCAACAATTGCAAATGTTGCGATCCCAACAATTTCAGGATCATTAGGCGTATCGACGACACAAGGTGATTGGGTTATTACAGCATTTGGTGTTTCAAATGCTATTTCTATTGCCATTTCAGGCTTTTTAGCTAAAAGATATGGAGAGGTCAAAGTTTTCTTATGGGCAACAGGCCTTTTCACCCTATTTTCATTTTTATGTGGTATATCAGATAGCTTAGGAACATTAATTCTTTTTAGAGTTATTCAAGGTGCTGTTGCAGGTCCAGTAATTCCATTATCACAGAGTATTTTATTACGAGGTTATCCCCTTGCCTTACAAAAAATAGCGTTAGCTTTATGGTCAATGACAATTATTTTAGCACCGGTATTTGGACCAATATTTGGTGGATACATTAGCGATAACTATAATTGGGGATGGATATTTTTTATGAATATCCCGATCGGTATTATGGTAGTTATTGTCGGACTTCTTATCTTAAAGCCCATGGAGTCAACGGCTGTAAAATTACCATTCAATTATATTGGTTTAGCATTATTAACTGTCGGTGTAGGTTCTTTACAAGTTTTATTAGATCAAGGTCAACAGCTAAATTGGTTAGCGTCAAATGAGATAGTTATATTAGCAATTGTATCAGTAATTGCACTGACTTTTTTAGTTATTTGGGAACTGAATAATAAAAATCCTGTTGTTGATCTTTCATTGTTTAAGATGAGAAATTTTTCAATTGGTACTATTTCGACTAGCTTATCTTATATGGCTTATTTTGGTGCAATTGTTTTATTACCGCAACTTTTGCAAGAAGTTTTTGGATATACTGCGACTTGGTCAGGGATAGCACTTGCACCAATTGGCTTATTACCACTCATATTATCAACATACGTTGCTAAAATTAGTGATCATATCGATATCCGTTGGGTAATTACGACATCTTTTCTATTTTATGCGCTATGCTTTTTCTGGCGGGCTTATACTTTTGAAATAAACATAGATTTTATCGGTATAGCAATGCCTCAATTAATACAAGGTATCGCGGTTGCTTGCTTCTTTATGCCATTAACAATACTGACCCTATCTGGCCTACCCGCCGAGCGATTAGCTTCAGCATCTAGTTTAGCTAATTTTTTCCGTACACTTGCTGGATCAGTTGGAACATCGATTACAACAACTATGTGGGCGGATCGTGCATCACTACATCATGCACAGCTAACTGAATCAATTACACCATATAACCCAAATACTGTGGAATACTATCACGAGATGGCATCAAAGGGATTATCTGAATTACAAACATCAACCTATATTAATGAACAAATATCAGCACAAAGCTTAATATTATCTGCTAATGATATATTTTGGTTGTGTGGTGGGATATTCATCTGTTTAATCATTACAATTTGGTTAGCTAAACCACCTTTTAAATCAATGGGATAGTAAATAATTCATGCTAAAGTTAAGTTTATATATTTAACTTATCTTAATATAAGATATCAATTATAAATAGAGTATAAGTTTTATAAGAATATTTCTTTTTTAGTATGATTTACTATTATAGAAAATTAAAGGCTATTAACCATGTTTTAACTAAAAAACGCTCTAATTTTTATAACTCGTTAAATATCAGGATAATATTTGTCTATTTATTGATATAAAATAGGAGCATTAATTAGTTATCATATCCAAAATACAGCAATAAATTAAACATAGCATAAGTATCCATTGGTGTGATTTACGGATGTTTTGTACTACAATACTCGATATAGCGTAATGGAGAAAAAATGCAGATTAGAGCAGAGCTGACACAAGATATTTCATCAATTAGTCATTTACTAAAACAGGCTTTTGCTAATCATCCTTATAGTAATAACAATGAATATGTATTAGTTGAAAATTTACGAAGAGAACATTTATTAACATTCAAGTGGCCTTGATCGATAAAGAAATTGTTGGTTATATTGCATTAAGCCCTATAACAATTAATGATAAACCTTGCAATTGGCTAAGGCTTGCACCATTAGCTGTTTTACCAAAAAATCAAAAACAAGGTATAGGTAAAGCATTGATAAAAGAATCCTTAACACAATTAAAGGCTCTAAATATTGATTGATGTGTAGTGATAGGAGATCCTGAATATTATTCTCGAATGGGTTTCAAACCAGCATCGCCGCTAGTATATACAGGTGTTGAGGAAAGATATTTTATGAAATTAGTATTTAAGGAACAGCTGACTCAGTCTGGAGAAGTCAAATTTCATCCAATATTTGATGACAGTAGCCATTGATAATATCATCAGAAGGCAGACTGCTTATTTCAAATAAGTATAACCTTATAACAAATTATTAGTATCTTTCCCCTTAATTAAAGCTTTATAATTTTAACAATATATACAATATACTTAATATAATGACATCCATTGATACTATAAGAGGATTTTTTAATGAGCAGAATATTTGATGATAATTCACAAACGATAGGTCGAACCCCTCTTGTTCGTTTAAAACACTTTGGTAACGGTAATATATTAGCAAAAGTCGAATCTCGCAATCCTAGTTTTAGTGTAAAATGCCGTATAGCTTCCAATATGATCTGGGATGCTGAAAAGCGTGGGCTTCTGACACCTGATGTTGAACTTATTGAACCAACCAGTGGTAACACAGGGATCGCATTAGCTGCTGTTGCGGCAGCAAGAGGCTATAAATTAACGTTAACAATGCCAGAAAGCATGAGTATTGAGCGTCGTAAATTACTTAAAATACTTGGTGCAAACCTTATTCTAACAGATGCAGCTAAAGGCATGAAAGGAGCTATCGCTAAAGCCGAAGAGATTATTGCTAGCGATCCTAAACATAATCTAATGTTACAACAATTTAGTAATCCATCAAATCCAGAAATTCATGAAAAGACAACAGGTCCAGAAATATGGCAAGATACCGATGGTCAAGTTGATATATTCATTGCAGGAGTTGGAACAGGCGGTACATTTACTGGTGTAACACGTTATTTAAAGAAAACTCAAGGAAAGGCAATTACTGCTGTTGCAGTTGAACCATTAACTTCACCAGTAATATCACAAGCTTTAGCTGGTGAGCCTATCCAACCAGGTCCTCATAAAATCCAAGGTATTGGCGCGGGTTTCATCCCCGACAATCTAGATTTAAGCTTAATTGATTTAGTTGAAAAAGTATCGAATGAAGAAGCGATTGATACTGCACGTAAAATTATGGATAAAGAAGGAATACTTGCTGGTATATCTTCTGGTGCAGCTGTATTTGCCGCGGATAAACTAGCAAAATTGCCTGAAAATAAAGATAAAACAATTGTTGTAATTCTACCTTCATCAGGCGAACGCTATTTAAGTACTGATTTGTTTAATGGGCTATTTACTGATAAAGAATTAGCTTAATAGCGTTGATTATAATAAAAAAATAGTGCAAATATATTGATCTATATTAAAAAAAAAGATAATTTGCACGCTTTTTTATTTATCAATAAAAATATACATAATAACGATTAAACTTATAAGGAAAAGAAAACGATGTTAGAAGCTATTGTATTGATTATTTCTGGAATTTTAGCAGTCCCTTCATTAATTTTAAGTAAAAAACCTGATGCAAAGAATATATTAGATAAAATCACACATTATCAAGGTTAGATTGGCGTTGTTATATTCATTTGGGGGATCTGGAGCTTAATCAGTGTATTACTGAATGCCGGTTTACTTTTAGGTAATGGTTTAGTTGTATTATTTATTTTGATTCTAGCTATCGCTGTAGTTGAAGCGGTTTTAGGTTTTATTCTTGGATTTAATTTAATTAATACCTACGTTCTATCCAAAAATGCGAAATCAGAAGAAAAAGGTCAGCAACTATTAGCTAAGCTACTTCCATTACAAGGTAAATTTGGTATTGCTACTATAGTTTTAGGTGTTATTACTTTAGTCTTAATACTTGTTGTACTATAAGTATAATATCGATAAGACAATATTATTATGTAATAAAGATACCTTAAGGTATCTTTATTATTTTAAAAAAGCTGCATTCCATATTCTTTACCCATCTGCATAACAGATACTAACTGTTTAGTTTTTCCCTCTTGAATCAAATTACTTACAGCTGGAATATTAATTAATATTTCAAAAATAGCTTTTCGATGAGATTGATTACAAGCAATTAATTGTTGCGCGACAATGCATTGTAATGAATTAGCTAATTGAGTTCGAATAAAATACCTTGATTCATCAGGAAATACATTAATAATACGGTTGATTGTTGATATTGCAGAGTTTGTATGTAATGTTGCAAATACAATATGACCTGTTTCTGCAGCTTGTAAGGCGCCTTCAATAGTGACTTTATCTCGTAGCTCCCCAATTACAATAACATCAGGATCTTGCCGCAGTACCGCTTTTAGCCCATCAGAATAGCTATTACAGTGCATACCGATTTCTCGTTGCTGAATCAATGATTTTGTATTTTGATAAATAAATTCGATTGGTTCTTCTAATGTAATAATATGCTTATACTCATTCTGGTTAATGTATTCAATCATGGCAGCTAAAGTTGTTGATTTACCACTACCGGTTGCTCCAGTAATTAAAATTAATCCTTGATGCTTTAACGCCAATGATTTAAATATTTCTGGAGCACCAATATCATAGAAAGAGGGAATTATATTGTTAATAATACGTATGCAGGCTGAAATACCATTAGCTTGATAAAAAATATGATATCTAAAACGACCTAAATCCTGATGGGAATAAACAAAGTCGAGTTGTTTCTCCTTTTCAAATTTTTGTAATTGTTTATTTGATAATAATGATAGAAGTTTATTTTTCAAATCATATGTGTTTAATTTACAACCATCAAGCTGAGTCAAGTTACCATTTTGTCGAATAATCACATTTCCATCACCAGAAAGATGCAAATCAGATACATTTTGGGTTACACTAAATGCCAACAGAGATTCCATAAATAACCCTTAGTTTATTATTATGACAATTGAAACTAATTTACAGCATATACATTACGAAATTACTGAAATTTGCAGAGAGTGCGAAAGAGATCCCAGTAATATTAAGCTAATTGCCGTTAGTAAAACTAAACCCTGTTTTTTAATAGAACAAGCTATCGATGCAGGACAAACAATTTTTGGTGAAAACTATGTGCAAGAAGGCGTGGAGAAAATAAAATATTTTGCCGCCCATCGCCCAGATACTCACCTTGAATGGCATTTTATTGGCCCTCTGCAATCAAACAAAACCCGTTTAGTTACTGAACATTTCGATTGGGTACATACAGTAGATCGTATAAAGATAGCGCAGCGACTAAATGATCAAAGACCAACATTCTTAAATAAGCTGAATGTATTGATTCAAATAAATATTAGTAATGAATTGACTAAATCAGGAATCACACCTGAGCAATTACCCCAATTAGCTGCTCAAATGAGTAATTTGCCTAATTTAGTGCTGCGAGGCTTGATGTTTATCCCCAAAGCTGAAAATGAGTTTAAAAAACAGCGTGAAACATTTCTAAAAGCTTACGATTTATATTCCGAATTACAACAGAAAATAGCGGGAATAGATACTTTATCAATGGGCATGAGCGGTGATATGAATGCAGCTATAGCATCAGGTAGTAATACCATTAGAATTGGTTCGGCTATCTTTGGGGCCAGAGAATACAACTAAATTTTTTTATGATATAGTGCTTAAAGTCATATAAAGGAGTTATCCATGTCATCACCACTTTTTTTTATTATTAATACGCTATTGACGCTTTGTATTTATGCCTTCATTTTGCGAGCATGGATGCAGTATACACAGGTCAATTTTTATAATCCATTTACACAATTTATTATAAAATGCACACAACCGATCGTTGGCCCGTTAAGAAAAGTTTTACCACCAATCGGTAGTATTGATACAGCAACATTTCTAATTCTTTATATTATTGCGCTATTAAAATTTATTTTTTTAATATATTCAGCAACAACTTATCCTTTATTTAGTGGAATATATCTATTATGTGCACTACTTACTATAGTCTATTCGATTGGTAATTTAATTTTTTGGATGCTTATTGTCAGAGCAATACTAAGTTGGATAAGCCGTTCTTATTCACCTCTTGAAGAAGTGCTCTCACAATTAACTGAACCATTAATTTCACCAATCAGAAGAATTGTTCCCCCAATAGGCAGTATCGATATATCATTTATGATATTTGTTTTCGTGTTAATGATCCTAAACATGGTTGCAATGCATATATTTGGTCAATGGTGGTTTATTGTATCTCTATAATTAGTGCAACATAATCAAGGTATTACTTACATGATTTCTACGCCATTAATTTTAACAACACTAGCAGGTGCATCAACATTTATTGGCGCTATTTTAGGTATATTAACCAAAAAACCATCAGCTCGATTACTTGGTTTTTCTCTTGGTTTCGCAGCAGGTATTATGTTACTAATCTCATTAATGGAGATGTTACCTGCTGCACTTAATACTCCGTCTTTCTCACCTATTTTATGTTATTTAATGTTTATTATCGGATTAGTTGGTTATTTTACAATTGATCGCTTACTACCTCATTGCCATCCTCAAGATCTTCCTTGTGAAGATGGTGATTTTGAATGTATGAAACGTATTCAATCATCTACTGATAAAAATAAGTTAAAAAGAACAGCGATATTACTAACATTAGGTATCAGTTTACATAATTTTCCTGAAGGGATTGCAACATTTGTCACTGCCAGTACCAATATTGAATTAGGTTTTGGCATTGCAATTGCTGTTGCGATTCATAATATTCCCGAAGGATTAGCTGTTGCAGCACCAATTTATATTGCAACAGGTTCTAAATGGCAGGCTCTATTTTGGGCAAGTGTATCAGGATTCTCAGAAATTATTGGTGGGGCTTTGACTTATTTTATTTTAGGTGATTTCGTCTCCCCTGCCCTAATGGCAAGTATTATGGCGGCTGTTGCAGGAATTATGGTAGCTTTATCGGTAGATGAATTGATACCTTTAGCTAAAGAAGTCGATCCAAAACGTAACCCCAGCATAGGTATTTTATCTGGCATGACAGTTATGGGATTTAGTTTAATTCTACTACAATATTTTTAATATAAAAATAACCACGTAAACCTATTACGTGGTTTTTAGTATTTCTAGAAAGCTTGCTGATTCAAATATGCCCAAGCATATTGAGCATACAGCTCAGCGCCTCTAGCCATTGCATCTTCATCAATATTGAAGCAACCATGATGATGAGCCCATTGTGTATCTTTTTCTGGATTACCTGAACCTAATAAAGCAAACGCGCCAGGAATATTTTCAATATAATAACTAAAATCTTCACCACCTGTTGTTGGTCGTTCATTATATAATGATGATATACCGAATGCTTCGGTGATTACTTCTTGCGCTAATAATGCACTACGTTCTTCATTAATAACAGGTAAAGTACCGTACGTATATTCAACCTCTGCTGTTGCTCTATACATTGCTGCGACTTGATTAGCATAACGTTTAATTGCGGCAACAATCTTTTCACGTACATTGATATTAAAACAACGGACAGTCCCTTCCAATACTGCATTTTCTGCAATAACATTAAAACGAGTTCCAACTTCCATTCGGCCAATAGTCACCACTGCAGGCTCTAGTGGATCAACTTCTCGAGAAACAATCGACTGAACATTCATCACAAATGCTGAAGCAACCATTACGGCATCAACGGTATCATGTGGCATAGAACCATGACCCCCTTTACCTTTAAATTTTATCTTTAATAAATCAGCAGAAGCAAAACTTGGACCGACGACACAAGATACTTTATTTACAGGTGTTTGAGACCATATATGCATACCAAATACATTATC
Source organism: Orbaceae bacterium BiB (assembly GCA_036251205.1). NCBI lineage: Bacteria > Pseudomonadati > Pseudomonadota > Gammaproteobacteria > Orbales > Orbaceae > Orbus > Orbus mooreae. Next base: position 333,403 of record CP133958.1, on the reverse strand, counting down.
AACACCATCAAGTACGCCTTGTTGAATCATCACTTTTGCGCCTTGTGCAATCTCTTCTGCTGGCTGAAATACGAAACGAATATTACCTGTGAGATCATCTTTAATTTGGTTAAGGACTTTTACCGCAGTTAGCAGCATAGCAGTATGAGAATCATGACCACATGCATGCATTTTGCCATCTATTGATGATTTATAATCGATTTTTTGATTTAACTCTTGTACAGGCAAAGCATCAATATCGGCACGAAGCAGAACCGTTTTTCCAGGTTTACCACCTTTAATCTCACCAATAATACCTGTTGGTTCTGTTCTTCTATATATTACCCCAATTTTATCAAGTTCATCAGCAATCCGATTAGTCGTTCTAATCTCCTCAAATGGTAATTCAGGATGTCGATGTAGATCACGACGAAACGCAACCATTGCTGTATGATATTTTATTACTAGTTCACTTATTCTTAAATTAATCACTTTTATACCTCTGTTAATGCTGTAATCATTGCAAATGATGACATCAATATCTCGTTATACCTAAATATTATAAAAATTCTTACTGATTAGTTATTACTCATCATTACTAACTAATTTATCACCGGAACTATCATTCCAACCATAAAACCAGCCAATATCACTGAAACGATTGTTACTGAAATAAAACCACCTATTAGCATAGGTGGAAGCATATGAGTATTCAATATTTGTCGTTCTTTTTCATCATGAGTCAAATTATTAATTACCTCATTAGTGATAATATAATCAGCTGGAAATCCATAAAGTGCAGTTAATGCAATCGCAAATGCCATATCCATACTGACCTTAAGTATACGACCAATCACTACCGCAAAAATAAACATTCCGACAACTGCTGATAAAATAAGAACAATTAAAGGTGTAACTAAGTTTAATAGCATTGCTGGCGTTGCATTATTCAAAGAGTCAAAAATAAATAACATTAAAGCCATGACAGCAAAACCAAAACCATTAGCCTTCTTTAACGGATGCCGTTCTAAAAAACCTATTGATGAAGCGATTACACCAAATAGTAAACATAAGACAAATGGACTAATACTAATAATTGGCGCCAATAAAGCTGAACATAAATAAGCTAAAAAACCCACTATTGAGAGACGTAAAAATTGGAAATAACTTGTATTATAGTGACTAGGTATCTTTTTAAATAATGGTGGCATTGGATATTCATCTAAGGCGTTTACGGCTTCTAATTTATGGCTATTCGCTTCAATATTTTTATCATTTTGCCAATTACCTGAACGATATCTATTCAGAATTCGGCGACCTTCTCGTTTTAATACAATAGCAGTTAATGGATAACCAACAAATCCCTGCATTACATATATCACAATAGCAAACACCGATAAATCAACCAGTCCAGCAGCCTTCGCACCACCAGACATAATAATCGCAGATACGATGCCGCCAACAAGAGGTGGAATGGCGACAATGACCGTATTACGATCAAAAAAGAGACTACCAATAATGAAACAGAGAACAATAATTCCAACAATACCGGACAGAGAGATTAAAATAGTCTTCCACTGTTTTTTTAAATCATTAAGCGATAATAGTGTCCCCATATTAGTAATTAATAAGTACATTAGCATCACGGCAACTGATGTTGGTATTCCCGCTCTCGCTACAATATCTTTCGGGAAAAAAGTCCAAAAACCAGCCAGAAACAGCACAGCACAAACAAATACAGAGGGAACCCAAGCTTTGGTATAAGCAGAAATAACATCGCCAATATATAAGATAAATAAAATCAACACAAATGCCATCATTTGTGGCATATCTAGCATCGGGGACATAAAAACTCCATTTTTAATTAGAAAAGATACTCAATCTCTCAAAGGCTAAACGACATGCCATTTAATATTTTAATGTAAATGATAATCAACAACTTACAAATGATAATATTATAAAGAACAATAACCAGAATTGTATATTAAATTAAAAAGGAATAACAATATTTCAGTAAGAGAATATTAAGATAGGAATTTAGTATGCTGTGAATGGCTACAACTAACTATAGATCATTGCTATTATGTAGATAAGATAAGATAAAAATAAAGAATAAAAAAACAGCCTAATTTAGGCTGCTTAAACAAAAAATGAAAAAAGTTAATTAGTTTGCATCAATTAGTGTTTCACTATTAACAACAATTGCTTCTTCAGTACTTAATAATGCTAAGTTAGCTTCATAATATTTACCATCTTTTAATAGTTGCTGAGCTTTAGCAACGGCTTGACGAGTAATATTAAGCGGCATTAAGTATTCTGTTTCATTTACTGCAATATCAGCTAAACGTAATTCTTCTAATGCACCTTTTTTATCACCTTTACGCAATTTTTCATTAGCTTTATCAATGGCTGATTGTTTTTCTGGCGTTACAACATAATTTTCAGCTAATGATATAGTCGCATCAATCACAACATAGCTATCATTTTTAGTTAATGCAGGATCTTTAGCCTGTTTTACAAAATCTTTCCATTCAATACTATCATCAGCAAGTAATTTAGCTGCTTGATCAGTCAATTTCATTGCTAAATCTGTTTTTCCACCAAAAATAGCTAATCTTGCATATTGAATATTATGCATTGCGTTAAAACCTTGTTCAGCAATTAGTGCGACATCTTTTAATTGTTGAGCAGTCACCGAATTTGTTGCAGTTTGCATTGCATCTGTTTTGCCCGCATCAGCCCAAGAAAATGATGAGATTAGCGCTAGTGATAAAGCAGTTGCTGTGATAATTTTTTTCATAAAACATCCTCTTTTTTAAAATTCATTTTAATTATTTAAATTAAAAAATATTTATTTGTTTTTAAAAATTACACGAAATAAAAAAACACGTCAACAGCCTTACTATTTTTTTAAAAAAAGAAAACAATTAGAAACTTTAATAGCGAAATATATACATATAGTTAACAAAAATATTAGCTATATTATATAAATCTATTATTACCATTATATTTAATTACTTTATAAAGCGCATAATATATAAATGAGGGGCACTAACTAAATAGCGCCATTCGTTCGCATTTGAGCGATATCTTTATCAGAATAACCAAGCTCTTGTAAAATTTGCTCAGTATGTTCCCCTAATAAAGGTGCACCTTTAATATCAGGAGTAAATGCTGAAAACTTCATTGGGCAACCCACGGTTAAGTATGTCCCTCGCTCTTTTTGTTGCACTTCAACAATTGAACCACTCTGTCTTAACGATGGCTCTTCGGCTATCTCTTTCATACTTAAAACAGGACCACAAGGAATCTCAAACTGATCAAAATATTTCATAGCAGCATATTTATCTTGTGTTATGGTAAATTTTTCAATTTCAGCAAAAATACTCAGAATATGGGGTTGCCTTGCTTCAACTGAATTAAAGTTAGGATCATCTACCCATTGAGGTTTATTAATTGCTTTACAGACCTGACTCCAATTATGATCTTGCAGTGTAAAATAGAGATAAGCATTAGGATCAGTCTGCCAATTTTTACATTTCAATAACCAACCAGGTTGTCCTCCACCACTGGCATTACCCGCTCTTGGCACAGTATCACCAAACGATTCACCTGGATGATATTGTGGGTACTCAGATAAATAACCAATTTTTTCTAAACGTTGTTGATCGCGAAGCTTAACTCGACATAAATTTAATACAGCATCTTGCATCGACATCGTTACTTTCTGTCCTTGGCCCGTTTTATCTCGCTGTAATAATGCGGCAAGTAATCCAATAAGCAAGTGCATTCCGGTATTACTATCACCAAGTGCTGCAGCACTTACGGTCGGAGGACCGTCCCAAAATCCGGTAGTGGATAATGCCCCACCAGCGGCTTGCGCAACATTTTCGTAAGCCTTAACATTAGTATAAGGTGAATTGTCATTAAATCCTTTAATTGAGCCAAAAATCAACCGAGGATTTAATTGCTGTAAATGTTTCCAGGTAAATCCCATATGATCCATTGCCTCTGGGTGAAAATTCTCAACTAAAATATCAGCACCTTGAATTAATTTTTCCATTACAGCCTTACCCTCAGCTGTTTTAGTATTAAGTTCAAGTGAACGTTTATTACTATTTAACATGGTAAAATAAAGTGCATCAATGTTTGGAATATCTCTCAATTGATGACGAGTCACATCGCCAAAACCAGGTCTTTCAATCTTAATAACATCAGCGCCAAACCAAGCAAGCATTTGAGTACACGATGGACCGGATTGTACACCAGTAAAGTCTAGAACACGTATTCCTTGTAATGGTAAAATCATGGAAGCTCCTATATGAAGTCAATTCTTAATAAAATAGATCATATTTTGACAACGACATTAATTAGATAGATCTATTAAGGTATCATTTTAATACTAATTAGTTGTTATAGCACTTCAACTAATCTAGGAAAATAAAGAAAAGCGACAATTACAGAATATTTTCATTAGTAAAAGCACAAATAGAGATGATTATTATCTTAGCTAAGATAGCTTATATATCGGTACAAAAAAGTTTAACAATAAAGTGACGGTGTCACAATCAATTATATCAATCTATAATAAACTTTCGATCATATTATTAAACCTTTCACATTTCTTATCAGACATATCTAAAAGAGAATCATTATAATATTCCTTTTTTAAGAGCAAGAATAATGAAACTTTTAAATAATAATATTAAAAGCTATGTGGCTTATACAACGATACTCACATTAACAATGGGTTTTCCGACATTTATTTTCTATGCGATCGGTGTATTAGCTCCAACACTCATTCAAGAATTTGCCATTGATAAAAGTATTATTGGTTTGCTGACTATGGGTACTTTTGCCTGTGCCGCTATACTATCATTATGGGCAGGTAATATTGTTAAATATTTGGGTGCTAAAAAAAGTTTGATTGTATTATTTAGTTGTGTATTTATTTCATTTTCACTATTAATTATTTTTAGAAGTTTTTATGGCATGATAGTTGCTCTATTATTCTGTGGTATTAGTCAATCATTAGCAAACCCTATTACAAATTTAATGATTGCTCAGCGAGTAGATGATCGTTTTAAATCAATTATTATTGGGATTAAACAATCAGGAATACAGCTTCTAGCTCTATTTGCTGGCTTATTTATTCCCTTCATATTACAGAAATATGAGTGGCAATTTACATTTACCTTATTATTACCGATACTTTTTATTTTGATGATATTGGCTCCAAAAATGGCATTATCTAACGATTCATCCACACCATTAACATTAGAATTTATAAAGCCGAATAAATTACTTACATTACTTATGTTAACTCAATCATGTGTGGGAGTCGCGGTTGCTTCATTTGTAACTTATTTAGGGTTATTTGCAATATCATTAGGAATATCGCCATTACATATCGGGTTATTGATTAGTTTATATAGTTTGATGGGAATAATATCAAGAGTCTGTTTCACTACAGCAACAAATAGAATAAAAGATAAAACTTTACTACTTCCCTTATTGATCTCAGCTACTATTATTGTATTTGTTATCCTAATGTTTGCTAATCCTCAACGTCTCTGGCCAATCTGGGTTGCAGCTCTGGGTATGGGTACAACTGCCGTAGTATGTAACGTAATTGCGATTAGTATGTTATTAAAAGATAACCGTTTTGGTCAGCCAGTAAACTCCTCAGGACTGTTATCAAGCGGTTTTTATGTTGGATTTACCTTTGGACCGATATTATTTGGATTAGTACAGCTACTACCATTTGGCTTTTATGCTGGTTGGTTTATGCTAATAATAGTTCTATTGCTCGCATTATCCATCAGTATTATCTTGTATCGAACAAATAAGAAAGAGATATATAACATTGATTAATGCATTAATTGATACCTCTTATTAGAGGTATCAATTAAAAGTTTAGTGCTTAAGTGATTGTACACTTTGTACGAGATCAGCTAATTGAGTGACAATTCTTGAACCGGTATCAATATCTCCTCCACCGAGTGCTTTATTACGAATAAAATCTTTCTTAATTTGCAGCCAGCGAGACTCTTGTTCGTGAGTCATAACCTGACGCAGCTCGGCAAGTTTAAGTAAATTCTCTTCCGCACCGGTCGTTAATAATTGTGCCTCACCAAGATAATGGTCATCAATAATTTGATTAAGTTCTTGTTCATTCATAATAGCTGAAACTTTTTCAGCTAATTTATTCATATTACGATAACTACCTTGCAATTTAAACGGAGGTTCTTGACGATATTTATCAGATTGAGCCGCACTAATAATATATTGCTGATTAACCTTAAATACGATCTCTCTAACCTTAAATAAGTGTTTTAATACAGCAGTAATCTCACTAATCTCGGTTTGACTATATGCATAACTTAACTCATTAGTATTTAATGGCTTACCTTGTGCATTATCCATAAACTGATATAAATCTTTCAGATCACGTAATGCTAATGGTGCTAATACAGGATTTGATGTTAAACAGTTTTCAATATAACTTGATACAAAAACATCTTCCATACCGCCAAGCACTTCACCCAAATTATAGATATCAGCTCGGTTCGCCAACATATCAGGAATTTTAAACACTTCACCCGATTCTGTATAAGGATTTCCAGACATAATGACACAGAATTTTTTTCCTCTCAGATCATAAGTTTTAGTATTATTTTTCCAAACGCCTTCAATACGTCGGGAACCATCACATAACGAAATAAATTTTTGTAAAAATTCAGGATTTGTATGCTGAATATCGTCAATGTACAACATTACATTATTGCCCATTTCAAGTGCGAGATTAAGCTTTTCCAGCTCTTGCCTTGCTGTTGCATTGGGTGCTTGCTCTGGATCTAAGGATAATACACTATGGCCTAAAGCTGGACCGTTAATCTTCATAAAAATTAATCCGAGACGATTAGCGATATACTCCATTAATGTCGTTTTACCATAACCTGGTGGTGAAATAAGTAGTAACAATCCCATTAAGTCGGTTCGTCTATTTTCACCAACCGTTCCCATCTGCTTCGCTAAATTATCACCAATAATCGGTAAATAAACATCATTAATTAGCTTGTTACGTACAAATGAGCTAAGTGGTTTTGCTTTAAATTCATTAAGATGTAAAGATTGACGTTGTTCATTTAATATATCTTGACGCAATGCCTGATAACGCTGATATTCAGGAATAATAACACGAGATTGGCGACGCATTCGACTAAAGAAATCATCTAGATTAATAGTCAGTGAACCTTGTTTAATCATTGGATGTTCGCCCAATAGATCAGTTACTGTAATTTCTAAATCAATTTCACTAATATGAATAGCTTTATCATCCTCTTGTTCAAGCATAAATAAAATTATTGCTTCAGGGATATAAGCGATAATCTGTTGATTTTGAGGTAATGAACAGAACCCTTTTAACCAATTTTCAATTAATAACCAGCGATCGGCAAAACGCTTTTCTAAGCTTAACTGAGATTGATTAAAATTACTCCACATATGGTTATTCTCAAGATGGCTTTTTAGTCCCTCAAATAAGCGTTTACCATATTTACTAAAAATAAATTCTCGAGGTGCTTTAGCTAAAGTATAACTTAAAAACTCTGCGGCTTGTCTTAAATGATACTCTTTATGTTCAATTGGATTATCATGTAGAAAATGAGTAAATGCGGCTATCATCTCATCACGTAGATTTTGTAATCCTTCATCATGACCGAATAACTCATAGATATCCATACAAGTTTTAGCACGTTGTGACCACAACATGACAAGTTCGTTATGTTGGTTATATTGCCAATAAAGCGTTGCCAAGCTACGTGCTAATGGGTTATAACGCAGTAAACCGGCACTTTCACCAAGCGGAATTAATTTACTTATAATCTTAGTCGCATCATGATCATGTATCCCCTTTTCATAACCTTCACGATAACGTAATGCAGCATAATCTCGTACAGTTTTAGTTAACACATCAGGTTGATTAATTTGCGTTGCTAAATCAGCATATTTCAAACCATCACTGTTCTTTAAGCTTGATACGATTAAAGAATAAGCCAAATATTCAGCCCGATAAACTGTCGATGATTCAGATTCGATGGAAATTGTCCAAAAAGGCTTATAACTTTCTAATCGAGAATTATTAATCTGCTCTTGATAATCAGTCCCTGTAAGTTGTAAATAGAGATGGTCATCTTTAGGAACAATAGTTAAATCAAGTTCTTGTGTATTCACGCTAAAACGGTGACGAGGACCAAGCTTAATAATATTACCGCCTGACTCAAAAATTTCTGATTTATCACGTAAAGTACGAATAGATTGATCTCGAGCACTTTTAAAACGAGATTCAATATCATCTGCCTTAACATTATCAGATAATTCACGCAATTTTTCCGTTAAGTCTTTGATCTTCAATGCTAATGGATCAGCAACAAAAAATGCATTAAGTTCAGTCTGATTAGAAAATTTAGCTGTTCGTCTTGGTATGCTATCTAAAATACGCCCCGCAGCCGTAACTAATGCTTGTGTTCTTTTAGCTCGCTCTTCTAGTAATAATTGCTTATGAGTTTCGAATGTTTCGAGAATCTCTTCTCTTTTTGCCAGAATATCATTTAAGAATGTCTCATTTTCATTAAATTGATTCTCTAACTCTTCTAACTGAACCGATAAACGAGCTAATTCATCATCACATTTCTCAGGTGTTGTCGCTAAACTTAAAGCACTAGCGATACTCTGACTAAATAATTTAAATTGAGCGCCAAATTGAGCCACCATTTCAACATTAGTTAGTGACTTACGTTTTTGGCTAATCCTAGCTTTGGTTTGATTTAGTTTGGCATAGACTTCGGCAATTGATTCAACTATTTTTGTTTGTAATGTAATATCTTCAAATTTTAGTGATGCAATCAATTGCGATAACATATCTAAATCAGCAGACATCTGTTCTGTTATTTTAAGTGACTCATTTAACTGTACAGCAACAGTCACCGATGTTAACTGCTTTTCAATATTATCTATTTTTATAATAAATGGATGGAGTGCTTTATCACTAGCTAAAAATTTAGCAGTTGCTGAAGAAACGACTAACTGACGCTCCTTCAACTCTTTTTCCATTACATCAATCTGACTTAAATCAATATAACGATAACTTCTTAACGTAACAAGTTGGCCTAATTGTAGGTTTATCGCATTAAGTGCATCAATAAATTCTTGTGTCTCTTGCCAGCTATCAGGATATAGTTTAGCCAACAACTCTTGTTGAGTTGAGATTGCCTCACGCATTGCACTCGCTGATTGACGACGAATACTTTCAACTTTTTCATATTCATCAAGTACTAACTCACTGGTTTGAGTAATACCTCGCAGAACATCAATAAAAGATAAATGCTTTTGATCACTTAACCAAAAATAACTATCAAATAACCGTTTTGAGTCTTCACTCAGTTTACTATAAAGCTGAGAGGAGACACTTTGATTATCGATTTCTCGGCAGATAAAATAGAGATCAGAAATGCCCCTTACTAACTCAGCATTACCAATCTTACCTAAAAAACTATTATTTGCTGGCTGTAACGCTGCAAACTCATCGCTGTAAAAAGGAGTTTGCCAAATCTGCATAGGGTGGACACGCGTTGGCTCATTATTTTCACCTTCAAATACCACCATACGACCATCTTCAAATACAGCATATCCATGACCTAAAATAGGATTATTTAATTTTCGTTCAATCATATTGTAATTAAATAATGCTAATCGTCCGGAAGCTGGCTCATAAAAAATATAAATAACATCTTCACCATTTGGAGAACGACGGATTCGTCTAAAACGCATACCATTCATTGATTGTTCAAAGGTCTTATACTCACCATTTTGTAAGTAATATCCACCTGGAAAAATGATTCCGTGATCTTCTGGTAACTGAATACAAGCCTGTCCAATGGCATCAATACGTTGTACTTTTTGCGTCAACATATTGTAAACAAGATAACGATAACTCTCTTCTCGGTAAGGCAATATTTTCAGTAAAATTAAGGTACCGACTTGAGCATACTCAATTTTAGCGTCATTAATGGACTGGTTTTTATCAATCACATCTTCGCGATAAATTCCTAGACCATCATTAGTATTATTTTCACATTTGATGGTTAGATCTCCACCAATTGTCTCAACAAATATAGTATCTAAAATATTAACATGAGGAAAACGACCGTTAACAATATCCTCTCGTGTCGTCTCTTTCCATTCGAAATCATAAGCGGGTGGTAGAGCGATATCTCTTTCACCGCGATTATCAATATACGTTATCGTCTTTTTATCACTAGAGATTGACCAGCGAAATACTCGAATGTCACTAACTCGATCTCCAATTTGGAAGCTAGCAAGCAGTTTACCATCTCGCTCAACTAGCTGTAATAATTGTGCATTTTTATAATAGGTATAAAGTTCACTAAAATCTTGCACAAAACGTTCAATATCTAGAAATGTACCGTCTAAATCAACTGGTTCAGCTTCATAGCTACCATCCCGTTCAACGAGCTGATAGAGTGAAAAGACATCGTCAATCTTGGTCTCTTTCTTTAAACCTAAAAAAACGTTATAACCAAACAATAACCAATCACCAAAGCGTACAATATCACGAGCAATACAGTTATTCTCGGTACGAATGCGGATACGACCAATAATTGACATATCGCTCTTACCAAATTCAGATAAGCGCTGTACATTCAGTGTTTCTGTCTTTTGATGAAGTTCTTGCCCAAGAACAGCTAAACGTTTACGTAAAATTTCATAAGCACCGCCTTCAGCAACAGCATTATCTAAAGAGTTTTGTTGTTGGGCATGTTTGTCTTGTTGGATTTTTTGTTTTTCTGTCATACTGAACTCATTGATATTTTATGCAGCAAATTATTTACAGTAAGTCGATACACTGACTTACTGTAAATAGATTAAGTGAACAGTCGTACTGTTTAACCAAAAGATTTATTCATCACTAGATAAGAATTGTTTTGCTAATGCTTTTAAATCTGTTTTAGCTAATGTCTCTTTGACATCAATATCTTTATTACCAGATAAACGAGACAATACGGATTGTAGTGCTGATTGTAGTACAGGACTTTGATTTACTGCTCCTTCAACAGCTTTACCAACACTAATTGCTTTAGAAAAGCTATTAAAGAAGTTGTCATTACCGCCAACGATTTCAATGTTCGCTTTACTAAATGCGGCAGCCAATACATCTGCTTGTTCTCTTGCAATTTCCTTATTCGCAGCAATTGCGGCCATCGCTTGTTCAAAACCTTTCTCCAATGCCAAACGGAACTCTTCATGGTTTTTAGATTGTTCATTCATCGTGCCCATAGCCTGGAATTTTTCAACTAAACCATTAGCTTCGGCTGTTAAACGTTCTCTAATCACTAAAGCTTCCGCAAGACCTTGCTCTTTCGTTGCCGTAGCCTGAGCAATACCAATACGTTCATCACCACGAGCTTGCGCTGATAATTTCTCTTCTAATACTTTTGCTTCGGTTAAACCTTGTTTTTCAAGTGCAGCCGCTTTTGCTTCAATAACTTTTGCTTCAGATAACCCTTTCTCTTGATTACCTTTAGCTTCGGCGAATAAACTTTCAGCTGTAACATGTGCACGAATTAAACCTTCTTTTTCCTCAGCTTCAGCGCGTGCTTTACGAACTTTAGCTTCAGCTAAACCGATCGCAGCTTCTTCGGCTTCAACACCTTCTGCTAATTGTTTTTTAGCTTCAGATTGTTTAGCCGCAGCTTCAAGTTCAGCCTGTGCCATTGTACTAATTTCTACAGCTCGATGTTTAGCCGATTGCTCATCAGCTTCAGCTTGTTTAACTTGTTTTACTAACTCTTGTTCTGCTTTCGCTTGAGCTGCAATTACTGTTGTCTGTTTTTCACGATCTGCTTTAGATATTTCTCTCACTTCTTTGATATGTTCTTCTTCAACTGCAACTGTTTTCTCTACTGCAACGCGTTCACGAATAACATTTGCGATAATTTTCTTTTCTTCCTCAAGCGCTTTATCTTTTTCGATACGTTGTAATTCTACCTCCCGCTCTCTCGCTACAATTTCAATTGATCGAGCTCGTTCAACACGCTCTTCTTCAATTGCAACTGCTCGTAGACGATTTTGCTGAGCAACTTCAACTTCACGTAAACGATTTTCTTCTCTGACATCAATCTCCTGTTGTGATTGAATACGTGCCTGTTCTGCTTTTAAACGCTCTTCTTCTTGTACTTTTAGGGTTTCAGCTTGTTCTCGGGCTCGGATAGTTTCAATTTCTCTTTTTTGTCGAGCTTCGGCATCAGCTTGTTGACGCTCTAGTTCTAATTTAGCTTCAATTGTTTCGGTATCTTTTTTCTTCAAAGCTAACTCAAGATCTCTTTCTCGCTTATTCGTTTCATCTTTATGGACAGCGGTAATGGAGGTGATTTTGTTAATACCTTCAGCGTCAAAAATATTATCAGGATCTAGTGATTTAATTGGTGTTTGTTCTAAATAGTCAATAGCCACATCTTCAAGTGCATAACCATTAAGATCTTTACCAATTACATCTATAATACGTTCGCGAAACTCCATACGATCTTCAAATAATTTCGCTAGTTCAAATTGCTTACCAACCGTTTTTAATGCTTCCGAAAATTTCGCACTAAATAATGAACTGACGGCTTGTTGATCTGAAGCGCGATCAACACCGATTGATTTAGCAACCTTTAACACATCTTCAGTAGTTTCATTAACACGTAAATAAAAAGCGACACAAATATCTGCACGTAAATTATCTTTACAGATCAAACCATCTTTACCTCGTCGTTCAACATCAAAAGTAATCAATGAAATTTTCATAAACTCTTTTTTGTAAATGACAGGATAAACTAATGCTCCCGTAAAGTGCACTTTAGGTTTTGATGTCATGTCGTTAACAATAAGTGCAGTACCTTGTGGTACTTTAATATAGAATGCTTTAAATAATAGAAAAAAGCCTATAATAACTAGAAATACTACTCCAACTATAACTAGCCAAAACATGACAGTATCAGAACTAATATACATATTTATTTTTCTCCAAAAGATGTTAGATTTTTGTGTCCATGAAACTCTTCAATACTAATAATTTCATATTGGTTAGAAGCGTTGTCATAACGTAATAATACCGCTTTGTCACCACGCTTAAATTGATACTTTTCATCAGCAATAACTTTTAAGATTAACCCCGCTCCACCATCTTCATAATAAGCTTCACCTTTAACCTCATTAACGATACTAGAACGAATTACAACAACCTGTCCTAATAATGTTCGATGATTGTTACCACCATTCAACTTACTAAAAAATGGTCTTAATGGTCTAATCAACCATGCAGTTAAAAATGTTGAGGCAATAAAGATTACGAAAAAAGCAATAGTTCCAGCTATATAGTAGAATAGAGAAAAATCATAAAGATAGACTAAGAAATAACGACAGAAAAGGTAAGAAATAGCCCAACCAAGTAAAGAAATCAAGGTAATAATTAATGTCATTGGTACTTGATTAAAGCCAAATTTCATTAATAATCCACCTAAACTATTATTAGGCAAATCAGGGGTAATGCCATCAATATCTGCATCTAAATTGATATCTAAACAATCAATACTTAAAATACCACATGCAGCAATAAGCCAATATAAAATACATAAAGTCAGTAATGTGCTAAATATAATTACAGGAAAAGAGAAGAATATCCCCCAAAAAAGATCCATCTTATATCCTTATTATTTGCAGCTTAATTAACTTAAGCTGCTAGTTATTATTATCATTTTTATAAATACTATAGCAAATCTTAAAAATATGAACTAATTTTATATTTTTTTCTGCGATTTTAGTCGATTCAAAATAGCATTAGCATCTTGTTTATCTGACTTTATTCCCGCTTTTCGTAATTTAGCATCCAAATCACTATTATGACTATCTTGTGCTAATTCATTTTTAGCTTCAATAGTTGCAGCTGTCTTTTCTTGACGTTTCTTAATCCGTTCTAAAGAGTCCAATGCTGTATGCAGTTTTGCACCTGAAGAACCATAACGCTGAGCCACTGCCGTTTGTGCTTTTTGAACACTCTCAGTGGCTTTAACAATATCCACTTGTTGCTTTAAATTTTTGATATTAACTTCTGCTTGAGAAATAGACTGTCTCAGCGTATTCACGCTATCAGAAAAACTAGCATACTGCTTTTCTTGAGTAAGGAGTTCATTTTCTAATTCAGCAATTTTTTCAGCCACTTCTAAAGCTAAAGTTTCATTGTTATTATCTAACGCTTTTACCGCATATCCTTCGTATTCTGTGATACTTGCCTTCGTTTTAATTACTGCTTTTTCAGCGATTTTTTGCTGAGCCATGATATTCGCTAATGACTCTTTACCCTCTTTTAATTCTACATCTGCATCACGTATTTCTTGATCTAAAATACGCAGTGCTTGGGTATCAATAAGGGCCTCGCCCGCATCATTAATACCACCTCTTAGTGCTGTTACCAATTTATTAAAAATTGCCATAATTTATTATCCTTATGTTGTTGGATATTAATAATTAACTGATGCTAAGAAAATCTTGATACGCTTCTGTAGCTTTTATCACATTGTCACTTAACATCTCTAATTCATAAATAATACTACTCAATAGAGATGAAGCGCTTAACGCACCATACATAATATAATTGATACTCCCATCACCACCCTTCTCAATAGCAATAGTTGATAACGGAAACAATTTACGAGAATAGAGGATCTCTTGGTTAAATTGAGCTTGATCTTTTACAATATCAACCGGCCATAATAGTGCTTCAACTATAATCTGCTGATTTGAAACACTCATAAACAAAGGCAAATCACCATACTCATGCATGACAATATGCAGACAATCAACACCATCAATAAGCTCAACACTGGCAGAGTTGTGCTTAAAGAGTTCAGAATTAGCTAACTCCTGGTACAATTCAGGTACAGACCAAACTAGTTGTTTTTTCATGTCATCATTTTCCTGTGGTTTATGGTTATACTTACTGTCAATATTTTTGGTAATACTTGGCATTCTAAGTTTTTTTTCGATATCTAATAGTTCTGTTGTGTGTTCGGGTAATATCCACACTTCTTTTTTTATAAGACCTTGCTCTCGTAAACGCTGTCGATATTGCTGCTGATAGAATGCAGAACTTTTGGCCTCTGTCGGTTTTTGCATGGACGTATCCTTAAATTCTACATGTTAGATTCTGAATATGACGATATCATAGCATAAAAATATCACATGTAAATATTACATGTGATATTTTTACATTGATAAATATGAAGATAAAAAGAAATGTATCTTATTGATAATATATTAATATTATTATTTACTCTCCTGTTGCTCATGTAACGCAAACATGGCTCTTGGATCAGACATCAATTTCAATCTTGTATCATTAGATAGATCACTTAATAAGCAATTTTGACTCTGTTTGAGTAATATATTACGATACTCTAATTGTTTATCGGTATTTAAGTGACGACGAGTCGACAATAAAGCAACTAACTGATTGAGTTCATTTTCTTTAACTGAAGCGATAAAACCATCCTCAATTATTTTTGATTCAGTCTGGATTAAATTGATATCAGTATTAATAATCGCTTGGTTAGGATGCGTCTCTTCTTTAGTTAAAAATAACTTCATTCGTTTTAAGAACATACCAACAGATGTTAAACTTGAAAATTTAACCACCAATGGAGAAATAATAAGCGGTATTAAAATTGCAATAAACCATGTCGTAAATTGTGGATTTAAAGCTAAAATAATATATAACCAAATGATACCCAGCGATGTCAAAGGCCAACAAAAATAGCTCGCCTCTTTCCATGTTAATGCATCATCACTACGGGCTGGAGACCGCCACTGCACCTTACTACCAAATAATGCTTTAATAACAAACTTACTATGAAAAATCATTCTAATCGGTGCAAGAGTCATCGAAAAAAGAATTTCGATTAAAATAGATAAGGTAAAGCAAAAAATACCACCTACTGATTTAGGTCCCTGCTTTATTAAGACAATAATACTACTAATAAATTTTGGAATTAATAGCAGTGTGAATGTTGCACAAAGGAGCTGTATAGCGAGCTGTTCATCCCACTTTGGCCATACGGGGTAAAATTGATTAGGGTGTAGAAAATATTGAGGCTCATAAGTATTAAAGATTAATAGTAATAATGTCGAAAATAGTAAGAATAGTAACCATAATAAAGAGGAGACATAGGCCATTGCACTAGTTGCAAACATCACGCGATGAATAAACTTAATACCCGGTTTAAATAGAACATTTAGATTAATTAAGTTACCAATACACCATCGATTATCACGTTTAAGATCTTCAATAATATTAGCAGGTACCTCTTCATAACTACCATTAAGATTATACGCGATCATTACTTGCCAACCTGCTCGCCCCATCAGTGAAGCTTCAACCAGATCGTGTGACATAATATGTATTTGCTGCTTACCTTTTTTAAACGGCGTTAAAATACAATGTTCCATAAAAGGTTTTAAGCGAATAATCGCATTATGTCCCCAGTATTGGGCCTCTTTAAGCTGCCAATAATGAACGCCACTACAAAAAATATCACTATAGGTTTGATTAGCAAATTGTTGGATACGTCCATATAATGTTCGCATACGAATTGTTTTTGGTGGCGCTTGAATAATTCCAGCTTTAGGCGCGGACTCCATCATTGCAATCATACTCAAAATACAATCGCCAGTCATAACGCTATCTGCATCAAGAATAATCATATATTCATACTGATTGCCAAAACGACGACAAAAGTCATCAATATTACCACTTTTACGTTTTACCCGACGCTCTCTATGTCGATAGAATATAGAATTAGGTAAATTAATTTCATCGACTAAATCAGCCCAAGCATTTAATTCATTAGCATAAATATCTGCCGAATTAGTGTCGCTTAGAATATAAAAATCGCAAAGTTCAAGCTGGCCAGTCTCTTTTAATGATTGCCAAGTTGCTTTTAAACCAGCAAAAACCCTAGCTACATCCTCATTACAAATTGGCATAACCAACGCTGTACGATGCTTTTTATTGATTATAGTTTCTGGGTTTTTAGGGATTTTAAGGCTATACCGATCACCTTTAAATACCGTTACGATGATTCCCATCATCGCAGTCCAAAAGCCAATCGAGATCCAGGCAAATAAAATAGCAAATAGGCCAATTATTACAACTTGTAACAAGTAAGGCGTGAGATTTTCGATAGCAAGTGTAGGATTAATCTGCCAGTCCTGCCAAAAGTTAAGTTCAGACCAACCTTGATAAGGAAGTAATGAAGTTAAATAAGTCGAGCCAATAAATGTCTGTCCAATAATTAAAATGAACAAAACAATCCGCCGAATAAAGGCAACAAACTCAAAAGGTTTTTTCTTCTCCGCAGGGTTGGTATTTTTATACCAACTATGCGGTCGAATTGCCTGCCGAGTTATCGGTGGCATCGATTCAAGCTGTTTGCGTTGACTATTAAATGAAACACAGTTAAGCAAATTTGGCCATTTATTATTAATCATCTGCACAACAGTGTTATCTAACAATGTCTTGTACATGGTCTGCCTCTTCTTATGAATTATTTAGTGCGCAGGATACTGCGCATTCCATGTTTCAGTTAATTGTTGATTTTTTTCATCATCAGTCACCAAACTGACATAAAGTTCTGTTGGCTTATCAGCCTCTTTTACTTTGAAGTTTAATATAACTCGCCAACCTTTATAAATTGGATTATATATTAATCGACTACTCACTAATTCTCCATTGTCACTCAGACTAATGAAAGGCTTGATTGGACTATTTTTAGGTAATGTCGTTAAATTATTACCTACAAAATCGATAACATATGATAAAGAACCATCCAATTTTCGGACTAAATTAACTTGTCTCTCATCACCTAATGAGTAAATTGTGTCTTTTACTCTAGCCACATTATTTGGATAACGATTTTGTTCATTCAGGGTATAAGTCATTTTATATTTAAAACTTAATTCATCACCCTTTTGATACTGCTTCTCAGGAACCCAGAAAGCGACAATATTATCATTAGTCTCATCAGCAGTTGGAATTTCAATTAACTCAACATGCCCTTTACCCCAATCGTTTTCAGGTTCAATCCAAGCACTAGGTCGTAATTCATAGTGATCATCTAAGTCTTGGTAGTTATCAAAATTTCTATCTCGTTGGATTAAACCAAAACCTTTTGGATTATTTAAGGCAAATAGAGAGAACGAAAGTTTTTTAGGATTATTCAGTGGACGCCAAGTCCATTGATTATCTTCATTTAAGATAGACAATCCATTTGAGTCATGTAGCTCTGGACGGTAATTAACAATTTCTGATGGTTGATTTTTACCAAATAAATACATACTTGTTAATGGCGCTAAACCAAGCTTTTAAACTACTTTACGGAAAAACACTTTACCCTCAACATTGACAACCATGTCGACATCAGGCTGTAGAGTGATTTTATAAGCACCCGTTACACTAGGTGAGTCTAAGAGTGCATAAATAACTAAACGTTTCTCCATTGGTTTAGGTTTCTCTATCCAATACTCAGTAAAATGAGGAAACTCTTCGCCACTCATCAGTCCAGTATCAATGGCTAAAGCTCTCGCAGATAAGCCATAAGTTTGGTCTTTACCTATCACCCTAAAATAGCTCGCACCTAATGCTGAAAATACTTCATCATCACGCTTTTTAGAATCATTAATCGGAAATTGTACCTTAAACCCAGCAAAGCCAAGTGAGGTCTCTTGTGATTGATCTGGATCAATAGCTTTAGTATCAAAATAATCTGGGCTATAAGCAATCTCTTTAACTTTATTATGCACAATTTCATTGATCTTTATCGGGGTATTAAAATACATTCCCTGATGATAGAACTCTAAACGAAATTGTAGCTTATCGTCATTCCAATAGGCTTTATCATGATTAAAGTAGATTTTCTGATAATCGGCAAAAGAGAGCTTTTTAAAAACATCAGGTAAATTACTTTTAGGTTGGACATACGCTTGTTCGCTTAATTCCTTAGCTTGATCAATGACATTTTGTAGTGAAAACCCCTGCGCTTGATTACATAATACTAATAAATAGATAGTAACAACTATCTTACTGAGCACTTTTACTTTAATTAAATCAACTATTTTATTTGTCATTAGTGTACTTATATAAATTGAACCTTAAAACTTCAATGGTGAATATAATAACATTTATAAATAAAGCGTTAACTTATCTATGCGATATCATTAAAACTTAAATTAATAAACAACTGGTGAACTATTTTTATGACTAATACTATATAATCTATTATACTTTTTTCGCTATTTTATTCTTATTTTAAATAAGGTTCAAATAACTCCCCTCTCCAACCTGATAATAATTCGGGTTTACTGATCAAAAAATCACCACTTCGCCACTTAACAAATTGTTCAATATGTCTTTTGGATACTAATAGTTCTTTACTAAGCCCCGTTTGTTCCGAAATTTGACCGGCTAACTCTTTAATAATAGTCGCCCATTTTTTATAATCAGGATAGTCAATAATACGTTTTATTGTTTCAATATCATTAGTTGGTCTAGATAAAATCGACAACAATTGCTGACCAAACAGACGTACCTCTTTACCTTTTAAACCTAAGGCTGATAACTCAGCTAAAGACTTAGGTTGATAACGCGCTAATTTCCATAAACACTCTTCATGAACTACAAAATTTAAGGCGATATCATGTGATTTCGCATAATTATAACGCCAACTTGCTAAGTTTTTTAATATTGCTAATTGATTAGCTCGAAGCTGCCAAGCATTTTTAATATGCAAATAGGCATGTTCAGGTTCAACAACAGTACAACGGCGCTTAACAGCATTATTACACTCTTCATAGGCGGCATCTAACCAACCTTTTTCTGCTATTAATGATTTTAATTTAGTCATTAAAGGCAATAAATAAAATACATCATTAGCAGCATACTGACACTGTTTATCTGTTAATGGACGCTGTAGCCAATCTGTTCTTGTTTCACTTTTATCTAAATCAATATCTAAATATTTTTTTACTAATGTTGCGTAACCTGCACTTAAAGGATTATCCAAAAAAGAGGCTAAAATTTGACTATCTAAAATAGGTAAAGGTACAAAACCAAAGTGGTGTGAAAATACCTCAACATCTTCACTGCAAGCATGAAAATACTTTTCGATCTGATTCATATTTAACCAAGATGTCAATGTCGACCAATCGGTAATATTTAAAGGATCTATTAGCACAACCTGATGACCATCAAATAATTGTAATAGTCCAAGCTGAGGATAAAATGTCTTTGTTCTAACAAATTCACTATCCAGAGTAAAACAGACTATATCATTTGTAATAGTTGAACAATATTGATGCAATTGTTCATTCGTTGTAATTAATTGATAAGACACTATATATTTTCCAAAATTAAATTATATTTAAAATTATTACTTAGTAAGTTTTCTTAGTGCTGTGTGACTTTATCTTGATTAAATTTAATCTCAGTGATCACAATTTCAGCTCTAGTCATTAATCGTATAGGGGGTCCCCATAGGCTATAACCGCTACTCACGATACTGGTAAAATTGTTATTTTTATTTGTTGATTGATAAACTCCCCATGGATTTTCATACATCGCATTGACAATCAATGTCATAGGAAATATTTGCCCGGCATGGGTGTGCCCTGAATACATCAAATCAACACCTAATATTTCAGGCTCTTCTAGATTTTTAGGTTGATGATCTAATAAAATAATCGGCTTGTTAATATCAATATGATTAAGTAAATCAGTCAAGTCTAAGCGGCTTTTATCCAATTGATTAACCACATAATCATCTCGACCAACAATCGTTATTCCTGTTTTGTCATCATAAAATACATTATCTTGTAAAACGAGCATATTTCCTGATGAAAAGGCATTAATAATATCTGCATTAGAATTATTTTGCTCTCTTGCGATACCATAATGTTCATGATTTCCAAAAATAATAAATGTGCCATAAGTTGGTTTCAATTGAGCAAATAATTCGGCGAAATTATTATCTAGGTAAGGTTTAAGACGCAGATCTAACGTATCACCCGTAATAAAAATATAATCAGGATACAAGCTATTAACATCCTTGATCATCGTTCTTAGAAAATGTCTTGAGGTTGTCTCACTAATATGAATATCAGATAATTGAACAATTTTTAACGATTCAACTTTAGCGGGTTTATCGATATTAATTTGATACTCAATCACTCTTGGATTACTCGCCATATATAATCCGACTAGAAACATAGCGATTGCAATCACAATAGATAAAATTTGTAAGCTATACCCAAAGGTAGAATTATTCGCAACAGTTTTTTTAAATAACAAAAAACAAAATAAACGGATAATATCGATAATAATAATGCTATAAAAAAAACATAGTGTTAAGGAAAACGTAATATTACCGATTAATGGCAACCAGTAATCCGAAACAGGCGCTAATGCTCTACTTAAAATAAACGATAATGAACCAAAAAGAATAACTACCCAAAAAACCTTTTTGGCTAATGTATCAGCATACCCTTGCTGATGAAGATTAAATAGATTAATTACTCTAAAGCCTAAATAAAATGCAATAATTAAGCTTGTAATTAACGCCACTACAAAAAACCAACCCATAAAAATTTCATATAAAAAATAATAAAGTGATATCATAGCAGAAATAGTTTAAAGATATGCACTAATATAATTATGGAATTAAAAAAAGATTCACTTTTTTCAGCACCAATTGAACGTTTAGGTGACTGGACTTTTGATGAAAAAGTTGCTGAAGTTTTTCCCGATATGATCCAGCGCTCAGTACCGGGTTATTCAAATATTATCTCAATGATTGGTATGCTAGCTAAACGATTTGTAACCGCAGACTCTAATATCTATGATTTAGGTTGTTCTTTAGGCGCCGCCACATTATCGATTAGACGAAATATTGCTCAAACGGGTTGCCAAATCTATTCTATAGATAACTCACCTGCAATGGTTGAACGTTGTCAAAAACATATAAACTCATACAGAGCCAATACACCCGTCGAAGTTATCTGCGCGGATATCAATGATATTACCATTCAAAATGCCTCAATGGTTGTACTGAATTTTACTCTGCAATTTTTAACACCTGAAAATAGACAGCAAATATTGAATAAAATTTACCAAGCATTGAATTCTAATGGAATACTTGTATTATCGGAAAAATTTAATTTTACTGATACTATTATCAATGAGTTGCTATTTGATATGCATTATGATTTTAAACGCGCCAACGGTTATAGTGAACTTGAAATAAGTCAAAAGCGCAGTATGCTAGAAAATGTAATGATACCTGATTCAATAGAAACACATAAACAAAGACTAGTTCAAGCTGGATTTGAACATATTAACACTTGGTTTCAATGTTTTAATTTTGGTTCGATTATTGCAATTAAACATAACTAATTAAATGGAATTTCTATGATTGATTTTGGTAATTTTTATCAGATTATTGCAAAAAATAAGCTAGCTCCTTGGCTAGAAATCTTACCTGCTCAGTTAGCAATCTGGCAAAAGCAGAATATCGATAGCCGTTTTAATCAATGGCAGAACAATATTGACCTGCTTCCTAATCTAAAGCCAGATATTGTCGATCTATTACATAATATAAGTGCTAAAACGCTTACCCCATTATCTGAAGGCGAACTAAAACGTATTACTCATTTATTAATGTCTTTTTCACCATGGCGTAAAGGTCCTTTTTCCCTCTATGATATAGAGCTTGATGCAGAGTGGCGCTCAGACTGGAAATGGCAGAGGCTACTTCCTCATCTCGGCAGTTTAGAAGGCAACACTGTATTAGATGTCGGTTGTAATAGTGGCTATCACTTATGGCGTATGATTGGGGCTGGTGCAAAATTGGCAGTGGGTATCGATCCGATGCCGCTATTTTTATGTCAGTTTGAGGCCATTCGTAAATTGCTAGGTAATGACCAACGAGCTCATTTTATCCCTATCGGTATAGAAGACATGCCGAAATTAAACGCCTTTGACACTGTTTTTTCAATGGGTGTTTTATATCACAGGCGCTCACCATTAGATCATCTTTACCAATTGAAAGATCAACTTATCTCTGGTGGCAAACTAATTTTAGAAACCTTAGTCATTGAAGGTGATATCCACCAAGTATTAGTACCCGGCGAGCGATACGCACAAATGCGTAATGTTTATTTTATTCCGTCCGTACCGACTATGATGAATTGGCTGGCTAAATGTGGCTTTAAAGATATTAATGTTGTTGATATTTCAATTACAAGTCTTGAAGAACAGCGCAAAACGGCTTGGATGACATCAGATTCCCTTATCGATTTTCTTGATCCTAATGATCATAGTAAAACAATCGAGGGATATAGCGCCCCTATGCGAGCAGTATTTACGGCAACTAAATAATATTTTATGTTATTTTCTAATTACAGTATAATGCCTTTTATATAAAATAAGCATAAATTTTATATAAAAGGTCACTGATGATTGGAAATAATATTATTATTCAGATACGGTAAAGAGACTAATTATTCCAAATAATAATTGATTAGTTACCTTCACACAATTTTCATATTTCAATAATAAAATTATTTTGCTAGATAATAACTATAATAGTATTGGGGATTACAATGGGATTTTTACGTCAACTGCTACGCTTACCTTTCTATATTCTATCTATTATTTGGGAAGCTTGCCTCTATTTTATACTTTTTTTACTAGTGCTATTACGAGCGATTTTATGGGCACTAAGTCCCATTACTGGTGAATTAAATTGGTCAACCCCAAAATGGTATCCTAAAACAAAAGCAATCTATAATACAGTCCGTGTAAAAGCCAAAAATCATGGTACGCTAATAGGTAGTGTTATTATTCTTGCCGTTATCGCTTATTTTTCAGGTAATTATGCCTACCATTGGTATCTCAATAGACCTAAACCAATTGATCCTGCACCAATCGTCGTAAATAACTATTATGCAAATTATGATAGCCCAAGCTATAGTAACTCATCTTTTAATATCTATTTTAATGGTAATAATCGTTCCCCAGCCCCATTAGAGTTAATTAATAAAACGATTACCAACGGAATATCAATTACCCCGAATATTGAGGGGGAATGGCGATGGAATAGTAATAAATCAATTCAATTTAAACCAACCAATCCATGGCCACTTGGTGTTAAATATACTGTAAGCTTGGATGCTGATAAATTATTTAGTGAACATAATACCCTCGATAAAAACACATCGGTATATTCATTCACTACTCAAGATTTTAGCTATTCAATCTATAATGAAGAACTATATCAAGATCCAACAAATCCGAATAATAAGATGGGTATTTTTGAAATTCACTTCAGTCATCCCGTTGATAAAAATACCTTTGAAAAACAGCTAACTTTAGGTCTTTATGATAAGGTTGGTCAAGAAATTGTCTTTAAAAAGAATATTAATTTTACGACCACATACAATGACAAAAATACTATTGCTTACGTGAAAAGTTCGCAAATTGATTTACCTGATAATCAAAGTATTTTAAATTTACATATCAATAAAGGCGTTCGTTCTGAGCTTGGCGGTACACCGACAGCTGAGCAAACAAGAAGCGAACTTGCAATACCAAGCAAATATAATTTAAACATTAACGCTTTCGACTTATCTCTAGTTGAAGTAAATAATCAAGAGATGCGTCAAATCCTAACAGTTTCTTTTAACTATAATGTTAATGCTAAAGAGTTAGCCAAACTAATTAAAGTATGGCAATTACCAGAGAGTAAAGATAAAAATAAGATTAGAGTCTATAGTGAACGCTATTATGATGAATTAGATCACACGTATAAGACAAAAATTAATGTCAATGAGACTGACTTAAAAAATTCTAAGTTATTACCACTAAAATTAATTGAAACTGATCAGAATTATCAAAACCAGGTCTCTTTTGAGTTTAAAGCTAACCAAAGTGCACAACTGTATATTGAAGTTAATCAACCATTAGTCTCTGATGGTGGATACTATTTAACAAGTAAATATCATGATGTAAGAACCGTACCAATGTATCCCGCTATTATGAATTTTGCGGCCGAGGGCTCATTATTATCTTTAAGTGGCGATAAAAAAATCCCAATCGTATCGCGTAATATGTCTAAATTAAAATTAGAAATAGAGCGAGTCATTCCATCACAATTACAACATTTAGTTGCATTTAATGAAAATGATTTTGAATGGATGGATTTTGGTGATATTGATAGTGAACATTTTGTTGAAAAGTATAGTGTAACGAAGACGATTTCGGGGACGGCAGATTCGATTCAATATAGTGATATTGACATCAGCCCTTATTTGAAAAAAGATGTCAATGGCAATGAGATAAGAGGTGTTTTCCTCGTTCGTTTATACGGTAATAATCAAACCAATAAAAAAGAGTCATTTGATTATTATAGTTCCCGCTTCATTATTGTTACCGATATGGGAATTATTAACAAAAAATCACTCGACCAATCACAGGATATTTTTGTGCAATCAATCCGCACCGGAGAGCCAATTGCAGAAGCAAAAGTGTCCGTTTTAGGTGTGAATGGTATTGAAATAACTTCACAATATACAGATAGTACTGGGCATGTCCATTTTGACCCGCTATCTGATTACTATCAAGGTATTAAACCGCTACTATTTGTTGTCGAAAAAAATCAAGATTTATCATTCTTGCCAATCGCTAGTTATGATCGTCAACTAAACTTTTCACGTTTCGATGTAGGTGGAATTTACGAAACTATCGACGGTGGGGAATTACGTACGCATCTATTCTCAGATCGTGGTGTATATCGACCAGGTGATAAGTTCCATATTGGTATGATTGTGCGTGCTCAAGATTGGTCTAAATCACTTAATGGAATTAGACTTGAAGCGGATATCTATGATGCTAAATCAAATCGAGTTAAAACCGAGCCTGTAGTACTTGATGAATATGGTTTTGTAGAACTGTCTTATCAAACACAATACGCTTCACCAACAGGTGAGTGGTCTGTAAACTTATATCTCAAAAATCCAAATGAAGATTATCGTACACTATTAGGTTCAACCTCTGTTGTGATTCGTGAATTTGAGCCAGATAAAACGACTGTTACCTTAAAATTATTACCTGAATCAAAATTAGGTTGGATACATCCTGATGCGCTCTCTGGGCAGGTAGAAGCTAAAAACCTATTTGGTACACCAGCGCAAAATCGTATTGTACAAACCCAGCTCTATTTAGAACCATCTGCGCCATACTTTAAAAAGTATGAAAACTACGCATTCTACCAATACTTAAACAGTTATCAAAAGAGCTTTAATATTGCTGTTGAAGAAACCACAACTGATGAAAATGGTATCGCTAATTTAGACCTATCGACGGGCAGTTTTGAAGGTAACTATACCGCAAAAGTTCTTACTGAGGTATTTGAACCTGATAGTGGTCGCAGTGTAGCTGCAACAGCATCTGTTTTTGTTTCACCAAATGAATACTTAGTTGGCTCTAAAGTTGATGGAAGACTTGATTATATTAAAAAGGATTCAACTCGAATCATCAATCTGATTGCGATTGATTCAAATCTAGAGCAAATATCACTGACAGATTTAACACTTGTTAAATTGGAACGTAAATATCTCTCTGTCCTGGTTAAACAACCATCAGGTGTTTATAAATATGAGTCAAAGGCAAAAGAGATCTTATTGTCAGAGACCCCTTTTACTATTGATGAAAAATCAACAAATTATAAAATTGCTAATGAAGAGCCTGGTAATTATATTTTGCAACTTAAAAATAAAAGTGGCCAAATTATTTACCAAACTAACTACTCAGTTGTTGGTACCGCCAATGTTACACGAAATTTAGATCGTAATGCTGAATTAGGTTTAAAAATTAACGACAACCAATATAAAGCAGGAGATGAAATTGAAGTCTCAATTACGGCACCTTATACAGGTAGTGGGATTATTACGATAGAACGTGATAAAGTTTATGCTTGGAAATGGTTTAAAACCGACACAACAAGTTCGGTACAGAAGATAACCGTACCTGATAATGTTGATGGTAATGCTTACATTAATGTACAGTTTATTCGAGATCCAAGTTCTGACGAAATTTTTATGAGTCCGTTAAGCTATGCCGTAGCTCCATTTAAAATTTCTAATGATAAATTTAATGATCATATCAAATTAAGCGCACCTGAAAAAATCAAACCGGGTGAGACTTTACCGATTACTTTACAAACCCACAGTAAACAGCGAGTGGTTATTTTTGCCGTTGATGAAGGTATTTTACAAGTATCTGGATATAAATTAAAAAATCCACTCAATGAATTTATTCGTAAAAAAGCATTATCGGTCAGAACATCACAAATACTGGATTTAATTCTACCTGAATATAGCAAATTATTGAATTTATCAGCGCCAGGTGGTGATGCTGATGAGCTATCTGATGAGCTATCTGGTCATTTAAATCCATTTAGACGTAAAGTTGATGAACCTGTTGCTTATTGGTCTGGTATTATTGATGTCGATGGAGAAAAAACCGTTGAATATACTGTTCCTGATTATTTCAATGGCAAAATTCGTATCATGGCCGTCTCGGTTGGTAAAGAGACGATGGGTAATGCGCAAACTACGACGACAGTACGTAACGATTTTGTGCTAAGTCCGAATATCCCTTATTTTGTTGCACCAAATGATGAGTTTGAAGTAAGCTTAAGTGTTGCTAATAACTTAGAAAATATTGGAACAGCCGCTGTTCCTATCACTGTTACGCTACAAACATCACCACAGTTATTAATACTTGATGAAGCGAGCAAAACAATTCCGCTTGGTGCGATGAAAGAAGGCACATTAAAATTTAAGTTACGCGCGACTGAAAACTTAGGTAGTGGTGATTTTAGTTTCACAGCAACTTATGGGGATAAATCGGTTGTTCGTAACGTCAGTACATCTGTGCGCCCTGCTTCTCAATATCGTTTAAAAACGATAATGGGTCGTATGGATGGTAGCCAACAAAGTTTTGATAAAATGCGTGAAATGTATGCACCATTTAGCACTCGTGAGGCTTCTGTTTCATTTTCACCATTTATTTTAAGTAAAGGTCTAGCAACCTATTTAGCTGATTATCCTCACTACTGTTCTGAGCAAATTGTGAGCCGGGCGATGCCATTAATCATTAATAGCAAATACCCTGATTTTGAATTAGTTAAAAATAATTCGACCCAATTAGAGCAACTGTTCCAAACATTGCAAACTAGACAAAATAGTGAAGGTGCATTTGGCTTATGGTATTCCACTTATAATGTTGACCCATTTATCACATTATACGTCACTACCTTTATGTTAGAAGCGAAAGACGCTGGGCAAGTTATCCCAACAAAAATGCTAACTAAAGCAAATGATTATATTGCTCAAGTCGCTTCATCAAGGCGTACCGATCAATATGGCTTACGTTTACGAGCTTATGCAATCTATTTATTAACTCGACAAAATCAAGTTACTACCAGTTATCTTGCATCAATTATGGATGACCTTAATGCGAGTAAAAGTAAATGGTGGCAAAGTGATTTAACTGCCCTTTATTTAGCTTCGTCTTATCAGATGTTAAAAATGGATAAAGAGGCTAATAAATTATTTAAACCTGTGTGGAAAGAGCTATCTAAAGCTTATGATAATGCTTGGTGGAACAACTATTATTATGATCCATTGGTGATGAATGCAGGTAAAATTTACCTGATCGCTAAACACTTCCCTGAACATACCAAAGATATTCCAGCTCAAGCACTCGAGAATATGGTATTAATGCTAGGTCAAGGACGTTATACGACTCAATCTTCAGCAATGACGATGTTAGCCTTAGATAGTTATTCGGCAAATGCTTATTCTACGGAGTTAACAGCAGATAGCTTAACCATTACGGGTAAACAATCAGATAAACTAGAGACAATTGCTAAGTTAAAAGGATTGTTAGCAAAAGGTACATTTACTGCTGATATTAATAGCCTTAGTTTTAATAATCAAACAAGCTTACCTGCATGGTATTTATTATCAGAACAAGGCTTTGATAAAACGATACAACAACAACCAATTACCAAAGGCTTAGAAGTTTATCGTGAATTCACTGATGATAAAGGTAATATAGTTAATAGCGTCACAATTGGTGATACCGTTAATGTCACAGTAAGAATTCGTACGTTATCCGAGGAAGGCGCTACCAATCTTGCTATTGTTGATTTGTTACCTGGCGGCTTTGAAGTTGTTCAACAACCGATTACGAGCAGTCAAGATAATTACGATGATGAAGGCGAATATGATGGAGAAGATGAAGAGTACTATGATGAGGATACGGGGCACCACTGGATATCACCAATAGCGACGGGTAACTATACTTGGTATCCGGATTATACTGATGTCAGAGAAGATCGCGTCATCATTTATGGTTCAACAGAAAACGATACGACACAAACCTTCATGTATCAAATCAAAGCAACGAATGTGGGACAATATATTGTACCATCAGCATTCGGTGAAGCGATGTACGATCGTGATATTCAAGCTGTATCAAAAGGTGGCGCTACAATAACTGTGTTACCAAGACAATAAATAATAATAAGGGTACTCACTGAGTACCCTTCTATCTTGCAGATAAAATACATTACTATGTCACTATTGTTTAAGTTAATCAAACGCTATCAAAATAGTTTAGTTGCCTTGCTACTACTTGCTATAGTGCTAACGGTTGTACGACTTTACCCCCACCCACCACTTTCAAATGAATTAACTTTTTCACAGACGTTTTATGATAGTAATCATAAACTGCTGCGAGTCACCTTAGCTGATGATGATCGCTATCGTTTATGGACGCCGTTACAAGAGATATCGCCTTATATTGTTGATGGGCTATTACTACAAGAAGATCAATGGTTTTATTATCATCCAGGATTCAATCCGTTTAGCTTATTTAGAGCATTTTGGGCAACCTATTTTGGTGGTGGAAACCGTCAAGGTGCATCAACGATTACCATGCAACTAGCTAGGATGCACTTCAAACTAAATACGAAAACGATTGATGGCAAGTTGCTACAAATCGCCAGAGCAATTCAACTCGAGATGATGTACTCTAAAGACGAAATATTAGAAGCTTATTTAAATTATGCTCCTTTTGGTCGAAATATTGAAAGTATTGGTGCTGCATCATTAATTTATTTTGATAAACCACCATCACAAGTCAATTTACCCGAAGCGTTGACATTAATGGTCTTACCACAATCACCAACTTATCGGATTGATAAATTAACGGGTATTGCGGGAACTACATTAGTGAATGCCCGAAATCGTCTATTTGTTCGCTGGCAAGAAAGTACTCCTGTTGATGATAATATTTCAGCTCTTTTTGATCAGCCGCTAGTTATGCGTCAACCAGAAAAATTGCCATTTATTGCTCCCCATTTTATTAACCAAATTATACAAAAATCATTAATAACAGAGCCTCAATCGACAGTTATAACGACTCTGGATAGTAATCTACAAAAAATTATTGAAAATCAGGTTAATGTTTTTATCGAGCGGAATCAGTTAAAAGGGATAAAAAATGCGTCAGTATTGCTTGTTGATAGCCAGAGTATGGGAATTAAAGCAATGGTTGGTTCAGCTAATTACTTTAATGCTACGATACAAGGACAAGTGAATGGTACATTAGCCAAACGTTCACCGGGTTCAACATTAAAACCGTTTATTTATGCTCTGGGAATCGATCAAGGAATTTTGCATCCAATGACGATTTTAAAAGATGTCGAAACTGATTTTGGCTTTTATACACCAGAAAATTTTGACCATAATTTTAAAGGTCCAATTTCGGCGACAGAAGCATTAATTCGTAGTCGTAATATTCCAGCCGTCTACGTTGCATCAAAATTGAAAACCCCCTCTTTCTATCAATTTTTACAACAAACACATATTGAAAATTTAGCATCTGAAAGTCATTATGGTCTAGCATTGGTACTTGGTGGCGGAGAAGTGACGCCACAAGAGCTAGCGAGCCTTTATGCAATATTAGCGAACCAAGGAAAATGGCAACCACTACAATTATTGGCAAATTCAACTGATTCAAAACCGCTTGCCAAACAAGTGATTAGTCCAGAAGCTAGTTTTATGACAAAAGAGATGTTATTACAAAATACCCGTAAGCAAGATATTTTATACAAAAAACAGAGCTCGGCGATCCCTATTTATTGGAAAACAGGCACTTCGTGGGGATTCAGAGATGCATGGACAGCGGGTGGTTTCAAACAGTATGTACTTATCGTATGGTTAGGTAATTTTGACGGAGCCAGTAATAATGCCTTTGTTGGCGCAGATGCAGCTACACCGCTATTTTTTAATATTATTGATGCGATTAATGCCTACTACCCTAATAATAAAATTTTAGAACAAAAGCCACCTCAGAATTTAAAAAAAGTCGATATCTGTTTAGCAAGCGGGAATCTTGTTACTAAATGGTGTAAAGTCAAAGGAAAATCATGGTTTATTCCTGGGGTATCGCCGATCACCGTGGATAATATCTACCGTCCAGTGATGATCGATAACCAAACAGGTCAAGTTGCCTGCCCGCCTTATAATTTACAGACAACTCATAGCGAAGTTTTTGAATATTGGCCATCTGATTTAGCTCAAATTTTTGCCAAAGCAGGTATACCGAAAAAAACACCGCCAGATAGCTCACACTGTTTATTATCACAAACTTTCTATGGTCAACCACCTAAAATTACTTCGCCGCTTAAAAATGTGGTATATCAGTTTAGGGTTAATAATCAAAAAAATGAACGAATAACGTTCACTGCTAATGTTGATGGTGATGTAAAACAACTTTACTGGTTTGTTGATAATCAATTTATTGGCAGTAATTCGGCTAATGAATCGATGTACTGGATTCCAGTAAAAAGTGGTCTATTTAAATTATTAGTCGTTGATGATGTTGGACGTAGTGATTCAAGAGTGCTTAAAGTTGAAGTATTAGAATAAATTAAAACTATCTGTATAGTATTTTGGCAGCTAATTGAGAAAGGATAAAATATGGACTACACACTTTATATTGGTAATAAAAACTACTCTACTTGGTCCATGCGTCCTTGGGTCATTATGAAACATTTTGATTTATCTTTTCATGAAAAACTGGTTCGTTTTGACAGCTTTGCTGATGATTCAGTATTCAAGAAAACTGTATTACCACTAAATATCTATGGTACGGTTCCTATTCTTATTGATCATCATGGTCCTATCGTGACAGACTCGTTAGCAATTTGTGAATATTTGGCAGAAAAACATCCTGAATATGCACTATGGCCAAGAGATATTGCACAAAGAGCACAAGCAAGATCTTTAGTCGCTTATATGCATTCTGGTTATCAGCTTATTCGTCAATACTTACCTATGAATATTGAAGCAAGCTTTGCAGAAATTGGGCAAATTATTTTAAGAGACAATCCTGAGGTATGTAATCAAATAAGATTTTTAGATAACTGTTTAACCTCGTATTTAAAACAGTCTCGGGGACCTTATCTATTTGATCAATTTAGTATTGCCGATGCTTTTTACGCACCAATGTGTTTAAGACTTAAAAATTTTTCGATAGAAACATCAACAGTATTATCTAACTATATTAATCTGATTTGCGAAACAAAAGGTGTCAAAGAATGGATAGTGGATGCCTTAGATGAAAAAGATTTTATCATTATGGATGAACCTTATCGACTGAAACGTTAAACGCCCTTTTGGGCGTTTCGTTATAAAATTGCTGTAACATATTATTCTAGTATAAAATTAGATGATCTGCGTCATGATATGCACAACTTTTTTAGCAACTTTACCCTCAGCAAATTTAGCAAACTCTTTATAATGCGGTTCAGCATTATGTTGTTCAATAGCGAGTTTGGACTCCCAACTCTCTGTGAAAATATATGTATTCGGATCTTTTACATCTTGATTTAAATCATATTGAATACAGCCTTTTTCTTTACGACTACCTTCAACAATTTTTTTAAATTCAACTTTAAACTCAGCACTAAACTCTGGCTTAATAGTAAAAATTGCAACAATATTTAATTTGCTCATATAATGATATCTCCAGTTAATAATTAGTATTTATAAAATTTTACTAAAATGGATCAAAGCAATTTTTTGATTTTGCTTATCATAACGCTCTTCTATACTAATCGGTAAAAATCCAATTTTAGGGTAAAACAATAAAGCAGCCGTGTTTGTATTAAAACAAGAAACCTGAATCTCTTTAGCTTGAAAGATATCAACAGCTTGTTTGATCATGACTGATAATAGATATCGCGCAATACCCTGCTGTCTGAAAATTGGATTTACCATCACATTACCAATTTTACATAAACCTTGATGCTGCCATTGATAAAAATTAGCAAAACCAGCCAAAACACCCTCTTTTTCAATCACTGTAGAGTAACAGCGATGACTAATAATATCTATTAACTGATCAGGAGTAAATGGATAAATCCCTTTAGGATAACAAAAATAAAGCTCATCTTCATTTTGGGGAAATGTCGCTAATAGCGGTAAATCATAATGATTGACAGGACGATAAGTTAGCATAAGGGTCCATTTTTCTCATTGCCAGACCCTATACTAACAGTAATCAATTTATTTGCTAAGACTATTTTTAATATCAAAAGCGAGCCGTGGATTCCACATTGCACCCGTTGCACTCATGACAGCATCCGCACCGGCATTAATATAAGCTTGATAATCCTCAGCACTACATACACCACCGACACCAATAATAGTAAACTGACTCGCTAATTCATTACGTAACCGAACTAAGCGTGCAACCATATCGAGGCCAGCCCAACGAATAGCATCACCACAAACGCCTCCAGTTGGTCTGTCAGCACCTAATGCAGGTTTGCCATTTTTATCAACGGGCGTAGCTGATAAAGTATTAATCGTACTGAATCCATCAACCACACCATGAAGTTTATTTAATAATGGCATTACATCACTATCATTAGCAAAATAAGCCAATTTTAAAAATAGCGGTCTATCAGGAACCGCATTTTTAATCTCTTTAGCTACTCGTTCAACTTTATCAAAGTCAAAACAGAGTAACTTATTTGCCCCTTCGTTAGGACAACTTAAATTAGCCTCTAAAATAGGGGCATTAGTTTCAGCAATAAGACGAGCGGCCAAAGCATAATCTTTTTCGATGGTTGCTTCATTACCAGGAGTACCTTGAAAACTACCAATGACATACTGACCTGTTTTCGCTGCATTAACCGCATCAGCAAGATCCGCTTGCCATACATCGGGATTAAATGAAGGTACACCAAATGAGTTAGTTATCGAAATTGGCGATTCATAATGAGTATCTGCCAATACAATATCTAAATTATGTGACAGCTTACCCTTTGGATGAATTGATAACACATTAGGTAAAGGATGACTTTTATGCGCTTTAGTACGCACTGTTTTATAGACACATAAATCAAAACCATAAGCGAGCGCAGCTTTAACATATTTAGCATTTAATAATGGACCAGCAGGAATACCAAAAGGTAAATTAACCTCTCGATTTAAGAAACGTGATGGTGTTTTCATTTCAGTCACATTCTTGGGTGATAGCATAAAATCACCAAAAGGACCTTGCTGATAATTGTCTTCATAACTTAATAACGGGTTATAAAAAGGCGTTTTTGTATTTTTCATTAATTAACCTATAATTTCTATATTCCTAAAACAAGGTGGCCATTTTTTGTTGCAACATTAATCACATTATCTAAATCAGTATAACGACATCCAGTCACCAATAATTTTAACTCTTCCCACATATTTCCTGTTGAAAACGGTAACATATAATCGCTAATATTGTCAGTCCCAATTGCAACCGGAATACCTGCTGCTGCTAATTCATCAACGGGAGTTAATGAGTTACGCGTTGGGCCTTGCTCTTCACGTCTTGGGCTATCAATCCAAGCAAAAGGACACGCAATGACCATCATTTGTGCCTCTTTCATTTTTTTATATAGTTTTTGGCGATATTCTAAACTATGAGCCGTAATCGAGATACTATGAATCGCAACAACTTTACCATGCATCCCATGTTCAAGAGTTTTATCTGTCAACTGTTCAGTCTCAATTTCATCTTGTGAGTTAAATTGATCAACATGAACATGAACCATTTTACCTAATTTTTTACCGGTTTGCATTAACACATCGAGATGAACTAATCCCATTCCTGCGCCGTGATCACGTTCATCTCTTCTTGGTAAACCACCAATAATATCAACTAAATCTGCACCTTTATCAAACCAATAACGAGCCTCTTTATCAATTACCCCTTTTAAGGTTTGATTAACCAGCTTAATCGTAATATCTTTTTTATAATTTTCTCTGGCACGAAGTGCTGCCCGAATGGCTCGTTCTTGTGCGATTGGGTCAATATCAATAAATGATCCCATGGCAGTAACACCTTGTTCAATCATACGTTCAACCGCCATGCTAAAATGGCGATAATAATCGTCTTCAGTCATTGCCGCTTTAATACGATCTAGTGTATCCCACTTTTCCATTAAGGTTTGCTTTTGGTAAACATCAAAACTTTCTCTTGTAATGGTAAAGGCTCGATCTGCATGCATGTGAGCATTAACCCACCCCCCATTATCTTTAATGCGTTTCATCAAAAAAGCTTTTAAACTTTGATCACGGCTTGCTAATAGAATTTCTTTATTTGTCATGATAATCTCTCACTGGTTTACGTATTAAGATACAAATTACAGGCAAAAAAAATCCCCCAATAAGGAGGACTTAAAAATAAATAGTAGGAGTTCTAAAAACAGTACGCTCAAAATATAATGTGCTACTCTCTTTCATCATATTATTACTCATCTTGCTCACTTTACTCACCTACTTGAAAATCAAACTTAGACGAGTTTAATCAAATAAAAATCAATAGCAATAGTTTTTTTCCATAAAAAACCTAAATAAATGAAAATGTTATAGTATTATTTTTGAGACAACTGTCACGCTTGAAGAATTAATAAATAGATAAAAATAAAATAAATAAAATCAAATGGTTAATTTTTGAATTGTTATCGAAAATATAGGAAATAGAGAATAAGTAATCGATAGGTATAATAAAGGGAGCAATAAGTATTAATTCAAAATAAATTTATCTAATTGATTTATAATAACTTAAAAAAATATTATTTAATAAAATCACAAAAATGAGACAGTGAAAATAAAAAAAGCGGATAAATCATTATCCGCTTAGTTGCATCTTACTGTGATTACCGCTATTACCAGTAACCAAATGGACCATTAAAGAACATACCATTATCCCAATCTAATTCTTGTGCCTCATTCCATTCTTGCATTCTGGCAATTTTTAGTTGGTTTTCTTCTTTATATGATTTCCATGCTAAGTTATAACACGCTTGGAAAGTCGGGTTATTAATTTTAGCGTAGTACTCTTTTTCAAACATGATTTTTTGAGCCGCAGGTAAACTGTTGGCAGTCGGAAGTTGTTGCATTAATGTTGCAGCCTGTGGATCACACTCATTCGCTAAAGTGATTTGTGTTTCTAATAACTGTTGAGCATGTTCTTTTGCTTCTGCAGCTTTTTCTGCTGGAGTTTGAGCACAAGCACTCAATAAAGCAATCGCAGCAACTAAACCTGACATTTTTAATATTTTCATTTTAAGCTCCTTAATAATGTAGGCAAAGTATCCCATAAAGCATAAAACCATTCAATTTAACAAATTGTTAAGTCTGCAAAGATTAAGTCAAAAATAAGTAAATTATAATAAAATAATTGTTTTATAAACGATTATTGTACTTTTTTTGATAATACATACTGTTAAATAAATCCCTTTAAATCATATAACATATGATCAATTATCTGTGTTACATCACAACTTGATAAATAAAAAAACATAAAATCGAAACAATTACAGTATACTGATTTACTTATACGATTAGCCACAAGGATATTCCTGAATGACTGAAAAGTTGGATTCAATTACTATTAAGACTAATCGCACCCTCTTTCCTAAAAACAATTCTGAACGAACAATCCCCCCTTTTACCTATATCTGTATGTGGATCGCCGATGGTGTTAATTTAGGTAATATGACGTTAGGCGCTTCACTATTTGTAGCGGGAATTGCAACAATCAACCTTTTACAAACAACAGTCGCTGCACTTATTGCAATATCAATCATATCCATTATTTTCGTATTAAATGATCGTTTTGGTTATCGAACTGGTGCCCCTTATGTTATCCAATTAAGAATGTCATTTGGCATCAAAGGCTCAATCGTCTCCTCACTGATGAGAGGAATACCAGCAATTGTTTGGTATGGTTTTCAAAGTTGGATTGGTGGAACCGCACTGAATGAGATTGTAAAAATAGCGACACATGGCTCATTTGATAATATTTTTGTCTGTTTCTTAATACTACAAGTAATTCAAATTATTTTATCGTTATATGGTTTTCACTCTATAAAATGGGTTGAAACGTTGATATCAATTGTCATTATGGTTGCTTTAATTTATGTCTTTATTATTTTATTGACCCAATATAGTGATGTGGTAAGTCAAAATTGGTTACATACTGAAGGCACATGGGGAATTAAATTTGGGGATTTATCATGGTTTTTATGGGCAATTATGCAGCAATTTTCTTAAGTGCCTCAGATTATTCACGTGAACTCAAATTAGGTGTTAGTGATGTAAAACGCGGATTTCTATACTTTATTCCGATCCTGATCGCATATGGTTTTGTTCTTACAATCGGGGCGATGCTAGCTGCGGTTACGGGTATAGTCAATCCTGTTGAAGCCTTTCCTCTTGTTATACAAAATGAATATATCACCGTGATCGTATCAATATTTATTATTCTTGGCGTTATTGGCGTAAATATGGTTGCAAATATTGTTGCACCCGCTTATGTCATTAGTATATTAACAAAATTAAACTATAAACCCGCTGTCATTATCACCGGATTATTAGCGATTGCATCTTTTCCATGGCTACTTGTAGAAAATGATAATGCAATTAGCTTGCAACTATTTATTCGTATCTATTCAGCGTTTCTTGGTCCAATCATCGCTATTTTATTAGTCGATTATTATATCCTCAGTAAACAACAAGTTGACATCAAAGCATTATATCAAAGCGATGGTCAATATGCTGGCGTGAATAAAATTGCGATTATTGCAATGCTAATTGGCGCCTTTTTCGCCTTTTTAGAGGTTAATTTGACCTGATTAATTGGTTTTATCGTGGGTGGAATAGCTTATTTTGTACTGAGTAAAATAAAAAATAACGATCCTATTTAACAATTTGGTGCGGTCAAGTAGCAATAATAAGCAATGCCAAATTAATGGCATGCTTAATATATCAAAATGATAATCGAGTCGATTATTCGTTAAATTATTGCTGTATAGTGTTAATTTAGCATAAAAACACTATTGCTACTGAGGCAATAATTGCAATGCTCGCTTAGTATTGAGTGCATCAATTAAAAACTGCATTTGATATTTAATAGCATTATCCCAGTAATTCCAAGTATGACCGCCATTACGTTCAATATAATCATGAGGAATCTTTAATGCTAATAATTTATTATGTAATTGACGATTTGAATTAATAAAAAAATCATCAGTGCCACAATCAATAATTATATCGATATCAGAAAAGATAAAATGATGGGCATTATTAATAATTGCTTTATTATCCCAAAATTTAGCGTTATCAACATGATTACCAAATACCTGTTCTAATCCCCAGTTTTTAGGGAATTCACGAGGATCAACTCCACCACTCATACTACCAACCGCACCAAACTGGTCTTGATGATTCACAGCAATATTAAGTGCCCCAAATCCACCCATACTCAATCCTGTAATAGCTCGCCCATTCTTACTGGCAATCGTTCTAAAATCGTGATCAATTGCAGCTACAAGCTCCTGACTAATATAAGTTTCAAAGCGACTATTCTTATCAACTGGACTATCAATATACCATTTATCATAATCCCCATCTGGCATTACTAAAATAACTTGATACTGATCGGCAAGTTTTGCTATATCACTGTTTTTAACCCAATCTTGTTCATTACCACTCCAACCATGTAGAACATAAATAGTAGGATAGTTATCGGCATTAGTATTATAAGAGTCTGGTACAACAACAGTGACCTTCAACTGTTTATCCATTGACTCGCTTTTTACAGCGGTTTGACGCATCTCATAACTGTATGCACTTATTGAAAAAGATAATGTAAAAAGTAAAAAGAGAATTTTTTTCATCATGATCTACTCCTTAATTAGTTAAATAAACAACTGGTTATAATCCTATCATACTTAATAGATTATGACAGTTGCTAACCACCTGATACACTACTTTGACTACCAACATCCTTGATTCAAAGTAACGCCATCATCCTGTTAAGTAACATATTATTACAAGATTATAGTTTATAACGAGACAACTTTCTCAACTAAATAAAGCAATAGTAAATTAAAGAATAGGTTCGTTAAAATCTTGTTGAAAGATCTAAATATAGTAAAAAAACACTTTAAAATTAAAGATTTCTAAAAAACAAAAGGGATAATAATATCCCTTTAACTAATTACGAATAATCACTCCACCAATAAAGTGATTATCAATAATTAGAGTATGCTCTCTTCTATTTATAATAGTGTAAGTTACTTGGTCTGATTACCCTCTTTCACAAATAACATGGCAATAATACCAATAATTGTAATTAATGCCGCAAAATAGAAACCATTATTTAAGCTTCCTGAGTTGTCAGAAATTAATCCAGTCACATAAGGTGCGCAAATCGATGCCGACATACCAATACAGTTATATAAGCTAAATGCAGTACTTAACGAAGTTTTCGGTACATTATCAGCAACTAAAGCAATTAATACTGGATTTAGACTGATTTTACCAATAAAACCATACAACACTAACACACCGATAAGTACGGTATAAGAGTCAGAATAAACAATAGAGAAAATAGCGACTAATGATAGTGGTAACATACACAATACGACTGGTTTACGGCGACCTAATTTGTCTGAAACATAACTACATAGCAAGGTCCCAATTATCGATATCCAAGGCACAATAGATGCCAAGCTAGCTGCTTCAGTTTTATCCATACCTCGTTCAGCTTCTAAATAATTTGGTAACCAAGTAATAATCACAAAGAATCCATAAATTGAACAGAAAATAGTAATATAGGCGAGTACTAAATTACGATTTTTAAATAATAAAATAATTTGCTCAATCGTTGATGGTTTATGAACATTAGCTAAGTCTGCATTGCCCTGTTCTTGTGTTTTCTTAATAATATTTTCTTTAACAAAGATCATCATCAGTAATGCAACGATTAAAATAGGAATCGCCACCGTTACAAACGGGATTTTCTATGAAGTATGTAGTTTTGTGGTCATAATACTTGATAAGCTATAACCAAAAGCAATACCAAAAGACATACCGCTACCAATAACAGCACTCCCTAATGTGATCCATTTTTTAGGGATCGCTTCGGTAGATAGAGCATATTGAGGCCCATAATAACTACCTTGTGCTGCGCCAGCTAACATCCATAGTAAAATAAAAACTGAAAAACTATTCGCAAAAAAAATCGATGTAATAAATGCAGCATATAGAATAAAACCGGTGACTAAAACCTTTTTGCGACCAATTCTATCGCCTAAAATACCCGATGGGATTTGTAAAATAGTATAAGCCAAAAAGAATAGACTCATAATACCGCCCGCCTGAGCATTGTCGATATCATAAGCTTGTTTAATTTCACCAATAATAGGGCTAAATACAGATCTACCTGCATAAATACAAACCAACCGAGGAAAAAAATAATGACGATTTTAACCCAATATTTATTTGGTACTGCTAATGCTTTTTCGTTATTCATATACTAAGCTATCCTAATTTATTAAGTGATACACTTGAACTCTAATCATGGTATTACGTTATTTCTAGATAACAGTTATAGCAAATAGAACATCGTATTGATGTCAGATGTTTATTAGTACATTATTTAATTTATTGTTACCTTGAAAATTTACTTGATAATATATGGGATAAGCAATCTAACTCGACATATGTTGTTCTTGCTCAAATTACCTACCCCAATAATGCAGGATTAGAGATTAATATTGTTATCTTAATTATTCAGCGAATTTATTTTTATGATCATAACGATTGAAGTGAATATCATCACTGATCAAATAATTATAAATATCATCGACAATTTCAATACCATCACGAAGATAAGCATCTTCTCGAGCTTTGCCTCTTTCACCTGGGTAACATACTTCTTTTACCCCTTTCATTGGCTTAACTTGTTTTAACTCATCTAACATAGTTGAAACTGAATTTTTAAATACTTCTAGACCAATAAAAAACTCAGGATTAATGACAATATGTAAATGGCCAAGATCACGACCTTTAGATAAATCTGCATACATAGAGGAGACATTTTTACCAAATGGTACACCAAGTAAAATACCAGACAGCACATCAACCATCATCATTAAGCCATAACCTTTTGCACCGGCTATTGGGACTAATGCATTCACATTATGTGGATCGGTAGTCGGTTCACCATTCGCATCAACCGCCCAGTCTGATGGAATATCAACACCTTTAGAACGAGCATGAAGAATTTTTCCCCAAGCTTGTACAGTTGTTGCCATATCAAATGAAATGACTCGACCGTCGGCGCTAGGTGCTGCGAACGCAATAGGATTGGTACCAAAAAACTCTTCAGCTCCACCATAAGGAACTGCCATTGGGTCAGATTGGCACATCGAAATAGCCACTAAGTTTTGGTGTGCTGCCATTTCGGTAAAATAACCAAGAGAACCACTGTGAGAGATATGTTTGATACCGACGACTGCGACACCATTTTTCTTAGCCATAGCAATCGCTTTTTCCATACCCACTTTTGCTGCAACTAAACCACAACCATTATCATAATCTAATATTGCGCTAGCTGGCCCAGTCTCTGTATATTTAATGTTAGGATGAGTGGTAATACCGCCTTTGGCAATACGTTCAGAATAATACTCAACACGAACTGCGCCATGCGAATGCACACCACGAAGATCAGCAAACGTTAAAACATCTGCAGCAGCATCAGCGTCTTCCTTGGTGAGTCCTGCTTTATGCATTTTATTTGATATTAGTTTATGCAATGTTTCTTTATCTACTCTCATGATTTAGCTCCATATAAAGATGTTAAAATATCTTATTTCCGATTTTATTTAGTTATCAATGAAAAAATTAATTCCTTTATGCACTAATGATCGTTCCGGTAGTACCCGCTAATAATTTTTCTAAATCATTTAAACTGCCAATGTAAGCGGTATTTTTTGTTGTCTCAACAAAATCAATAGCGGATTGAACTTTAGGTCCTATTGAACCATCCTCTTTTGCTAATGAACGCAATTCATCTGGTTTAACTTTATGGTAAGCTTTTTGTTGCGGTGTTCCCCAGTCAGAATAAACAAAGTCAGTATCCGTTAAAATCATCAAATGGTCAGCACCAAGTTCTGTCGCTAATTTAGCTGCAGAATGGTCTTTATCGATAACGGCCTCAATGCCTTGATAACCAGTCTCTTGTTTAACAACTGGCACACCGCCGCCACCATTACAGATAAGAATAGTATCTTCTGATAATAATTTTTTAATCACATCAAGTTCAATAATAGTCTGTGGTTTTGGTGATGGAACTACCCGACGAATATACTTACCATCAGCCTTGAAAGTCCAACCATATTTTTTAACTAACTCAGCCTCATCGCTCGGTGAGTAAACTGGACCAATAAATTTAGTAGGATTACTAAATGAAGGATCGTTTTTATCAACGGCAACTCGTGTTGATAGAGTAACGACATTTTTTACCTGCTTAAATTGTTGCAAGCTTTGGCTAATCATATACCCTAACATACCTTGAGTTTCGGCCACTAAAATATCTAATGGATAAGGTGGTAACTCGGTATATGCTGCATTTTGTAATGCAAGTAACCCGACTTGTGGGCCATTGCCATGTACAATAATGACTTTATACTTGCCGGCAAGATTTGCGATTAGTTTCGCAGTCGCATCAAT
Organism: Orbaceae bacterium BiB; assembly: GCA_036251205.1. Lineage (NCBI taxonomy): Bacteria > Pseudomonadati > Pseudomonadota > Gammaproteobacteria > Orbales > Orbaceae > Orbus > Orbus mooreae. Next base: position 290,110 of record CP133958.1, on the reverse strand, counting down.
ATTGTTATACTGATTTTCAACTGTTAATGCTTCATTACGTTTACAAATAGCATTACCGCCTAACGCAATTACAATTAATTCCATCTTTATTCACCTTATTTATTAATTCTTAATCAATTTAGTCTCTATGACTTAAGTCTACGTGTTACTCAGGTAATATATTGTGATCTATTTCATTGTTTTTAGGCTATTCAAATTAATTCAACATTGGTACGCTATTTATTGAAAAAAATTAAAAAACAAAATTAATATTATGATTTATAATAAAATTTAACTAAATTCCATTTTATCTTTTTGTGATATAAATCACCGAATAATCTTAAATTAGCGATAAGATATTGGCTAAATTACTAAAGATATTGGATTATCTCTTTTAAAGTGAGTAATTTTATTTAACTCCGAAATTTTGTTTAACACAAAATAGTCGTTAATTACATTGAGGATAAAATTTCATGGTTCAAGCGTTTATTAAAAAAGGCAGTTTCCAAGATTCGGTTAGCTTGATGCTAATATCGAAGAAACTTAGCCAAATTGAGGATGTTAGCGAAGTTTCCGTTATGATGGGAACGCCGGCTAATAAATCTTTATTACGCAATACAGGCTTTTGGAACGATCAGTTTGATGAGGCAACCCCTAATGATATTTGCGTTGGTATTAAAGCTGAACATTCTGATATTGATATTGTTGCCCTGATCAGCGAAAAACTAGAAGAGTCATTAAAAAGTGCTAATCAACAAAAAAGCGGCTCTCGTTTACTTAAAGCTCGTCGCCTAGAAACTGCGATTAATAAACTTCCTGATGCCAATTTAGTCTTAATATCTATTGCTGGGGAATATGCTTGTGGACTTGCAAATGATGCATTAGATCACAACCTAAATGTAATGTTGTTCTCTGATAACGTCTCTGTGGCTGATGAAATTCAATTAAAACAAAAAGCGACTGAGAAAGGGCTAATTGTCATGGGACCAGATTGCGGTACATCAATTATTGCCGGAGCTCCGCTTGCTTTTGCTAACGTAACACCAAAAGGTAATATTGGTATTGTTGGAGCTTCGGGTACCGGCATTCAAGAAATTACCTCGCAAATTGCACTCCATAATCAGGGGATCACTCATGCTATCGGCTTAGGTGGAAGAGATCTTTCTGCTGATATAGGTGGAATTAGTGCCTTAACCGCATTAACCATGCTTAGTAATGACAGTAATACTAAAATTATTACGTTTGTTTCTAAACCACCAGCAGAAAGTGTCCGTAAGAAAATTATCCAAGCGATGCAGCAAATCGATAAACCGATTGTGGCACTGTTTTTAGGCAGTAAACCAGAAAAAATGCAAGACAAGAACATCTATTTTGCCAATACGTTAGATGAAGCTGCTCGTATCGCTTGTCTACTATCGAAAGTAGAGCAAGCAGCAGAGTCTGTTCCATCAGTTAAAGGTCGCTTGATTTATGGTTTATATACTGGCGGAACTTTAGCCGCTGAAGCTGCGATGCTATTAGCAGAAAAACTGGATGTGACGACCTCTTCTTCTCATGATAAAGGCATTATGTTAGATGCTAAAGGACATAAAATTGTCGATCTTGGTGATGATTTTTATACCGTTGGTCGCCCTCATCCGATGATTGATCCCTCTATTCGTGAACAAGAGATTGCGGCCTTAGGTAAAAATAACAATGTCGGTGTGTTACTGATTGATCTAGTGATTGGTTATGGTGCTAACCAAAACCCTGCTGAATCAGTTATTGAAGGTGTTAAACAAGCTAAAAAACTCCGTACACAAGATAATCCATTAATTGTTATTGCAACCGTCACGGGTACAGAGAGTGATCCACAAAATCGTACAGAACAAATTAATTTATTAAAAGAGAACGGTATTGTTGTACTTGATAACTTACCTGAAGCAGTCCTACTCTCTTGTAAATTAATTGATCCAGTTTGCCATAATCAAACAAAATCAGAACAACCCCCTTTGTTAAAAGGTGTCAGTGTTATTAATGCAGGATTAAGAAGTTTCGCTGAGGATTTACAATCTGCGGGCATCGCTGTTATTCATTATCAATGGGCCCCTATTGCAGGCGGCAATCCGCAACTAGCTAATATCTTAAAAAAATTACGATAAGAGGTTCAAAATATGAAGTACAATTCGATTAATGAAGCAAATGAAGCAATTATTGAGCGTATTAAAGAAGCTCGTCCACACTGGATCGGTGTTAAACCTGCAAAAGAAGCAGTACCAACATTACAACAAGGTTACAAATTACTCCATGCTGGACCACCGATTAAATGGGATGATATGACTGGACCTATGCAAGGAGCATGTATTGGTGCTTGTCTATTTGAAGGTTGGGCGAATAATGAAGCAGATGCTATTAACCTATTAAAAAATGGCAAAGTAGAGTTTATTCCTTGTCATTCTGTTAACTCTGTTGGCCCTATGGGTGGTATAACTTCTGCTAATATGCCAATGCTTGAAGTCAAAAATATGCCTCATGGTAATTATGCCTACTGTAATTTGAATGAAGGTATTGGTAAAGTGATGCGTTTCGGAGCCTACGGTGAAGATGTACAACAACGTCACCGTTGGATGAGAGATTCACTTGCTCCGGCATTAAATGAAGCACTACAATTATTTGAAAATGGAATTGATTTAACGGCAATGATGGCACAAGCGATTACCATGGGAGATGAATTCCATCAACGTAATATTGCAGCCTCAGCTCTACTATTAAGAACCTTAGCACCAAAATTGGCTCAACTAAATCGACCAAAAGATGAAATGAGCAAAATTTTTGATTTCTTAAGTGTCACAGATCAATTCTTCCTTAATCTTGCTATGGCTTATTGTAAAGCAGTTATGGATAGTGCTGCAACAATTGAGGCTGGTACGATTGTTACAGTCATGACTCGTAATGGCAAAGATTTTGGTATTAAAGTCAGTGGACTGGGTGATCAATGGTTCACGGCACCAGTTAATACACCAGAAGGACTATTCTTTACTGGCTATAGTCAAGCCGATGCAAACTCTGATATTGGTGATAGCGCCATTACCGAAACGTTTGGTGTTGGTGGTGCAGCGATGGTTGCAGCGCCTGGGGTAACTCGCTTTGTGGGTGCTGGTGGACTTGATGCGGCAATTGAGACTTCAGAAGAGATGAGTGAAATTTATTTGACTCACAACCCAATGTTACAGATTCCATCATGGGATTTCCAAGGTAGTTGCTTAGGGCTAGATTTACGTCGTGTTGTTGAAACTGGAATTACGCCATTAATCAATACAGGTATCGCTCATAAAAAACCAGGTATTGGTCAAATTGGTGCGGGTACGGTAAGAGCACCATTAGCATGCTTTGAGAAAGCTTTGATTGCATTAGCTGAAAAAATGGATATTAAGGGGTAGTCATTATGAAATCAGTGAAGCCGTTAGCGATAAGTACCGCTATACCCAATTCAATTGGATCGCTTCACTGTTTTAGTATTCATGATAGGGTAATTAATTTACTTAACCAGCAACAACAATTAATTACCCTACATCGTCACCATAATGGAATTAGCCCAATGGGGATGATAATTAAAGAGTGTGATTTTGATTATCTGCATAGCCTGTTACTTGCTAATCAATCGCGACCAATAAAACAAAATTCACAAGGAATTGTAGTCAATAATGAGATCTTAATTAGTAATAATGCCCGTAAGTTACAATTACAAATTACGCAGAAGTTCATCTCCTCTTTTACGTTTATCGATCAACTAATCCATCAATTTGATCAACCTACAGGATTATTTGGCTCATTAAAATCCATTAAAAAAAATAGATTGCCTACAGAATTACACGACTTAAGTGAACAAATCGCTTTACTTTTAGAAGGTCAATCAATAGACCTCTCTTCGATCATTGGCTTAGGGCCAGGATTAACTCCAACGGGCGATGATGTCATCACTGGTGTGCTACTACTATTATTTTCTGATCCATTTTGTAGTCGCTTGTTAGATAATTTACCGAATCAATTTCCTCTTTCCCTGCTTGAGCAACAGACAACTAAAGTGAGTGCCAATTTTCTCCACTATGCAATGATGGGAATTTTTTCTGCAAATCTATTAAATGTGTTACACTTAATCCAGAATAAACGATATACAAACTTAACCGCAGTAAATCGATTACTCAGTTATGGTCATACTTCCGGTGCCGACTTATTACTTGGTATGTGGTTAGGTTCATTAATATTAGAAAAATATAAATATGGATAGGTATAATCATGTTAGATCAAGAAACGATAAAAACATTTATTACTATCGTTGAATGTAATAGTTTTTCAAAAGCAGCAAAACTTCTTTTTAAAACACCAGCAACTATCACCTACCGAATTAAAGCACTAGAACAACAGTTGGGTATTCAGTTATTTAAACGAACTACTCGCTCTATCTCATTAACCTTAGCAGGTGAACATCTCTACCAACACTGTTGTAATTGGCATAGATGGATTGAACACATGCCTGAAGAGCTAAAAGAGATTCAAAATGGTATTGAACGGCAAGTCAATATTACCATTAATAATATACTTTACTCCCCAGAAGCGGTAGCCGAGTTACTTGTCTACCTTAAAAAGCTGTTCCCTTTTACCCAGTTTAACATTAAAAGACAAGTTTATATGGGAGTATGGGACTCTCTACTCAACGGTGATAGCCATTTTGCGATTGGTGCAACAGGTTGGGAATCCCTTGACACGATGTTTAATATTTACCCGATTGGTGAAGTTACTTGGATATTTGTTGCAGAAAAAGATCATCCATTAGCAAAAATAAATGGCAAATTAAGTAATGAAACACTAAGAAACTTTGATGCAATAAATATCGAAGATACTTCAATAAAAATGAGTAAACGTATTGGCTGGCTACTCTCTGGACAACGAGAAATTCTTGTCCCTAATTTGCAAACTAAATTACTTTGCCACTTAAAAGGGGTAAGTGCAGGTTTCCTACCAAAAACACTATGCCAACCTTATATCGATAAAAATCAATTAGTACCTTGTGAAGTGATTAATACGCGTTTACCATCTCAATTATCGCTAGCTTGGAAAAAAAATAATATGGGTAAAGTCATTAATGAATTGGTGACTTTATTTACTAATAATAATCCTATTACTGAAGCTTTTTATAAAAATATTGATATAAAACGATAAAATAAAAACGGATGGCACATACCATCCGTTTTTTATTATTAAATAATTTTTTTAACGATAGATATACTCACCCATCGGTTTTTCAACAACGCCACCCTCTTGCGAGTAAACTAATTGACCACGTAAGTAAGTTTGAGCTACTTGTGCGTTAATTGTTTTCCCAACATAAGGACTAAATTTATTACGATACTCTAAATCACTTGCTTGCAATACATAAGATGCATTTGGTTTAATTAACACTAAATCGGCATCTTTACCAACTGTAATTGAGCCTTTAGTCGGTAAATTAAAGCGTTCAGCTGGCTTTTTAGCAATTAAATCAGCAAATGCCTTCAATGATAGACCTCTTTTTTGTACCGCTTCATCAAAAAAGATATCTACGTTATTTTGTACACCAGAGATTCCGCCCCAAGCATCAAATGCATTGGTTTTGTCCTTCAAATCTGGTGAACAAGGCGAATGATCTGATACCACAGTCAATAATGCACCAGAGAAAATCTGCTGCCATAATCCTTCTTTAGCCGCTAAATCACGAATTGGAGGAGAGCATTTCGTCGACATACCGATCGCATCTAACTCATCAGTAACAAAATAGAGATAATGTAAACATGTTTCACAAGTCACATCGACACCTTCTTCTCGTGCCTTCATGACTTCAACAACACCTTCAGGACAAGCTACATGACAAATATGGATACGACATCCAGTGATCTTAGCAAAATAGATAGCTCGACGAATTGCTTCTACTTCAGTAAATACTGGACGAGTCGCAACATACTGCGCTAATGTCGTTTCACCACGAGCTCGAGCTGCTTTAGCAAGTCCACTTGCAATGACACCATTTTCAGCATGGATAGCTAAAATCTTACCTGTTTTAGCAATCTGTTTCATGCCTTCATATAACGTATAATCATCAGCTCTATCAAAGTCTCCTTCGATATTCGGATCACCACATGCCGTCATAAAACATTTGTATGCAGCAACACCTGCTTTATCAAGCTCTTGAATACCACCGTTTAAGTTATGTGGCACTAAACCACCAAACGAGGCGACATCAACATAAAGTTTATCTTTACCTGCTTGATATTTTTTATCGATACTAGCGGCATTGACCGTTGCTGGTAATTGATTTAATGGCATTTCGATAAAAGAAGTGACACCGCCTTTAGCACAGGATTTGGTTCCTGTTACATACCCTTCCCAGTCCGCTCGTACGCCACCAGGGTCGGTAATATGAACATGAACATCAACCATACCTGGACTGACAACTAAGCCGTCAGCATCTATTACATTTTGAGCATTCCCTAAATCATAACCAATTGCAGCAATTTTACCATTTTTGACTGCTATATCGGTTTTGACTTCACCCGAATCCAAAATAACCAAACCATTTTTTATGATTAAATCAAATTTGTTCATATTCATCTCACTTCTTATTTTACCGTTTAACAATAAAGAAATAATCTACCACAATTAATAATTTCTTTATGCCTATTTTACAAATTACTTCAATAGACTAGCACTATTTAACTTGTTCTTGCTTCATCAATTGCTCTAATGGTGTATTAAAGATCTCTTTATCAAACTCACCACGTTTTTTCGCCATTATGATTGAACAGAACACACTTCCCATAATATTACATGGTACACGAGTAATACCTAAGAAATAGTCTACACCAAAGAAAATAACAGCAACTTCTAATGGTACACCGGCTAAATCACACACCACTGTAACGGTATACTTTTCTTGGCGACATACTCGGGCATATAATTCATTGATAGACCGGTCGCAGATATTTTAAAAATGTTACTCATAAACTAGCTTCCTATTCAAATAACGATTGGATAAGCCATCGATGACGACTTATCCAATGGCTTAATTTTTATATTTCTACATCTCGGTGACAATCTTTTGAATAAATATAACTTAATGACTCATGCCCTACTGCATAGCAAGCCTGTAGCGCATACGCTGCCATAAAGATATAATCACCCTTTTTAACAGGGATCCAGTCATTATCTAAGACATACATCCCTTCACCACTTAATAGATAAGCACCATGTTCTTGCACATGAGTTTCGATATAACCATGGCTAGCACCAGGCTTAAACGTTAAAATATGAAAATTCATATCAAATGTGAGTTCTTTTGGTAAAAAGTCCTGAATGATAACGTCTGTCATACCTTCATAGTTAATTTTTTCAAGATTATTGATATTGTTCGCAACCACATAAGGATTATGACCTGCTAGTGGCTGATATCGACGTTTATATAAAAAGAGCTTTGATGTTTCAGCATTATTTTTTAAAAATAATTTCACACCTGGTGGACAATACAAATAACCGCCAGTTTGTAATTTAAACGCTTGTTTATCTGCTTTAGCTTCAACATCCCCTTCGATGACATACACAAATGTCTCTATTTGATCACCACCAAAACCTTGTGCATTTACACCCCCACGATGCATGGTTACGATATAATCAACAAACGAAGCGCCTAATTTTGGTGTCGATAGAATAGTAATATCGCAATTTTCGAAGCCAGGAATCACATTTTTAACTAAACCATCTTGTGGAATTAAAGCATAATTATCCTTTTTTATTACCGCACGTGACGCCAGTAGATCTTTAGGATATCCGATATTATTATTTATATAGCCCATACTAATTTCCTTACTTTTATCGACTAAATTCTGTGTCGGTTTACTTTAGTTATTTATCTGTTCTTGTTAATCAAATAGCTTTTACTCTATCGCAATTTACAATTAGCTACTCTTTATAAGCTAATTGATAAAGTGCATAAGCTAGCGCTTTTACGCCTTCGGTTAAGTCTGCTAAATGCGTATTTTCCGCAGGATTATGGCTAATACCGTCAATACTTGGTACAAAAATCATGGCCGTCGGTATTTTTGGCGCAAAAATTTGTGAATCATGCCCTGCACCACTATGCATCACTTTATAGCTTAGCCCTTCTTCTTGACACTGCTTTTCAAGCATTTTTGTTAGTGCTTTATCCATTGGAATCGGGGCTTCATCCATCCATAAATTGATATCTATAGCCAGCCCCATTTCTGCTGCGATACGCTGCATATCTTGCTCAATTTCTTTCGTAAAACTGATCAATGTTTTAGCATCAGTATGACGACAGTCCATCGAAAATAAAACTTCGCCAGGTACAACGTTAACAACATTCGGTTTTGGTATAACGCTACCAAATGTTAAGACTAATGGATCACCCATCTTGACCGCTTTATTAATCGATTCCTGACAGATACGGCTAAAACAATATACCGCATCTTTACGATAGCTCATTGGTGTTGTACCGGCATGGTTAGCTTGACCCGATAAACGAATATTGTAGCGACGTTGACCAACAATACTGGTTACGACACCAATACTTTTTTGTTCACGTTCTAATACACCACCCTGTTCAATATGAAGCTCAACAAAGGCTTTAATATCACTACGGGCAGGTTTGGTATTAAATTTAAATCCACAGTGGGTCATTGCATCAACAAAATTGATACCCGCTTTATCTTGAATATTTTTAACATCATCTGGATTAGCCATACCTAAAACGTTTTTACTTCCCCAAAAAGAGTATGGGAATCGGCTACCCTCTTCTTCTGCAAAAGAGACTACTTCTAATGTTCTTAATGGCTTGCCATAAGTTTCATAAAGATATTTAATAGCTAAAAATGCGCCAACAATCCCTAATTGGCCATCTAATCGACCGCCATTAATAACGGTATCAACGTGAGAACCAGACATAATAACTTGTTCTGCATATTTGCTTCCTGGAATTCGGCCAAACAAATTACCGATATCATCAAAATAGGTTTCCATTCCAAATTGTTGCATACGCTGCTTCAATTGATTTTGAGCTTGTAGCCATTCATCAGAATAAAGTAAACGGGTAGTTCCACCGTTTTCTAAGCCGCCAAAACTGGCAATCCAGTTAACTATTTCAGCAACATCATTTTCTAAAATATTCATATTGATATCTCCTTAATTCCTGATAGTTTAATAGCTACACAAAAATAGCTGGTTCTTTGTATTAAACGTACTAAAATACTTATCATTATAGTTAAATCCAAATTGGAAAATGTGATAAATATATTCATTTACTAACTATTAAAAAAAATTTAACTAACTAAGTATAAAAATTATAAGTTTTTATATAATTAATTCGTTATTTGATTATTTACAATATTTAGCAATAATTTATCATTAGCTTTATATATTTTCATCTCTTTAAATAGGAGTTTTCGGATGTTAGATGTCACTCAATATGATCAAATCAATCCCCCTTATCGATTATTAATGGGGCCCGGTCCTGTTAATGCTGATCCAAGAATTACACGCGCAATGGCAGCCCAGCTTATTGGTCAATTTGATCCGGTAATGACCGAATATATGAACCAAACAATGGCACTCTACCGTGATATCTTTAGAACCAAAAACCAACAAACTTTTGTTATTGATGGCACAGCAAGAGCAGGTATTGAAGCAGTTCTCGTTTCGACGATTCGCCCAAATGATAAAGTTCTTATTCCTAATTTTGGTCGCTTTGGTTTATTACTTTGTGAAATAGCTAAACGTTGCCGTGCAGAAATTCATACGATTGAAGTACCTTGGGGACAAGTATTTACTCCAGATATGATTGAAGATGCAATCAAAAAAGTAAAACCTCGTATGTTACTATGTGTTCAGGGTGATACATCAACTACGATGTTACAGCCTTTAGATAAAATTGGCGAAATTTGTCGTAGACATGGCGTTATCAGCTATGTGGATGCAACCGCATCAATTATTGGTAACACATTAGAAGTTGATAAATGGCAACTTGATGGCGTTTCTGTTAGTTTACAAAAATGTTTTAGTGGGCCTCCAGGTGTTGCTCCATTAACGTTAAATGAGAATATCGTTGAGTTAATTCAAAAGCGTAAGTGTGTTGAATCAGGTATCCGTCGTGATAATGAAACCGATGGTAATGATGAGATGATCTATTCTAACTATTTTGACCTTGATATGATTATGCGTTATTGGGGACCAGAGCGAATTAATCACCATACTGAAGCAACCAGTATGTTATTTGCAGCCAGAGAAAGTGCTCGAATTGTCCTACAAGAAGGACTTGATAATGTCATTAAACGTCATGAAATTAATGGTAAAGCGCTACTTGCCGGTCTACAAGCCATGGATCTCGAGATTTTTGGTGATGTTACCAATAAAATGAATAACGTTGTTGGTGTCGTCCGACCAAAAAATATCGATGATGCAGAATTAAGAAGCATTATGCTAAATGATTTCGCCATTGAGATCGGTTCCTCTTTCGGACCATTAAAAGGTAATGTTTGGCGAATTGGTACTATGGGTTATAACGCACGTAAAGATTGTGTGATGCAAACCTTAACCGCATTAGAAGCAGTATTAAATAAACTAGGTCATAAAACAAAATCAGGTGAAGGCTTACAAGCTGCCTGGAACTATTATGATACGCATTAATTGCGATAAAAAAATCAGCTATCGTTAATGACTGAAACTGACTTTCTTTTTGTAAATAAAAAATAACTCATCAATTGATGAGTTATTTTTTCAATTATTATTCAGCAACTTTCGTTCTGATTAAATAATCAAATGCACTTAAAGAGGCTTTTGCGCCTTCGCCAGTAGCAATAATAATTTGTTTATAAGGCACTGTTGAACAGTCACCTGCAGCAAAAATACCTTTAATACTGGTTTCATTTTTACTATCAATCACAATTTCACCAATACGATTACGCTCAACTGTTCCTTCTAGCCATTGGGTATTTGGTAATAAACCAATCTGAACAAAAATACCAGATAATGCTAATTCATGTTCTGATTCATCAACACGATTTTTATATTTCAAATTAGTTAATTTAGTACCATCACCAGTCACTTCAAGAGTCTGTGCATTTACGATAATATCAACATTTTTTAAGCTACGTAATTTATTTTGTAATACCGAATCCGCTTTCATCTCAGGTAAAAATTCTAATAGTGTTACATGATCTACCACACCAGCTAAATCAATTGCCGCTTCAACACCGGAGTTACCACCACCGACAACAGCCACTTTTTTACCTTTAAATAATGGGCCATCACAATGAGGGCAATAAGTTACTCCACGAGTACGGTACTCTTGTTCACCAGAAACATTCATATTACGCCAGCGAGCACCTGTTGCGATGATGATACTACGTGATTTTAAAATCGCACCAGAAGCGGTTTCTAAACTGTGTAAACCACCCTCTTTTTCAGCTGGAATCAATTTCACCACACTTTGGTTTTCAATCACATCGATATTATAGTCGCTAACGTGGCTACGGAAAGCTTGAGCCAATTTAGCACCTTCTGTTTTTGGTACAGAGATATAGTTTTCAATGTCAACAGTATCAAGTACTTGACCTCCAAAACGTTCACCAATCAAAGCCGTACGAATACCTTTACGTGCAGAATAAACCGAAGCTGAAACACCAGCAGGCCCACTACCAATAACTAATACTTCATAAGGTTGACGCTCAGTTAATTCATCAGCAGCACGTTTTGCCGAATTAGTATCAATTTTGCTGACAATTTCAGCTAATGTCATACGACCTTGTCCAAAAACCTCACCATTAAGATAAACAGCAGGGACACCCATAACATTGCGATCAGTGATCTCTTGTTGGAAAGAACCGCCATCAATTGCAGTATGGGTAATATTTGGATTTAGAACTGTCATTAAATTCAACGCTTGAACGACATCAGGACAATTATGACATGAAAGTGAATAATAGGTTTCAAAATGGAATTTGCCATCAAGATTACGAATTGTATCTTGTAAGCTCTGTTCTTCTTTCGAAGGATGACCACCAACTTGTAATAATGCTAATACTAATGAGGTAAATTCATGACCCAGCGGAATTCCAGCAAAACGTAATCCACTATCCACCCCAGGATTAGTAATTAAAAAAGAAGGTTTACGAATTGAACTATCATCGGCTTGTTTTACAGTGACTTTATCTGATAATTCGGCAATTTCATTAAGCAGAGTCAACGTATCGGTTGATTTTTCACTATTATCCACATTGGCAATAAGCTCAACAGGCTTAGTTAATCGCTCTAAATAAGCTTTTAATTGGGTTTTCATATTACTATCAAGCATTGTTTTACTCATGGTTTTCTCCTAAACAAATCGGGCATAAAAGCCCGATTTTTTTTATAACTAAGAACGGCAATAATGACTTAGATTTTACCAACTAAATCTAATGAAGGAGCAAGAGTTGCTTCGCCTTCTTTCCATTTAGCAGGGCAAACTTCACCTGGGTGAGATGCAACATATTGTGCAGCTTTAACTTTACGTAATAAATCAGCAGCATCACGACCAATACCTTCAGCAGTAATTTCAATCGCTTGAATGATACCTTGTGGATCAACTAAGAAAGTACCACGATCTGCTAAGCCTTGGTTTTCACGCATAATTTCAAAATTACGAGTTAAAGTACCAGTTGGGTCACCAATCATTGTATATTGAATTTTACCGATAGTTTCTGAGCTACTATGCCATGCTTTATGAGTAAAGTGAGTATCAGTAGAAACAGAATAGATATCAACACCTAATTTTTGGAATTCAGCGTAATGGTCAGCTAAATCACCTAATTCTGTTGGACATACAAATGTAAAGTCCGCTGGATAGAAAAAGAAAACACTCCATTTACCTTCAATATTTTTTTCAGTAACGTCAATAAATTGACCTTGTTTAAATGCAGCGTTAGCAAATGGTTTAACTTTAGTATTGATTAATGACATTTTAGTTCTCCTGTTGATTAATTGGTCTCTATAGTAACGAATTTCTGTTGGTGAATCTAATGAGTTGTTCCTATAAACTCAATAGTTTTTACTTATCGTAAATAACACTATTAATTGTTATTATCTGTGTGAGGGTTACCACTTAATTATCAAAAGAACAACTCAGATTATTGATAAATAAAATAATTTTAAAATTTAATTTACTCTTACTATTCATATATTAAAGTTTGCCGATAGTTTTATTAACTTTATAAAAATGTCTTGAGTTATTATAAAACTCATTTTTATAGGATGGATGTTGAGTATTTGATAGAAAAAAAGCAAAACAGTATGTACTTAAAAAGTCCTGTTTTGCTTAAAAAATTGCGCACTATAACTGGCGATAATTAATAAAATATTACCTACTTTAAAACTAAAATACTTTGATTTGCTTTAATGTATAGTTTAGGCTGCTTTGAATCGGTTGACCTTCCATATCGTAAGCAGTTACATAACCTTCACCGATAAAGAATGTACGGGTTTCATCACCCTCTTTTAAATAAATAAGTGGTTTACTTTTATTCCACTCAATTTGCCCTTCTGTGGCTTGTGGCATAAAAGTATTTTTACCTTTCTGATAAACTTGTTCTAATTTAAATGAATTATCGCTATTTAAAATTAATGTTGTTTTAATTCCTTCACAATCAGCACAAGGTAGAACACCTTCATAAACACCAGCCCAATCTAAAGAATTACGTGCAGTTGAACTATCAACAACCGCTTGTGGTTGAGCAGCACTATTTACAGTTTGTTGATTCTGTGTAGAACATCCAGCTACAGCCATGACTGCAAAAATAACAGCTAATTTTTTCATACGAACTCCTATTGCAAAAAATCAATTAAGACTATCTTTATTATCATGCTTAGTCAGTATACCTTCTTAATACCATTAATTTAAATTAAATAGTGAAAGAAATATGCAAAGAGTGACAATACCTCTTATCTGATAAAAGATATCCATTAGGTAGATATAGCAAGAGTGATTGAGTGATAACAATGATTTTGACTATAAGTTATATTTTATAAATCATATCAAGAGATGTTTGACTGCTATTTTAGTATTTGATGATGATTAAATAGGCTAACAAATATAAGCGCCTTTTATTATAAAATAATGGCTAGTTTATCTAGCCATTATTAACATAAGCGTGATGGTGTTAATAATTACCCATCAATACCTTGGCTACGTAAATAATCTTCATAATTACCGGTGTAATCCACCACTTTATTTGGTGTAATTTCAATAATTCGTGATGCTAACGAGCTCACAAACTCACGATCATGGGAAACAAAGAATAGCGTTCCTTTATATAACTCTAACGCCATATTTAACGATTCAATAGATTCCATATCCAAATGGTTAGTCGGCTCATCCATAACGATAATATTAGGACGTTGCATCATTAATTTACCAAATAACATACGACCTTTTTCACCACCAGAAAGCACTTTAACTTTCTTCTTAATATCATCTTGTGAAAATAGCAGTCGGCCAAGGATACTACGTACCGCTTGCTCATCATCACTAGGCTGTTTCCACTGACTCATCCAGTCAAAAACGGTTAGATCTTCATCAAATTCATATTCATGATCTTGTGCATAGTAACCAATATTAGCATTTTCAGACCACTTTATTTGTCCTTCATCAGCTTCGTATTCGCCCATTAACGTTTTTAACAAAGTTGATTTACCAATACCATTAGTTCCCAAAATCGCTACTTTTTCACCGACTTCAACCATTAAATTGACGTTTTTAAATAGTGGACCATCCTCAAAACCTTTAGTTAACTTCTCAACAACCAAGGCATTACGATAAAGTTTTTTATCTTCATCAAAACGAATAAATGGATTTTGTCGACTCGATGCTTTCACTTCCTCTAACTGGATTTTTTCAATCTGTCTTGCTCTTGAAGTAGCCTGTTTTGATTTTGAAGCATTAGCACTAAAGCGACTAACGAAAGATTGTAACTCGCTAATTTGCGCTTTTTTCTTGGCATTATCAGCAAGTAAACGTTCTCTCGCTTGGGTTGATGCCGCCATATACTCATCATAGTTACCAGGATAAATACGTAATTCACCGTAATCCATATCAGCCATATGAGTACAAACCATATTTAAAAAGTGACGGTCATGGGAAATGATAATCATGGTACTTTCGCGCTCATTAAGAACTTGTTCTAACCAGCGAATAGTATCAATATCTAAGTTATTTGTTGGTTCATCTAGTAATAAAATATCTGGATTTGAAAATAAGGCTTGAGCCAGTAATACTCGAAGTTTCCATCCAGGGGCGACATCACTCATTAATCCGTAATGTTGTTCAATTGGAATACCAACACCTAATAATAATTCACCCGCACGAGCTTCAGCACTATAGCCATCCATTTCAGCATATTGCACTTCCAAATCGGCCACTTTATAACCATCTTCTTCGCTCATTTCACTTAGCGCATAAATACGATCTCGCTCTTGTTTAACTTGCCAAAGTTCATTATGCCCCATAATAACGGTATCAAGCACAGTATATTGTTCAAAAGCAAATTGATCCTGCTTTAACTTACCTAAACGCTCATGAGGATCTAACGCCACATTACCTGCAGTAGGAACTAAATCGCCACCTAAAATTTTCATAAAAGTCGATTTACCACTACCATTAGCGCCAATAAGCCCATAGCGATTACCATTTCCGAACTTAACTGAAACATTTTCAAATAGAGGCTTACTGCCAAACTGCATTGTAATATTATTTGTACTTAACACTTGATTAACTCTCGAAAATAAATAAACCACCGGATTAAATAATCAGGTGGTCAAAATGTGATTTTGTGCACATTATGCCATAATCAATAGATTGGTGCGAGTAAAGAGTGCGCTTAAATTTTTATAGTATAAAAAACGTAGTTAAATATTAACTACGTTTTTGCAATCAATGTCCTATCGATAATATTCAGACAACAATACTTATTATTATCATTAATAGGGGCTATTATTTGATCTTTTCAATATGTAATTCAACTCGACGATCGGGTTGCAAACACGCTTTTACTTTGTCAAAACTCTGGCTATTATCACAAGTAGACGTTATCGGCTCAAGCTTACCTTTGCTTTCAACAACATAATTTGTTTCTATACCAGCATTAATTAAATAATTTTTGATTGTTGTCGCGCGAGCTAACCCTAAACGATAGTTATAATCATCAGAGCCAAGTTTATCGGTATGACCAACGATAATAATTTTAGCAATTTTAATCTGACTATTATTTAATGTATTCGTCAATTTAATTAACTCTTCCTTCGCTTCTGGCAAAATAGCAGCGAATGATGCACCATCAAATTTAAATAACGCATCAGTAGATAATGTGACGATCTCTGTGGTATTTGTTACTTCATCCGTATCCTTACACCAGCTATTATTAACATTCCATTTATTATTTACTGATGAGCAGGCAGAAAGTCCTAAAATTATGCTCAAGATAAAGCCAACTTTATATAAATTTTGTTTCATTTGTGATCCTTTTCTAATTATTTAATCGATTTTATCCAAAAATGAAAAATTTAAAAATGCCACTTAATATCGATGTTATCAACATACTATTGTTGCTTACCATCATGATTATTCAAATATGCATTATTGATTGGATTATGATGAGTGATTACATAATCAACCGCATAAGCTGAATTGCGATCAAGAAGCTTACGAGCAAACTGGATAAAATTGATTTTTATTTTATTTTCATAATATTATTTAATTGCAGTACAACATTTATTTATTAGCGTTTGTTAGGCATGAAAAAACAGCAAAAGTTATAATAATTATTCGATAATTGTACGATGATTACTATTAACTTACAATTAATCGATGAAATATAAGCTGTTACAAAAAGTATGGCGACGAGAAGAATATGATAGATTAACTGGCTGGTATAAAGCCAGTTAACTCAATTGGGATGAACTACTTTTCACCGCTCAAATTTTTTGAACGATTAATACAAGCTTCAACCGCATCCATAACAGCAGCTCTAAAAGCTCGTTCTTCTAGAACTTGCACACCTTCAATAGTTGTGCCACTCGGTGAACAGACCATATCTTTTAGCTCACCAGGATGTTTATCACTTTCTAACATTAATTTTGCAGAACCCATCACCGTTTGTGCGGCAAATTTATAAGCTTGCTTTCGTGACATACCACCTTTCACTGCTGCATCAGCTAACGCTTCAATAAACATAAAGACAAATGCAGGAGCACTACCGCCCACACCGGTTGCCGCATGGACTTGATATTCGGGCAGAACCTCTGTTAAACCGATACAATTGAGTAAAGCACGCACGGTGAGTAGCTCTTCTGGCGAAACTTCTGTATTTGGTGTCATTGAGCACATGGCTGAATTAACTAATGCAGGGGTATTTGGCATAACTCGAATGACTTTTTGCTCATAACCAATTACGGCTTCTATAGCTTTTAGAGTAATCCCGGCTGCAATAGAAACCACAACGGTTGATTTCTTTAGCTCTTTTTGGATTTCGGTCAAAACTTCATTAACATTATTTGGTTTAACAGCAATAAAGACAATATCCGATTCTCTAGCAACTTCTTTTGCGCTCTCTAATACATTTAAAGCATATTTTTGCTTAAGTGACTCAATCGCTTCCGAGCTAACATCATAGATATAAAATTGCGATGCAGACACGGTTTCACTTGCTAAAATACCTTGTAATATCGCACTCCCCATATTACCTAACCCAATAAATCCGATACGTTGTTCCACTGTGTCCACCCTTAATCATTAAACAAATAGCATTGTCAAAGTTATATAACGATTTAATTAAAATAGCAAAGTATATTCAGGCTTACAATTAAAATAACTTTTTTAATTAAACTTATAATCAAATTAATTATTTTTATAGCACTGTCATTTTTACACCAGAATCATACATTAAAGCAATTTTATAACGAAATTAATAAGCTAAATATTATGCTATTCCAAGATAGGCTGATATCATTTTTTGCTTAATAAGTTGTTCATAATGACCATCAAAGACCACATTACCGTCAACCACCACTAAACATCGATTATTGTTTGCTGCAATATCTTCTAGTTGATGAGTAACCATTAAAATCGTTAAATTATATTCAGTTTGAATCTCATAAAGTAATTCAAACATCTCTTTTTTTAACTTAGGATCGAGCGAAGAAAAAGGCTCATCAAGTAACAAAATCGGTCGATGTTGTAATAAACAGCGCCCAATTGCCACCCGCTGACGTTGACCGCCAGATAACTGGCTAGGATAAACAGATAAATATGGTTCAAGACCAATACGCTTAGCGATCGTTAATAATTGATGTTGTTGGGCAGAGGTGAGCTTTAATGAAGGTGATAATCCCAATGCTAAATTTTTCTCAACAGTTAAATGAGTAAATAGATTATTATCTTGAAATAACATTGATACAGGACGATTTGCTGGCGAAGTGTGTGTTTCATCTTTACCATTTAACCAAATTTGACCTGATTGCGGCTCAATAAAACCAGCAATTAAACTTAGCAATGTACTCTTGCCGGCTCCACTAGGTCCTAAAATAGTAATAACTTCACCTTGTTTTACCGTAATATTAAACATCATTTTTTGCTGATCATAAAAATAACTGACGTGCTTAAGTTCTATCATAGCTGGCATACTCAAATAGTGTCATCAATAAAAAGCTAATTACTAACAAAATCAATGCGACAAAAGCAGATTCTTGATAGCGATAATGGGAAAGTAGTTCGTAAAGATAATAAGGTAAAGTCATAAAATCTTGCCCACCAAACAATGCAACGATCCCAAAATCCCCCATCGACATGATACAGGCGAGAGCAAAATTATAAGCTAATAATTTTTTTAACGCCTTAAACTCAACTAAATAAAAATAGTGTAAACCTTTAATATTTAGAGATTGTGATAAAAAATAGTATCTTTTAGTTAAATCGGCTAATGGCGTTGCTAATTGTTTTAAAATAAAAGGTAACGTTAAAAAACTGTTACAAATCACCATTAATACAAAAATAAACAATGGACTATCGGTATAACTGTAAAATAAAATAAAAAATCCTGCTGAAAGAACCATACTGGGTACAGCAAGTATTAATGATCCTAGTAGCATACCGCTTTCACTTAGTCTCATTTTGCCTCTTAATTGTAGCTGACTATTAGTCGATAAGAGAAGCATAGCTTGCAACATAGCGAGTAGTGCTGAACAAAGGGCAATGAGCACGGAGGTTAATAATGCCTGAAGTAATGAGCTTGTCAAAAAACTAGTAGAAAAATAGTAAAGCCCATCCCAAATAACTGCAAGTAATGGCGTCAAAATAAACAAACTACTCGCGACAATAACAATGTAACAGAGTAATTTTTGTCTATGTGTAATTTTAACCAGATATGGTTTGATATTATGAATTAATTGTGGCGCCTGTTTAGGTTCTAATCGTTTAAGTATCAACATAAATCCACAACAGAACAATAATTGAATACAAGATAAAATAACTGCTTGTTGTAATTCAAAGTCACGTACAGCTTGATAAATTGCTACCTCAATAGTAGTGTATTTAGGGCCACCACTTAATGCCAATACCGTTGCAAAACTGGAAAAACACATCATGAAAATTAAGCCCCCTAAAGGCAGTAGCTGCTTAATAATAATAGGGAATTCTAAATACCGAAATGTTTGTAAATAACTGAAACCCAGTTGCTGAGATAACTGTTTTTGCTCATTAGGAATTAATAATAAGGATTGATAGCAGTATCTAGCCGCAAAAGGAAAATTTAAAAAGACATGGGCGACTAAAATACCATTTAAACCATAGATTGAGAGTGAATAATTAATTGAAAAATAATCACATAACCATGCTAGCCAACCAGTATGGCCATAAACGGTTAATAATCCAGTTATCACCACCAGTGACGGCAATACCACAGTTAATGATAATATGCGTATTAATAAATTCTTACCAATAAATTGTGTTTGATAAAGTGCTTTAGCCAATACCACGGCTAATATAATCGAGATAAATGTTGATAACGTTGCTTGTATAAATGTAAATGAGACAACTCTGAATAAATAATTATCCCAGTAAAAACCTTCATCACTGTGTTCAAAAGCAAATAACCATAATGCGATGAGTGCAGTGAATACTGTTGTACTAACAAAAAGTACAACAGTAAACCCTGGTAAATAGATCTTTATTGACTGACCGCATCTTGCCATTGTTTGATCCATATTTTTTGGTAACGAGCAACATCATCAGCACTAAATGATAGAGCTTTAGTCACAGGATTAATCTCCTGATAAGCGGCGGGTAAATCAATACTGATTGCAGGATACATAATATTTTTATTCATCAATATCTGTTGTGATTGTGGTGTTAATAAAAACATTAAAAACTGTTTAGCTAAATCAGGTTGTTTAGCGTATTGAGTTATTGCTGCAACTTCAATTTGCTCATAATTTCCATCACTAAAAATAGCAGCTTTATAACGATGATCACCATCATTAATATGAACGACAGGAGAAGTACTATAACTAAGTACAAAATCAGCTTCACCCTTTAAAAATAGGCCATAAGACTCACTCCAGCCTTTAGTGACAGTAACAGTGTGTTGCGCTAATTTTTTCCAAGCTAATGGCGCATTCTCACCATAAATCTTATTTATCCAAAGTAATAAACCCAGCCCCGGCGTACTGGTACGAGGGTCCTGATAAACAATTTTCCAATCAGGGTTATCTAATAATTCAGCAAAATTGGTTGGTGGAGATGAGATCTTTTCTTGGTTATAGATAAAGGCAAAATAGCTATAATCATAAGGAATAAATTGTCCATCCCACCAATCTACCGCCAAATTAGTCGGTTTTACGATATCATGGGATTGTACTAATTTAGCTTGTTTGGCAATACTAATTAAATTAGTATCTAGCCCAAGAATAACATCAGCTTTGGTACGATTGCCTTCTAATCTTAAACGATTCAAAATCATCACACCATCATCAATACTGACCATATTAACAATACAGTCACACTTCGCTTCAAAATTTTCCTTAATTTGCGAGCCCGGCCCCCACTCTGAAACAAAAGAACTATAAGTATAAACCGTTAAAATCGGTTTATCTTTAGCTGTAGCTGTAGCGGGACCTACAATAAATAGAATAGAGAAAAGAGTAAAAAGAATTCGTAACATTTTGCCTCCTTAATTAGCAATAGTAACAACTTAAGGCAAAAGGTTTGAGTAAATAAAGAGTAAGCAATAAAGCTCCTCTGATATGCTCAATCCCTCCGCCGGTATTAACCGGTTCAGGTTCTACGGGTCATGCTATTGCAACTCTCAGCTTTAAGAATTTATCTCAAATATAGTGTTAAGATACAGCCTATCAGCTCCCCGTTGAGAACAGATCTATTCTAACGAATAAAAAAACAAAGTAAATCCTATTAATGTAAGAATGACATTTAAACCCTTTGCAGGTATCATATGCGCCAATGTTTTATCAAAATTTAGGTAGATTCTGTGAATATTCAACTATTATTATCTGACAAAATTAAACAGGCAATGATCGCAGCGGGAGCTCCTGCTGATTGTGATGCCTTAGTAAAACAATCCGCTAAAGCACAATTCGGTGATTATCAAGCTAATGGTATCATGGCTGCAGCCAAAAAAATGTCTTTAAACCCAAGACAATTAGCTGAAAATGTCGTTAACCATTTAGCTATCGATGAATATGTAAGCAAAGTTGAAATAGCTGGACCAGGATTTATTAATCTATTTTTAAATACTTGCTGGCTTGCTAAACAGAATCAATTAGCCCTTGATAATGAAAAACTTAATCTTACCTTAGCAGACAAACCACACAATATTATTGTCGACTACTCTGCCCCTAACGTTGCTAAAGAGATGCATGTTGGGCATTTGCGTTCAACAATTATCGGAGATGCTTCGGTTCGTGTCTTAGAATATTTAGGTCATAATGTTATCCGAGCCAATCATGTTGGCGACTGGGGAACCCAGTTTGGGATGTTGATTGCCTATCTAGAGAAAATGCAAAATGAAAATGCACAGGATATGGAACTTGCTGATTTAGAAGAGTTCTATCGTGCAGCTAAAAAACATTATGATGAAGATGCCGTTTTTGCAGAAAAAGCCCGTAATTATGTAGTAAAACTACAAGGTGGTGATGAATATTGTCTAACTATGTGGCGAAAATTAGTCGATATCACTATGACTCAAAATGTTGCCACTTATAAACGCCTTAATGTCACCCTATCACTTGCTGATACAATGGGTGAAAGTATTTATAACAAATTACTGCCTGAAGTCGTTAGCGATTTAAAAGCTAAAGGTATTGCGGTTGAAAGTGATGGCGCCACAGTTGTTTTCCTTGATGAATACAAAAATAAAGAAGGTGAACCAATGGGCGTTATTATTCAAAAACGCGATGGCGGTTACCTTTATGCAACAACAGATATTGCAGCACTTAAATACCGTTACGAAAAACTACATGCTGATCGTATTTTATATTATACAGACTCAAGACAACATCAACATTTAGAACAAGTATGGTTAATTGCCCATCGTGCAAACTATATTCCAGAATCATTACAATTAGAACATCATATGTTCGGTATGATGCTAGGGAAAGATGGTAAACCGTTTAAAACACGTTCTGGTGACACAGTTAAACTAAATGATTTATTAGATGAAGCCACAGAAAGAGCGGCAGCACTTGTTAAATCTAAAAATCCAGACTTAACAGATAAAGAGCTAGCGACTATTGTTGATGCAGTAGCGATTGGTGCAGTAAAATATGCTGATTTATCAAAAAATCGAACCACAGATTATGTGTTCGATTGGGACAATATGCTGTCATTTGAAGGTAATACAGCTCCTTATCTACAATATGCATATACTCGAGTGATATCAATCTTCCGTAAAGCTAATTTATCAATGGAAAATTTAGCAGGTAATATCATAATTGAGCATGAAAAAGAGCAGGCATTAGCGACTCGATTAGCCCAATTCGATGAAACCATTACAGTGTTAACTAATGATGGATTACCTCATGTACTTTGTGCATATCTTTATGATATTGCTACACTATTTTCAAGTTTTTATGAGCATTGCCCAGTATTATCAGCGGAGAATACAGCACTAAAAAATAGTCGCCTAAAATTAGCAGCATTAACGGCAAAAACATTAAAAATTGGTTTAGATATGTTAGGGATTAAAACCATCGAAAAAATGTAGATACTATTCACGTCATGGCGCTTTACTTAAGATAAAGCGCCATTGTTTCGCATTTTATTTTGTGAATGAAGCTATAACGATATTGTTATCTCATCATTAATGGCCAGAGGTACTAGAAAAGACATTAATAATAATCACACCTAGCATAATCAAGCCCATTCCGACTAACGCTGCAACATCTAACGCTTGTTTGAAAAAAAAACAAGCAATAACGCTAACCAATACAATACCGATGCCAGACCAAATTGCATAAGCTACGCCAACTGGGATTGATTTTAAGGTTAATGACAACAGATAAAACGAAGCGGCATAACCAATAACAGTAATAATAGAAGGGACTAACTGACTAAATCCATTCGATAGTTTTAATGATGAAGTTGCAACAACCTCACAGATAATCGCAAAAAATAGTAATATATAAGCATTCATTTTAATAATACACATTAATAAATAATCGACGATATTACTATGCCAATATAAAAAATCAATAAGACAAGAATAATTTCGCCGAATACTTAATAACAGCTAACAGCATCAATCGCTGATGATAATCACTTTAATGCCCACTAAAATGGATAATTACCCCACCATTAAATCAAAAAAATATAAAAAATATCTCTCAATATGCAGCTGATTTAATAGCGATTAGGTACTAATCGAGTTTAGTGTGCACACCCCAATGATTAGCAACACGACTAATATCAGTTTGGATTAACCAATTATTAATATAATCAATTAAGTCACTATTTTGGTGTTGTACCATATAAGCTTTATAACTTTTTGTACCAGCAAAAGGGACTTTGGTAGCTAAACATAATACACCGGGCTCTTTATATTGATAGTAATAGCCTTCAATTAGATCGGTTACCATCATATCAGCAGTCTGTTCTCTTAATGCTTGAATATTAGCGAAATTATCTTTTACACGAATAATCTGTGCATCATGAATATTGTTATTAACAAAGCTTTCATTGGTGCCGCCAGGATTCACAACAACTTTAACATCAGCCTGATTAATTTTATCTAAATTAGTTAATTTTGTCGCAGATTGACAGCTAGCTAATGCAATTTTGCCATTAGGGACTACCGGTTTTGATAGTAGAAACTGCTCAGCACGAGCGGGTGTATAAGTCACGCCACCCATAGCAATATCATAGTGATCATCAGCTAAATCTTGTGATAATGTTGGCCAACTGGTAATAACAAAAACCGGTGTTAAATTAAGCGACTTCGCTAAATCTTTAGCCATATCAATATCGAAACCGACCAGACGCTGATTTTCATTATAATAAGCTAATGGCGCATAATCAGCTGGCACTCCAATTCTCAACATACCTGATGACTTGATTTCATCAAATGTTTTAGCGTAAGCAGATTGAAATACTAAACCCAGCAGTAATATCGATAATATTTTTTTCATCGTAATTCCTTTTTTCTCTTTTAATCTCATATGTTATCCATTATGTAATATTAATTTTTTTTTGCCCAGCTAAATTTATGGTTAATAAATCAGCTAAATATCGTTTAATAATTGAAAAATCGATATCGCTTATAGGAAAATAGAATTATTACGCTATAATCCTTCTTTTTAGCTATTAATAGACTTCAGAACATGCGTATTGTTTTTATTGGTATGACATTATTTGCACTCTTTTTTGGTGCTGGTAATCTTATTTTTCCGGTTTCTATCGGTCAATTATCAGGCCAACATTTTGATTTGGCATCATTCGGTTTTGTTATAACCGGTGTAATATTCCCACTCCTTGGCGTCATGGCGATGGGATTTTCAGGTGAAAAAGACTTTCTAAAAATCGCGCAACGTAGTGGAATAATTTTTGGATTAATTTTTGCAACAGCCCTATACCTAACTATCGGCCCATTATTTGCTATGCCAAGAACGGGAAGCGTTTCCTTTGAAATTGCAATTAAACCGTTTGTTGATGAGAGTCATACTACATTATATCTCGCTATATTCACCTTGCTTTTCTACGGTGTCTGTTGTTTATTAGCGTTAAATCCCCATAAATTTATTGATATTGTGGGTAAAATCTTAACGCCATTAAAAATTAGCTTTATCTTAATTCTGATTTTAGCTGCACTTATCTGGCCAATGGGTAATCCACTCCCTGCCGTTACCGAAAATTACCAAAACTATCCATTCTTTACCGGTTTTACTTATGGTTATCTAACCATGGATACCCTAGCATCATTAATTTTTGGTATTATTGTAGTACAGAGTATTATTAGCATTGGTATTAAAGATAAAACTAAAATTATCAAATCCTGTTTACAAGCAAGCTTGATTGCAGGCGCAATTCTAGCTTTCTTCTATATATCATTAGTCTATATGGGAGCAACAAGCGTTGAAAAATTAGGGATATTAGATAATGGTGGGCAAATATTAGCAAGAGTCTCAACTTATTATTTTGGAGTTTGGGGCAATCTTATTCTTGGGCTAATGGTTACCGTTGCTTGTATGACAACAAACATTGGATTAACTCATGCTTGTGCTAATTATTTAGTATCACTCTGCCCTAAATTAAGCTATCGTCAATATGCCGTTCTATTCTCTATTATTAGTGGATTATTTGCCAATATCGGCTTATCTTCATTAATCTCTATTTCAGTTCCTGTTTTATCAATTATTTACCCAGTTACCATTGTATTAATTGTTTTAACCTTCGCTCATTCTCTTTTCAATGGTTACAAAGCAGTATATATGGGGACGATCTACTTAACTTTATTAACAAGTATCCTTTTTGAAATTAGTTCTATTGTTAAGTCACACAGTGAATTTTTCAATACCGACTGGCAATGGGCTTTCACTAGTACAAAATTTGTAGATAATATATTCACAACTTATTTACCACTTTATAATGAAGGTCTTGGATGGCTAATTCCTGCATTTGCTGGCGCAATAATTGGTTATATTTATGCTGAACTAATGACACCTAATAACAGTATAATAAACAGAGAACAATAATTATGAATAATCAACAATCTGAATTAGACTTTATTAAAAACAGTATTATTACAATTCCAAACTACCCTAAAGAAGGGATCTTATTTCGTGATATTACGAGTTTATTGGAAAATCCAAAGGCTTTTAAACTCACTATTGATTTGTTGGTGAAACATTATCAAAATAAGAAAATAGATAAAGTTGTAGGTACCGAAGCTCGTGGATTTATCTTCGCAGCACCGATTGCATTAGCATTGGGTGTTGGTTTTATTCCAGTAAGAAAACCGCATAAATTACCTCGCCATGTATTTAAAGAGGAGTATCAACTTGAATATGGTACAGATACTCTTGAAATACACACCGATGCAATTAATAGTGGTGAACGAGTACTAATTATTGATGATTTACTTGCAACGGGTGGAACAGTTGCTGCGACAACGAAGTTAATCCGAAAATCTGGTGGTATTGTAGAAGATGCTGCTTTTGTCATTAATCTACCTGATTTACAAGGTCAAGAAAAACTGACAGAAATGGGCGTTAACTGCTTTACCTTGGTCGAATTTGAAGGCCATTAATCGCGCCATAGCATATCTTTCGAATAACTAAAAATAAACCCGCATCAGCGGGTTTTGCTATTAATGGGGATATATAATTAAAATCTAACTTAAATGATACTAATAATTCAACAGTATAACTAACCCTATACATAACAAAAGCGTGTGAAATAGATTACTTATTTACACAGACAGTTTTACCAAATGATGTATCAGAAACATTGTAATTCACATCACCCGTTGATGAATCTATATAGTACTGCAAACCATTGCTATGCATATTTTTTGCCCAGTAATAGGCACTATCAAAATCACTATTTGAATAGGTCGTATTATTGATATTACCCCATTCAGAAAACAGTCCTTTTCCGATACGCCGAACATGAGTGACTATACTTTCCGTCAAACCCGTTTCTATACCATCGGTATAATCAGCTAAACTCGGCAGTGTATATCCACCATTTCCTATACTGGCACAAAACTCTGCATCGGGGCTTTGTCTACTATTATAATGACTATCAACATCATTTCTGGCGACAAACCATTTATTAATCGTAAAGCTGTACACTTCTGTTGAACCTGATTTTAATCTGAATGTTGTCGGCGAATAATTCCTTACAGGTAACTGCTTATCACTGGGCCCTCTCAGTGTTATTTTTAATACATTTGGCTTCTCAGTGGTTGATAACTCTAAATAAACGTCCTTAGATGATAAGCCGTAAACCCTACTTGCAACGGTGGCACTATCATGAATAACCTGTTTAGCTGTTGTCCCTGTGAGGATTAAATTAAAATAGGCATAATTAAAACCCATCGTGGGAAAGTTTTTATCAATATTAACGGTAGATTGTCGTTTAAATCCTTTGATAGAATTCCACTGTTCGACTGGTTGTACCTCATTACCTACTTCACTATCTAAATTTACTTGAGCATAACAAGCATAAGGTTCATCTGGAACCAATGTATAAGTTACTGATTGCTGCAGACCAGAAATATCCTCCCCATCTTGACGAGCAGTGTCAATATAATTTGAATGAATATTGAGATTATTTGCACTATCTGCAATATAGGGAAGTGTTATTCTTAGTTGGTAGCTTGAACACCCATCAAATGGTCTGTCTGCAGGAGTCACCACAATTCCATCTTTTAATAGCATAGAGGTTACGCCACCTTTTACAGACATATTTTTCATTAAGTGATGCTCAATTCCAGTCGTACTAAGATCAGAATGACTATTTGAATTAGTTACGGCTGACTCTGTAGGGGCCTGAACCATATCAACTAAAGTTACTAATTCATTTTCTTTCATTTTGGAATTAACGATAAATTTTGATCCAGCCTTACTGGCATCAACATAAACTATAGCGCCTGAAGCATCTTTGTAGCTAAAACTTAATAGCTCATTTACTAAGGTGAGTACATCTCCATTTGAAAAAAAAGAAGATTTTGTCTCTTGCATACTTAATAAGGTCTTTATAGATAATGCAGAATAACTAGTAAACGACATTAATGATAACATTACGCCAGCTAGTCCAAATTTAGTTAAAAATAATAGATTTGATAAAATTGTGTGGTTATATTTAATTTGTTTTTTTTTAGTCTGTAAGTAATATGAAAACAGTACGGTATTTCTTATATTTAAGGCTTTCATAAAATCTACGGTGCTAAATAGACCCATCACTTATTCCTTGAATTACATTTAATAATTATCAACGACATCGAGAATTCCATTACAAGTATAAGTCCCCCCGATATACGCTATTTTATATGTAATATTAGAATAGGTTATGAATTTCTGTCATATCGTTTATTGCGTTCAGTCCAATTGAATTTAATAGAAATTAACTATCATTTAAAACGCAACTGATCTGATATTGCGATTAATAAAATTTTCATATTAACTTATTAAATTAAACCGAGGAAAATCAAAAAAACTTTAATATATTTAGATTGTTAATGTTTTTTTATATTTATATAAAAGCAAATATTTTGATTGTTAACAAGTTAAAAATGACTATTTTTTATACTAAAAAATAACGATTATCGATATAATTTACACTGTTTTTTAATAGTTAATATATAAAAATAGACTCTTTTTAAATGTAAGCTTATATTTAAAATTGTAATCAATTTGTAAGCACTTGTGCGTTAAAAATTCATTTTTTAATAAAAGAAAATTAAAAAAATGCATTTTTAATAAGATGTTATTATCAAAAATACAAATATTTTGGCTTATCTTTTTAAGGAAATAGATTAATTTTATTATTAAACAAGTAAAAATCCTGTAATAAATTACGAAACAGTTCAGTATAACTTCCTTCATTATCTCGCATCACTAATGTTTGACTAATAACAGTTTTAATTGGTTGCGGTGTGAAACAGAGTAAGTGCAAGGAGACTTGCTTATTCTCAGTGTATTTTACACATAACTCATCAGACAAATACAATCCTTGTTGTAAACATTGTTGTATAAATACAGCAGATAAATGATAAGGTAAAACAACACAAAAATAACCGTCATCTTTTAATAATCGTTTGGCTATCACAATAAGCTGATTATGATTTAAATTTTCAGTATATCTAGCCTGTTGGCGTTGCTCATTACGACAATCAACAGCGGAGGCGAAATATGGCGGATTAGTAACAATTAAATCATAAACTGCCATACTATTAGGTTGATATTGATTAATATCAATACATAGACTGTTAATATGGTTAAATGGTGAGTTATCAATATTCTCTTGGCATTGAGTTACAGCATCCAAATTAATATCAATTGCATCAATCATGCTGTCATTTTTTTCTAAACGTTGTGCTAACATCAAGGCAATAATCCCACAACCGCAACCAATATCTAATACTTTTTGAGTTTTCTCACTCACCCTACTCCAAGCACCTAGTAAACAACTATCGGTCGTGACTTTCATCGGTGATTTATCATGGGCAATAAAAAAACGTTTAAAGGTAAAACCATTCTTACTTAATTTTTTCATCTCATTTCACTAACTGTTTTTTGAATAATGGTTTATTTGAGGCGACAGCATCAGCAAACCGAGTTGGTTCAGGTAAACGGTAACCTTTCAAACAAGCGATAGTCCAATTGAGAGCTGATTGTAAACTAATTCTATGTCCCGGGGAAATAAATAGCGGGTTACATCGTATTTTACTACGCAAAACATAACCAATTTGTTGGTCCCCTGTTTTATCAAACAGTGGTTGCGTAGATAATGGTACATCAGCGACCGCTTGATATTGTCCATATAAGCGTTGTTTGGCAACCCCGATCGTAGGTATATCAAGTAATAAGCCTAAATGACTCGCAATACCCAGTTTTCTAGGATGAGCAATACCTTGACCATCGACAAATAGTAACGTCGGTTTATGTTGAATGTTTTGCCATGCTTGTAATAAAGCGGGATACTCACGAAAAGATAAATAACCTGGAATGTAAGGAAATGATGTTGCTATTTTCGCTATTTGATACTCAACTAACTCAAGCGCTGGATAAGATAATACAACAATCGCTGCCCTTGTCACCTCACCATTATCTTCAAAACCGACATCAGCCCCACCAATGAATGAGGGTTGCTCAAAATTAATGTCATCCTGAATAATAATTTGATTAGCATATTCAAGTTGCTGTTGTTTTAACTGCACTAAATTAATAGACATTTTATTTATGTTCAGTATTATTAAACCGTTCGATTATTTTAGCAGAATTATAAATGTTATATACACTAATTAGCCCTTACACGATTACAGAAGAGATAAAAAAAAGTCGCTTTATTGTTAATGCATCGCCAATTAACAATACAGAACAAGCGAGCCATTTTATTGCACAAGTCAGCGAATTGAGTGCAACACATAATTGTTGGGCATGGAAATTAGGTAATCAATATCGTTTTAATGATGATGGCGAACCGACAAGCACTGCCGGTCGCCCAATTCTTGCTGCCATTGAAGGACAAGATTGTGACAATGTTGTCGTGGTGGTTACCCGTTATTTTGGCGGTATAAAACTCGGTACAGGTGGACTAATAAGAGCTTATGGTAGTTCAGCTAGCCACTGTTTACAACAAGCGCCATTAGTGCCAATTATCCTGCGTATACCATGTTATATTACTTGTTTATACAGTGAGTGGCCTATTTTAGAAAATCGATTAAAAGAAGCTAATGCCATCATTGAAGAACAAACATTTGATGCAATGAGTACTCAACTACATATCGCGATCACTGAAGATAAAATAGCTTCTTTTAACGAGTTCATTATCAATTTGACTCGAGGCCGTGAAAAATTAATCATCAAACAATAATAACTATTAATGCTTTTTAATGATCCAAATATCTTTAGCCGCGAGTAATAATCCAACAATGAGTCCAACTAAATGAGCTGTATTAGCAATATAACCAATGATACCAATATATCCGGCTATTAGCCAAATTACTGCAATACCAATCATCGCACGATCAAGACGTAAACCAGAGGACGGCACGCGTTCACCATACAACCAAACATACCCCATTAAAGCATAAACAACGCCAGACAAGCCACCGAAATAAGGACCTGACATAACAGCCTCGGCATAATTAGATAAAACGCCAGCTATAATTACAATTTCGATCAATTTAAATTTGCCGCGTATCTTTTCAATCATTCCACCTAAATACCACCACCACATTAAATTAAAAATAATATGCAGTAATGAAAAATGGATAAATATTGGGGTTATATAGCGCCAAATCTGATCGTGATTATCGCCAACAGGATAACCTAAATAAATCAGCATTGACATCGGGCCGATTATCCATAGCAATATATATAGCCCAATACATATTATAGCAATTGCTAATGTTATAGGACCAACTGAGGTAATTCTTGGTAAAAAATTGCGTACAGTTTTACGATTAATCTTAACCGAGTCAATTTTACCTTGTTGCCATGAAGCCTCAATATAGCGTTTATCATTCGGATGTTGCACATATTGTTCTAACTCATGACGGACAAAGTCCAATTTATCGTGACTATCTTGATCTAAAAATAGCTGACAGTTTCCATCATTGTCAAAGTCAATGCGAATTGCTACACCTTTTGTTGCCATATAGTCAACAAAGGTATAAGCAAACCTAGCTTCTTTAAACGATATAAGATACATAAAGTAAACGATCCTTACATAACCATTATAAAAGTGTTTCTGTATACTCTATATTGTCCATTGAGCCATTATAAAAAGAGCCTCATCGATTAATTACAGTATGTACCATATTAACTTTTATAAATAAAAAGGTGCTTTTGAATACAAAAACCAATAGTAAAAAATAAAACTCCGTTATTATAAGCATTTTGCGATATAATTGCATGCAAATGTATGTCATTATTATCACAATGATGTGATTAGCTTATGTTAATTCTATGAAATATTTATTTTTTTTATTACTATTATTCTGTAATTCTATCTTTGCTGATTTTTCAGGCAATGTTATTAAAGTCATTGATGGTGATACGGTAGATGTTTTAACTACTCAGCATAAAACAATCCGAGTCCGCCTATTTGGTATTGATGCGCCTGAAAGAGGTCAACCTTATGTCAATAAATCTAGACAATTTTTAGCTTCCCTTATCGCGGGTAAAAATGTACTAATAAAGGCACAGAGCCAAGATATTTATCATCGTACACTTGGCGTTATTTTTTATCAAAATAAAAATATCAATGCAAAAATGGTCGCAAATGGCTATGCTTGGGCGTATCGTTTTAAAAATAAAGCGACAGATGAATCGCTAGTTGTATTAGAATCTATAGCGAAAAAAAACAGTCTAGGTCTATGGTCCGATAGTAATCCTATTGCACCTTGGGACTTTCGCAAAAACAAAAATAACTAATGAATCGTTTAAAAATTAGGGTTTAATCATATAATAAATTGAGCTCAATGGCAGCCCTCTTTTTCAAACGTAATAGCGAGATGAGATTTATTGGAATTAACAACAGATGTTAATACTACATAGGTTTTATCATTATCCGTAGTCCACTGCATCAACCTAGTAAACATGAAAGTATCACCCGTATCAATATATTTAAATCTTTTATCTTGATTAAGGCGTTCAATAATTAGCATCCGATTGCTCTCTTTGGGTATAAAAAACTGAATATTACAAAGTTGACCCGACATTTTATCAAAAGCATACTGATCAGAGGTAATCGGAATATCTTTAAAAGATAAGCCTAATAGAGAATCAGGAGCTTTACCATAATAGTAAAGCGGAAACGATGACTGTGGATCGTCTTTCTTTAAATCAATTAACGCGGAAAGGCTGGTTAAGTTTTCAGTACCATCAATAAAAAAACCGGGCTTATCTTCGCATCCCACTACCCAAAAGTTTATGAATAAAAGAACTAATAATTTCTTCATAACATGCTGCTATAATTAAAGATTTTAAACAATTATAACCGAATAATATCATCTTAAACACTATTATATTATTCACGATTTTAGGACATTCATAAACAATCGTCTTTTATAACATTAAAACTGTAATATCTTAGCCAAATTAGTAATCATTAGCATCATAAAATTTGTCGAACTATTAAATTTTCCATTAACTATAGCGAATAAAAATATTATTACTAACCTTTTTTATAAAGAGCTAGACATATTAATCTTTTAGACAAAATCAAAATTAGCGATGTTTATATTTGATTTTGACTGAACGTTTAGGTAAGATAAGCAGGTTTTCTATTAAGTGGGTTGTTAGCTCAGTCGGTAGAGCAGTTGACTCTTAATCAATTGGTCGTGGGTTCGATCCCCCCACAACCCACCATTTAATAAAACAAGCAAGTTCAAAAACGTTCAGAAAACCTTTCAAACACAAGCCTTAAATAAAATTCATCGTTCATCTAGATTCAATAAGATTTAGCTAAATTCAAACTTTTATGTTATACGTCCTCATATAACATCAAAATCGTATAACATGGCAAAAATAATAAAACCTTTAAATGATACTCAAATCAAATCTAGCAAGCCTAAAGAAGATGATCACACGTTATCAGATGGCAATGGATTATATCTACTGATTAAAAAGAACGGCTCTAAGATATGGCGGTTTAACTATATTAATCCAATATCCAATAAAAGGACTTTGGTTAGTTTTGGCAGCTATCCTGAAGTTACATTACTGCAAGCAAGACAAAAGCGAGAAGAATACCGCTCTTTGGTCAGCCAAAAAATAGATCCTCATACTCACTTCAATTCGATTCAGCAAATAGCTATTACTGAAAATGAAAACACGTTTAAAAGAGTAGCTGAAAAATGGTATCAGCAGCAAGAATCTAGAGAAATAACTACAGACACACTACAACGCATAATAAATTCATTAGAAAATTATATATTCCCTACCCTCGGCAATAAACCTATTTCACAATTAAAAGCAAAAGACTTTATTGAGGTACTTACTCCATTAGAGAACGCGGGTAAAATTGATACGGTAAAAAGAATATCACAGCGAATTAATAGAATAATGGCTTATGCGGTTAATAAAGATATTATTGAAGTAAATCCAACTGTGAATATGGGTAAGGTTTTTAAATCACATAAAAAGCAAAATCTTCCCTCTCTTCCACCATCTGAATTACCAAGAATAATGAAAGCCATTTCTTTGGCTAGCATAGAACTTCAAACTCGATGTTTAATTGAGTGGCAATTATTAACAATAACTAGACCAGTTGAAGCGGTAAGTGCTTTATGGGAAGAAATAGACTTCAATAATAAAACTTGGACAATACCAGCCGACAAAATGAAGATGAGGCGAGATCATATTATCCCACTCAATAAACAGGCGATAAATATACTTGAAATAATGAAGCATATTAGTGGTCATACTAGATTTATATTCCCAACATTGAAAGCCCCATTTAATAAACCAATGAATAAAGAAACAGTTAATACAGCCTTAAAACGAATGGGCTTTAAAGGTGAGTTAGTCGCTCATGGATTTAGATCGTTAGCATCTACTGCTTTAAATGAACAAGGTTTTGATTATGATTTAATTGAAGTGTCACTAGCGCATGTTGATAGAAATACAGTAAGAGCTATTTATAATCGTGCAACCTATCTTGATAAACGTCGGAATATGATGAATTGGTGGGGTGATTTCGTTGAACAAGCCAGTAAAGGAAGTATATCTTTATCTGGTGAATAAATTATTTTCGGTGAAGAGTTAAAAGAAAAACTTCTTTTTTGCAATTTTACAGCACTAACAACACTAACAAAATTTATTATTAATAATCAATATATTAACCATGTGTTATTATAGTGTTGTATGTTGTTAATAACATAGTAAAATGACATTAAATAATTATTGAATAGGATTAATTAAAATGGAATGGTTAAATTATATTAGCGCTTTTTTAACTAGCATTGTTGCAGCTATTGGTCTTTATTTTATTTGGAAACAAATTAAGATAGCTAAAAATCAAAATGTTTTTTTTAATTTTCAAAAAAATTTAGAATCCGAATTAAATTTTTATTTTAAAAAAAATTACGACTTTTTCACTGAATATGAAGAACTAAGTAGATCCATTTATAATAAATCAGATACTAATTATGATAAATATTTACGCGATAACTATTTTAATATACTTAAGAAGTACGAAAATATATTTTACCCCCAACTCATAACGCTAGATAAATGGTGGCTAGGAAAAAATTATACTGAATTTGAGAAATTAATTAACTCAGAAGAATATAAAAATATTATCAATTTCACTCGTCATCTTTATAATAATCAGACGTGCTTTTTGGTAGAAAACGAAGATGAAGATGAATATGTAGATTTAAAAAAAAGACATATAAAAATAAATAAGTTAATAAGAAATGAACAGGATGAGTACCGAAATTTACTAGAAGTTAAAAATAAACTAGAGTCAAAAACAACTGAATTTTTAGAAAAATTAGCAAAAGCTAAAGGTGTGTTATAACTCAATCCCTTTAAACTCAGCCAATGCACTTTTTTGTGCATCGCTTAAATTAATATCGACTTCGCCATATTCAAGCAAGTAAGTACCAAATGACATTAGGAAAGCAACTCATACTTGGTAATAGATCAAAAGGAAAAGTTTATTTTTGCGATTTTACAGCACTAACAACACCTAATTAAACCAGTGTTATTATAGTGTTGTATGTTGTTAATAACATGGTATTATTTTCGTTTTATATAACTAAGCATAAATTAAGGTATGTTCATTATGGAAGAATGGCTAATTGAAAATAAAGACTGGTTTGTTCCTTTTGCAACTTTACTATGTGCAGCTTTTGGGGGCTGGTGGGCTGGTAGAAAAAGAATAGGTATTGAGGTTTTATCTAAAAACAGACAAGAATGGATTAAAGAAGTGAGATTATGCACATCTAAAATAGATTCATTTGTTGCATCTTTTTACCTTGAGTTTACTCATGAACATACTAAAGACATTGAAATATCTTTTGATTTTTTCCCAAAAAAAACTAAAGAAATGTATGATTTAATGACTTATCTGAAATTATTATTAAATCCCAATGAAGATAAATCTAAAAAAGTTATTGACTGTTTAAATATCATTAGTTCAGAGATTAATAACTGTTACGGTTTAACCCCGGCTCTCTTTGGTGCGGATAATGATCAAAATAAAATTATTGAGCAAATTCGCAATGCTAATATTGAATCAAAAAAAATGACGTATTTGATATCTGATATTCTTAAGGAGGAATGGGAAAAAGTTAAAAAGGGTAAATAATTACAACTCAATCCCGTTAAACTCAGCCAATGCACATTTTTGTGCATCGGTTAGATTGATATCAACTTCGCCATACTCAAGCAAGTAAGTGCCAAATGACATGAGGAAAGCGACAGCGGGGTCAATCTTGTTAGCAGCTTTCTTTTTATTGGGTTTAATATTAGCATTAGCATCTGTTTCCATGACCACATTACCTACCGACCAAGCCAAAACAGGATCAGCATTGTGCTTAATTCGTTTACGGCTGATAAATACTTCCGCTGTTTTTGAAGTTAGGCTATATCGTGCATAGGTTTGTGGGAATGGCTCAACGTCTAAGCCAATATTTTGTAGCTGGGTGCGTAATTGAGTGGCGTTCCACACATCAAACCCAATTAGCTTGATGTTAAACTGTTCACTGTCTTTTAGGATATCATCGCGGATCTGGTCATAATCGATACAATCGCCTTTCGTTACTCGAATCCAGCCTTGATTAACCCATTTACGGTACATTTCACGATTTTTATTGGCCACATTATTAAGTTGAAATTCGGGAATATAATGTCTGGCTAAAAGTCTTACGTCTGTATCAAATGGAAATGAGTAACAAACGCTAGTAATGTCATTTGTTGAGGATAAATCTAGCCCAGCATAGCAATCTAAGCCTTTCAAATCATCTTCGTTATAATCAACCTTGCAAAGCTCCCAGCTACCAATATTCACCCAAGGCGTTGCGCCATTACACCAAATATTAAAGCGTTTAGTGAGCATTTCGACCCACTGTGAGGGTATGCCCTCACCTTTTTGATGGTGTCCTCTAAAGCGACCCTATCGACGGATATATCAAGGTGAGGATTATCTTTGATCCACAAATCAGGGGTATCAATCTCGTTCTCGTCGTCCAGTTCATAAATTAAGGCAAATTGTGATTCGTTAAACTCGTCCCCAGCTAGAATTTGACAACAATAATCATAATGCTGTTTACAGGCTGATATGGTATTGCTCCCTGCCGTTGTAATTGCAAATAAAATTCCCTCAAATTTTACCCCATGCCAAGCTCAAGGGCTGAATAAACGCCATTATCAGGGTGCAGATGGTATTCATCCACAATAGACAAGCTAGGGTTAGTACCCTCAATGGTCGCTGCTTTTGACGCTAAAGATCCAGTAGACTATTTCGCTTAGGATTAATCACTTTGTGTTGTTGAATCGTGACCCTTTTCTTTATTGGCTGGCTAAGTATGGCCATTTGCCTAGCATCATCAAACACGATTAGGGCTTGGTCACGGCTAACGGCTACGGTGTAGATGTCTTGTTGCCCCTTTTCCATGACTAAAAACCAGTTAGCCAGTATCGCAGCAGTCGTTGATTTAGCGTTCTTTCTCGGTACTTGCACATAAGCACTACGATACTTTCGTAATCCTGTTTTAATGTGCTTAAACCCTAGCAGATTAGCGAACAAGAATTGTTGCCATGGTTCAAGCTCAATATATACACAAACAGAGTAAAGTTGTTAATTGCTGATATTAAAACTGTATATTTATACACATTAAAATAAAAGTGTTTTTTTATAGTAATGCTAATAACGTAAAAATAAGCCCTGATAGGCTTTATTTGTTTATGGAGTTATATCCATCTTTATTTTGTTTTAAAATAAATCCATCACCTTTTTGGGATAAAATTTTATACCAAAGGTTGCCCGTAGATAAAACCCGAACTTTATCATTCTTATTTAAGATAAATTTAATCTTCGATTTAGTATCTTCAGCTGTATAAACATTAATACCATTACCGTTAATGTTATAGTAAATCAATGCTGCTTTACTTACCTGTGAAGAGGTGGTGCTACCACTATAAGAGTAGCTATTATACGACGAAGAACCTATATGACATGTTTTACTTGCAGATATACATGAATTACCGCAGGGTATTCCCTTTTTGCAATTTTTAGCTAATACAGGAAAACAAAAAATCATGACGACTAAAAATATAAATACTTTTTTCATAGTATCACCTCAATAACTTAAGTCTATAAGTCTATAAGTCTATAAGTCTAGATGATACTATGCTATTTCGATTAATGGAGCAATAAAAACCTTATGGTATTTATGGTTACTTTATTCTGGTACAAATAGCTTCCAATTTTGCTGACTCACTTCTATCCACGGAATTTTTATCATAAATATCAGATATAATTGTAACGAAAAATTCGCTATCACCATTTTTCACAGCTACAACATCATTAATTATAGTGTCATCAGATAATTCAAATGAATACTTTCCTGTTTTAAAATCTCTTTCATCGACATCACTACCTGTAAAAAGCTGCCCATCTTTTTCTTCCATATTAAAATGGTATTTTTTTTGATTAAGTTTAAAGTATTGTTTTAAGTTGTTGATGTAGGTAAAGGTAGTGGTATCACAATCCCACTTTCCAATTAAATATTCATTAGTGACTTTATTATCACCACATCCGGCTAATATAATACTGAAGATGCCAATAAAAAGTAACTTTTTCATTTTATCTCAATTTTAAATAAATAAGCCCAAGTGGGCTTTATTTGTTTTTACATTCTTGCTGTAATTTATTGTAAGCCCTTGTCAGTCCATTCAGTGAAAAAGAGTACGTTTTTGTTTCATCTTGAAATTTAAAGCGAGTTAATAATTTATTACCAGTTTTTATTGTTGAAAAAATTTCACTTTTATCTTTAGTTGCGTAACCAAATTTAGTCATAAGAAATGGAATTGTCTTAGGTTTATTTTTATCCACTCTGAAAATAACATCCTTCCAGTTCCCCGCATCGCGGTCATTTATTCTATCTTTAATTAAAGCAATAAAGAAAAAATCGCAATAAAATGACAAAGCTACATCACCGCTGCCATTTAAATCAATAGTCATAATAAAAGGCTTATTTTCATCTGTAATTTCATCTTTATTTGCAACAAAAACCCAATCGCTAAAAACCATCTATTCAGCCATCGCCCCATAGGAAACAGCTATAAATAATAAAAAAATAATTACCTTCCTCATAAATCCCCCTAAATGATTTAAGGGGATTTTATCAAAAAGAAAATAGATTAGCCAGCATTGTACATAAACGACATTGCGGAATGGCCTCTCATTCTTATAATTTTTTCATCTCCCACTCCGGCATTAAATTAATATCAAACAGTTCAAATCCTTTCTTTAACTGATTATTAAACCAACTTAAAAATATTGATGCTTTCTCTTACTCAAAGCGGAAGGTAACATTTTGTAAGGTTGGTTGATTAGTTACTGTTTTTGAAGAATACCGCGCTACTCCTGACCTCCTTTGTGGAAAAACTAGCTTGCTGTTATCTTGAGTATGAACTCAATAAAACGGTGTTTAAATTTAATGGAAAATCTTTCATAGAATACTTTATTTTAGGTAATAAAAAACCCTCACTTGGAGGATCTATAGTACAAAGATAAAACGTATTTTATTAATAATCTAAATACTCAGCTGATAAAATAGGAACACACTTAACCGTTATTTATTTCTTGCGCTTTTAAAAAAGCAGGCCTACTCATTGCTTTGAGTAAATATTTATCAATATTACTATTTATTTCTACTCCACATATTTTCGCCCATAATAATGTATGAGACATAAAAATATCAGCCAGAGTAAAGTTGTTCCCAGCAATCCAAGTATAATCAGGATTAAATTTTATTCGAGAAATAACTTGACTTGCTTCATGTTTAAAATAATTTATTAAAGGGGGTAATCGCTGATTGTCTGGAGTAAACAAAACTTGTTTAAGCAAGTTCCAAACAGGTGATTCCAAATCGGTAAGAGCAAAACTTATCCATGAATTAACATGGGCTTTTTCTGCAGGGTTTGTCGGATATAAAAATTTATCAGCATACTTATCACATATGTAAATACAAATCGCCAATGTTTCACTAATAGAGCAATTCTCATCTTCTAGAAAAGGAACCTTACCATTAGGATGCGGTGATTTAACGCCGGAAACACTATTCATAAGGTCTACTCTTATTGTGTTATATGTCGCGCCGAGCTCCTCAAGAGTCCAGAGAACGCGAAGTGATCTACTTTTAGGATAAGTATAAATATTCAAGATAGCCCCTTGTTTCAAGATAATGATTATACAAAATTAACAAGATATGTTATCAAAATATCACTTTTTAGATTTACCTGATTGTGGCATTTGATTATAACGTTTACGAGAAAAGTACAGGACAAAGTCTAAGTAACTCTAGTTTAAACTACAACTAAATTAATTGACTCTAAAACAGTTCGTTTCTATCTTGCCTTTAGAAATCTGTTCTCCTCTATGAATTAATTTATAATCAGTAGCGAGCTCAGCAATATCGTCTATTTCATAATAATCCTTAATAGAAGACTCATAAATATATTCCATTTTAAAATTATCATTTGATATATAGATTACATTTCTTATTATTTTTGTCGTATCACCAGATTCATCAGTGTTAATATCTTCGCTGTTCTTTAGATTCTTTTCATCTATAAAAATCCAATCTTTCTGCCCATCGGGCTTTTCGAATAATTTTTTATTCTCAATTTTATAAGCAATTGATGATTTTGTAGATTCAGCGTCTTTAATACTATCAAAAAGCCAATCAAGATCCGTCACTCCCTCGAGTTTAATATCGCACTTCCATTCACCAACAAGCATTTCGGGAGTTACTTTATTATCGCCACATCCATTTAATAAAATAACAAATAACAGTAATAACTTTTTCATTTTTATCCTAATGTTAAATATCGACATAATAGTTTACAAAGCAACTCAGCCAATAATCAATTTCAATATATATCTAGTTCTGAATTTAATGCACATGCTAATTAGATATAAACCGACTAAAAAAATGACTTTTACTTATCACATAAACGAGCATGTATTAATGCATCACACAATATTCTATTATCCTATTTATATATCATAATATTTCTATAATTTTTTTAACAAAATTAATTTATTATTTTTTTTGATCAAAACCACAGAAATATCAATTTACTTTTGTTAAAATAAAGTAAATCATAACATTGAGTTTCCGTGTTTATTTCAATCTAAGAACAAAATAATAGTAAGGAGAAAATAAATTGAAAATTAAATTAACATTAGTCGCACTGGCATTAGGGCTAACAAGTACAGCAAGTTATGCACATAAAGCGAATGATATTATTGTTCGAGGTGGTGCAGTCTATGTTCATCCAAAAAATGATAGTGAAGCAGTAAAACTTAACGGAGCTAAAACCGATCTTAAAGCTAAAGCTGATAATGATACTCAACTAGGCTTAAACTTTCAGTATATGGTTACAGATAATTTAGGGATCGAATTACTAGCAGCAACACCATTTAGCCATAAATTATCGTTAGGTGGCGGAAACTCAACAGGATTATCAGGTAAAAGCTTAGGTAAAATTAAGCATCTTCCACCAACATTAAGCTTAGTTTGGTATCCACTGGATTCAAACAATAAATTTCAACCTTATGTTGGCGCTGGAATAAACTATACTTTCTTCTTTGACGAAAAATTAAGTGGTGAAGCTAAAGACGCTGGTTTTGATCGCGGACTTGATCTTGACTCCTCATGGGGCTGGGCAGCACAAGTAGGAGCTGACTACTCAATCGATAATAACTGGCTAATCAATGCCCAAGTTAGATATATCAATATTGAAACTGATGCTACAACTTATTTAGGTGATAACAAAATTACTGCAAAATATAAACTTGATCCATGGGTTGCAATGGTCAGTGTTGGTTATCGATTCTAATTGCTCTTCCCTAAGTAGTGACAAATCCAATTTGACTTAGCCATAAAAACTTAACCCTATTATGCTAACAAGCATAATAGGGTTAATACTATCATTGTCATTAAGTAATAAACTAAACAATACGTTCTAACTGTTTATACTTTAATGAACTAACCATAAAATGTAGACGATTAAGTACATTTACCTCACCAGCCCCATCATCAAAATCCAGATATAACAAATTAAGTTTTGGATTTAAATCTCTCATACGTTTCTCTACACCTTTAGAAACAACATGATTGGCAATACAGCCAAATGGTTGCAGACTGATCACATTATTAATACCTTGCTCAGCAAAAGTCATAATTCCCGCTGGAATTAGCCAACCTTCACCATATTGATTGCTTAGATTTAATATCTCTTCAGCCTTAGCGGCCATATCTCGAATATTATGGAATGGTTGATAATATTTAAAATTTTTAAGAATACTGTTCGTTTTATTAATATATTTATCGGTAATTTTCTCGAAAAAATAATAAAAATAAGATAGGTAATTTTTTCTGAGTAAATGGTTACTAATATTACTGTCATAGTTGACAAAAACTTGAGAAAAGAATTCAAGCATTGATGGAATAACGGGTTCAATACCTTGTTCAACAAGCCAATCGATACTATTTTGATTGCCAAAACTATTATATTTAACATAAATTTCTCCCACGATACCAATTTGTGGACATGACTTATTATGAGTATTAATGTTGTTAAAACTGTCGACAGCTTCAGCTAATAAATTAAATATCGCTTTATTACCTTGTCTTAACTGAATTAATTTTTGTAATTTACCAATATACTCATCGCGAACC
This sequence comes from Orbaceae bacterium BiB, assembly GCA_036251205.1. Taxonomy (NCBI): domain Bacteria; kingdom Pseudomonadati; phylum Pseudomonadota; class Gammaproteobacteria; order Orbales; family Orbaceae; genus Orbus; species Orbus mooreae. Next base: position 246,929 of record CP133958.1, on the reverse strand, counting down.
TGAGCTGCTTGCCCTTTCACAACTTCTCTAGGCGAAACCGCATAGTACATTTTTGCTAAAGAATCAGAAAAAAGCATCGAAAAGAAAGTCGGAGGCAGCGTCTTAAACCAATTCATTTTAAAGCCTGGCTGATTATCTTCTTTCATGTCATCAACACTGAGTGAGACAATCGGAATATCATCAAAACCACTACTACTCATGGCTTTTTTAATCAGTGACAAATAGCTGCTCGCTCGGCACTGTCCACCTGTTTGAGTAATCCCGATAGCAACCTCATCTCGCTGATATCGGCCAGAATGCAGTGCTTTTATCACATCACCGACAATAATTGTCGCCGGATAACAAATCTCGTTATTACAATATTTAAGTCCCCACTCTACTGAGTTTTTATCAGGTTTAGGTAAAACCTCCAACTTATAGCCTGATAATGCAAAGATAGCGGGTAATACTGGAGAATAAAACTCTGAAATAAACGGAGCAATAATAGTTCGACGTTTTTTATCTTCAATTTTAAAAATCGCCGAAGATTTACGTGCTTTAGTTATTAATGGCTGATGACTATTCATTCGAATAGATTCAATTATTGAACGTAAACGCAACCGAACTGAGCCCGTTGCTGTGATTTCATCAACACGAATAATCGTACAGGTTTTACCTGCTGCCTCTAAAATTGCTTTACACTCATCAGTTACAATCGCATCAGGCCCACAGCCAAATGAATTGAGTTGAACAAATTGAATATTATTTGCCTGATTTGCTACAAAAGATGCAGCAGCATATAGTCTATTTGGATAACTCCACTGTGAACAGATTTGTAGTTCAGGTGGTAAAGCATTAATTCCCCCTAAAACAGAATCCTCAGTAATCACATCACAACCTAATGCGTTTAAAATTTCTGGGGTTTTATGATTAATTAAACTATCTGAGTGATAAGGTCGACCCGCAAGAATATAGACGTAACGTCCTGATTGTTTAGCCGCTTGAATAACTTCATTCGCTTTTTGATATAACTGCTTTTTATAATGAGCCTGTTCCTTGATAGCATTATCAAAAGCTTGTTCAAATTGCGCTTTAGTTACTCCTAATGATTTTAAATAATCAAAACAGCCCTTTTTCAGTAATTTTAAATCAGTGAAATTAATCACCGGATAATCAAATGCAATACCATATTTTAATTCCGGATTAATCGCACTATTCATGACTTCGGAATAACTACTGACAATCGGACAGTTATAATTATTCACTGAATTATCAAATTCAGCTGACTCAAGTACAACCATTGGCATAAAAATACGATCGACCTTTTGCTCGGCGAGTTCAACAATATGACCATGGACCAATTTTGCAGGGAAACAGATACTATCAGACATCACCGTCCCGGCCCCTTTCTCATAAATTTTCATTGTCGAAAAAGGCGATAGTGTGACATTAATTCCACAGGCAGTTAATAGAGTATGCCAAAAAGGAAAATTTTCATATTGACCAAGAATACGAGGAATACCGATATTAATTTTAGCTTCAGGAACTTGATGATTGGCACGGGTAAAAAGCAACTCATTTTTATAGTCGAACATATTAAATGAGTCACTATCTTTATGAGGATTATTACTTAAGAAACGCTCACATTTATTACCAGAATAGTAGCGTTGACCGTTGGCAAAACGGTAAATCATAATATCACAGCTATTCTCACAGCCTTTACAACGTGACTCTTTAGCTCGATTCTCTTGTGCTTTAGTTAAATTGGCTAAACCAATAAATTGTGATGGCTGTTGATGCTGTAGATAGTTATTTTTAGCCACTAAGGCACTGCCATAAGCGCCCATTAATTCAGGAATATTAGAACTAGAAATTTGCGCTCCAGTCAGTTGTTCCAGCGCTCTAAAAACTGCCGGGTTTTTAAATGTCCCTCCTTGCACAACAATATTTGAACCCAATTTACTCATGTCATGTAACTTTAATACTTTATGAATCGCATTTTTAATTACCGAGAAAGCTAGCCCGGCGGAAATATCACCAACGGAGGCATTTTCACGTAACGCTTGCTTAACTTTAGAATTCATAAAAACGGTACAACGGGTACCTAAATCACATGGATTATTTGAGTGGCATGCTGCATCAGCAAAGTCGATAGTATTGGAATTCAATGATTTAGCAAATGTTTCGATAAACGATCCACATCCAGATGAACACGCCTCATTAAGCTCAATATTATTGACCACACCATTAGCAACAAAAATGGCTTTCATATCTTGTCCGCCAATGTCCATAATAAATGACACATTAGGCTCAATATGTTTAGCTGCGGCAAAGTGAGCCATTGTTTCAACTAATCCATCATCAATTGAAAAAGCCGCTTTTAATAACTCTTCACCATACCCTGTCACACCCGTACGTACGATTTCGATGGTTGTACCACTTTGTTCAATCTCTTCTTTTAAAACAGTTAGACCTTTAATTAAAGCAGCAATAGAGTGACCATTATTTGGAGCATAATAAGTAAAGAGCAGTTCATCATCTTCACTCACTAAGGTAATTTTAGTAGTGGTCGAACCACTATCAATTCCTAAAAAAGCATATTTTTTTTGGTAGTCAACTAAATTAACTCGAGGAATTTCAATATAACGACGTTTAGTTTTCCAATCATCAAAACGGAGCGATTCATTAAATAGCGGTTTTAAGCGAAAGGATTCATTAGTTTTAATCTGAGTAGATTGATTTAAACGGTTGATAAAATCATTAATTGTCAATTCACTGCGTTCAATTAAATGAATTGCAGCCCCCCATGCGGACAACAGCGTCGGATATGGCGTTTTAACGCTTTGCTCTTCTGTCAAATTTAAGGTTTTTAATGTCGCATTATTTAATGTAGGAATAAAGGAAAATGGACCACCGATTAGCATCACTTTAGGGATAATATCATAACCACGAGCTAAGGTATTAACTAATTGAATTGAAACAGCATGAAGAACAGAATAAGCAATATTCTCTTTTGATACATTTCGGCTAATTAGATTTTGAACATCGGTTTTAGCAAAAACGCCACAACGAGAGGCTATCGGGAAAACATGATCATGATTTTTGGCTAGCTGATCAAACTCTTGTACTGGCACATTAAGCAATGTTGCCATTTGATCAATAAATGCCCCAGTTCCCCCAGCACAACTCCCATTCATTCGAATATCAGGCGCACGATCAGGAAAAAAGAAGATCATTTTGCTATCTTCTCCGCCAATATCGATTAGGGTTCTCACTTCAGGATATTTTTGTTGCACGACTTCTGAAGCCGCAACAACTTCCTGTATAAAAGTTATTTCAGCTTTTTCTGAAATGCCCATTCCCGCTGAACCAGTAACCTTGACTGAAAGCAGAATATCATCGCCTTCTTGTTGCTTTATCTCATCAAGTAACTGAATGACTGTCGGTATAATATAAGTATTGTGACGAACATAATTCGTATAAACAAAATTATCATTTTCATCTAAAACAACACATTTAGCTGTAGTTGATCCGACATCAAGTCCAAGCCTAAGTTTTTTTGACATAAAACAAACTCACTTTAAAAATTTTTAAGATTTCAAAAAGCAAAATTATCTAACGCAAACTATTGTATATTCTATTTTATTATAAAGTATTTATCAATATTATGAAAAAATAACGATAATCCATTATACCTACTCTATTTTTAATATAAATCCTTAAGTGAGTTTAAATATAATATCGATGGAATTGAATTCATATAAACGATACAAATATGTTACACTAGCGGCATTATTTCTTATTGTGAATACAACATGACTATTGATGATTTTTCATCCTTTGATTTAGATGAGCTAATTATAAAAGCGCTTAGTGCGCAAAATTTGACGGTTCCGACAGCCATTCAAGCACAAACCATCCCATATGCTCTTGATAATAGAGATATTATAGGCTCTGCACCAACAGGAACGGGTAAAACATTAGCCTATTTAATTCCTGCTGTTCAGCATTTATTAGACTTTCCAAGACGCAAACCAGGTCCACCAAGAATTTTAATATTAACACCTACACGAGAATTAGCAATGCAAGTTGCTGAGCAGGCCAAATTATTGACTCAGTTCACCTCATTAAGTACCGCCACTATTACGGGTGGTGTTGCCTATATGAATCACGCTGAAATCTTTAGTAAAAATCAAGATATTGTTATCGCAACAACCGGCAGATTATTACAATATATCAAAGAAGAAAATTTTGATTGTCGGGCTGTCGAAATGTTAATACTTGACGAAGCAGATAGAATGCTAGATATGGGCTTTGCTCAGGACGTGGAAACTATTTCAGCTGAGACACGTTGGCGAACCCAAACCTTACTATTCTCCGCAACACTAGAAGGTGATGGCTTACATGATTTTGCTAAACGAATTCTCCATGAACCTGTTGAAATCAATTCAGACCCATCCCGTAAAGAACGTAAAAAGATCCTACAATTCTATTATCGTGCGGATGATGTGAAACATAAAACAGCATTACTGGTTCATCTATTAAAACAAGAAGATGTCACTAAAAGTGTTATTTTTGTCCGTAAACGAGAACGTGTACATGAGTTAGTCAGTTGGTTAAATGAAGCAAAAATTCGTACCTGTTATTTAGAAGGTGAAATGGTACAAGCAAAACGTAATGAAGCGATCAAACGTATGGGTAATGGCATTGTATCAATCCTTGTAGCTACTGATGTAGCCTCACGAGGACTTGACTTTGATGATATCAGTCATGTCTTTAACTTTGATATGCCAAAAACAGCTGATGTGTATCTACACCGAATTGGTAGAACAGCCAGAGCGGGTAAAAAAGGTACCGCAATTTCATTAGTTGAAGCACATGATTATGATTTATTAAAGAAAATTGAACGCTATATTCAAGAACCATTAAAATTAAGAGTTATTGACGAGCTACGTCCAAAGAGCAAGGCACCATCGCTTGTTAAAAAGAAAAAACCATCAGAAAAAGCGAAAGCTAAAAAAGCGGAAAAGAAACAAGATGTGAAAAAGAAAAAGTTAAGACATCGCGATACAAAAAATATTGGTAAACCGAAAAAAAAGTTGCTATCGACTGATACTCAATAGTTATAGCTTATGCAATCAATTGGTTTTATCTCATGAGATTGGTTGTTATAATGCCTCGATATATTGATATTGATCAATTCGAAGTTTATGTTTGTAAAGCTAATAAACGTAAATAAAATATAAGGAGATATGTAATGACATTAGTTACACGTAAAGCACCTGATTTTACTTCATCTGCAGTATTAGGAAATGGCGAAATTGTTAACAACTTTAATTTTGCAAATACCACTAAAGGAAAATATGCAGTTGTATTTTTCTGGCCAATGGACTTCACTTTTGTTTGTCCATCAGAAATTATTGCTTTTGACCATCGTTTAGAAGAGTTTAAAAAACGTGGTGTTGAAGTGATTGGCGTATCAATGGATTCTGAGTTTGTTCATAATGCATGGCGTAACACTCCGCAAGATAAAGGCGGAATTGGTGCAGTAAGATTCCCTATTGTTGCGGATATCAAACACGCCATTATGCAAGCTTATGGTGTTGAACATCCTGAAGCAGGTGTAGCACTTCGTGCCTCTTTCTTTATTGATAAATCAGGTATTGTTCGTCATGAAACCATTAATGATTTACCAATTGGTCGTAACATTGATGAGATGTTACGTATTGTTGATGCTTTCCAGTTCCACGAAGAGCACGGCGAAGTATGTCCTGCACAATGGACTAAAGGTAAATCAGGCATGAAAGATAGTCCTGATGGAGTAGCAAGTTACCTAAAACAACACGCTAAAGAGCTATAAGTTAATCAGCAGCAAAATAGCTTTTAATCCGTTTAAGTATCAAAAACCGAAAAATCATTTTCGGTTTTTTTATTACTTAAGTTTAGACTGATATTCGTTATTTTTTTGCTGTAAAGTATCATTATAGTGAAAAAATAGTATACACTTATTGATTCAACTTGAAATACCAAAAATACAACATAAAAATCATTAGTTAACTGATTTTTTCTATGCTAAAATAGCGCCCATAGTTACACACCTTAGATTGTTGATTTTAAACAACTTTTACTCTTCACTTGCAGATTATTTTATTATGATGAATATTACTCCCACTATTGGATTTGTCAGCCTTGGCTGCCCTAAAAACCTTGTTGATTCAGAAAGAATTCTTACCGAACTTAGAACCCAAGGTTATCAAGTTGTACCTAGCTATGATAATGCCGATTTAGTTATCGTAAATACTTGTGGTTTTATTGATAGCGCAGTTCAAGAATCGCTTGAAGCAATTGGTGAAGCCCTAAATGAAAATGGTAAAGTCATTGTTACCGGTTGTCTCGGAGCCAAAGAAGATCAAATCCGTAAAATTCATCCTAAAGTTTTGGAAATTTCCGGACCACATAGTTATGAAGCAGTTTTAAGCCATGTTAATAAATATGTTTCTAAACCAACTTATGATCCCTATACCAGCTTAATTCCAGCGCAAGGTGTTAAATTAACACCAAAACATTACGCTTATCTAAAAATATCAGAAGGTTGTGATCACCGTTGTACATTTTGTATTATTCCATCACTACGTGGCGATATGGTTAGCCGTCCGATTGGTAATGTTCTTGATGAAGCTAAACGTCTTGCTGATAGTGGGGTCAAAGAACTTTTAGTGATCGCACAAGATACCTCTGCTTATGGTGCCGATATTAAAAATCGTACAGGTTTTTGGAATGGCTCACCAGTAAGAAGTGATATTCAATCTCTCAGTGAACAACTATCCTCTCTAGGAATTTGGGTTAGATTACATTATGTTTATCCTTACCCACACGTTGATAATTTAATTCCGCTCATGGCTGAGGGTAAAATTCTTCCTTACCTTGATGTACCATTACAGCATGCTAGCCCAGCTATTTTGAAATCGATGAAACGACCAGGTTCAATTGAAAGAACATTAGAACGCATCCATAAATGGCGTGATATTTGTCCAGATATTACCTTACGTTCAACATTTATTGTCGGTTACCCGGGTGAAACAGAGCGTGATTTTGAACAGTTACTTAACTTTTTAGATCAAGCAAAACTTGATCGTGTCGGCTGCTTTACTTACAGTGCCATAGAAGGTGCCGCGGCTAATAATTTACCAAATCAAGTACCAGAAGAGGTAAAACAAGAGCGTTATCATCAATTCATGCAGTTACAACAAGCTATTTCAACTGAAAAACTAACCAGTAAAATAGGTAAAACATTACCGGTACTAATTGATGAAGTTGATGAAGAAGGTGCTATTGGTCGTAGTATGGCTGATGCTCCAGAAATTGATGGCGTCGTTTATCTCAATGAAGAGTTCTCTGTCAAAGTTGGTGACATTGTGAATGTATCAATTGAACATTCAGATGAGTATGATCTTTGGGGTAGCGTAACAACCGAGTCATAATATGAAACAGATTTATAGCAAAGAGATTAAAATTATCATCAAGCTCGCTATGCCTGTAATTATAGCGCAGCTTGCACAAACAGGGATCACCTTTGTTGATACCATTATGGCTGGACATTATAGTGCCGCGGCTTTATCTGGTGTTGCTATTGGGGCATCGATTTGGCTACCAACTATTTTATTTGGTCAAGGTTTGTTATCAATTTTGACTCCGATTATTGCTAATCTAAATGGCGCAGCAAAACGTAATCAAATAGCTGATCATACTCGGCAAGGTCTGGTTATTGCATCAGTACTATCATTGATCATGATGGTGTTTCTATATAATTCGGATAAGATAATTTTGCTACGTAATAGCCCAGATAATCCGATAGATCCTGAAATGATGTATGTTGCAGTGCATTTTCTGCGCGCTATTATGTGGGGTGTTCCTGGTTTCCTGTTTTATTTAGTTTACCGTTTTCAATGCGAAGGCTTATCCAATACTAAACCTTCGATGTATATTATGTTTTTCGCCCTTGTTGCTAATATTCCAATTAACTATGTGTTAATCTATGGCAAATTTGGCTTCCCTGAGTTAGGTGGCGTCGGTTGTGGCGTAACAGCAGCAATTGTTTTTTGGTTAATGTTTATTTTAATTAAATGCTTTACACTATTTACAGGTAGTCAAAGAGATATTAAAAAAACACCTTTTACCCAACTATTTAATAAATCGATTATTAAACGAATTACTGTTTTAGGTATTCCCCTTGCCTTGGCTTACTTTTTTGAAGTGAGTCTATTTGCAATTATTGCTTTAATGATAGCGCCATTAGGTAAAGAAACTGTATCGGCGCACCAGATCATCTTTACCTTAAGCAGTATGACTTTTGCAATTCCATTATCTTTAGGAATTGCAACGAGCATCCGTGTTGGTTATTTACTAGGAAATAAAAAACCATCATTAGCTAGACAATCCGCTTATATCAGTTTGATGATCTCTTTAGTCAGCGCACTAGTTATTGCTTTATTACTGATCGTGTTTAGAAACTTTTTAATTTCATGGTTTACTCGAGATCCAGTGATTATTACGTTATGCATGCAGCTCATCATTTTACTCGCAATTTATCAACTATCAGATTACTTACAAGTAACGGCGAGTAATGTTCTGCGTGGCTACAAAGATACACAAAGCATTCTTGTTATAACTTTAATCTCATATTGGATTATAGGTTTGCCGTTGGGTTATATTTTAGGGTTGACTGACCTAATCACAAAACCAATGGGGGCCGCTGGTTTTTGGACGGGTATCATTGCTGGATTATCCTGCGCTGCGGTTCTATTAATAGCACGCATGTTCTATATCCAAAAACAACCGATAGACAAAATACTAAAACAAGCTGATAAATAATTTATAGTAGCGGTTTAACAATAAAAATAGTGATAAATCATGATGAAACTGTTTGTTTTATCAACAAAAAAGTTCAACAGTTGAAAATTTAAGCTATTTTTATTTTTTTTACTTGCTAGAAACGCCGAACAACGTTAATATTTGCGCCTATAGTAAATGTTCTTTTTTATACGCCCGTAGCTCAGTTGGTTAGAGCACCACCTTGACATGGTGGGGGTCGGTGATTCGAGTTCACTCGGGCGTACCACTCAAAAACCTTTAACGGCAACGATTTTCCTTAATTATTAATATTTATATTTTTTTCTTGGGGTAAAACTCTCTCATAGAATTTATATTTTTTAGTTTATTTTTTTTGAAATTTTTGACACTCATTCAACTCGCTAATTTAATCAAAATAAAACTCATGTATCATGACGTTAATCACAACACATGAGCAATGTTTATAGCAAGTTGTTATGTGGTGAGTGCTTTCTATTCTGCTCTGCTTCATACGATGCTTTTCAGTGATCTTTCTGCCAAAAGAAAATAAAATTAATCACTTTCTCAGCAATAATCCAACGTTTCTTTTTACAGTCTGCAAGGTTTGCTAAACGATACGAACGACTTGATAAAGTTTCATCAGTCCAGCCACATAATATCACATTAAAAAGCTGGTCAAGTGCAATAACTAACTTATAAAAGTACTTACTGGGGCTCCATAGTTTTTACTCATGCTCTTATCTCCAACCTTTTAGCCTATCTTATTCTTTAAAAAAGATAGGCTAATAGAAATTATACTTTAGTCTCTTTTTGTAGTAATAAAATTACAATAGTCAACATACAAGGCAAGGCATATAACATTGCTCCTAGTTGAGTATTTAATGGGTTTTCTTTAGCCTGCCAAGCCATAAACCAATCACCGGCTACCACCATAAATCCAACCCCCCAAACTAAAACGGCGAATGAAGCACCTAGCAATGCCCAAGCTTTTGCCTTGCTAAATAACGTATAAGATTTATTAAAGTTTTTAACCATCATTATCAATCCAATACAACCAAATATTCCACCTAACCCCTCAATAGTTGTAATAGCAATTAATCCAACTGTCGGTACCCAATCAATATTAATTGCTCTCCACATAAATGCAGGATCATTTGAAGTATTTTGCATTGTTAAAAGAGGAGTAACAGCATACTGAACCGTTCCAGAAAAACCTGAAATATTATTTAAAAGACTAAATACTCCCCATAAAGCAGGAAATAATGTCATGACTAAACAAACAAAACGAGATATTTTAATTTCATTCATAATAAAGCCTTCTTTTTGGATTATTAATATATCCTATATAGAATAGCACTAAAAAAATAACAAACAATTATTTAAAGTATTTATGCAGTTATCTCCGAACCGTGAATAAACATTTCATCAACTTGTTCATCCGTTAAATGGAACATTTCTTTACACGTGTTTATGAGCGTAGAATCTCGACGAAATTCACTCGCCGTCTCCCATGCTGTTTGAATGACAATTTCTTTTGTCGTATCACCGTCGAGTGATTTAATATAATCATCAGTGGCTTGATAGAGAGTCGTCGTTTCGTTGATTTTAGTGAGCTTTAAAACGGTTAACGCTTGGAACCGACTTAATACTTGCGGGATATAAATCTCAGCATTTCCCTCTAATTTTGCTTGGTTTTTAGCATTAATTTCATTAGCTTCTTCTTCCATTATTGCAATTAAACCCTCTTTCACAGTAAATTCAGGGTAAACCTTTTCTATTACAGTCTCGCTTTCTTCATCATTTACAGTTTCAATTTCGGTATAACTGCCAAACTCAGGGATATTATCTTCATACGCCCAAATTTGATTGTTTTTATCTTTGTAATATTTCATTTTTAATATCCTTATCTTAGCTCTGACCATTTATCTAAAGTTCTATTAGCTGAGAACCTGTAACGGTCAACAAAAATTGGAGAACTTCTTAGGCAGTTTTTAGTAAATTATGTTCAAATTCTGCTGGTGAAATAAATCCAAGTTTATAATGTCTTCTTTTTTGATTATAAATCGGTTCGATATAATCAATAATATCGACCATCGCTTGCTCTCTTGTTATATAATCTCGATAATTAATGATGTGCTCCTAGTTTAATGGAGACTTTTTAGTAACAAAAAAGGAGTCTCAAATGAGTAAAAAATACGATCCCCAATTTAAACAAGAAGCGATCAATTTAGCCCTAAATAGCGAACAAACTTATCGACAAACAGCCAATGATTTAGGTATAAATTACAAAACATTTTGTAATTGGATGTACCAAACGATGAATAAACCAACCCATCAAGCGATAAAATCAAATAAAAAACTAGACTATCACGAGCTTGAGCTACGTAAAAAGGAGATCGATATCCTAAAAAAGGCCGCTCAGTACTTTGCGAGCCTGAAATAGCCAGGTACGAATTTATTAAAAAGCAAAACACGCTATCTAAGCGTCGTTTATTTCATCTATTTGACGTGTCAAGTAGTGGTTACTATGCCTATTTAAAGCGATTACCGTCTCAGAGAACAGTGTTTAATCAGCAGCTTGACAAAAAGATTGAAACACTATTTGAAGATCATCGGCATCTCTATGGTTATCGGCGTTTACATGTCGAACTTTTGGAGGAAGGCTATTGTTTATCACGTGAACGAGTTCGTCGACGAATGCACAAGCTTCACCTTAAAGCAAAACAACGCAAAAAGTATAAACAAACAACGGACAGTAACCACAACAAACCGGTCGCTGAAAATATTTTAGATAGGCACTTTACCATGGACACACCTAATCAAGCTTGGGTATGCGATATAACTTACATTAAAGTGAACGGACAGTGGTTATACCTCGCGATTGTACTTGATCTCTACTCTCGTAAAATCATAGGCTGGGCGATGGATCTGCATATGGAAAGCACGCTAGTTTGTCAAGCCTTAACTATGGCTTTGCTTCATCGGGGCTATCCGAGTAAAGTGATTGTTCATAGTGACCGTGGTGGCCAGTATTGTTCCGATGATTACCAAGCTATATTAACGGCTTATGGCTTAACGTGTAGTATGAGTCGCAAAGGTAACTGTTGGGATAATGCGGTGGCTGAAAGCTTTTTCCATACCTTAAAAACAGAATGGATTTACCGACACAAACTAGAAAATATGGCACAAGCTAAATCGATGATCTTGTGGTACATTGAGGTTTACTATAACCGAGTAAGAAAACATTCATATTTAAACTATTTATCACCTGTTCAATTTGAAGAAAAAATGATTTAATAATTTGAAAATAACTCTCCACTAAAATGTGGGCAGATCAAAAGACGGGGCTAATAAACTATCGGATACAGCCAAATCACACATTCGAGAGGTCGCAAAATTAGACCTCTTTAATTATGAAAGTTTTGACGGTAACAAATATACCGAAAAAGGTAATTTTCTTGAAGATATAGCGATTCAAGCTAGCGGTTTTTTACGCAATCAGAACTATCAAAAACATGAAGGTCGAATTAATAATGATTGGATCACTGGTGAATGTGACGTATTAGATAAGAAAAATAACTTAATTATCGATATAAAAAACTCATGGGATATTGGCACTCACCCGTTCTTTAAGGATGAAGCGGAGATTAAAGCAAAAAAATCTGGTTATGATATTCAGGTGCAAGGATACATGTGGCTCTATGATGTAGAGAAAGCTGATATTGATTTTTGGTTATTTCCTCCGTCAGAAGAAATGCTATCGCCATATGAAGATCGAACAAAACTAATTGATTTAGTGGAAGCTATACCACTAATCAAACGAGTTACTACCCTATCCTTTGTCCGTGATGAATCAATCATTCAAAAAATTAAAGTTAAATCGGAATTGGCTCAAGAGTATTACGAGCAATTAATAAAAGAACTAAGCTAACAATAAGGCTCAATGAGCCTTTATTAATTATAGAGAGGTTTAGATGCATAAGATTGAATATGATATAGATGGTGAAGGATTACGTGGGTACGAATGTGAACTTGACACATGGATGGGAGTATTAAGTGAGCATGATTACGAAACAATAGCTGAAAATATTTCACTTTGGCATGCACAAAGAAATTTAGCGTACGATTCATTTCCTTGTGATATGGAGTTAATAATCGATGGTGAATCTGTTGGTACTTTTAGTATTGAGCTAAGACCAGTTCCAGAGTTTACAGCTAAGAGAGTTAAAAATGACTAAACTAAATTGGCGTGATGCTAGCAATTAAATAAATTACCTATAAAAAATAGTATAGTACAGCACAAATAAATAGAATAAGAATTTTTATACTCATTATTGAAAAGCCTTTTTTCAACAAAAAATAAATACCGCACATAACGAAAAACATAAAAATCAACGAAATAATGCCTGAAATATCTTTCTCTTTTAAAACACACTCATGATAAATAAAATATGCCCCTCCAATAATAAGAAATGGAACGCATACAATTATAGCTATTTTATTAGATAATTTATTATTTTTCATAATTTATTATTTTCAGGTCTAGCTTCACTTAACGAAGGCTGTAGATCATATATTAATTAAACAACTGGAGCAAGAGAATGAATTCTAAAACCTGCACAAAATGCGGCAATACATTTTATCGCACAGAAAGAATGAACGATCTAACTTGGCGTAGAACAAATACATGTGGTTATAAGTGCAAGCAGAATATTGCTGATAGAAACAAGCTAAACAATCCTGCAAACTTCACATTCATAAAAATGAAGCTCTCAACTCATTACAACCACAATAATCCGCCTGGTGCAGTTTTTTAACAACTAAATTTTGGAGTGAATTATGGAAGATGACATTATTAAATGTAATTGTGGTGGGGATGCCGTAGCTTTACATCTGGCGTATTCACTAAGTTTAGGCTTAATAAACTGTTGCAGTTGCCATATATCGTCACCATGCAAATGGTGCTTATCTAAAGTTTATGAATGCCAATCATGCTTAAAAATAATTGATAACGACCTGTTATTCATTTTTGGATAATCCCCAATATCTGTTGATAACTACCTACCCCCTAACCTACTAATTAACCTAAACTTATCACGCTGATTAATTTCAGCGCGATTACTATTTTCTGAGGAATATAACAATGAACGTTTTAAGCCTGTTTGATGGGATAAGTTCTGGTCGAGTTGCTCTCGATCGTGCAAATATTAAAGTCGATAAATATTACGCTAGTGAAATAGATAAATACGCAATTCAAGTTAGTCAAAATAACTACCCGGATATTATCCGAATGGGCGATATTAATAATTGGGAAAGCTGGAATATTGATTGGTCAAGTATTGATTTGATCTTTGCAGGTTCACCTTGCCAGGGTTTTTCTTTTGCCGGTAAACAATTAGCGTTTGATGATAAACGTTCTGCTTTATTCTTCCGATTTGCTGAAATATTATCGCACGCCCAATCAATTAATCCGAAAGTTAAATTCTTACTCGAAAATGTTCGCATGAAAAAAGAGTTTGAGAATGTAATAACGTCAGTGGTTGGAGTTGAGCCGATTATGATTAATAGCGCCTTAGTATCAGCTCAAAATAGAAAGCGTTTATATTGGGCTAACTGGAAGTTTGAACAGCCAAAAGATAAAGGAATTTTATTAAAGGATATTCTCGAAAATTTGCCAGATTGCCCTATCGGAGTAAAAGTTAGAGAAAAATCAAAATGCTTAAGAGTCGGTGGTTTAAACTCACCTTTTGGCAGTAAGCAGTGGAATGGGACTCACCCTATCAAATCATATCAAAAAAAGGGTGTATAAAATCAAGTCAGCATAAGTCAGGATGTTTAACCGCCGGAGCGCATTCTGGATGTAATCACTCAGATATGGATATCGTTCATACAGCATTTGCTACACGTAGATATTCAACGGCTGGACGGTAGATGTTATCGCTCACATATTATCAAGCATGGAGATTGAAAAATGATTCACGAACTTAAGATATTACCTCAAAATTATGAGGATGTTTGGAACGACAAAAAGAAAGCCGAACTGCGTTATAACGACCGAGATTATAAAGTTGGCGACACGTTAACGCTTAAAGAATGGGATGGGAAAAAATTTACTGGTCGCTGTTGGGATTTCTATATAACACATATTTTTGATGATGAAACTTACTTACAGAAAGGTTATGTAATGTTAAGTATTGAAATGCTACCACCCTTTTAATTATGTCAATAGAGGTGATTAAGTGAAAGAGGTTGAACGATATAAAATAACTTCCGCTAACGGAAACTCAAGTAATGTTACTAAATGCAATGATGGGCATTGGGTAAATTATAAAGACGTCGAACAACTCCAAGCCAGAATCAAAGAGCTTGAGAGTGAAAAACATATCAACGAAATCAAAGCTCAGGGGTGTAACGGTCAACAAAAATTGGAGAGCTTCTTAGGCAGTTTTTAGTAAATTATGTTCAAATTCTGCTGGTGAAATAAATCCAAGTTTATAATGTCTTCGTTTTTGATTATAAATCGGTTCGATATAATCAATAATATCGCCCATCGCTTGCTCTCTTGTTATATAATCTCGATAATTAATTCTTTCTGATTTTAATGATCTAAAAAATCGTTCAGTAACGGCATTGTCTAAACAATTTCCAGCTCTACTCATACTAAAGGTAATTTGATGATATGATAATAACTGTTGAAATTGTTCACTACGATATTGAATCCCCTGATCACAATGAAATAAGGTAGGGCATTTTCCTTTTCGACGCTGTATCGCCATGTTTAGTGCCTTAACCGTCAGTAAACTGTTTGGCTTTTCAGAAAAGGCCCATCCAACAATACGCCTAGAGCATAGGTCCATCACGACAGCCAGATAGAGCCAACCTTGCCTTGTCCGAATATAGGTAATATCGCCAGACCAATAGCGATTAATCGTTGCTGGATTAAATTGTCGATTTAAATGATTGGGTGCCAGTAGCGATGATTTACCGCCACGAGGATAGGAATGCTGTTTAGTCCTTTTAGCCACTAGGCCTAATTTTCGCATTAAGCGTCGGACCTTATCTAAACCAAGCTTAAACCCTTTTTTAACCAGTTCAACTAACATTCTTCTTTTTCCATATATACCGTCCATTTCGTTATGAATTGATTTTATGGCAATTTCAAGCCTAGTATTCATTAATTTACATGCGCGATGTTTAATTCGATAATAAAAAGTACTCGGTGCTAATGATAAACACCGACAGATTTGAGCGGTTTCATTTCCTGCCTTCTTCAGTATTAACGCTATTTGTTGCTGCTTGTCATTTCGATGGCGAAGAAGGCTGAAGCCTTTTTTAATAACTGATTATCACTTTGCAACTGCTTAACTTGTTTTTCTAAAGCTTGTATTCGTTTTTGTTCAGCGGTCAGCGCACTACTTTTAGGCGTAATACCTTGTCGTTCTTTTCTATATTGTGTTACCCAACGCCCAATTGATGAAATACTCACATTCATTGTTTTTGCTGCATCTTTATGTGCATAACCATAATTAAGAACGAGCTCTGCACATTCTCGTTTAAATTCACTACTTAGTTGTCTTGTCACGGGGTAATCTCCTTAGTTGATGGTTTATCATACCGCTAAGTATGTCTCCAAGAAAAGTATACCGTTACACATTAAAAACGTTTGTTTAGTTGAGCAATAAGAGAAATTAACAAATGAAAACCTTGTAAATTTACTTCTAATAAAATTAATTTAAAAAATTAATATTCTCTTAATATTTATTTGATTAAATAACTTACATAAAGACAACATATCAAGCTTAAATAAACGAGGATAAAAATATGAAAAAATTAACATCATTAGCATTAATTGTAACATTAGGTCTTTCTGGTGCAGCAATTGCAGCTCCTGCTCCGCAGGGTGGATTTGGCGGCCCAGTTACACAATCAGGATTTACTGGCGCTACGTCAACTGTAACTATTGCGCAAGCAAAGGATCTTCCTGATGATTCATGGGTAACACTACGAGGTAATATCACTCAACGTTTAACTAAAGACAATTATGTCTTTAAAGATAGTACTGGTGAAATTCAAGTCGAGATTGATCGTGACGAATGGAGAGGACAAACCGTAACCCCGACTGATTTAGTTGAAATTACGGGAGAGGTTGATAAAGATTGGAATTCAGTCGAAATTGATGTCAAACAAATTAGAGTAGTCAACCAATAAAACATTGTATAGTTTAATTAAAACCGCTTAATTGCGGTTTTTTTACGTCTAAACAAATGTATAATTTCTAAAAATAATAATGAATAGGAAATTGTAATGTTTAAAAAATTGATGGTTATCTCTGTATCAATCATTTTGTTGGTTGGCTGTGGTGAAAAAGAGCAAGTCACAGAGGATATGTTGTTGGGTGAATGGCTTTGTAAAAGGCGCGTCAAGGAGTATGATTATAATCGTGATGCCAGCGCGTTTAATTATTCAGAAAGATGGCAAGGCGATCCTGTAAATATAACATATAAAAAAGAAAACGGTGTTATGTTTTATTTCTTAGATGGGAATCCATTTAATTTGTATGAGTTTGAATTTAAAATCAAAGATATTAGATCAAGTGAACTGAGGGATGGTGTCATATTTGAGTCATATAAGGAGTACATATTCATATCGAACAACGAATATGAAGTGCTAGAAATTGAAACAGACATCAATTTTTTTACAAAAAAAGAATAAATATAAACGTACTGCAGAAGATATTTGCACATAATTTACTAAAAACTGCCTAAGAAGCTCTCCAATTTTTGTTGACCGTTACAACCATGGGAGGATGGGAAACATTAGAAATGGTAAATAAATATGCTCATTTAAATGCAGAGCATATGATAGAATATTCAGGTAATGTCACATTTACGGCACAAAGCTCCGAAGTGGCACAAATTTTCAAGCAAGTAATTAGTAATTAATCCATATTAATGAATGCTTTAACCTGAACTACTTTAATAGTGGTTCACTGACCTGAAATCAGAGGCATTGAACACAAATGAAAACTCTTTATGCAAAACCTGAGCTGCTATCCCCTGCTGGCTCACTAAAAAATATGCGCTATGCATTTGCCTATGGCGCAGATGCGGTTTACGCAGGACAACCCCGTTATAGTTTACGAGTTCGTAATAACGAATTTAATCATGAAAACTTAGCAATTGGTATCAATGAAGCCCACGCACAAGGTAAAAAATTCTATGTTGTGGTAAATATTGCCCCTCATAACTCCAAGCTAAAAACCTTTATTCGTGATTTAAAACCAGTGGTCGATATGAAGCCAGATGCATTCATCATGTCAGATCCAGGATTAATAATGTTAGTCCGAGAAAATTTCCCTGAAATGGAAATTCATCTATCAGTACAATCAAATGCTGTTAACTGGGCTACAGTGAAATTCTGGCAGCAAATGGGTTTAACACGAGTGGTATTATCCCGAGAGCTATCCGTTGATGAGATTGCAGAAATCCGTGAAAATGTTCCTGAAATGGAGCTAGAAGTCTTTATTCATGGTGCATTATGTATGGCTTATTCAGGTCGTTGTTTACTTTCTGGTTACATCAATAAACGCGATCCAAATCAAGGAACGTGTACTAATGCCTGCCGCTGGGAATATAAAGTTTCAGAGGGTAAAGAAGATGATGTTGGTCAAATTGTACATAAGCAGCAGCCAATTCCATTTAAGCAAGTTGAATCGCCATTAAGCCTTGGTGATACAACCAATAAAGTCTTTATGCTAGAAGAGTCAGGACGACCGGGCGAATATATGCAGGCTTTTGAAGACGAGCATGGTACCTATATCATGAATTCAAAAGACTTGAGAGCGGTCGAGTTAGTGAATGATTTAACTCGAATCGGTGTTCACTCGTTAAAAATCGAAGGACGAACTAAGTCATTTTATTATTGTGCACGTACTGCTCAAGTTTATCGTCAGGCAATTGATGCAGCAGCAGAAGGTAAACCATTCGATCCCAATTTACTCATTGAACTTGATGCGTTAGCTAATCGTGGCTATACCGAAGGTTTTTTACGCCGCCATAACCATGAAGAGATGCAAAATTATGAGCATAGTCATTCGGTATCAAGTAAACAACAATTTGTTGGTGAATTTAGTGGTAAACGCTTAAATGGTTTAGCTGAAGTGATTGTTAAAAATCGATTCTCTGTCGGCGATAGCGTTGAGATGATGACACCACAAGGCAACGTGAACTTTATTATTGAGAGTATGCAAAATAAAAAAGGTCAGCCAGTTCCTGCTGGATTGGGGGATGGGCATATTGTTTATTTGCCAATTCCAGAAGATGTTGCCTTAGATTATGCACTATTAATGCGTAATTTTCCGGAAGGAGCAACAACAGATAATCCACTGAGTAAATAGCATACTAAAAATCTAACTTAAAAATACTAAAGGCGACTTAGGTCGCCTTTAGTATATTAACCAAGATACAAAATTAAGGACGAACTAAATCGTCACCATAACCAATCCATTTATGCGTAGTCAATGCCTCTAGTCCCATCGGTCCCCTAGCATGTAATTTTTGAGTACTAACGGCAACCTCGGCACCAAGCCCAAATTGTCCTCCATCAGTAAAACGTGTTGAAGCGTTGACATATACAGCGGCAGAATCAACGAGCTGAACAAAACGTTCTGCATTTATTAAACTACGCGTCAAAATAGCATCAGAATGTGCACTACCATATTCTCGAATATGATCAACTGCGGCTGATAACGAATTCACAATGACAACATTAAGATCTTTGGATAGCCATTCATTACGTAACTCTTCATCTTTGACTGGAAGAACATTTGCTAATTCGCGTTTCAGTATATCAAATGCTTTCTCATCAGCGTGCAAAATAACGTTTTTATCTGCTAGCGTTTGACTCAACTTCGGTAAAAATTGTTCAGCTATCTCACTGTGAACCAGCAAGGTTTCAACGGTATTACAAGTACTTGGTCGCTGAGTTTTGGCATTAATAATAATCGGTAATGCTTTATCAAAATCAGCCGTTTCATCAACAAAAATATGACAAACACCAATTCCACCTGTGATAACAGGAATAGTCGAGTGTTCACGACATAATTTATGTAAAGCAGCCCCACCACGAGGAATAATCATATCAACATACTGATCGAGTTTAAGTAGTTCATTGATGTACTTACGGTCAGGATTATTAATTGATTGCACGGCAGCGGCAGGTAGATTTGATAATTTAAGTGCTTGTTGCACAACCTCAATCATTGCTTTATTAGTATGAATTGTCTCTTTACCACCTCGTAAAATTGCTGCATTACCTGTTTTTAAGCATAAAGATGCAATATCAATCGTAACATTCGGTCGCGCCTCATAAATAACACCAATCACCCCTAACGGAACTCGCTGACGTTGTAGTTTTAAACCACTATCAAGCGTACTTCCATCAATAACCTGACCAATAGGATCGGTGAGTGTTATCACTTTTCTAACATCATCAGCAATCGCGGATAAACGTGGTTTTGTCAGTAATAAACGGTCTAAAATAGCTTCACTAATACCATTATCTTTAGCTGACTGCATATCAAGCTGGTTTGCCGCTAAAATTTGATCCGCTTGCTGTTCTAATAAATCAGCAATACAGCTTAATGCTGCATTCTTCTGAGAGGTAGAACATTGAGTGAGTAAAAATGAAGCTTGTTTGGCTGCTAGTCCTAATTGTTGTAGCATAAGAGTCCTCTTAATTGACAAATTTTTCAAGTAAAGGCTGTAATGTATTTAAAAAACGTTGTTCATCTTGTTTTTCCAAACCACCCAAGTAAACAACCATTTTTTTGTTACTCCCTGCTCGTTACTATATAGTATCAATTTATTATTCTGTTTTTTAATTTTGTTAACCTGATCAAAAACAGTGACAATAGCTGTTCGGCCTAGTCCCTGTTTGATCGACAAAGAGCGTTCTGAAAATAATAGCATAAACTATATTATAACGAATAATCATCAATATACAGCAACAGACAATAATAAAAGGGTTTAGCATAGTTTCCCTATTTTATAAGATAAAAAGAAATTAACTACGCTTAACAACCTTAATCCAACTATCCCTAAAACCGCATACTTTCTATGCTAAAGCGAATAAAATAAACATCAAAATCAAACATACCATGATATTGTGACAAGCATGAAATTGCTTAACATGCTGTTTTTACATTTCCACGTTATTCACCTAGATTGTGCTGATTATTTTGTTTTAATTGATTACGGCGCATCTCTAAAGTTTGTGCATCGTCAGTACTCATTACTTTTTTTCCACCAAAAATACCAATTAATCCTAATGGAATAAATAAAATGCTACCAATAATAACTAAAATACCACCTATTTTTTTACTACCTGCGGCTGCAATGATTAGACCAATTGTACTAATTAATGCACTAATAATGACAAAAGGTAACATCATATTATATGAATAATCGTTCAGAGCATTAAGATAAACAATCAAAACACCACACCAATTGGCAATTACGCCACCGATAGCTAATCCCATATTATTTTCCTATTTCTGTTATGTTGTTATTTTATTATTTAAATACTTTATTAACGGCTATTTAATTATCATATCATCACGATGAACAGCAACAGGGCCATATTCATAACCAATTAATTGGCTAATCTCTTGTGAATGATGACCTGCAATTTGTCTTAAAGCATCACTATTATAACGAGAAACACCTCGAGCAATACTCATTCCATCTTTATTACAGATATCAATAGCTTGACCACGTGAAAAGTTATTACTAACGCTAATAATACCTTTCGGTAAAATTGAACGACCTTCGTTTAAAATTGCGTGAATAGCCCCATCATCCAAACAGATACTCCCAGCAGGAGGAGCACCAAACAACCAGTATTTACGATGTTCTAAAGGTGTTTTCTTTGGTATAAAGCGCGTACCTACTGATACATCATTAGCAATATCGGCAATAACATTTGGCCGACTACCAGCAGCTATCACAACTTCAATACCTGCTTTACCAGCTATTTCAGCAGCCTGTAACTTAGTCCCCATTCCCCCGGTTCCAAGTCCAGATACGCTATCTCCAGCAATTGCTTTTAAGGCTGTATCAATAGTTTCGATTTCACTAATTAATTTAGCCTGAGGATCTTTCCTTGGATCAGCTGTAAATAAACCAGCCTGATCCGTCAATAAAATTAACTTATCGGCTTGAGCTAAAATTGCAACGAGAGCGGATAAGTTATCATTATCACCGACTTTGATTTCAGCAGTTGCTACAGCATCATTTTCATTAATAACAGGCACAATATGATTATCGAGCATTGCTTGCATAACATCTTGCGCATTGAGAAAGCGTTCGCGATCTTCCATATCGGCACGCGTTAATAGCATTTGACCAATAAAAATATTATAAATAGAGAAAAGTTGTTCCCACAGTTGGATCAATTTTCCTTGCCCTACCGAAGCGAGTAGTTGTTTTGAAGCGACGGTCTTGGGTAAATCGGGATAATTTAAACACTCACGACCAGCTGCAATTGCACCCGAGGTTACAACGACAATTTTATGCCCTTGCTGATGTAATTGATGGCACTGTCTAACTAGCTCTACGATTTTTGAGCGGTCTAACTTCTTTGAACCGCCAGTCAATACACTAGTCCCCAATTTTATAACAATTGTTTGACGTTTCATTTTATAACCATTTAATGAATAGAAATTATTTAATTAATGCCTCGATCCACTGGGAGGACTGCTTCGATGACTGCTCTAAACTCTTCATCAGTGCCAAAGATTTAATATGAATCAATGATACCTTTTTGCTAGAAGTGAGTAATTTTATATCATCTAATGAACTCATTGAATCGCCTTCATAATAGATATTAAGAATAGGCATCGCACATGGCCGAGTTAATAGTCGTTGTTCTTTTAATGAAAAGAACTGTAACTCAGCTAATAATTGTTGATCAGAAATTGAATTATGATCTAAGCTACTAGCAATAATATCACGATAAATTGCTGGTAATTGGCTCTGCATTTGGCGATCAGTAAAAAATTGATGTATCACTGGCGCTACATTAATCACACCTTTAATCTGATTCGGCATTAAATAGGCAAGTCGCATTGCGATATTAGCACCGAAACGATAGCCCAACAGAATAATCTTATCGTAATCGATAAGTGGTACAGATTTAATCTGTTCTAAAATCGCCTGATGAATAACGCTAGTATTTTGTGAAAGATTAAACTGTTTACTTGCACCGATCGATGGCGTATCTACCGTTAATAACCCAACCCCTAATGGTGCTAGATAGTTAACAAAATATTGATAGAAATCAGATTGTAAATTACTTAAACCAGAACATAAAAAAACGATAGGAAAGACGCGAGGCTCATCACCTTTTTTTAGTGGTGTATGCAATATCGCTTTGACTGTTTTATTTTCAACCAGAAAATCTAACTCTTTGATTTGATAAGGAGAGTAGTTCATGGCTTCACGATAGTAGCGACTAGCAAAAACTTGCGCTTGAGTCGATAAATCATCGTTACGAAAATAAGGATAACTGGCAAGACCTGCAAATAAACTCGCAGTTAACCAAGCTTTATGACAATTTTGTGATATCGTCTGTTCATCATCAGAACTATGGTACTGCTCCGCTTTTTGTTGCCAAACAACCGATTGAGCTAAAAACTCATAGATCCAGTTACCTAATTGATAACCGATGACAGTATCAAGCCAATTTTCATTGGTTCTTTTTTTTCTCGATACAGCGATTCTCGCTAAAACTTCTTCAATATCAAGCAAAGGAAGTCCGTGCCAATGCCAAGATAAGCGATTAATCATTCGATACCAATTTTGGCGACCTTCACCATCAAGCATTGAACGAGATGAATTACTGTTTAAACCACTACGCTGAATTAATGACGACGTTTCAGGATAATCAAATTTAGGTTTAAATAATGTTTCAGATAAGTTTTTATTTGCTGTCATACC
This sequence comes from Orbaceae bacterium BiB, assembly GCA_036251205.1. Taxonomy (NCBI): domain Bacteria; kingdom Pseudomonadati; phylum Pseudomonadota; class Gammaproteobacteria; order Orbales; family Orbaceae; genus Orbus; species Orbus mooreae. The sequence continues at coordinate 223,104 of CP133958.1, read as the reverse complement.
CTTTATACTCTAAAAAAATAGATTTCTATTAGATTATAGATAGCACAATAAAAACTTGTGCTACTGATGGTTACTTTTTATCACTGAGTGGTTTGACAAAGCTAATCCCTGTATCCCAAGGTTGTTCAATCCATGTATCTTGTGGAATATCAATAATATAATCATCAACTAATGATTTTCCAGCTGGTTTAGCAAAAATAGTCACAAATTTTGCTTTAGGATACATATCACGAATTGAGTGAGCTGTTCCACCAGTATCAACGAGATCATCGACTACAATGAATCCTTCACCGTCACCTTCTGCTTTTTTCAGAATTAATTTTTCACGTTGATGATCATGGTCATAACTTGAAATACAAACTGTATCAACATAACGGATGCTTAATTCTCTAGCAAGAATTGCTGCCGGAACTAGACCGCCACGGCTTACAGCAATGATCCCTTTCCATTGTTCCGCTGGTAATAAACGTTTAGACAGTTCACGACCGTACATCTGTAGTAGATCCCAAGTTACGGTATATTTTGCTTTTTCAGCAATTTTTTCAGCTTTCAGCTGCTTTTGTGCCTTAATTTCATCTTGTGATGATTCATGTTGTCTTGAGATTGACTCTGTGGACGCTGATTTTGTTGACATAATAACCTACAATTTTAAATAGTAAGGCAGACCAAATATCAACAATTGATAAATTGCGATATCAATCAGCCCAAAATGAATGTAAAATTGCACCTAATTATAGTGTGAGTAGTAAATAAAAACTACTAATTTATTAATCGAATCTTGAGGTTTATTATGCTGTCATCTTTAACACCTAAATCAGTTTGGACTATTTTTAACCAAATTTGCCAAATTCCACACCCTTCACACCATGAAGAGATGATCACTAAATTTATTATAGACTTTGCTGCCACACACAAAATAGAGTGCCATTTAGATAAAACGGGTAATATTTTATTACGCAAGGCGGCAACTAAAGGTATGGAACACTACTCTTCTATTGCATTACAAGCGCATATGGATATGGTTCCACAGAAAAACGAAGATACTCAACATGACTTTTTAATCGATCCAATCAAACCTTATATTGATGGTGAATGGGTTAAAGCTCAAGGAACAACATTAGGTGCAGATAATGGTGTAGGTCTTGCATCTGCATTAGCGGTACTTAGTGATCCAAGCGTTGAACATGGGCCACTTGAAGTATTAGTAACTGCATCAGAAGAAACGGGTATGGTTGGTGCTTTTGGTTTGCAACCGAACTGGCTAAATAGCCGTTTTCTAATTAATACCGATTCAGAAGATGAAGGTGAAATTTTTACTGGTTGTGCTGGTGGCGTTGATTTCAAATCATCATTTCCAATCACTTATGCTGTTATTCCTGAATTTCACGATACTTGTTTACGAATCTCATTAAAGGGACTGAAAGGTGGACATTCTGGATGCGATATCCATTTAGGTCGTGGAAATGCAATCAAATTACTGATCCGTTTTTTAGCTGAATATGCACAAGATATTCCTTTTAGATTGTCTGACTTTAGAGGTGGTAGTTTACGTAATGCAATTCCACGTGAAGCATTTGCTGAGATAACCTTGAGTCAAAAAGATCTTGCGCGTTTTGAGCAAATTACTAAACAATTTGAAGAGATTTTAAAACATGAGTTAAAACATGTTGAACCAAACTTATCATTAACTTATAGCAAACTAGAAAAAGAACAAGTTAAACGCGTCATCACTATCGACCAACAGAACAAAATTCTTAATTGGTTAAATTGTGCGCCAAATGGCGTTGTAAGAATGAGCGATGAAATACCTGGTATCGTTGAAACATCACTCAATTTAGGTATTGTGGAGATTAAGGATAATCAAATTGCTATCTATTTTTTAATTCGTTCACAAGTTGATTCGGCTAAAGATGCGGTTGTTTCATCTTTAATTTCACAAAGTCAATTAATTAGCTGTGACTATGAAGTCAATGGTGGCTATTCTGGTTGGACACCAAATCTTGATTCTAAATTATTAAAATTGGCAGAACACAATTATCATGAAATTTTTGATCAAAAAGCGAAAATCATGGTCATTCATGCTGGACTTGAATGTGGACTATTTACTAAAAATTATCCTTATATGGATATGATCTCTATTGGACCAACTATTGTTTCACCACATTCACCGGATGAAAAAGTTAATATCAAAACTGTAGAAAAATATTGGTTACTGCTACTCTCTATTTTAAAATCTGCAGATAAATTAGCCTAATAATAGAGACGATCTTGCCCCATCTAAAAGGATGCCTTTGCATCCTTTTTACTTTTTAGTGAAAAATAACGAATATTAATTTAGGCTATAAAGTGATAAATTACCGATTAAAATTAATCGGTTCATGTAATGCTATTTACTGTTTTTATTTTGAAATACTAAGGATGTAAAAATGCCAGTTTTAGGTATTGGATTAAGTACGATAATTGCAATCATTTGTGCAATTCATGTTATCCGCACAGGCCAAAGTCTCTATTGGCTATTTATTTTATTTGTTTTCCCTTTTTTCGGTAGTTTAGTCTATTTTATTGCGATCATTTTACCTAATTTACGCAGTTCACATTCAGGCTACCTAATTGAATCACAACTCAGAAAAGCATTTAACCCAGCAAAAGAGTTACGTGAAGCACAACAAGTACTAGAAATATCACCTACGATTGATGCAAAAGTTCGTTTAGCAAAAGCATTAGTGGATAACGGAAGAGTGAAAGAAGCGATTCCTTATTATGAACAAGCGTTATCAAATATTTATAAGACGGCACCCGATATTCTATTGCAGTATGCACTCGCGCTCTATCAAGACAAACAATATGATAAAGCAATAGAACAGCTGGATTTATTAAGAAAAACTAATCCTAACTACAGTTCTGCCGAAGGACATCTGTTGTATGCTAACATTTTAGTTGCATTAGATAAACAGCAACAAGCACAACAAGAGTTCAACGCGTTATTAGGTTACACACCGACCTTTGAAGCTTTATCATGTTACTTAGCGGCCTTAATTCGTTGGGGTAATACTGAAGAGGCAAGAAAACAGTTACTGGAGTTTGAGACCCGCCTTAAACATATGCCGAAACATGCGAAACGATTAAATGCACAGTGGATAAAAGAGATCAAACAAATTGAAGCCCAACTAGGAAAAAGCAGCTAACTATTTAGCTGCTTTTACTTGGGTGCAGAGTAAAAATGAGATATTAATCATGGTTAATGCAATATAATAAATCACTTCATGACCATAGTTCGAAGAAACGACACCTTGAATCATCCCACCAATAATTACACTACATGTGACGCCATTATTAAATAGTGTCGAGGCAACTCCCACACGAGTAGGTAATAAATCCTGAAAATAGATAATACCAATATTAGCCACAATACCAATAAATAGTGCATTAAAAATTTGTAATAGTAGTAATGCAATTTCACTGGTAAAAAAATGAGACCAATATAAAACAGCGCACCAAATGCTACTGCTATCAACATTAAATTACGCTTGCCAAGATAAGGAACTAAATAGCCAGCCATTAACATCACCGGAATCTCAATACCCGCAGCAATACCCATTAATAAGCCAGGAAAAGAGTCAGATAAATGTAGAACGCTATCAACATATAATGGCATATCAATCAGATACATAATATTGGCAGTCCACATAAAAATTGTGGCTAAAAATAGAAAAATGACACTCCTATTTTTAATAATCGAATCATTACTATTTTCAATAATCTCAGCAGATATTTCGGGGGTGATTGGATTACGTTTAACAAACGGTAAAAATAGTACAATAACCATCATAGCGACAATGTACATTCCAGTAGCACTTAAATACATCACGCTAAAACCGTAGTTCACTGCAAGTGCAAATGATAATGGTGGTCCAATTACCCAAGCTAATGATAATTGAGCGCGAATCAATGAATTAAATGTCACAACATTTCGTCCAGTCTTCATTGCATACTCTCTAGCTAAGGCAAAGATCTGCGGCATAGCAGCAGAAGCAAGTGAGGCAAAAAAGATACTCGCCATGACGAGTATAAAATAGTGACGAACAAATGCAAAAGTCACACTATTAAGCATGCCCATACAGCAACAAAATATAACAATATTACGGCGTTGGCCTTTTTTATCTGAATATTTCGCTAACCAAAAACTGCCAATGATACTCGCAATTGCATTGATTGAATAAAAGATGCCAACAAAAAGCGGACTGGCTTGAACTTCATAAGATAAGAATCGGCTTAATGTCGGCGCTTGTAAAGCACCGGCTATCCCGACAATAAAAGTGCCAATCAAAAAAGCGGCAAAAATGACAGATCTTTTCTGTCTAAACGCCTGATCATAAAACATAGTTAGCCAAATTTATGAGAAGAATGTTGTATTATAATCCTGTATCCGTGAACAATAAACGCTATAATAGCTTTTCTGTTAAATTGATTGGTTGAACTCATAATGAAACTTGAAATTTGTTGCTATAGTATTGAAGATATTAAAATCGCGTTCGCGGCTGGGGCGGATAGAATTGAATTTTGTGCAGGCCGCAGTGACGGTGGTTTAACACCTAGTTATGGCGATTTAGTTCAATTATCTGAGCTTAAACTTCCGATTCCAATTCACCCAATTATAAGACCAAGAGGTGGAGATTTTTATTATAATCAAACTGAAATTAATACAATGCTTAAAGATATTGAATTAATTAAAGAACTTGGTTTTTCTGGTGTTGTTTTCGGGGCATTAGATGTCTTGGGAAATATTGATACCCAAAATATAACTCGTTTGATAAAAGCTTCTGCTGGCCTATCAATGACCTTTCATCGAGCTTTTGATGTTTGTAATAATCCACTTATGGTACAAAAACAGCTTGAAGATTTAGGATTTAATCGCCTATTAACTTCAGGTCAAAAAGCAACCGCTATCGACGGTATTGGGCTTATTGAACAGTTAAATAAACAGAGCCAATCAATGATTATTATGCCTGGCTGCGGAGTTAAGTCGAATAATATTCAACAACTTCTTGATGTCGGTGTAACTGAATGTCATTCATCAGCGAGCAAAACGATTGACTCACCTATGCAATATATCAATCAAGATGTCAGTATGAGCCATTCACAAAATAGTGAATTTTTGCGTTACGTAGTTGATGCCAATGAAGTTAAAAAAATGCAAACAATTATTGCACACCATACGGCATCATAACTTAATCATATACTATTTTCCTGATAGCATTCGACTCCATAATCTGACCATCGAACGGTCAAGTTTTGGAGATTGTTCCATAATAGGAAATAATCGAGCGATCACCTCATCGGGTGGAAAAATATTCGGATTATTAATAATCTCTTTATCAATGTAAGGTAATGAATCTTTATTTGCACTGGGGTAAAACGTATAATTACTAATATTCGCCATTACTTTAGGATCTAATAAGTAATTCAAAAAAGTATAGGCTGATTCAATATTTTTTGCATCTTTAGGAATTGCCCAAACATCAAACGTAATAATCGCTCCTTCTTTTGGCACAATATAACCAATCTCAACACCATTGCCTGCATCATTTGCAACATCTGCAGATTGCATGATATCGCCCGACCAACCGATCGCTACACAAATATCACCACCAGAAAGATCATTAATATATTTTGAATTATGAAAGTAAGTTACATAAGGACGTAACTTTTCTAAAAACTGCGTTGCTAATTCATAATCTTGAGGATTTTTACTATTAGGATCTTTACCTAAATAATTTAATACAGTTGGAAACATCTCACTTGGTGCATCAAGAAATGCTACGCCACATTTACTCAATTTTTTTAAATTTTCAACATTGAAAATCAATTGCCAACTATCCAGTGGCACATCTACCCCTAAAATTTCTTTGACTTTATTAACATTGTAGCCAATCCCAGTTGATTGCCATAAATAAGGAATTGAATAAAGATTATCTGGAGCATGAATGGCCATCATTTGCATAAATTTATCATCCAAATGATGATAATTAGGCAGTTTTTGTTTATCTAGTGGTAAATAAATACCGACTTGAATTTGTCTAGTTAAAAAACTATCGGTTGGAGCAACTAAGTCAAATCCGGTATTTCCCGACATTAATTTACCATCTAACATTTCGTTAGAATCATACACATCATAAGTCACTTTGATATTGCTCTGTTTTTCAAAATTTGAAATTGTATCTGGAGCAATAAAATCAGACCAATTATAGATATGTAATTTCCCTTGTTCAGCAACAGCAATACCAGAAAAACTCCACAGCAAAGAGAATAAGATAGAGTAAATAATTTGTTTAAAAACTTGGCAGTATTTAATATACATAGCGACATAAATCCCCGTATCAAAACAACCTATTAACTATTAGCATAACGATGAATGAACAATTTAACCATCTTTTTTGCTGCTATTTTATACTGAAAATACAAGAAATTATATGGTTAATAGGTATTATCCACCTGCAATATTGGATATTATTAATAAAAAAATCGGAGCTAAATCACATAATTTTATATTTATACTTTGCATATTAATAGATATAACCATAATATTAGCAGCTAAATTTATTCTCTATTTTCTTAAAAAAATCATGAAAGTTCATAAAATATTAAACAACAATGTTATTGTAACGCTTAATAACTCAGGTAAAGAACTCATCGTCATGGGAAGAGGCGTCGGTTTTAAGAAAAAAGAAGGAGATACAATTGATGAATCTTTAATTGAAAAACAGTTTTCACTTAGCAACCAAGAGACATTTCCTAAATTTGCTGAATTATTATCTGAAATACCAATTGAGATCATCACTGTCAGTGAAATTATCATTAACTATGCCAAAACAATTGTCGGTGAAAAATTACAAGACAGTATCTATATTTCGCTTACCGATCATATTCATTTTGCAATCGAAAGACATAAACAGGGATTTGATATTCCTAACGGTTTTTTGTGGGAAATTAAAAAGTTCTATCCGAAAGAGTTTAAAATTGGTGAATATGCATTAAATGTCATAAAACAACGGCTTAATATTGAATTACCTGAAGATGAAGCAGGATTCATTACCTTTCATATCATCAATGCACAGTTAAATGATACTATGCCCAATATTATGACCATGACTAAGATCATGCGTGAAATATTGAATATTGTAAAATATCACTTTAAATTTGAGTACGATGAAGAAAGTTTAACCTATCAATCGAAATGAAAGGACTGCGGGAAGTCTTTTATGGCGGTTATGAAGGCGGACCTAATGCTAAAATAGTTTCAGATAGTATGAAATTACTAGGTTACAAATCTACAAAGGCTTACTTTGATGACTATAAAGCAGGAAAACTACCAATAAAAGCTATCATTGATCCGATTGCTAAAGTTGATTCCAAAGGATTAGCTGAAAATTATGATCAAGTGAAAGCAAGAACTCAGGCAGCACTTGATACTATCGTTAAAAATGCACTTAAAAATGGCGATAGAAATATACTTGCCGTGTCATCAGGCATGTCAATGCAAGTCATGATTTCTGATTTAACCGATAATATAGATAAAAATAAACCATTAAGTAACGCTACAGTAATTAAAATTACCTATAAAAATGGCCAATACCATGTTGATGAAATTGGTAGTATGGAATATGTCAATAAAGGTAAACAAGCTTTAATAAATAAGTAATTTATACTTTAAATTAAAATCATAAATAGGATTGTTACTGCAATCGCAGGCAAAACCTAAATAACGCAATAAACAACTTATTGCGTTATTTAGGTTTTTTTATTTTTATGGAATAGAAAATATGAAAAAACAAAAAATAACGCTGTTGGGATTAATTATTATAAGTTTATCGGCCTATGCAACCGAAAATACACACTATGAACTGTTAGATACTTTAGCAGCTGGGCCATTTTTTAAAGATACTAAAATTGATTTATCTGCTCGAAATTATTGGAAATATTTAAAAGAAAACGAATCAAATCCAAAAGAAGTCCATAATGCTTGGGGACAGGCATTTGGTATTAATTATAAATCTGGTTATTTTCTTGATTTCATCGGCTTTGATGCGACCTTTACGGGAGTCATAAAACTAGGTGCTAGTGATTACTTCTCACCCGAGGGATACTCTATAATGATGGTTCTGGTTTTAACAAAGATAACGCTAAAGGATTTGAGAAAATTGGACAACGTTATGTCAAAATTAAATTGGGTAACGATAGCTTAAAATTCAATGGTAAATATGGTTGGCAAATTTTAAAAAATTATGGTGTATTAACCGCATCAAACAGTTTAACACAAAATAGTTATTTAGGTTATAGCGGTACATTTGTTTATGAAAATCTAACATTAGATACCGCTTATGTGACAAGTTCACTTAATCGTGACTCACCAAATAAGACTAAGTTTCAAACTAAAGATAAACAAGATATTGATTATATATTTACAAGCGGCTTAACTTATAAAGATAAAGATCTTTTTATAACTTATAACTATGGTGAAGCAGAAGATTATCTGGTGAAGTAATTATCGAATATCGCTTTAATTTACTTTAATAACAACAATGAATTTAATAATTTTGAGCACAACAATATTAGGAAGATATTATGAAAACATTATATAAATCAATCAGTGTAGCTTTTGTGTTTATTTTCACAATGTCGAATGCTTTTGCAGCCGATGTCTACTTATACGTCACTCGCCATGGCAAAACTATGTTTAATACAACCCATCGTGTACAAGGTTGGTCAGATACCCCATTAACCAAGCCTGGTATTGAAGTTGCTCAACAACTAGGTAAAGGATTAAAAGGCACCGATTTTATTGCTGTTTACTCTAGTGATCTGGGTCGAGCAAGACAGACAGCCCGCGTCATTTTAGAGTCTAAAGGAGATAATGTTGATATTATCGAAATGGAAGGATTGCGTGAAACCTGTTTTGGGCTGTTTGAAGGTGATTTAGATCCTAATATGTGGGGACCAGCTGCGAAACATTTAGGTTATGTCTCAGATCGAGAACTAATGAATGACTTTGCTGCAGGCAAAATTACTATCGATAAAATGATGGATGCGCTTAAGGCGGTTGAACAATCTGGTGATGCTGAAAGTTATCAGCAGGTAAAAAATCGTATGCAAGAGTCATTAACCACGATTGCTAAAGCAGCTCAAGAACAAGGTGGTGGTAATGTCTTAATCGTCTCTCATGGTATGGCCATTTTAGCGATGATTAATGAAATGACCGATACACCAATTAAAACACAACTTGGAAATGCGAGTGTTACCAAGATTCGCTATACTGATGAAGGTAAATTTATCGTTGAAAGTATTGGCGATATGAGCTATATCGAAAAAGGGAAATAGCTATTTTATTGATAGGCTCACAAATTGATGTGAGTCTATCAAGCAATTTAAAATCAGTTATTTCATCGCCAAGAGACAATCTTATAGCGTGTATTTGTTGATACTACCTGCTCATTTATAATAACGGTACCTTGTAAACCAAGTTGTTTAATAATCGAATCACAATACCTTTTTGCTAAAGGGGAACCAGCAATAACCAATTGATAATTTAGCTTATTAGCACAACTCATTATTTCATCTAATGATAAATAGTATTTTCGATAGTTTTTTTTATCACCATAATCTAATAAATAATCCGGTTGTTCTCCCAAAAATACATCGCACTGTACGCCTAATTTTTGCAAACGCTGTCGAATAGTCTTACCATTCATATCGGGATTTACAATTAATGCATTCATCATCCGCTCCCCAAAGAAAATAAAATAGATTATTAGCTTACTAAATTAGTTAAAATAAAAAGTGGATAATAACGAGTTAAAATTAGGTATTTAATCGTCAATTTGTGAAATAGTGGTGTCATTTTATTACTTAAACAATTTGTCTCTTTTATCTATAATCAATTCCTTTATAATTTTGCCAAAATAACATAAATAATAAAGTCCATCACCATGAAGAAACTCGATAATATCAATACTAAAATATTACAGTTGCTTACTGAAGACTCCCGACGTAGCTATCAAGAAATTGCAGATACCGTTAATTTATCGCGCAGTGCTGTCAATAAAAGAATTAATCAGATGATTGATGACGGCACAATTAAACGGTTTACTATTGAACATACTTTAGAAAAAGCTTATTCAATATTATTAATTAAATCAGATGGTTGTAATTGTGATATCATTTTTGATAAATTATGTTCGATTAAAGAGGATTTTATTTTTGAAAGTTTATATGGTTCAGTAGATAGTATTGCTCGTATTGCTACAATTGAACACTGCCGATTATATGAAATAAAAAATATGTTAATGCAAATGGCAGAAGTAGAAGAAGTTAAAACGCTACCCGTTATGGCCACACACGTTAAGCGTAGTAAAAAATAGTTTAAACACATCAATATTAAAAATGTAGCTATACTGTTAGCAAAATTATCACCTATTTCAAATTGAGCCCATTATAATTTAACTTCTCGTGAACTCTCTATTTCAGCTTGCCATTGATCATATTTATCAATATCAATACATTGACCGACGGTCGGTCTATAGAATATAATTTAACCATCTAACAAAATGGTGTAAAAAAATGCGAATAGTGAAAAATCCTGATGTACGTCGTGCTGAAATCTTATCAGTTGCCAATCAGCTATTTCAAACAAAGGGCTATGCTAAAACTGCCGTTGATGAAATTGTACGCCAAGCAGGGATTGCTAAGGGAACCTTTTATCATTACTTCAAATCGAAAGAGGAGATCCTTGAAGCGCTCACAGAACAATTAGTTAATGATATGGTGATGGAAGCGCGGCAAATTACTAATGATAAAAAATTAAACGCAATCGAAAAGTTAGCCGTTATTATTAACAAACAAAATAGCTTAAAAAATGAAAAACATGATGTCGTGAATAGTATGCATTTACCTGAAAATAGAGCATTACATGACCGTATTAATATTAAAATAGTACAACTCTTTGGACCGATATTAGCTGATGTCATAACACAAGGCAATCAAGAGAAAAGATTTCACGTTGATGATCCACTCAGTACTGTACAATTTATTTTAGCTGGTTCACTTTTTTTATTTGGTGAAGGGGTTTTTAACTGGACGAATGAAGAACAACAAGCCCGTTATCATGCGATGTTCACACTTATTGAACGCACCTTGGCAGCTAAAGATGGTTCAATGATTAATGCATTAAAATCTAGTATAAAAAAACATTAGCACCATAACAGTAGAATGATGAGAGGCAATATGAAAAAATTAATTATTGAAAAATTTCTCCAAAATAGACTTGATGAAACATTTGTTGTTCCTGTCGCATTTATCACTATTTTAAATACGATTTTACCCAATTCTGCATTTACATCACTTAAACAAAATGGCTTTGATTTTCAAAAAATTATCGCCGCGAGTAAACAAAATGAACCCTATCTAAGTGAAATGATAGTTGAAGAAAAAGGCATTGCTAAAAAAGTTATGATTAAATTAGGTTAAAAGTCATTTATCTTCTATTTAGTCACCTTTTATAACGAAAGATGAGACGCGTAAATACGCGCCTCACTATTAAGCTAACTAATTAGGATGATATATTCAATTATGATTAGTGACTGACTTTCTTAATTAAAAAATTACAAAACCACTGAGTGATAAATACAATGACTAAAATAATTAATGTACTCATTACCGCCACATCATTTTTAAAGCCATTATAACCAATATTAATTGCTAAACTACCAAGTCCACCTGCACCAACAGCACCGGCCATCGCCGTTAAGCCAATTAAACTAATAATACTAACAGCTGATGCTCTAATAATTGCCGGTAATCCCTCTTTCAAATAGACATGAATTAAAATTTCAAACGGTGATGAGCCCATTGATTTCGCGGCTTCAACAATTCCTTCATCGACCTCCAATAATGCATTTTGAATCTGTCTAGCAAAAAATGGGGCAAATCCAAGTGTTAATGGCACTAATGCAGCATTCAGTCCGACTGTTGTTCCAACAATAAATCGTGTTATAGGATAAATCAGTGCTAATAAAATAATAAATGGAATTGAACGAAATAAATTAATTAATTTATCTAAAACTCGGTAACAAGTTTTATTCTCTAGAACCCCTTCTGACTTCGTCGCGACTAAAATAACCGCTAAGAGAACGCCGGCTAATCCGCCAATCAACCCCGACAAAAAAGTCATATAAATTGTTTCAAGCGTGCTTTGCACAAATTTATCAGGCATCATCACAACATTAGGAAAATAATCGGCAAATAAAGAATACATTTTATGGCTCCGCTAAATTGAATAATAATTTTCGTTTTGCAGTGAATTGAGTCGACTCAAAGAAATATTTTGTTTATTTAGAAAATACTCCACTTCAGCCATTGCTTGATCTTGTCCCTTAAACATGACAATTAAACTGCCGACTGGCTGATTATCAATAATTTCCAAATTACTATATAAAATCGTAGTTTCAATCTGATACTGTTGGTAGAGCTGACTAATAAAAGGGGCAAACATATTATTCCCGGTAAAATGCAGTTCAAATAAATTCTGATTTTTTAATTGGCCCGCTAATAATGGATGATTAAAAATAGCCTCATAAGCTTGTTCTATATTTGATGCTGTACGAATAAAATCTTGCGTTAATAACTGCTGTGGATGACTAAACATACTAACAATATCATTTTGCTCAATCACTTTACCGCGTTCCATAACCGCCACACGCTGACAAATCTCTTTCACGACTTGCATTTCATGAGTAATCAACACTATTGTTAAATTTAAGCGTTGATTTAGCTCTTTTAATAACTTCAAAATAGATTGTGTGGTTTTTGGATCTAATGCGCTGGTTGCTTCATCACACAGCAATACATTGGGATCATTAGCCAGTGCTCTGGCAATGGCTACTCGTTGTTTTTGTCCACCTGATAACTGTGATGGGTAAAAATCACGTTTTTCCGATAAGCCAACTAACTCAAGTAGCTGATTAATTTTTTGCTCTTTTTCATTAGCTGATAGCCGAGAATCACGTAATGGATATAAAATATTGCCATAAACAGTGCGTGAATTCATTAAATTGAAATGTTGAAAAATCATACCAATTTTTTTTCTTGCTTGGCGTAACTGTGCTGCGTTTAATGATAACAATTGTTGTCCATCAACAATAACTTGACCATCACTTGGTTTTTGCAAAAGATTAATAACGCGAACAAGTGTGGACTTGCCGGCACCACTATAACCAACGATACCAAATATTTCGCCTTTATTTATCGATAAGGAGACATCATTAACCGCATGCAATTCGGTATTATTTTTATCATAAAAAATGACATTTATATTTTGTAATTTAATCATATTATTGAATTATCTTTTGCGATATTAATCATAGGCATTTATGGTATTAATCATAAATGCCATCAATTAGTTATTGTAAAGACTCTGGAACAAACCAATAATGATTTTGGTTATGTTGCTGTAAGTACTGTTTAAACTCGTCAGAGTGATAAGCAGCAACAATTGCCTTAGCCCATGGAGTATATTTATTAGTCGCTTTAACCGTAGCAACAAGAATTAAGTGCTCAAGTAAATCTTCTTGTAACAAATTACCATTAATATCAACACCAGCGGCGTAAGCGACACTTCCTGGAATAACGGCATAAGCCAAATCAGCAAGTGAGCGAGGTATAGTTGCTGAATCCATCTCAATAATATCAATACCATATTTATTATTAGCAATATCGTTAGCTGTTGCTTTGGTAATTTCAGTACCCGGTTTTAACGTAATCCAGCCTGCCTTTTGTAATAAAGCATAAGCTCTTGCTGCATTTGATGGATCTTGTGGAATAGCAACTTTATCACCTTGTGCAACGGCTGATAATGATGTTTTTTGACCAGCATATAATCCGGCTGGAACTGTTGGAATTTGCGTAATACTAATTAAATCACCATTAGTATTAGTGTTAAAATCTTGATAATAGGCGGTGTGCTGATCAACATTAACATCAATATCACCATCATTTAAAGCGATATCAGCTAAACGTAAGTTAGAAAAATCGACTGCTTTAATACTATAACCTTCTTTTTCTAAAATTGGCTTAATAGCGGTTAAAAAAAGCTCACTATAGGGACCAGGAGAAGTACCAACAGTAATTATCGTTTTTTGTTGGGGATCTGTCGTATTATCTGTTTTGTCACAACCGACTAAGCCCGTTATAAATATCAATGATGCGAATAACGTTAATAGTTTTTTCATTATTTACTCCTAATTCATAGTTTAATCACCCTGTTATTATGGTTAATCTAGCAATAAACAATCACCTAACGAAATATGAATTAAGCATAATTATATAGCATTTAGTTATATACTAAATGATGAGAAAGTAATTATAGACTCATAGCACATCAGTAAATTATCGATATTCACTGCACAAATTTAGATAAAAACAGGAAATAAATACGATATGGAAAAAGTAATAACGACTTATTGCTTTAGGAAATAAAATGCTAGTATAAGAAGAAATATTTCAAGTTTAAATTAGTGAATAGTATGAAAATTGAACCTTCAATGTTAATCAAAGAGACTCAGTATTGGACAGTTAATCACCGAGTTAATTCGGCACTGCCTGGTTATATAATGTTAAGTTCAACATCTAAAGAAACACAATTGTATGGTTTACCTCATGAGGCTTTAATCGAAATGGCAACGCTAATGTCCAATATTGAACGGGCATTAACGGAGATATTGATGCCAAAATATTTGTATATCGGACGTTATGGACATACTCAAAACTTAGCTGTACATTTTCATTTTATCCCGATCAACCAATGGGTACTCGATCTATTTTGGCAAGATCAACGTTATCGGCAGCTGCAATCTTTTGGTATCCAAGCCCCCGAAACAACAACAGATGGTGCGGAATTGACATTTTTTATCTGGCGAGAGTTTTGTGAAAGATTAGATCCCCCGCCTTATCAAGGTCTAAGTCGGGAGACTATTATTGATCAACTAAAAATAAAACTGGCTTAATATCTTATTAAGTTTATTTCGCCAGTGATTTTAACCAGGCAATTTCATCAACCCAAATATCAGGATCAATCGTTTCTAAAATAAGCGGAATCTCATCAATACGTGGATCTTGCATAATATACTCAAACGCAACTTTACCAATATTCCCTTTTCCTAAACTGTGATGTCGGTCAACATGGCTTGCCAGCTCACTTTTAGCATCATTTAAATGCATACCGCGTAAATATTGAAAACCAACAATTTTCTCAAATTCAGCGAAGGTCTCTTCACACGCTTTTTGGGTTCGTAAATCATAACCTGCAGCAAAAGCATGACAAGTATCAATACAAACACCCACTCGGCTTTTATCTTCAACTTTATCAATAATTTGAGCCAAATGCTCAAATTTATAGCCTAAATTTGAACCTTGTCCGGCGGTATTCTCGATGACGGCAACCACATTATTACTATTATCTAAAGCAATATTTATCGATTCAGAAATTCGAGCTAAACACTCATCAACAGAAATTTGACGTAAATCACTGCCAGGATGAAAATTAAGTAACGTTAAACCTAGCTGCTCACAGCGGTGGATTTCATCTAAAAAAGCTGTACGTGATTTATCCAGTTGTTCTTGTTCTGGATGACCCAAATTGATCAGATAACTGTCGTGGGGTAAAATTTGTTTACTACTATAACCATACTTTTCACAGTTATATTTAAATTTATCAATAACCGCTGTTTCTAATGGTTTTGCCAGCCATTGTCGTTGATTTTTAGTAAACAGAGCAAAAGCCGTTGCCTGAATTTGATGTGCATTAATTGGAGCATTATCAACTCCTCCAGATGCACTAACATGAGCGCCAACATACTTCATACTTTTATCTCCATTATATTTCAATTCTGATAACACTATTGATTATGATAATAAATATCACTGTGGTAATAAAGCTATCGCAACAATCAACTTATGAAAAGACTTAAGCATTAGCAAAAATTCGTTATTTTTTTGATGGGAAGTATAATTTTAGTATAAAAAAGATAAAAAATGCGAGTTACCTCGCAAAATTTATTTTAACTATTATTACGCTGTAGCTGATCTCGTAAATTAGGAGGAATTCCTTTAATCACTAAGGTGTCGCTTTGAGCATCCCACTTAATACGCTCACCTAGTAAATCTGAGTCAAAATTAATTGTTAATCCACCACCACTACCCGAGAATTTTTTCAACTGACGTAGTGTTGAACGATCAACAGGAAACTCTTCATCGAGATCATAGTCTTGGCTTGCAAGGAATGAACTAAAGTCATTATCATCAGAAGTAGGTAACTCTTTTGCTAAATTGGATAATCTAATCTCTTCTCCGGCTTCAAGTTGACCTTTACAGTAACCATAAACTTGTTCACGTACTGCTTTTTTCTCTTGTTTATCAAGCTGAATTTCTTGACAATAATCATCAACAGCTTTCACTAAACTTTTATTTTGATTTTTAGCATTCAAGCCTTCACTCGCACCTAAATAATCCATAAAAAAGTCAGATACTTTACGACCAACACGACCTTTAAGAAAAGTTAAATAGCGTTTTGAATTAGGATCAGTTTGCCATTCAGTAATATCCATTCTGGCAATAATATCAGCATGATCAATATCCAGATACTGGGTTTGATTAATTTCAAGCTTTTCGTTTACTAGCATACTATGACAAGTATTTAAAACAGCAATCAGTAAATACTCCACCGCCAAATAACGATATTGGCAAAATACGACTGTTCCACCCTCTGCGAATGGATATTTAGCCAGTTCATTACGTAACTGTTTAACAGATTCTTGTGAGAAGTTTAAAAAATCTTGATTGCCTAACTTCATCTCTTTAACCGAAGCTTCAAACAGGCTACCTTCATTAAACAATCCATATGCTTTCGCTTTATTATTATAAATGCGATTAACATCAGCAATTAAATCTGTCACCACTTGGTGATTTTCGAGTAAAGAATCTCGTAATACCACATCAATTTCGTTCTCATTTTTGCGGATGAGTTGATGCAATACAATTTGCTCTATCTGTAAGCTCATTAATCATATTACCTTTTTTCATTTAATTGTACCATTTTACCAGAATTACGAAAAAAATACCTATCAACAATTTTATTGTCTGTTAAAATAAGCGCACTTTAGATATGGTCTTATCTCGCTAATAATTGTCTTAAACAAGATTTTTACAATTTTCTACTATAAAAAACGAATAAAATTCAAAATAATAATTAGATACCCTTATGAAAAACTACAATGACTTTACTGAACAAAAAATCAGTAAATTATTTTGGCAGTATGCATTACCGGCAATAATTGGTACCACCGTAAATACACTTTATAATATTATCGATGGCATTTTTATTGGTCACTGGATCGGTAAAGAAGCCTTAAGTGCTGCCGGCCTAATTCTTCCTGTGATGACCATTGCCGCCGCAATAGGTTTATTAGTGGGTGTAGGTTCAGCAAGCCGCATCTCTATCTTTTTAGGACAAAAAGCGCAAGATAAAGCTGAACGTATTATTGGCTCATCATTTGTATTAACCCTGCTCTTGAGTGGTATTACTCTTGGTCTGCTACTGATTTTTATTGATCCCCTACTCTATATTGTGGGCGCAAGTGAAGTCACCCATGTCTATGCAAAACAGTTTTTACAAATATTTTTACCTGGTAGCTTATTTTTAACGTTGTCATTTAACTATGCCAATATGATGCGGGCCTGTGGCTATCCACTTAAAGCTATGCTAATTATTCTATCAACAGTAATTGCCAATATTATTTTAGCCCCTATTTTTATTAGAGTTTTCGATTGGGGTATGCGAGGTGCTGCGCTGGCGACTACATTAGCAATGATGCTCAGTTTTATACTAGTAATGATTCATTTTACAAGTAAAAAAAGCCTAGTTCGTTTACGTTTAAAAAATTTACGTCTCGATAAAGAGTCAATTTTAAGTATTTTATCCATCGGTATGTCGCCTTTTGCGATGCAAGTTGCCACATCAGTTGTCGTTGTATTTATTAATTGGCAGCTTAATTCTTATGCACCACTTAGTCATATCAGTGGCGATGATGCAATCGCCGCTTACTCAAATGCCAATCGATTAATTACCTTAATCGTGATGATTGTTATCGGTATTAACCAAGGTATGCAACCGATTGTCGGCTATAATTACGGTGCTAAAAACTATGACCGAGTCAAAGAGACATTTTTTTATGCGGTTAAGACAGCAACGATTATCACTGGAGTCGGTTTTCTATTGGGGATGTGTATACCGGATGTATTAGTCAGTGCCTTTACCCCTGATAAAGAGATGATTGAGTTATCTTCAACAGCACTACGTTCAATTACCGCCCTATTTATACTACTTGGCTTCCAAATGGTAACAACTAGTTTCTTCCAATGCATCGGTATGGCGAAAGTTTCGATTATTTTAAGTCTATCAAGACAAGTGTTAATTTTGTTACCAATGCTCTATATATTACCGCTATTTTTAGGATTAAACGGAGTCTGGTTGGCGCCACCAATTTCAGATTTATTGGCAAGTATCTTGGCTTATTTTACCCTTTATTGGTACTTTAAATCGGTTAAAAAGCGTCATGGACATACCGCCTAACCAATAAATTGATGCTGATTAGCTAAAACGAGCTGAGTTAACTCGGTCAATTAATTGATAGATAGAGTTGGTCAGCTCAGCCATAAATTGATGGTAACTAAATGATTTTTGGCTAATTGCATCTAATTGTGATTCCCAATGAGCTGTCATATCCGGTACACTCATTACCGTAGGTAACATATTAATCAGCTGACGTCCGATGTCTGTTGAACGGATCGTTTTACCCTGACGGGTTAAAAACTCACGCTTAAACAGTAACTCGATAATTCCGGCACGCGTTGCTTCTGTCCCTAATCCATCGGTTTCCCGAAGAATTTTTTTAATTTCAGGATCATTAACAAAACGAGCAATCCCTGTCATCGCTGATAATAGTGTTGCATCGCTAAAAGGTTTAGGTGGTGAGGTTTCTTTACTGACCAGTTCAGCATCAATACATTGCGCCTGTTCACCTTTTTTAACCAATTTAGTTAATAACGGTTCAGACTCTTCTTGCGTTGTCGCATTACTGTTTTTAAATAGCTGTTTCCAGCCTTCACTTAACATTTGATTCGCTTTCGCAATAAATTTACCACCTGCAATATCTACGTCAATTTGTAATTCAGCATAACGGTAATTAGGGTAAAATTGCGCTAAATATTGAGTCGCCACCGTCGTATAAACGGCAAACTCATGATGACTGAGCCGTTTACTATCGGCTTTTCTTAATGTTGGAATAATTGCGTGATGAGCTTCAACTTTTTTGTCATTCCACGCTTTAGTTCTAATGGTTAAATCAGCATGTGCAATGGCCTCACTTAATCCATCACAATTATTGCTAATTGCTGCAACAACCCCTTCGATTTGATTAAGATGTTCTTCAGGTAAAAAGCGACAATCTGAACGAGGGTAAGTAATTAATTTATGTTTCTCATACAGTGACTGACAGATATCCAGCACCTCTTGGGCACTTAAACCGCTCTTTTTCGCCATTTCAATCTGTAAAGTAGAAAGATTAAATGGTAACGGTGGCGCTAGCTCCTTTTTCTTATTACTAACATTTTCAATTAAAGCGGGGTGATTTTTAATGCGTTCGCAGACATTTTCAGCCAGTGCTTTTAGTAATAAACGTCCCTCTTCATCTTGATAAGGAGCGCAAGCTTCACTCGGCTGCCATTTCGCTTTAAATGTCTCTTGATGCTGAGTCTGTATTATGGCAAAAACTTCATAAAAAGGTTTACTAACAAAATGTTCAATCTCTAAATCCCGGCGAACAACTAAACCGAGTACTGGTGTTTGTACTCGCCCAATGGATAATACCCCTTTATAGCCTCTACGTTGACCTTTAATCGTACATAGTCGACTCATATTAATGCCATACAACCAGTCTGCTCGGGCTCTAGCTAAGGCTGAGGTTGATAATGGAATAAAATCACGGTTACTTTTTAAATTATTTAATGATTTTTCAACCGCTGCGGCATTGAGATCACTGATTAAGCAACGCTGAACATTATTACGGATTTCGGGCACTAGCTGACAATAGTTGATCACTTCATCAATCAGCAGTTGTCCTTCACGATCGGGGTCTCCAACATGAACAATTTCTGATGCCTGTTTAATTAGTTTAACCAAGATATTAAACTGTTTTTGCGTACTGCTTTTAGGCAGTAATAACCACTGTTCTGGTACAATTGGTAAATCACTGATTTGCCATTTTTTATAGCGCTCATCATAGCTATCTGGCGGAGCTTGTTCTAGTAAATGACCAATACACCAACTGACAATATCACCATTACCAGCACGAATAAAACCGTCTCCTTTTTGGTGAGGCTTTGGTAATACATCGACTACAGCCCTAGCTAAGCTTGGTTTTTCGGCGATAAATAATTTGTAACTTGAGGATGATAATTCTTGATGCATAAGCATTAATAACCAATAGCAACTAAGAGAATAAATCGATGCTTAGTGTTAAATATTTTCATTATAGTTTTCCATTACTTGGCATATCGTAATAAATTTTGCATCATTACAACGCTTTGCTGCTCTTATTATATCATTGATAATTTAAGTTCATGATCATCTGTTTTAAGTAAATACTAAAATTGATTTAGCGACTAATGAAATTTTTTTATATCGTTATTTACAGCTATTTTGACTAAATTGGCGTTAATTAATCGCGATTATTTTTACCAAAATAGGCTAATTAATTATTTAATGATTGTCACTTATTCTCTATTTTATTGTAACAGAATGATCACATCCATTTTTTAGACTTTAACCAAATAATAGAGCCAATACATACAAGGACGATTAGAATCACAAAAGCACCAAATCCCCAATGGGATTCGCTAAAAGGTATTCCGGCTAAATTCACACCTAATAAGCTGGTTAAAAAGGTAATTGGCATAAAAATTAAGGTGACTAATGTCATCAGGTAGATTCGTTTATTCGTTGATTCTGCGAGTAGACCATTAATTTGTTCCATCAACGAACCAAGCCGTAATAGGCAACTGTCGATATCACTAATATAGTGGGTTTGTTGATTGGAAATATCGTGTAAATGTTGCCGATCATTATCGTCAATCCATGATATTCGTTCTGTTGAAATACGGACAAAAATATCTCGTTGCGGAGCCAACAAACGGCGCAGTATAATTAATTGTTTACGTACTCGTCCAATCTCTTTATAAGAAAAGATCCGTTGATTTAACGCATTATCTTCCAGTTTGATAATTCTGTTATGCACATTATCAAACGAAATATTCACTTGATCACTAATCAGCTCTGATATTTGAATAAGCCAATCCGCAACATCAACTGGCCCAATACCGTGATCGAATTTATCCTTCAATTGAGCTATCGCATCAATCTGTTGATGACGAGTTGAGATAATTAAATTATCCGTAATATAAAACCGAAATGTCACGATCGGGTCGGGCAAAGAATTAGGTGTAATATTAACACCTCGTAAAACCACAAGGATCCCTGTATCAAAACGCGTTTCTTTCGCGATTTGATTTGGTTTGATAAGTTCTTCTTTCACCAATTCCGGTAATAATTCCGTTGCATTAATCCAGTCAATCGTCTCTTGATTAGCAAAATCCAAGTGTAACCAACATGGTTCACTGATGGTTGCTTGTCCCTGTGCAACAATCGGATTAGCTTTACCTTTACCATCAAATTGGCAACTATAAATAGGTGCTGCTGCTAACAGTAATGCATTACTAACAGGTAACACTTTTGTTGACTTAACAGTAGTTATTGACGAATCCACACTTAATAAAGAGTCACTCATTATACTCATGTTCCTTCTAATTCAATCATCCAATTACTCGGTAAACAGAGCTTCTGGCTGATATATAATAATATCACTTACCTCACCTTGTTTTGAAATCAATACATATTGGCCGAAATCTAATTGAACAATATACCCCATCTTGTAGGGAATAAATAATTTTCTAGACTCTAAATTATATTTACTCCACACTTCAAGGTTACCTGATGAACTCGAATTAGAGAAAAAATCCAACTTTTCATCGCCTTTGACTGTCCATTTAACATCGCCAGTATTCGTATCAAGACTCTGTAAATTATAATAAGCTTTTGGTGAAGCATTATTTTTAACTCGTATAATCAGCTCATCTTTATTGCTATAAACAACCGTTGGCTTGAAAAAAATTCTATCGGCGGCAAGCACCTTATCATCAATAATAGGTCCTTCACCATACTGCAAATTAATTTTATAAGGTTTACTCTGATTCTCAACATTTGAAACGCCAAAAGTCTCAAAGCGTGAAATATTTTTTGTCTTATAGACAACTTTAATTAATATTGGATTATTCTTTTGATTACCAAAATATTCAAACAGGTAACTATAACGATCATAAGGTTCATCAACATTTTCACGCTTTTCATTCAGTTTGTTAAAATGCGCTTGCAATGCTTCATAATCAATATTGTAATTATACACTTGATTCGACAAAGGATAATAAAAATACTCTTGACCATTATTGGTTAATATATAGAAACTATCTTCATATCCCCACGGCGTAAAATTAACCGTTGCAATTCCTGATACAAATTCAGGGCGATCTTTAAATAGCGTTGATGTCACATCAGTGACATTACCGGTATTCTCATCAAAAGCGTAAATGGTTGACTCATTATAGATAATATAAGTTACTAGATTATCAAAACGACGGAAAAACCAATTATCCGTATTACCATCGGGACGTAATAACTCACTATGAATTAAATGACCACTCTTAACATCACGAATTTCGTAATAAATACCATTGCGTTGATTATTACTACGATCAAACGTCCGATAGGCAATATTAAAAGAGTAGATACCATCATCACCAAAGAGATAAGTGTAAAATATTTTATTACTTTGCGTATATGTTATCGCTTTCGGTTCAGGCTTCGGTGGTGTTTGTGGTAACGTTTGAGATGGTGTTGCAGTGGATGTTACATACGTATTACCACTGTGAGTCGGAGTATTATGCGATTTACTGGATATTCCGCTAATAAACATATAGCTCACAATAACTAAAACAGCAATGACGGTTACAACAATTAATAACGTTTTATTTTTGGTAAAGTAAGAGGTGTTATTAGTATATTCAACACGGTTATTGACGTTAATATTAATATCATCATTATCTAAAAAATAATCGGTATTACAATTAGCACAATGATAAAGATCTTTATCTAATTTACTTTTTTCAACACTACCACAATTAGGGCACTTAATTGCTTTAATCTGTTTAGCCATATTTTCGTTACTATTATTATAATGGTTAGAGTGTGGCAAATTATATACTTAAAATAACCAAAATGGCATTATTTTGTCACTTAAAAATAATCGCTCAAAACCCATCTATCTTTATTTTTATTAAAGTATTTGCGATTCCAGTACGCATTATTTCATGAGCTAATTGATAATATAACGTAGCGCGTTTAGTTGATAAAGAAAGCTTATTTTGCCAGTCTTTGATATCCCATCTCATTAGCTCTTGCCAGCAATAAGACTTAATTGATTCAGGTAGTCCTGTCATTCCAAGTGCATTTAACCATTGACTAAATGAGGCTTTTTTCGCTAATTGAAATTGTCTTATTATCATTTCAGACTGTTTTTTACCAATATTTGGGACATTTGATAAATCGTCTAACTGCCAATCGAGCCAATCGACTAAGGAACTCAGTTTATTAGCTTTTACTAACGAAAACCAAGTTGCTTGCTTAATTCCTTTAAAATTGAGTCCTAGTTGATTACCTAACCAAATTAAACGCGATAAAAATTGTTGAAGACATAACTCACTATATGTAAAGCAGCTAATTGCAGAAAACAATGTCTCATCAGGAAGATAAGGCAACTGGCGCCCATCCTCCGTAAAATAACTGATTTAAAGCGTGGAATACTCTGACCAGACAAAGTAAAGGTAATTGTATCGCCAATTGCTATATCTTGTTTAATCAACTCAACAGCTGAACCAATATAAATACGACTCACCTTTCGCCCGTCAATCATTGTCGGTTCGACGCCAAGAATAACCGATATTTTACCAGTTCGACCAATTGAATATAGTACATCTGTCACTATCGTAACTCGCTCTTATATTGGATATTTCCATGCAATAAGTCAATAAGGAGGAGAAGCTTGCCAATATTGCCCTGTCGGACGACTACCTTGACGAATAATAACGCCATCAGTTGGATAATCTAATGGTGAACGAAATAATTGCATTCTTAACCGTTGTGCCTCATCAAATGAAAAGATAGGATAAGAATCCTCAATACCGTAACGAAATCCCATTGCTTTTAACTCTTTTAATCTTTGAGACATCGTTGATGGTCCGTTTGGCCATTCCCATACCCAAAAATCAATATTCGCCAATTTATTTAAATCTACTGATTTTTGTAGTAATGCCCCAGCGACTTTTGACCGATAATTATAGCTGCCGTCTTGCTGTTGAATATGTCCGTCTACACGCCAAAATAACTCGCCTTGTAGTATGATTTGAGTTTTATCAGTTAATATTTTTTGAGGAATTGCATGGATCAATTTCACGCTATCCGTCCAGTTTTCACCATAACTGCCATCACCGCGACTCACCGCTGAAACTAATATTCCTGATTGATAAATTAATGTCACCGCTACACCATCTATTTTAGGCTGTAACCATAAATCAGTTTTATTCTGCTTCCACGCTTAAATACTCAAAGGATCTACTAATTTTTTAACCCCAGTATGGGCAACAGGATGCATTACTTTATTTACACTAGCTGATAACCTAGTTTTGACATTATTTTGTAATTGAGGAAAACAGACTTGCCACTGTTGATAGCGATCAACGAGCTGATCATAGACTTCATCTGGAATCTGTGAAGTACCTTGTTCCTGATAAATTTTATCCCAAGTTTGGATCTGACTTGCTAATGATGTGAGAGCTTGTTCGGCCTGATAAATAGAAAATTTAAGACAATTCGCTAAGGCAATGTTACTTAAGAGTAACAAAACTAAATAGTATTTTTTCATAATAAATATCCGTCACTTTGTGTATCAATTACTTATCTAGTGATCAAATAATTTATTCGCTGATTATGATTATTCAGTTAGAAAAATGGAATTATGAGAATGCTCTCGCTATTTAATGTCATATTTTTATTACGCTTTAGGATTAAAGTTGTGCTGATTGCGCTTTTTTGATCAGTCTTGGATAAAATATGAAAAAAAGTTGTTCAAGTTGCGCGTAATTATCGGTGAAATCAGTAAAACTCACTCTTAGCTTTTCAAGTTTAGGACGCTCATTAGCCATACCATTTAATACACGTTTAATAAAATCTTGATGAGCATAGTTAACGAGCCACTCATTTTGCCATAAATACCCCATAAATTGCTTAAACTCTACAGGAAATAAGGCAATATCTTGCTTAATTAACTTTTGCATTGATAAATTAAAATCAGGCAGACTTTGTTGCATATAACATGCCCAATGTTTAGATAGAAAATGGTCCCAAACAATATCAAGTGTAATGGGAGCAACCCGCCTAGTTTCTGAGCGGAAAAGTAACTTTGCCTGTTCAATTTCAGGCAATTCATCGACCAATTTATCAACTCGTCGATGCATCATGATACCATCAGCAATAAATGGGGTATATTGACGATAAGGATCACCCTTAATAAAATCCGCAGCAGCATTACCAATTACTGAAGTATTAGATAATGCTGCTAAGTGGATATGAGCCAAAATATTCATAAATAGAATGACACAAATCGACTAGTCATGGTGTTTGAATTGTCCTTCGGCAAATCCTTCGCGCCAGTAACTAATTAAACGTGTTGAATCAGAAGATAAATTAGCAAAATGATCTTTTAAGAAATTACGTAATGACTGAGATACTGATGACTCCATGCCTCCCCAAAATAGCGCATTATCATCGACAGTTAATTGTAACTGTTCCAATTTAGTCATAATCTGGCTTGGACTACCTTGCGGCGTTACTAACCAATGCAGCTGTGCATATTCAGGAAGAGCTAAAGAGAGTTTATCTTTTTCATCACGCACTTCGATAATTGCCACTGTTTTTTGGTTAGCCGGTAAATGTTCTAATGTATAACAGATTGCAGGCATAGCTGAAATGTCACCGAGTAGAGTTAACTGGCTTATTTCATCAAAGCGACGTTTTGATCCCATTGCAACAAGTCCAATACGATCACCAACTTGCGCATTTTGCGCCCAAGTGGTCGCAACACCTTGCTGATGAATAACAAAATGTACGGCAATCGTATTACTTTTTTCATCATAACGTCGAATACTATAGGTTCTAACTCTTTCCCGCGTCCCTTCTTGCCAAATGATTTTCCCCTCTTCATTAATCAAAGGAAAAACAATTTCGCTACAATTAGCGACAGGGAACAACAATTTTAAATGAGGCCCAATCCATAATGGGTCTATTTCTAGCTTTTTATCGCAACTAAAAACAATTTCAATTAAATTGTTCGATAATTGTCGACTAGACTCAACCGTTAATAAACCATTAATCGATTTTTTTTTATGAGAAGACGTTTTTTGATGCATAAGTTGACTCCCTATTTATTACTCTACCCATTATACACTTCACTAAAGTAGAACAAAACTTTCGTTATAATTCTGCTGTGACCGATAATTATAGCATAAAAAAGCGTTATATACTCAAATATATAGCTTAACTATCGAAAATATCTAATCAGTTAAAAACGTCTAACTATTCTGGCTATAATATCCAAATATATAGTAAAAACATCAACACGATAAAAACAATCAAAGCCATATTTTACTGTATCCCTAAAATGGAAATTGGTGTATAATCAACGCCATTTTTCGATGTTTAATAGGGTATAATCATGGGTTTTAAATGTGGTATTGTTGGCTTACCTAATGTAGGGAAATCGACGCTATTTAATGCATTAACCAAAGCTGGAATTGAAGCAGCTAATTTTCCGTTCTGTACAATTGAACCAAATACAGGTGTTGTACCAATGCCTGACTCACGTTTAGACAAATTAGCTGAAATTGTCAAACCACAACGTATATTACCAACCACGATGGAGTTTGTTGATATCGCAGGACTGGTTAAAGGCGCATCTAAAGGTGAAGGATTAGGTAACCAGTTTTTATCAAATATTCGCGAAACCGAAGCGATTGGTCATGTTGTACGCTGTTTTGAAAATGATAATATCATTCATGTTGCGGGGAAAATTGATCCTGCAGAAGATATTGAAATCATCAATACTGAACTCGCACTTGCCGATTTAGATACTTGTGAACGTGCTATTTTACGCGTCCAGAAAAAAGCCAAAAGTGGCGATAAAGATGCTAAATATGAGCAAGAGATTCTGGAAAAATGTCTTCCACATTTAGAACAGGGCCATAAACTGATTACACTGGATCTTTCTAAAGAAGCAGTTGAAGCAATTAAATATCTTAGTTTTTTAACATTAAAACCAACGATGTATATTGCGAATGTTAATGAAGATGGTTTTGATAATAATCCATTTCTTGAGCGAGTCAAAGAAGTGGCAGCAAAAGAAAATGCTGTTGTTGTTCCAGTTTGTGCCTCTATCGAAGCTGAAATTGCTGAACTTGATGATGAAGAGCGCGAAGAGTTTATGCAAGATTTAGGTCTTGAAGAACCTGGACTAAATCGTGTTATTCAAGCTGGGTATAAATTACTTAACTTACAAACCTATTTTACCGCCGGTGTTAAAGAAGTTAGAGCTTGGACAATCCCTGTTGGCGCTACCGCACCACAAGCAGCGGGTAAAATTCATACTGATTTCGAAAAAGGCTTTATTCGCGCACAAACGATCGCTTTTGATGATTTTATCAAATATAAAGGCGAACAAGGTGCTAAAGAAGCGGGCAAAATGCGTGCTGAAGGAAAAGATTATATCGTGCAAGATGGCGATATCATGAACTTTTTATTTAACGTTTAATACCTTATCCACAAGATCGATTTTCATCAGTCGATCTTGTGCATTACGTAAAATTTAGAGAAAAAAAAACTTAAACACCTTATCGATTGTTTAAGCTTTGGTCTAAGTTGGGTTTATCAAGTGTTCCTTCACTAAAGACAAACTTTAATGCGAAACTTTATTCTTATGTGCACATTATAATGTTTCTAGACAAATTAACAATAATTTTTAAAAAACTTAACAATAATTTTTGAACAAAAATTGTGACTTATCTCTATTTTTGAATATTCATTCTCATAATAGTATAGTTATTACTAATTCACTTTCTTAAATACATATAAGTTTATTACACCAGACATAAGAGGATCGCTATGACTAACTCATCGTTTTTGCTATTTTCTCAAGCTAAAGATTTGATTTTGCAAACGGCAAAATCAATAAAATGTAGCCAAATTGAATCAATCAAATCATCCAATGCAGTTAATCGTATCAATGCTAAAGCGATCACCTCGCCAATCAATGTACCTTCATTCAACAATTCTGCAATGGATGGTTATGTTATTAGACAGGCAGATCTTGCTAATAGTCACTCTATACGCGTTGCAGGAAGTGTTTTTGCAGGACAAAAGCAATCTGTTGACTGGCCACAAAATAGTTGTTTACGGATTATGACTGGGGCACAAGTACCTGATGATAGTTACGCTGTGATTATGCAAGAGAATGTCCAAAGAGTCGATGACCATATTAGTTTCGATGCTAGCCAAATCAAGGCTAAGCAAAATATCCGTTATATTGGTGAAAGTGTAAAAGCGGGTAGTGAAATATTTTCTGCTGGCGAAAAGTTAACAATTACAAAATTAACGACCTTAGCCACTTTAGGAATTAATGATGTTACTGTTTATCAACCATTAAAAGTTGCCCTATTTTCGACAGGTGATGAATTAACCTCGATAGGTGAAGCTTTGACGTCACCTAATAGCATCTATGATAGTAACCGCTTTACTCTCTCCCTAATGTTAAAAGCATTAGGTTGTGAGGTAATTGATTTTGGTATCATTAAAGATGACTTAACGTTAATTACTAATACATTAAAACAAGCTGCAGAACAAGCCAATGTCGTTATTACCAGTGGCGGAGTCTCTGTTGGTGATGCAGATTACACGAAAATGGCCCTTGAGCAAATCGGTGAAATTAATTTTTGGAAGATTGCTATGAAACCAGGTAAACCTTTTGCATTTGGTAAAATTGGCAATGCACTATTCTGTGGCTTACCGGGTAATCCAGTATCGGCATTAGTCACATTTGACCAATTAGTCCGTCCTCTAATCGCCGCACTTTATGGTCGAAATGATGAGACACCGCTTTTCACCTTAAAAACGGTATCTGACTTAAAAAAATCAGTTGGTCGAGTCGATTTTCAACGTGGACATATTTTTAGTAATAACGAAGGTGAGTTAGTGGTTGAATCAACTGGTGAACAAGGTTCACATATCACCTCGTCATTTAATCATGCTAATTGTTTTATTGTATTAGAAAAAGATCGAGGCAATATTAAACAAGGCGAACGCGTAACGGTAGAACCTTTTGATAGCTATCTTTTATAATTAAATTTTGATAGTTAAAAATATCAACAAACATACTAGTTATTCAATATGATAATAGATAGTGTGTTTGTTGCTCATTCTTCATAACGACTTACATTAATTACATAACCCCTTAGATTACTTTCCTATTATTTTCATTTCTATTTATCTAATTAAACTAACCACAACTTAAGGAAATTTTTAATAAATCCGAATGATGAGGTCTAGTTTATGAGTCTTGTACAACAAATAAAGGAAAACAAGTTTTATGTAGGATCACTGCCCTTGCCTATTTTTATCTTATTTTCACTAGTGATATTAATTGCAGCTTGGTTAGATATTTTACCTAAAAGTTTAATCGGTGGTTTTGCCGTTATTTTACCATTAGGTTGGTTGCTTGGTACCATCAGTCAAAACTTACCTTTCTTTAAAAAATTTGGTGCTCCTGCCATTTTATCGCTGATTGTGCCATCAATCATGGTATATAACGATGCATTTGATACGAATACCCTTGAAGCTGCAAAAATGTTAATGAAAGATTCTAATTTCTTACTGTTTTATATAGCGAGCTTAGTTTGTGGTAGTATTTTAGGTATGCACCGCGTTATCTTAGTTAACGGGTTTATCCGAATGATGATTCCAATGCTACTTGGTATGATTCTAGCAGCCTTTGTAGGAGTTGGTGTTGCCGTTGCTTTTGGCGATAATTGGGAGCACGCATTTTTCTACACAATTGCCCCAGTCATGTCTGGAGGAGTTGGAGAAGGTGTTTTACAGTTATCAAATGCTTATAGTAAAATTTTAAACCAAGATTATGATTCATTTGTTAGTGCCCTAATTCCGGCCACTGTCGTTGGTAACTTTTTTGCTATCACTTATACTGCCGTAATTAATCGTGTTGGTGAATTAAAACCTCACTTGAGTGGTAAAGGGCAATTAGTTAAAATGTAGTTTGATGGAATGGAAGAAGCATTAAAAGAAGATAAAAGTCCTTTAGATGCAAGAGCGATGAGTGGTGCAGTAATGACGTTAGTTGCGTTATTTCTAATCGGTTCAATTTTAGAAAAATTAACTTACTTCCCTGGACCGGTGCTAATGATAATAGCGACAGCAATCATTAAATATTTACGAATACTACCTGAAAGCGTCGAAAAAGGCAGTCAACAATGGTATAAATTTATTTCTGGTCATTTTACTTATCCATTAATGGCAGGATTAGGGCTACTATATATTGGCTTAGGTAGTGTTGTTAATGTATTAACTATACCTTATTTCCTAACAATTATTTCAGTCGTATTTACAGTGGCGATGACAGGTTTTGTATGTAGCTACTTTTTTAAAATGTATCCAGTTGAGGCATCATTTATCTCTTCATGTCAAAGCGGTATGGGGGGAACTGGTGATGTTGCGATTCTCTCTACCGCAAACCGCATGAATTTAATGCCATTTGCACAAATTGCTACGCGTTTAGGTGGTGCATTGATGGTCATTGGGTTAACGGCTCTATTACGTTTCCTTCATGGCTAAAATGATCTAACTAATTAATAAAAATTATCATTACCCAATATAGTTACCCAAATATGAAATAAAAGGTGAAATTATGACAACTGTTCAAGAAAAAGCATTAGCTATCAGTAAAGAAAAACATGGCAAATTAGAGATTCGTTCTAAAGTTGAAATCAACTCAATGGCAGATTTAAGTGTTGCATATACACCTGGCGTTGCAGCGGTTTGTACTGCGATTGCTCAAAATAAAGATGATGTCTATGAATATACATCAAAACGTAATTTAGTTGCGGTTATTACCGATGGTTCAGCTGTTTTAGGATTAGGAAATATCGGCCCTGAAGCAGCGATTCCAGTTATGGAAGGTAAAGCGATCCTATTTAAACGTTTTGCTGATGTTGATGCGATCCCCTTATCGGTTAATACCCAAAATGTCGACGAAATTGTTAGTCACATTGCCGCATTCGCACCATCATTTGGTGGTATTAACTTAGAAGATATTAGCGCACCACGATGTTTTGAAGTTGAGCGTCGTTTAAAAGAGATTCTTGATATCCCTGTTTTTCATGATGACCAACATGGTACCGCAATTGTAGTTTTAGCTGCGTTATATAATGCATTACGTGTAGTGAATAAATCTCTAGGTAAAATCAATGTTGTTATTAATGGCGGTGGCGCGGCTGGATTATCTATTGCTAATATGATGCTAGCAGCAGGCGTTAAAAATATTAAAGTCGTTGATAAATTAGGTATTTTATCTGAATCTGATACCTCTTTACCTCCTCATCACATGGAAATGGCGAAAAAGACTAACAGAGAAAAACAGACAGGTACATTGCAAGATGCAGTAAAAGGTGCGGATGTATTTGTTGGTGTTTCAGCACCCGGTGTATTGAAAAAAGAGTGGGTCAGTACTATGGCTGAAAAATCAATTGTCTTTGCTATGGCTAACCCAACACCTGAAATTTTCCCAGAAGATGCTAAAGAAGCCGGTGCTTATGTTGTCGGTACTGGCCGTAGTGATTATCCAAATCAGATCAATAATGTCCTTGCCTTCCCTGGAATTTTTAGAGGTGCATTAGATGCAAGAGCTAAAGATATCACGCTTGAAATGCAATTAGCTGCGGCAAAAGGTTTAGCAAGTATTGTGACTGATGAAAGACGTAGCGCTGATTATATTTTACCAAACGCATTTGAACCAAATGTTGCAAAAGTAGTAGCACAAAGCGTGTCCAATGCAGTAAAAAAATAATTATTAACTTTTCTTAATAATTTTTATCCAAACAGGCTTTTAAGAAATTAAAAGCCTGTATTTTATCGACCTAAATACGCTATTATTCGATCATCGATATTAAAATCAGATAAGTGATATATGAATAAATTTTTGAAACACCTCAAATTAAAAACAAAACTAATCATTCTTATCTGTTGTGTTTTTGCCTTAGCCGTTATCGCAGAAAATATCTATATCATTCGCATTATTAATACGCAATCTTATACAAATTCAATACAAATGTTGAAAGTGTCGCCGATATCATTGCAAATAGACCTGAAATTATCAAAAATATAGAAAATCCAACCAAACAAAATTTAGCCGATATTCAGCACTAGGCCCAAATCGCCACATCCCTTTCTCAAGCTGAGTTTATTACAATTTTTGATATGAATGGTATTCGATTCTCTCACCCTGACCAAGATAAAATAGGTCAAATGATTGTCGGTGGAGATGGTGATCGCGTATTAAAAGGTGAATCTTATATCTCTACAGCTAAAGGAACCTTAGGATTATCTATTCGAGCATTTCGCCCAATCTTTGGTTAAGATAACACCCAAATTGGCGGAGTTATGGTCGGGCAAACTGTGAATAAAATTGAATATTTGGCATCACGAACTAACCAGCCAATTTTACTCACTTTAATCGTATCATTATTAATCGCTATCTCTCTAGCTGTCTGGTTTTCTAAAAGTATTAAAAATATTTTATTAGGCTTAGAACCTTTCGAAATGGCAACGCTATTTGAAGAGATAAATGCAATTATTAGTACCGTTAAAGAAGGCATTTTAGTTATGAATAAAGATGGCATTATTACTCAGATTAACGACGAAGCAATTAGAATCTTACGTATTACCGAGCCACGTAATAAAATTTTAAATAGTAATGTACAGCAGATTATTCCTAATACACGTTTATATGACGTGATGCTAACGGGGGAATCAGAATATGATCGAGAACAGAATATTAATGATGTTGTAATATTAACAAATCGAACGCCCCTATTTGTTAATGGTAAATTGAGTGGTGCAATTGCCTCATTCCGAGATATGACCGAAATTCGTCAACTAGCAGAAAACTTAACTGGTGTTAATCGTTATGCTGATGCACTTCGTTCACAATCTCATGAGTTTAATAATAAGCTACATGTGATTTATGGACTAGCCTTTAATGAAAATAATCAATAATTGATAGATTATTTAGAGGATCTAATGGGAAGTAATGAAAAAGAGTATGCTCAGATCTCTCAATCAATTCATGATCCAATTATCTCGGCCTTTCTGAATAGTAAATTTAGCCGAGCTCGAGAATTAGGTGTTACACTGACCTTTGATCTGATCGGTGAATTACAACAGATAACAGATAGCTCAGTAACCCACCGTTTAATCACAATTCTTGGTAATCTGATTGATAATGGTTTAGATGCAGTTCAATTTTTAGAAGATAAAAAAATTGCCGTACAATTGAATATTACTAAAAATGACTTAATTATTCAGGTCAAAGATAATGGTAATGGTATTTCTCAAGAAGACTCACAAAAAATATTTACGAAAGGTTATTCAACCAAAGGCGATAATAGAGGAATCGGCTTGTATTTGGTCCTCGCCAGTGTAAACGAATTAAATGGTCATATTGAACTCGATCAAAAGGTAGGACTAGGTACCTGTTTTAGAATCTATTTGCCTTTAAAAAAACTCTATTAGGAGAAATTAATGATTAACGTATTAATTGTTGAAGACGATCCGATGGTTGCTGAACTGAACAAAAAATATTTAAGTATGATCAGTGGCTTTAAATTGGTAGGTCAAGTACGAAATGGTGAAGATGCCCTCCACTTTATTCATGATAATCCCGTCTTTTTACTACTACTTGATGTCTATATGCCTAAATTGAACGGCTTAGAACTTCTACAACATATCCGTATCAGTTATCCTAAAATTGATATTATTATGGTGACTGCAGCGTGTGATAGTAGCAGTATTCAAGATGCATTACGTTTAGGTGTTATCGATTATATGGTTAAGCCTTTTACCTTTAAGCGATTTCGCACAGCGTTAATTACCTATCAAGAACGCTTACGTTTACTCAACTTGAGTGAAATTCTAGATCAGAAGCAGTTAGATAATCGTATTTTTTCACAAGTTATAGCGCCAGCGAATGACTTACCAAAAGGAGTTGAACAAAATACCTTACAAGCGGTAAGGAAACTAATCGAAAATTATGATACGGATTTCGCAATGAGCGATTTAGTACAGCTCAGTACACTATCGCGTATCTCATTAAAAAAGTATATTAATTATTTAGAAGAGAGTGGCGAGATTGTAAGCTATCTTAACTACTTATCAGTAGGAAGACCTGTTAGACGTTATTCAGCCAAAAAATAGCAATAGGAGTTAATACTCCTATTGTGCAATTTTGATGAGTTTTAATTTAAAGCAACTAATATTGCCCCAACAGCAATTAGCGCTACACCAACCCCACCCCACAGCGATATTTTTTCACCGAACAAAATGGCTGCAAAAACCACAGCAAAAACGACACTCAATTTATCAATCGGTGCAACTTGAGACACTTTACCCACTTTGATCGCCATAAAGTAAAATAACCAGGATAAAGCACCGGCAACTCCACTTAATGCAATAATAAAAATGGCTTTTTTGTCTTGAATAATTGTTTGTACTAAATGCAATTTACCTTGAACAACGACAACACCCACTAAAAATATCGCCATCACGACTGAGCGAATCGCTGTTGCCGTATTGGCATCTAAAGATTGTAAACCTATTTTACCCAAAATAGCGACACCAGCAGCGGTAATAGCTGATAGTAACGCATAAATTAACCACGCGCTCATATTAGTTTCTATCTATTTGAATCATTAGCTGTTGTGAATTAGGATCTTTTTGACATTGTTGAGAGTTACTTCTCGTACCATCACACCCTTCTAGTACTCGCTGAGGCTTCGACCATCTTGGCTCATTATTTTGTTGCTTTCCACCACAAGCCGCTAATACTAAAAATAGCGAAGAAAAACTTAATAGCATTACAATTTTTTTCATTATTAATCACCTTATATCATCGATTATCTACTAATATCATTATGCTTTTACCAGCAAAAACCAGCGAAGCATAATACCATTTTACACGTCTAAGGCACTATCTGAACATAATTCCCAATTTTAATAACTAAAAAATCCATGTTCGTTATTTGATCATGTTCAACTAGTTGCCGCAATAATCTAGGTGGTTCATCTAAAGGATCATCAGCAAGTTCAAATGCGCCCCAATGAATAGCAATAGCTCGTTTACAACCTACATCATGAAAAAGCTGTAAAGCTTGTTGAGGATCAATATGCTGGTTAGCCATAAACCATCGAGGAGCATAACTACCAATTGGAATTAAAGCAATATCAATATGTGGGAAATTGACTTTAATCTCACTAAATTCAGATGAATAGCCTGTATCGCCAACAAAATAGATACAACGCTGATTATATTCAATAATCCAACCACACCATAAGGTACGATTGGTATCACTTATTGTCCTACGGCTCCAATGTTTAGCTGGAACAGCCGACAAAACGACCTCGTCAATAGTAATATCCTGCCACCAATCGAGTTCAAAAACTTGCTGAGCTCCCCAGTGCAATAATTTTGCTTTTAATCCTAAAGGTACTAATATCGTAACAGATGGAAAACGTTTAATTAATTGACGAATACTTGCATGATCTAAATGATCATAATGATTATGAGAGATAACAATAATATCAATATGAGGAAGTTCATCAATTGAACAAGCACAAGGTGTTCGTCGTTTTGGACCAGTAAAACTAACGGGAGAGACCCGTTCAGAAAAGACAGGATCGGTAAGAATAGTTTTATGTTTTATTTTGATCAGTGCTGTCGCGTGACCTAACCACCAAATAGCATCACCCTCAACGGCAAAATTAGCTTTTTGATACCAATTGGCTTTAAACTGCTGATAACCACCTTGGGGTGGAATAATTTTACGTTCTCTTTTCCACCGTAACAGATCACGATAACCGATAGAAGTTGGCTCACTATTACAAAAGCCTTTAATAGTATGATGCTTTTTTGTTTTATCGTAATATTTATTATGATGAGTCATCATACAAAAACCAACTATTTATAACGTTCAATAATGACCGCAACATTTTGTGCTGTTGCAATCGCGCTTGGTTTACTCACTTTAATCTTTACTTTAGTGACCAAAAAATCATTAATAATTAATTGCGCCACTTCTTCCGCAACACGTTCAATCAATCCAAATTGATTATTTTGTACATAAGCTGTAATTGTTTGAGAAACTTTTGCGTAATCCAAACAGAAATTAACATCATCCGTTAAACCTGCTTGCTTATTATCCCATGCCATCTCAATATCAATCACCAATTTTTGTTTAATGGTTTTCTCCCAATCATAAACGCCAATGGTGGTTGTCATGCTAAGACCTTCAATAATCACGCTATCTTTAATCATATTTTTTACCTTACAACATTTCATTAATAATGAGATTACCCAATATAAATAAATTACGCTATAATTTATTGCAAAATTTACGAATAAATTGAGAAAGCGATTATTTATGGTCCGGATTTTTCAACCTACAGCTATTTTACCTAATTGTGTTATTGAACTTGATGATAACGCTTTTAATCATATCGTTCGAGTATTAAGAATGAAAGAAGGTGAATCAATTATTTTATTTGATGGCTCAAATAAAATTACGCCAGCAGTCATTCAACAAATTAATAAAAAAAATCTTTTAGTGCAAACGGCTGATAGTGTTATTGATAACCGAGAATCACCACTTAATATTCATTTAGGTCAAGTTTTATCCCGTGGTGAAAAAATGGAATTTACCATCCAAAAATCGGTCGAACTCGGTGTTAATAAGATTACCCCCTTATTATCAGAACGTTGTGGAGTAAAATTAGATCCCGAACGGCTTGCTAAAAAATTACAACAGTGGCAAAAAATTGCAGAATCAGCTTGTGAACAGTGCGGGCGAAATATTGTACCAATGATCAATCCAGTACAAAAACTACCTAATTGGTGTGCAAGCTTAGAAGACTATACAAAATTAACCTTACATCCTCGTGCTCAATCTGGTATTAATACTTTAACCCTACCAAATACGAATGTTGCATTACTTATCGGTCCAGAAGGTGGTTTAACAGAAGCAGAAATTGATATGACAGTTAAAAACCAATTTGTTGAAATATTATTAGGACCACGCATACTGAGAACCGAAACAGTAGCTTTAACTGCGATTACCGCTTTACAGGTGAAATTTGGTGATCTTGGATAAGTTTTTTCTATTAGTAGAATAACCAATAAAACAGATACTAAAATAAATATTAATTTAAAATAGATACGCCACCATAGGTAATTCTAATAAAAATATTCTATGAAAGGCAAAAATTGTATTATTCAATAGATTTAGGTATATACTAAATTCACATAAAATAAACCGTTTAAATGAAAATTAAGGAGTTGCCATGATTAAGCTCGGTATTGTTATGGATCCCATTGCACAAATTAATCTAAAAAAAGACACAAGTTTTGCCATGTTACAAGAGGCACAAAAACGTGGCTATCAACTCTATTATATGGAGATGAAGGATCTTTTTTTAAGTGCAGGTGAAGCTTATGCGACAACTCGTCAATTAACTGTTTATGACGATAAACAACATTGGTTTGATTTAGCTTCAGAGCAAGCGATTGCGTTGAGTGAATTAGACGTTATTTTAATGCGTAAAGATCCACCGTTTGACACTGAATTTATTTATACAACTTATATTTTAGAACGAGCAGAAAATGCTGGCGTGTTAGTAGTAAATAAACCACAGAGCTTGCGTGATTGTAACGAAAAACTTTATACAGCCTGGTTTTCTGAATTTACGCCAGAAACAATTGTTACACGTCAAACTAAGTTACTTAAAGATTTTCATCAAGAACATCAAGATATTATATTAAAACCACTGGATGGTATGGGTGGAGCATCAATTTTTAGAATAAAACAAGATGATCCTAATATTTCAGTTATCATCGAAACATTAACACATCACAATAGCCAATATTGTATGGCTCAGACATACTTACCGGCCATTAAAGATGGTGATAAACGTGTATTAGTCGTTGATGGAAAGCCAATTCCATATTGTTTAGCACGAATTCCACAGAAAGGTGAAACACGCGGTAATTTGGCTGCAGGTGGACGAGGTGAAGTCAGAGCTCTGTCTGAAAGCGATTGGGAAATAGCGAATGCCATTGGACCTTCATTGAAGGCTAAAGGACTATTATTTGTAGGGTTAGATATTATCGGTGATAAATTGACTGAAATTAATGTGACTAGCCCAACTTGTGTTCGTGAAATTGAAGCAGCTGTCGCTGACCTCTCAATTACGGGTCTACTAATGGATGCCATTGAAGCTCGTTTAAAATAAAAATAAGGATATTAACTATGATTCGAGAATATCAACCTGCTGATTTAGATAGCATAATGACAATATGGCTACAAGGGAATGAACAAGCACATGACTTTATTCCGGCAGAGTTTTTTCGTACTAATTATGAATTAGTCAAATCGATTATGCCAGCTTCAGAGATTTATGTTCAAGATCTTGATGGTGTAAAAGGATTCATCGGCTTAATGGATAACTATATTGCTGGACTATTCGTTGCAACACAATATCGTCATCAAGGGATCGGACAAGCCCTGCTACAAAAAGCTAAACAACAATATAATGAGCTGTTTGTTAATGTCTATAAACAAAATGAATCAGCAATTGCATTTTATTTATCACAAGGATTTGTTGTAATATCTGAAGGTATTAATGAAGAGACTAATCAACCAGAACTCTTAATGCAGTGTAAAGTTAACCATACCGTCAAAATTGGTAAATGTGCTTTATAATGTTTAACAATAGATGATACCTTAGTGATAAGTAAATAATTATGAACTTAAAAAACCATTTTATTATCGCCATGCCAGGGCTAAACGATCCACTGTTTAGCCGTTCAGTGGTCTATATTTGTGAGCATAATCGGGATGGTGCAATGGGTATCATCATTAACAAGCCGATTACTGACTTAACCATTCAAACCGTATTATCTAGATTAGATATTACACCTTATAAAGCTTGTGCTGAGTTAGAACAACCCGTATTTATTGGTGGCCCATTAGCCGAAGAGCAAGGCTTTATTCTGCATAGCCCACAAAAAGGATTTTCATCCAGTATTGAAATATCTAACGATTTGATGATTACTACATCCTTAGATGTTCTAAAATCAATTGGTTCACCTGAGCAACCAAGAGAGCTATTTCTATCATTAGGTTATGCAAGTTGGGGAAATATGCAACTTGAGCAAGAAATAGCGCAGAATGATTGGCTGGTCGCAGATGTAAAAACAGATATTATCTTTGAACACCCGATTGATAATAGATGGCATCTTGCAGCCCAATCGATTGGGGTCAATATTGATACAATTTCAACTCAAATGGGTAAAGCATAACCAATGGCTACTGTAATCGCATTTGATTTTGGTACTAGCAGTATTGGTGCAGCAATAGGTCAAGATATAACAAAAACAGCTCGGCCACTTTGTGCTTTTAAAGCAAAAAATGGCAGTCCGAATTGGCAAGATATTGAACAAAAACTAAAAGAGTGGCAGCCTGACTATTTAGTTGTTGGTCTTCCGCTTAATATGGATGGAACCGAACAGGAACTAACGTTACGAGCAAAAAAATTTGCGAATCGTCTCCATGGTCGTTTTGGTTATCAAGTTAAATTACAAGATGAACGTCTATCCACTGTGGAAGCAAGAGCGAATCTGTTTGAATCAGGTGGTTATCGAGCTTTAAATAAAGGTAAAGTGGACGCAAGTTCTGCTGTGATTATTTTAGAGAGCTGGTTTGATCATTTAGCTGATTAATGCAGTACCTTAATAAGCAAGCCAGTTTCGTTATTTTCTTGCTGTAAACTGTTATTTTAGTATAAAAATGCCTTATCCAAAATTTTTTAATGGCTGTAGCGATCAGTTAATAAGTATCTTAAGTACGATCAGCTACAGCATAAAAAATAATAAAGCAGCAGATTAACGTTGACGATATTGCACAATATCTTCAATAGTCACAACTGGAAATTTGAATTTTTTCGCAAATGCTACAACTTCAGTTGCTCTAGACATCGTTCCATCATCATTGGTTAACTCACAAATAACAGCAGCGGGCTTAAATCCTGCAAGTTTAACTAAATCAACTGAAGCTTCAGTATGACCACGACGAGCCAAAACTCCATCATCTTTAGCAACAAGTGGAAAAATATGACCAGGATGATTTAAATCAGAAGGTTTAGCATTGTCAGCAACAGCAGCCTTAACCGTAGTAACACGGTCAGCAGCAGAAACCCCTGTTGAGACACCTTGTGCAGCTTCAATACTAATGGTAAATGCAGTATTATTTTTACTCGTGTTGTGTGGTACCATCATTGGTAATTGTAAACGATCACAATAAGATTTTGGCATACATAGACAGACAATTCCACTGCCATAACGAATCGTTATCGCCATCTGTTCTGGCGTAATTTGTTCCGCAGCCCAAATGACATCACCTTCATTTTCACGATCTTCATCATCTAGAACTAATACACCTTTACCCGCTTGTAATGCTTTGAGTGCATTCTCTACGCGTTCAATAGGTGAACCAAATTCTGTTAAGTTAAAAGTATTATGTACTGCTAATTGTGGGTTTTCTGATTGCTGATTCATGGTAAATAGTGTCCTTATAATTAATTGAATACCAGAATCAGGGCAAGTGCTCGACCATCAAACGATCATTAAAAATAACGATGGTTATTTGAAAGGAAAATAAGCAACTCTCTTCTATCCAGACTATCACTGTCGGCTTTGGAATTTCACCAAATCTGCTAGACCTTAATGATTTACATATCATAATCGTTAAGCGCTCGTGGGCTATACCACCGGTGGGGACTTACACCCCGCCCTGAGAATTATCAGCTAAGCTGACTGTTATACTATAATACTAAATTGATAAGAATTCACCTATTGCTATAAAAAAACCAGCACAAAGCTGGTTTTTTATCCAAAAAATAACAATTAGAAACTGTATTTTAGTCCAAGCATCATGGAAGCATTTTCATAATTATGATCACCGCGTTGACCAGCAAGATTAAACCAAACATTCGTATTTTTACGGATATTTCCTTCAATACCTACTTTCAATTCACCAATATTACGAGCACCATCTTGACCAACTGTTAACTCATTATTGAGTGTAACATCATACAATTTAGTATTATGTAACCAGTTTGCCTCAATAAATAGTTGAGCCGAATTGTTAGTTTGAGCTTGTATTGCCGCATTACTTAACATTGATGCTCTTAATCCTAAGCGAGTTTGTAAGTTACCATTATTAAAACTCACGCGAGTCCCATTACTTTCAGTAAAATCATCAGCTTTTACATTTGCCCAAGTAACTTGCGCTTTAGGCTGTAACCAAACATCATAATTACTGAGCGTTCCAGTTTTAAAAGAGTATCCTGATTCAACAGAAGCTGTTAAACCTTTTAAGTT
Source organism: Orbaceae bacterium BiB (assembly GCA_036251205.1). Classification (NCBI taxonomy): domain Bacteria; kingdom Pseudomonadati; phylum Pseudomonadota; class Gammaproteobacteria; order Orbales; family Orbaceae; genus Orbus; species Orbus mooreae. The sequence continues at coordinate 181,012 of CP133958.1, read as the reverse complement.
ATATTTTTCGGAAAACTCTTTGCCGCTAACCGATGCATCAAAATCATTCCATAGTGCCCAAGTATCAATATAAAGACCTGTTTTATCTTGAGCATTATCATACCATGTTGCATACAGACCATAGCTATAACCATCAATAGTACCATCTGATTTTGAATTATCGATATTGGCAACTGACTTAGTTTTACTACGGCCATAGCCAGCCATAACACCTAAATGTAATCTATTAAGACCATTAGAACTCCACTGAGCAATATCGCCACCTAGTTGAGAAACATTCCAGTTATCTTTAACGGATAAATCACCATTTGCTGCACGGTATTTGTCATAGCCGTATTGATGACGTAACCACATACTTGTGACTTTCTGCTCACCAGTAAATAAGTCTGTATATTGCGTCTCGCCTAAACGGTCATGTAGTCGTAAATTAAATAGATTATTAGCAGAGAATAAGTTCCCAATATAGCTACCTATTTCAGAACGGGTGGTTAAATCACTAAACAATACCCAGTTATTATTATTGCTTTCACTACGTTGTAGCTTATATTCATAAGCACCTGCAATAATTCGTCCTGATTGAGTAAATTCAGCATCAGATCGCCCATTCACATCAATAATAGCAATTCCGTTGATTGTACTCGCACCTAAACCACCGACTTTATTTACTGTCACCACACTACTACCCGATGAATCACCATTAATAATAAGCTTATTAATCGGTGAGCTATCATCATTCAATGTCGCATTAAAAATCAAATGACTTCCGCTGTTACCATTATAGTTATTCAACGTCACGGTATTTTCACTCACCGTTGTACTATTAGGTAACTCGCCAATATAAAAGCGACCGCTATTATTGATATCGCCATTAAAAATGACATTATCCAATCCAATTAATGATGCACCACTAGCAATATTGACCTTACTTGCCGAATAGCTATCCGTTGTTGCATTTTTATCACCACTAAAAATCATTGCGCCTGCATTAAGGTTAACTTCACCGGTATAATCTTTAGCTTGTGCTAATGTAAAACTTAATGTACCAGAATTATACTTATTCAATACACCATTACCATCAAGGATACTATTACTTAACACACTATCGTTAGAAAAATAGAGATTAAGTTCACCGTTATTCGTTAAAGTACCACTACCTAAACCGGCTTGTGAATCAAGATTAACTTTACCATTAACAGCATTAATGACATCCGCAGTCAATACTGTATTATCACCAATAATAGTTACCTGTGGTGTATGAGTTGCAGCTCTAGTTAAACTCTCATCACCTATAATTAATTTACCGGCGCCCGTTAATGAACCGGCTGAGACATATGAATCTAAATTAACTGAATCATCGGTGCCATCTTCACCGCTAATGGTGAATACTCCACCATTGAGATCAACCACAGCATCATTATTGGTATATAAACTACCAACAGTCTGATTCCAGCCATTAAGATCAAACTTAGTCCCTGCATCAAGTTGTAATAAACGAGTAAAACCTAAGGCATTATTCGCAGCAGAAATTAGTGAACTTGTATCTTTAACAAATGTTGAGCCATTATAGCTATTTGAACCACTTAATGTCACCGCTTTGCTACCACGAATCTGTAAATCACCATAACTAAAAGTACCATCTTGGTTATCATAGTCAGTAATTAGTGCATCAAGCTCATCACTTCCAGCTTTAGTTGTATCACTATTGGTAGCATCAAGAATTAATGCATTACCGTTGCCATTTGCATCATTTTTAACTTTTAATTCAACTTGAGTTAAGCCATAACCAACATAGAGTCCATCATTGTTCTCGCCTTTGGTTAATCGGGTATCATAAGTTGCTCTAGCGATAACCTCTCCATTTTGTACCAGATCACTTTTTGATGACTCGGTAATTTCATTACCATTTTCATCAATCAGCTTAATCTTACTACGATCGATATCGATATTAATTGCGCCACCAGACACGTTATCGGCTGCTACCAACTGGGTCAACACAATACCATCATCTTGTTCTAATAGTGGTAATGACATTGGTATACCAGGGTTATATATTGAACCACTAACATCGATCTGAATATTACCTTTATTTAATATTAGATTATCGACAGTAATATGGTTCTGTGATTGATCATCGGCAAGATCAATATGGCCAAAATCAATAGTACCACCACTAATATCAAGCCCTTTAATCTGCTGATCGCCATTACCAACGGAAATATAACTATTATCGCTCGCTTTAAGTGTAGCTTTCGTTAATGCTGTCGTATTAAGATTAATTGCGCTATTATCTAAAGTATATTTACTGTTAGTTAGTTCGAGAGTACCAGTAAAATCACCTGTATTAGTTGAATCATCAAAAGCAAATTCATTGAGTGGTTTACCTGAACTATCTAAATTTTGTAAATCGACTTTAAATGTCCCATTCCCCTTGAGCTGACGATCAAAGTTCGTATTACTGTTTGACCATTTGTACGTTAGCATACTGGCCGCATCAATAATGTCGTATGTCGTTACTCCAGAATTTAGGCCATCAATCGTCGCCAAATCATTTAATATGACCTGACTCTTATTATTTAAAGCAAAATAGCCAATATTGTTGATAGTATCGTCTTTATTGATCGTAAAATTAGAATTATTATTAAATACAATCTGATTGTCGCCCGCTCCACCATCTAACTTGGTAAATTGTTTGACTTGGTTGGCACCACCTAAATCATCTCCAACGACTTGATTAACAATAAATTTATCATTACCATCGCCGGTTCTAAAAATATTACCTTCGCCAATTAGAGTAACTGTATTACCCTGAGTTTTGTCATCTGGATCAGCTTGAGTACCATAACCTAACAACTCAACAGTACCATTGATCTTACCATTAGTATTGTTTGTAAAGGACATCCCATTTTCAGTTGCAGCTGTTTTTATCGCATAACTATCTTTAGCTGTCTCTTTATCTTGCGCTGTAAATTGATACTGACCAGAACTGTTTTGTGTAAAGTCACCAAATAATAGCTCACCATTATTTGTAAAATTATTCACATAACCATTATTCAAATCTACAATCACTGAATTGTTATTGGCACTGTGCAAATTACCAGATTGTGAAGCCGTTTTTGTACTACCTTTAATTTGTAACGCCGCTTTACCAGTATTACTGATGATATTGACACTTGCCGATGTATTTACATTTTGGCTTGAATCAACATAAATACCTGAACCTGTATTTTCATAAACATTGACGACAACTTTTTCATAACCGGTATTATTAATACTATTATTAGTTGTGCCAAGAACATTACCGGTTGTTGGATCAATATTTTCAAAACGGATTCCAGTACCTAAACCATAAACATTAATCACGCCTGATGTTTGTGATGATTGGCTTAAACTAACGCTTGAGTGAATACCATACCCATCTTTAACATTAATTTGTGCATTATTAGTAAACTGTATTTTCTGTAATTGTGAGCGATTTTCAATACCATTACCCGTACTACTATCTGAGTTATTATCATAAAGATCTAATACCGCACCATCCAAAATAATTTGGCTAGCACCATCAACTAAGATACCATGCGCGGCATTTTGTGCTTTCGTTATCCCAACTCCTGATAATTTAAGGCTTGCGTTATCTTTAACGTGGTAAGCTGAATCATTACTATCACCAATCGCCCAAGCAACTGGTTCATCACCATTACCAACATTATTAATGGTAGCTAGCGAATTACCGCCGCTAATTTCAACAGCAGTACCTTGAATTTTGATATATGATCCTAATTCACTGATTAATGTTCCACCACTATCGATCTTAACACCAATATTGTTTTTACTAGGTACATCGAAATCAATACTACCTTTATGAGATAATTTACCGCCATTTGTGACATAGTAGCCAATAGAGTTTTCGCCAGTAACCATTTGCGATGAGCTAGATGAGGTATCTGTTGTTAAATGTGCCGAACTCTCTAAAAAAGATGCGCCATTGTAAGCTGCAGAGTTAACACCATTAAGATCATAATACTTACCATCTACTTTCGCGAGAATGGAGTCTTTACCTGCAAATAATATTTTAGTCTCTTCCGTAATGATTGCCTTAGCACCACCTTCAATACTAATACCTTTTACATTATTACCGTTGACTTTTAAAGTAAAGCCACTTAAATCGGCCTCTGTTTGATTGCTCGATCCAGTTGCTACAGGACCATTCGTAATCACAATTAAGGTTGAATTTGTTGCGCCGTTTGAATCTAAAATAGATAATGACGGATTACTAGAACTAATAGTATTGACATTAAAGTTTGAACCACGCTCAATTCTGAAAAGCACAGAGCCATCACCGCCAAGTAATAGATCTTTATCACTATTATAAACAATTGAAGCAGCGTCTTTGATGCCCGAAATTAAAAAACCGATTTGATTATTTTTTTGACTAAAAGTGATACCTGCATGGTCAAGAATTTCAGCGCTTGCACCATCTCGAATATGGACACCGATTGCTCGATCAGCATTCATATTAATTTCAGAATCACCATTCATCGTTAACTTAGAACCATTACCTTGTACCCAAGCACCAAAACTACGTACAGATGACTCTGATCCCGTATTACTGGTAATGTTTTGACTATTTATATCAATAATACCATTTAATATAACATCGCCACCATCTTGTACCCATAATCCAGTACTACCAACATCATTTAACTGTATTTGACCATTAATTGTCGCTTTCGAATTAGAACCACTCACATAAAGTGCTTTATTATTGTTACCTGTATCCTTATCTACATTACTAACAGCAGCATTTTCTTTATTAAAAATGATTACTGAATTAGCTTTATCGGTATATTGTCCACCATTATCAACAGAGATAACATTCACATCATGCTGGCTGGCAGAGACATAAATGTCTTTATTATTAACAAGCTCAGTACCATTACCTGAAATGGTCATTGCGGTATAAGCTTTTTGATTTGAACCGCTATCACTAACATCATTGGTACTAGCATTATAAGCATAACCAATATAAATCTGACCGTTATTGACGAGCGATGCTTGATCACTTAGGCTAACAACACCATCACCTACAATAATATTATTGTTAACACTAGAAGCACCATTGACTGCGTGAGATCCGCCCACTACGCCATTATTTTCGAAAGTAGTACCATTACCGATCGCAACAACCGTTCCACCCACGATACCGTCACTCTCATTTTTGACAGTAGAGCCTTCACGAGCAATAATTCCACCATTTATTGTAGCGTTATTAACGATATTATTATTCGTTTGAGCGATGATTGAACCACCGATAGAACCAGAGTTAATTAATGAACCATTATTATTAAGAGTTATATTGCCTAAAATTGTTGCATTACTATTATTGGTAATATTAACATTATTACCGCCAATAATAGATCCAATTGAAGCACTACTTTTATTAATGATATCGGCATCTTCAGTGGTTACAGAACCTTTAATAATTCCCTCATTATCAATAAGGTTGGTTGAATTATTACCACTGCTCTTTGTACCAGTTTTTACAACAATGTCACCATTAACAACCCCTGTTTTAGATACATAAATCTCAGCATTATTTGCTAATATTGCATCCTTATTATAAGCATTAATGACACCATCAATTTTAAAAATATTATTACTATCTTTCCCTGAATCACTAAAATTGGCGCGAATCACTGAGCCTGAACTTTCTTTAGAATCAATCGTCGAATTTTCAGTAACCGTAACAACAGAACCACTTCCCGTTACAGCAACAAAATGGTTTCCTGATGTTTGTTTCAAACCAATGTCAGTATCTTTATCACTCTCAGTAACCCGATTATCAAAAGCATCTTTTAATCCTTGGTCTTGAGCCATTTGAGCTAATTCATCTTTGGTGACAGTATAAGAAATATCATAAGAAACGATATTTTTAACCGTGTATAATCCTGAAATCTGCTCATTATAAAAAGCCTGCATCGCTTCTGCCGTTGGATAATCGAGACGTACCTGTTCATTAGATTGAATATATTTGATTAATTCGTCATTGAATTTATTAAAATCATCTTCTGAATTAATATTTCTTGAGCCTAGAACTGTTGAAATATTATCGCCTTTATAAGTCACTTTATAATACGTAGCACTCGTAGATGTCGTATATTCATCTTTGTCTTTAAATGTTTGTGAGACAGATTTGCCACTTCCTAGATAATAAGATACATCTGTATCAAAAGTTAGGTTAGCGCCATCATTTACCTGAATCACGCCAGAACTGCCTTTTGAAATAGCCTCTAATTGATTATTATTCCCTTCATTGCTATTTTTGATAGTAACATCAGTACCACTACCAGAAACCTCAACTAATTGCATATCATTATATTGAGCCTCATCTGGTGTTTTTTCATAAAATTCGATTTTCATCGCATCATTAGAAATACCTGTTCCAGCCTGCGTTTTTACTAAATTATCTTTAACGGTTATTTCAAAAACCTTACCGGTTACTGGATCTGTATAATTTGACTGTTTTTCAGATATAACAGTACCTTCAGTATTACTTCCAATTAAATTATTCGGATCGTTAACTTTAAATTGACTATCACTAATCGCTGCAGCGTTATCTTGTGCTAATTGTAATTTATTTTGAGCATCATCAAGATCAGCTTGAGTTGCAGTTCCATTATTAAACGCAGTTTTTACTTGATTAAAATTACTAGTTGCATTAGTGACATCGGTATATTTTGTTTTATATAAAGCACTAAATGATTCAGCAGTAGTAATAGCATGTTTTTTTACTTCTTCACCTTTTTCGGCACTATTTAAACCACTGTCAATAGCCAAATCAATTTCCTGATTTGAACCAGTAATAGTGAGACTACCGCCTTTATTACTGTTATCAGTAGGATTATAACCTTGAGGAATACCTACACTTGCATAAGTTTGTTGACAAAGTGCGCTAAAAATAATGATTGAAGCTAATTTTAATTTATTTCCTTTTTTTGCACCTTTTGCTAATTCGGAAACAACAACCATACAACCAGTTGAATGATTTTTTAATACTTTATATATCTTATTCATGCGACCATTCCTTTGTAGTTTTTCAATCAAACTTTTATAATTAATTTGATTACTTTTTACACTAATTGATTACATATTCTACAATAGATGTACTAAATAAAATATGAACAAGCTAGATATATAAATAAAGAATAAAAAAGAATTGTAAATAAAAATTAAGTAATAATAACGTATTTAAATAGAAACGATCATAATCCTTAAAAATGGATTAATTTAACTTAACAGATTAAATCGGAATAAGATGGTTATTAAATAATTCATTGATTATTTAATTGGTTATAAAAAATTCGCTATATTGAACAATAAGATCATCATACAAAATTAATATAGCGAAATATAAAAATTATTAGAATAATAAGAAATAGTATAGTGCTATTTATAAATTCTCTTTAGCATGTTTGATAACAGTTTTAAAATCAATTCCCTGCTCTTTCGCAGCAAAAATACAGCCACAATAACATTGCCGATAGACATCATATTCTTTACATATTTCAATCGATCTTTTATAGCCATTATTTTTTTTGAAATCGGAAGGAAGATATTTAACAGCAAAAAACTCTTGTATTTCAAACCCTAGTTCATTTATTTTTTGGCTATTCTTTTTCGGGCTTAATGTTAAAGCACTTGCAAAATAATCAAACCCCAGTTCATTTGCTTTAATTGCAGCTAAATCCAATCTCATTTTATAACATAGATGACAACGGGTACCACCTTCTGGCTCATCACGCAGATGTTCCACCTGTTTAATAAATTCGGCGGGTTTATAAGGTGCTTCAAGATATTGAACGTTATTACCCGTTTTTTGGTTAAAATCTTTAATAAATTTTTGTTGGACTTTACTGCGATATTGATATTCAACAGCTGGATGAATATTAGAATTAGCAAAATAAATAGTGATATCAGCATACTGACATAGGTACTCCAGCACATAAGTGCTACATGGGGCACAGCAACTATGAATTAAAACTTTAGGTTTAGTGGGTTCTAATAGCCATGATTCAATCATTTTTTGCAAAATAGAGTCATAATTAATTTTATTATTAGGATTAAGATTTTCTAAAAATTTACTCGCATTAATTAACATTGGGGACCACAACTTTAGACGTTATTACAAAAACAATAGTTATTTATTGACTGTTCTTTTTACAGCGAATGACAACACTTAGCTGTAAGTGAGCTAGCATATCACATTCATCTTATCGATTATATAAAATCACACAGCTATTATGAGGAAATGGAACAATAAAAAACCGCCCAGTATGAAGAGACCCCCAATAGTTGGACAACCAATTACAGGGGGTCTTTTTATGTCAAAATACAGTCGAGATTTAAAAATTATCATTGCTAATGAATTCTTAGCAGGAGAATCGTCCGAAACACTTTCAAAAAGGTATGCTATTTCTTCTCGCCAAATAAGGTATTGGTCGCAGGTAGTGGCGATTCATGGTGATAAATCCTTTCAATCAACAGCCCATTTACGTCACGCACAAGCCAGATTACAGGCCCTAAAATTAATGTGGACAAATGATTGGTCTCTCGGGCACACCAGTGCTATGCTTAATTTAGCCTCTCCTGGGCTTTTATTCGTTTGGCTTGATAGATATCGTGAAAAAGGATTCAGCGGGCTTGAGTATCAATCTAGAGGAAAACCATCCATGAAACCATCACGTATTGTATCGACTCATTGTAATGATGAAAAAACAGTTGAAGAATTAAAAGAAGAGATAGCTTATTTACAAGCGGAAAACGCTGTTCTAAAAAAGTGGGAGGAGCTAAGACAAACGAAACGACAACAAACAAAGAAAAAACGTTAGTTGTTTTAGCGCTTAAATCTCAATATCCCTTAAAACATTTGCTGTCAGTAATACAGCTAGCAAAAAGTGTATTTTATTATCATGTTAATAGGCTGAAAAAGCCATCGCCTTATGAGAAGGAATTAAAGCGTATTGAAGCGATTTACCATGAACATAAAGGGCGTTATGGTTATCGCCGAATTCATTTATCTTTAATCAATGAGGGGAGCAGGCTCAATCATAAAACGGTACAGCGATTAATGAGGGAGCTTAATCTTAAATCAACAGTAAGACCCAAAAAATATCGCTCTTATCGTGTCGAGATGGGTAAAACGGCACCCAATCGTCTTAAGAGAAAATTTAAAGTGTCAAAACCGAATAAAAAATGGGTAACCGATGTCACTGAATTTAAAGTCAATGAACAGAAAATTTATCTATCGCCCATTATTGATTTATACAACCAAGAGGTGATTGCTTATAGTGTGGCTAAGAATGCACGTTTGACTTTAGTCACCGATATGCTTAAAAAAGGGATATCACGATTAAAAAACAAACAAAACCCCTTGCTACATAGTGACCAGGGCTGGCAATATAGAAATCCTATTTATCAGAAGCAACTTGCTGATAATGGTATAAAGCAAGGTATGTCAAGAAAAGGGAATTGCTTAGATAATGCTGTTGCTGAAAACTTTTTTGGACTATTAAAATCAGAAATGTATCATGGGCAACATTTTAAAGATGCGGATGAATTGATTGAAAAAATAGAAGAATATATAGAATACTACAACACGAAACGGATTAAAGTTAAATTAAAAGGCCTGACTCCGGTAGCATACCGAAACCAAGCCTTACGAGCTACTTAACTAAAGTGTCCAACTTTATGGGGTCACTTCAATTAAGCGGTTATATAATGTTAAGAATAGATAAATTATGGTTTTGGATTTATCACTTTAATGCTTTTAACATCAATCTCAATCGAGTTCCAATCTTTATCAACTTTACCTGCGATCTCAACCAAATCTGTTGGTGATACCACTTGTCCTCTCCAACGTTTGTGATCTATTTCAACTTGAATTTCGCCGGTACTATCTTTAAAAATATAATCTTCTTTACCAACTTGTTTAATAATATTGCCTTTTAATAGTACAAAAGAGTCATCAGTTAGCTGTTTTACTTGTTCAACCGTTGTTGCTGAAATTAAACCACCATTAAATCCGCCCATGGTATGGGTCATACTGTTTTCCATTGGTTGTTCCATGAAGCCACCACGATTATCATGTTTAGCTAAAGCAGCCCCAGAAACACCTAATGTTGCAATTAGAACGAGTGGAATTAATTTTTTCATCTCTATATCCTCTTTTAATTGAATTTAATATCTCACTTTTACGAGATTCATTAAACCAAATAAATATTAAGAAAATATTAATTTTTATCTTAATAAAATTTTTATATTATTTAAAAAAGAAGAGTTAATATAAATTACATAATCAGGTAATTTTAGGTAAAAAAAAAGCCTTTGTTATAAACAAAGGCTCTATGCTAACCTTATTAATCAACCAAATTTTGTAATTCTAATTGAATTTTGCGGTTTTTCTTTTTAGTAAGAAAATAATATTTTTTCATATTACACAACTATAACATTATTAGCGGCAGGTCCTTTCGCACCTTCACCTACAGTAAATTCGACCTTTTGGCTCTCATGTAAAGTTTTAAATCCATCACCAACTAATGATGAGAAATGAACAAATAGATCTTTACTTCCATCATCAGGTGTAATAAATCCAAAACCTTTACTTTCATTAAACCATTTTACTAAACCAGTTTTCTTTGACATTTAAATATATCCTTTAATAATTACAATAATACCAACAATGTTGGTTGATTTACACACTACCATTACGTCACATCATTAATATTAAGAGAATAGATTTAAAACAAGAAAGGAATTATTTTTGACTAAAAACTTGGTATTTTATATGTTGCTCTATGCAGGCTGTCTGCGTGAAGCTATTAGCTCATATTTTAACATTTAAAGCAAGCTTTATTTTAATCGACACGATTGAGAATGTATTTTCTGATAATTCTCTATTTCATGTTTGATTTAATAATCAAGATAAACTTATCTATAGAATCACATTCTATTTACATTTATTAAACACAATAATCAGGTTATTTAATAAGTTATTACAGTTTCTTTTCAGACAAAATTAATAAAAAGATAGATAATAGGACTCAATGATTATTCATTGTTTTCCTATTCCTTATCATCCTTTGCGAACTATTTATTAGTTCGCTTTTTTTATGTGAAAAATTAGCTGGCCGTCGTAGTGTGTGGATTAAATTGAGATAAAATATCGAGCCACTGCGTATCAAGTGGAGCTTGGATAACAAGACGCGCTTGTGAAATAGGATGCTCAAATGCTAATTCACTAGCATGTAACATGAGACGTTTGATATCAAAGTATTGGCTAAAAGCTCGATTTTGATGTAAATCACCATGCTTGCTGTCACCTAAAATAGGGTGAAAAATATGTTTCATATGGCGACGAAGTTGATGCTTACGCCCAGTATGGGGCTTTAGTTCAATAAAACTATAACGAGCTGTGCTATGTTTACCTACTGCGATAGGAAGTTCAATAGTGCTAATTGGAGCATAATCAGTTATAGCACTTTGTGCTGGGCGATTTTTATCGGCAAATTTATCAGCAATCTTATCTAACTCTTCAACTAGCGGATAATCGATATGACCAGATTGAGTAATAAATCCGCGCACTATGGCATGATATGTTTTTTGTGGCTGGCGAGAAGCAAATTGCTGAGCAAGTAAATTAGCAATTTCAGCTGATAACGCAAATAATAGTACTCCGGAAGTTGGTCTATCGAGTCGATGGACAGGAAAAACATGTTGACCTATCTGATCACGCAACGTTTGCATAACGACAACTTTTTCATGACGATCAAGCCAGCTACGATGAACAAGCCAACCTGATGGCTTATTTATCGCAACCAAATACTGATCATGATATAAAATATCAAACATATAATTATAAGAAGAGTCGGGTTAATTCAGTCGCAATACTAGGTGAATTATTATCGCCAATAACATGGTCAGCTTGGGCTTTAATCTCATCATCAGCATTTCCCATAGCAATCCCTAATCCAGCTTTAGTTAACATACTAATATCATTATAACTATCACCAAACGCAACAATATCGCTTAACGCAACGCCTTCACGTTTTGCCCAATTAGCAAGCCCATTACCTTTACTATTACCTTTTAAGGCCACATCAGCACGGTTAGACCATGACCATTCGCATTCAAATTGACCTTGTTCCTCAATCGCTTTAGAGAAAGCTTGCAGTGCAGGAATATCATGAGAGCTAGTTGCAAATTTAAAAATTTCGGCAGAATTATCAATAATATCGATAAAATTATCTACTTTTAAGATTTCGGGTTGTAATGTAACAGGCAAACTATCAACCCATTTAAATAATCCCTGTAAATGATCATCTAAAACTTCATAAGTCATGTGGCTATTGTTATAAAGTAAAGTATGAATATTATATTCATTCACTAAACTTAAAATAGTTTTAGCTTGCTGTTTTGATAACGAATTGTGATCATAATAACACTGCTTAGTAAAATCATATAGATACGTTCCATTACAGCAAATTGTTGCAGTATCTAATTGTAATTGATGATAATACGGATAAATAATACTATGATGACGACCCGTTACTAAAATGACTTTAATCCCTTTTTGTTTTAGTTGTTGAATCACATTTACCGTTTCAGGTAGTATCATGCGATTATTATTTAATAACGTCCCATCCATATCAAAGGCAACAGCTTTATAAGTCATAATATCCTCGTCATATTCATAAAATATTAATAATTTTGTTAAAGATCGATTTTTTGACGGCCTAAAAATGAGTGAGATAGCGTTGTACCATCAACCATTTCCAGTTCACCACCAATAGGTACGCCATGCGCAATACGCGTCGCAACGATACCAATGTCACTACACATTTGAGCAATATAATTAGCTGTCGCCTCCCCTTCAATCGTTGGGTTAGTGGCTAAAATCACTTCAGAAATCGGCTCTTTTTGTAATCGAATATTTAATTTATCCAAACCGATATCATTCGGCCCAATACCATCTAATGGGGAGAGATGACCTAATAAAACAAAATAACGACCACTATATTGCCCGGTTTGTTCGATCGCAACAATATCAGATGGTGTTTCAACAATGCACAATTGTCCACTTTGTTGACGTCTAGCATTCGCACAAATAGAACATACTTCTTGTTCAGTAAAGGTTCGACAATCTTGACAATGACCAATATTGATCATCGCTTCATGTAGTACATGGGCAAGTTCAACGCCACCTTTACGATTGCGTTGTAAAAGATGAAATGCCATACGCTGAGCACTTTTTGGTCCTACACCAGGTAAACATCGTAAGTTATCAATTAAGGATTGTAATAAAGGACTAATTTGCATCTAACTACCAAGATTTAAGTTCGTTTAACATAGAGTGAATACGCATTAATCTGCGTTAAAATTTTGAGCTAACATAATACTGCTTTTTTAAATTGTTGTACAAAATATTATGCCAAATAACGTCTTAATGTGAATTTAGTCAAAAAGTAGAGCAAAACATAGCAGATGATAAACCACACTAAAAGTATCACGATACTATTAAATGCCAAGAAAAGTGGCATAATAAAAAATAGAACAAGCATAACGAGAAAGCTAAATAGAACAACCGTAATTCCACTTGCTGTTAATAAACCAGAAATCGGTAACCAATTGCGAGTTCTAATAAATTTTTGACTGGTATAATATAAAAAAATGTAATTCAATCCTAATGAGACAAAGGAAAAAATAAAAATCGTAACATAATAGTCACTAATCATCACTTTAACTTCATCAATCGATGATAAAAGATTAAAACAAAAGTTCCACACAAGACCATTGATAACACAACAAAAAACAGAGGAGAATATAATCGCATAGAACTTACGACGATCTTGCTCGCTCGTCTGACTACTGAGCTGCTGTGCACCCATTAACTGTTGTTGATAAGTCTGAGTAAGGCTATCAATAAGTGGTGTTGCAAAAAATCGCCGACTAAACTTCATTACACAATATAAAATTAAGCCAATGCAGATAAATAACCAAAGATTAGTAGCAATTTTTATCCATGAATACACCATAGCATAAGAATCTAATACATTGCTGTTATTATATTGATGATAAATATAAGTAAATTGACGTAAAAATAATAAGGTCGATAGCTGGAGTAATAAATACTCAATAACTAAATAAATAATCACAAAAATAACCGCTAATGCCATGACCCTTAGCTTATTTTTACGAATATAAAAATAGATTTTATTTTGATAAAAAAAGATATTACTTAAAATAAAAATAAAGAAAAATGATGTTAGATCATTTAACGCAGTTAGACAAATATGATAAAAATCAAAAAAATCTTCTGTATATGCTAGCCTCAATAATACTATTTGGGCTAGCAATAGTACCACATAAAAACTTATCGAAAATAAGCTGGGTAAGCGATAAAGCATAAATCGCTTAAAATGGCATTTTAAAACCTGGTGGTAATTGCATTCCACCAGTTACCTGTGACATTTTCTCTTTCTGCGCTTCATCTAAACGACGGCTCGCATCATTATAAGCTGCAGCAATTAAATCTTCTAACATCTCTTTATCATCATCGGTTAATAGTGATGGATCAATCTCAACACGTCGACAATTATGTGCACCATTTACAGTAATTTTCACCATGCCTGCACCTGATTCACCAGTTACTTCCATTTGGGCGATCTCTTCTTGCACTTTTTGCATACGCGTTTGCATTTGCTGTGCTTGTTTCATCAAATTACCCAGACCACCTTTACCACCAGAAAACATGATTAATTCCTCTTAAAATAGTTACTACGCTAACTTCTTAAATACTAAAATCAGCATTATACAGGACGAATACTATTTTCATCAATTCTAGCTTCAAAAAATTGGCAAATCATTGCAATTTTACTATCTTCCTGAATTAATTGTTTAGCTTCCGCTAATTTCATTTGATAAATATTTTCTCTAACTTCTAAAGGCGTTAAATGCGTTGTATCATCATCAATCACGGCTGTTAATGTCACTTCATATCCGCGAGACGCAGATAAAATAGTCGCTAATCGTTTAATATTATTATCATTGCGCCCTAAATGTGCTAATGCAGAACGCAAATGTAATACTAATTTTGTTTGATCAACTTGCTCTAAATAAGAGTTTACTGCAATTTGTTTAATTAACGGCGGCATTGTGAGCATTTCGATTTCAGCACTCCAAGGGTCAATTTTAACGGCTTCATCAATCAGCTTTTTATTTAACTCGGCTGTTTTTTCGTGTTCAAATGCCTGTTTAACATCTTTAGCATTAAGCTTAGAATCGGTACTCGGTGTAAAATGTTCACTAAATTGCCACTGATAAGTTTCAGCTGTTTCATCAACTGAAATCGTTTCATCTTTACTCTCTTTTTCAGTAACAGCTCTTTGAACTATTTGCTGCTGTAGTGATGATTCAGGTTGAGAGCGGCGTTCAACCTGTTCAGACTTTTTTACTGATTTTTCGCTCTCAATAACTTGCTGTCTTGCAGCTAAAATACTTTTAGTCACATCAGAAACATGATTATCAACATCTGATGTTATCGATTGTTGAGCTACTTTGTCAGTTACAACGGCAGTATTTGGTGGTAAAACAGGAGCACTAGACTCTCGCTCTGTCGGAATAGGACAACTTTGCTCGGCTTTTTTATTATTAGCCAAAGTCATCGATTTAACATCCGTTTGTTTGCTCGTGGTTTGCAATGATTTAGGGATAAAGGCAAGTGCCCGTAAAAAACTCATCTCAACACCAATTTTTTTATCTGGTGCATACATAAGTTCTTTCCTACCCATTAGTAGAATCTGATAAAAGAGTTGAATATCATTAGGTGAAACATGCTGAGCTAAATAACGCATACGCTCTTCATAATCACTGTAATCACCAATCGCACTAGGTACAATTTGTAATAATGATATTTGATGTAATAACGTTGATGTTTCGGTTAATAAATTATCCCAGTCAACACCTTGTTTAGCCGCCAATTGAATTTGTTGCATTAACCCATTACCATCACCTTGATATAAAGCTTCAATCAACTCAAATGGCAGATTTTTATCGAGAGTACCAAGCATCACACTCACCGAAGCTGTATCAATTTGTCCATTGCCCAATGCAATTGATTGATCGGTTAAACTTAATGCATCACGCATACTACCATTGGCAGCTTTTGCCAGTAATTGCACAGCCTTATCTTCGGCGTTAATGAGCTCGGCACTTAATACTTTAATCAGTTGTTGCTTAATCAAATCCGTATCAAGCACACTCAGATGCAGATGTAAGCAACGTGATAAAATCGTGATTGGTAATTTTTGCGGATCAGTTGTAGCAAGAAGAAACTTCACATGCTCAGGTGGCTCTTCTAACGTCTTCAATAAGGCATTAAAACTGCTACGAGACAACATATGAACTTCATCAATCAAGTAAACTTTAAAGCGACCTTTAGTGGGTAGATATTGCACGTTATCAAGAATTTCACGTGTATCTTCAACTTTAGTACGTGACGCGGCATCAATCTCCAGTAAATCGATAAAACGTCCCTGTTCGATATCTTTACAATTATCACATTCGCCACAAGGATCGGCCGTAATGCCTTTTTCACAATTCAGTCCTTTAGCCAATAACCGAGCAATTGATGTTTTACCAACACCTCGAGTACCAGAAAAAAGATAAGCATGATGAACCCGTCCCAAAGAAAGGGCATTGGCTAATACGGTTAACACATGTTGTTGACCAACAACATCCGTAAACGATTTTGGACGCCATTTTCTAGCTAATACTTGATAACTCATAATATAACGATCACCATACGTTTTAGAACTACATGCTTTTTAGTATAACATAAAATTATGGGGAATTTAGTGCCCCATTTTTCTTAATTATTGAGAAAATAAAAATAGTTGCGACAATTTATTTCTGTAAGAAAATAATCTCACTGCCCGATAATGGCATCTTTAAAATATGTGATTTTATTTTACCCCAAACTTGCATTTCACAGGCCTTACAATTGAATTTAAGTGTTAACTCTTCATTATTGTGAATTAACTTCATCGGAGTTACTTTGGTTCTTACACCTTGTATCCCCTTAGCCTGTTTTGGACACAAATTAAACGCAAAACGTAAGCAGTGCTTAGTTATCATTAATGGGGCATTATCCTTCACTTGATGAGCTTCATAAGCGCTTTCAATTAATTCAACACCATGACGTTGGTAGAATTCTCTTGCCTTATGATTATATACATTAGCCAAGAAAGTAAGCTGAGTTTCAGGATAAACAGGTAACGGTTCAACCATTGCTTTACGAGATCGACGAGGATAAGACGCCAAACGTTGTTTAGTTAATTTATCAATAGTATCGCGTCTTAATTGATTTAACTGGCTACTAGGAATAAAACAGATCGTTGATAAATCTAGATTAACAGATTTTGCGTAATAAATACTTTGCCCAAGTTTAGCCAGATTATCCGTTAAATTTTTAGCGGCTTTATCTGCTTGCTGCGCAGCATCGAAATTACCCGCTAGTGTCACAACGGCATCAATCCCCTCCTCACTTTTCGCAATTAATGTAATGTCATCCGGATGATCAGTTAAAGTCAAATCAACACCAATACGACGTTTACTAGACTCTTTTAATAAACTTTGTTGCCAATGATGATCTAAATTACGATTGACCGTAACAGGTAACTTAATCGTTAATAAGGAAGGCGGTAACTCGTTAGGAAAGATACGATAACTATCAGCAGAGAGTTTTTCAACTTTATCTGCACGGAAACCAACAATTTCGCGTTTAACTAATACATTTAAGCCATCACCATTCACTAATGGCTGTTTAGTTTTGATTTCTAGAGATTGGTTAGCAACTTTCGTGATCTCACCGATTTGCAAACCAATAAATTTAGGTGAATCAAAAGCACCAATATTATCTTTTCGCCCATGAACAAAATAATCTGTTGCACCACGGTGAAAAGTACGATTAGGATCAGGAACAAAAAAACATTCTGTTGTTCCACTAGAAGCGCGTTGTAAATCAGGGCGTTGTGTTAAAATGTCATCGAGTTTTTTACGATAAAATGCAGTAATATTTTTAACATAACTCAAATCTTTGTAACGACCCTCAATTTTAAACGAGCGAACGCCAGCATTGATTAACTCATTCAAATTCGCAGATTGATTATTATCTTTCATGGATAATAAGTGCTTATCATAAGCAACAACACGACCTTGGTCATCTTTTAGTGTATAAGGTAAACGACAAGCTTGTGAACAATCACCACGGTTCGCACTACGTCCTGTTTGCGCATGAGAGATATAACATAATCCAGAAAAAGCAACACATAACGCGCCATGTACAAAATATTCAATATTAGCGTCCGTTTGTTGACTAATCGCGCTAATCTCGGGTAAATCAAGTTCCCTTGCAAGAACAATTTGTGAAAATCCTACATCAGATAAAAATTTGGCTTTTTCTGGGGTACGAATATCCATCTGTGTACTGGCATGTAAGTCAATTGGCGGAATATCAAGCGCTAAAATACCCATATCTTGCACAATCAACGCATCAACACCAACGTTATAATACTGATGTATTAACTCTCTTGCTGGTTCTAATTCATTATCATGCAAAATTGTATTTAACGTTACAAACACTTTCGCATAATATTGATGGGCAAATTCGACTAATTTGGCAATATCATTTAACGCATTACCGGCATGATGTCTAGCACCAAAGCTAGGGCCGCCAATATATACAGCATCAGCGCCATGCAAAATAGCTTGTTGAGCAATTTCAAGATTTTTGGCTGGACTAAGTAATTCAAGTTGATTATGTAATTGGATCATAGAATATTCGCTGAAAAAGAGACTGACGGATTATACCTGTATTTTAAACAGAATTGAATGCTCAAAAATATCGTTTAAACATTGTACCAATGAAACGATTATATAGACTGATAAATATCACTATTATCATTTCAATGTTATATTTCTACACTACTATGTTATAAAGGAGCCTTTATATGTCTACCACTACCATTTATCATAATCCTAAATGTTCTAAAAGTAGAGAAACACTAGCATTATTACAATCACATCATGTTGAACCTAACGTAGTTTTGTATTTAGAACATCCGCCAACCGTGAGCACAATCAAGCAACTACTGAACCAACTCGGATTTACCTCAGCCAGACAACTCATGCGTACAAAAGAGGATCTTTATAAAGAGTTAAACTTAGACGATGAAACACTAACAGAAGAGGCTCTTATTAACGCGATGCATCAACATCCAGAATTGATTGAACGGCCAATCGTTATCGTTAAAAACCGTGCAAAAATAGGACGACCACCAGAAAATGTATTAACTTTAATTGAGTAATCATCAGTTATGATCAGCTAAAATAAGAAAACGGCTTCACATAAAAATACAGCATGAAGCCTTTTTTAAGCAGGATCGTACTTAACACTTCAATTCAAGAACTACTTTTACACTAGATTAATACTACACAGCAATATTTTAACGAAGATTTGCTAATTAATAAGTGAATAGTAACAAAATAGAATAATAAAAAGGGACGTTTCCATCCCTCTATTTTTTAAGATTCTTTGATTAAAAAACAGCAATGAATCTGTTTATTACGTTTAAAATCTAACGAAATAGTTTGTTGCGTTATATCTTTCGCTGACAGTCCTAATTCACGTAATCCATCATAATCGAGCTTAAAGCCACGCCGATTATTAGAAAACATAATTACCCCGTTTGGACGTAATAAGCGCTTTAGATTCTTCATTAACTCAAGATGATCACGTTGTACATCAAATGTATCGCTCATCCTTTTTGAATTAGAAAATGTCGGAGGATCGATAAAAATAACATCAAATTGTTCATCACTCTCACGTAAATAAAATAGGCAATCAGCTTGAATTAATCGATGTTTTTTACCAACTAAACCATTTTGTTTAAAATTACGTTCAGCCCACTCCAAATATGTTCTAGACATATCAACGGTAGTAGTTGTTCTTGCGCCACCAAGGCCTGCGTAAACTGTTGCACTACCAGTGTAAGAAAAGAGGTTTAAAAAGTCTTTATTTTGGCACATTTCACCAATCATTTTACGTGCAATGCGGTGATCTAAAAACAATCCTGTATCCAAATAATCAGTCAAATTAACCCAAAACTGCGCGTTATACTCTTTAACTAAAAAATAGTCCTGCTTTTGTGCCAATGTTTGGTACTGTTTTTTACCTTTTTGTCGCTCACGCATTTTAAAAATTAATTGATTAGCATTAAGCCCTAATACTGACATTGTGGCATTGATAATATCATATAAGCGCTGTTTCGCTTTTTGTAGATCAACTGTTTTGGGTGGAGCATACTCTTGGACAATAACTTTATCTTTATAGCGATCAATGGCTACATTATATTCGGGTAAATCAGCATCATATAAACGATAGCATTCTATCCCCTCCTGTTTTGCCCATTTTACTAATTTCTGCTCATTTTTACGCAAACGATTAGCAAAATCTTCAGCGGGGATCGTATTAGCAATCGTTTGGTTCTGCTCACGCTTAGCTATTGAGTAATTTTTTTGTACACAATCAAGTGGACCATTTTTAGCTTGAAACTGTCGCTCTGCTCGCATTTGCAAACAATCAAGTAACTGAGGAGCCGCACTAAATAATGATAAATGCCAACCACCAAAATAGGTTTTAATTCGTTGACCTAACGCAGTATGTAAAGCAATTAAAGCGGGTTCACTTTCCAGTCTTTCACCATATGGCGGATTACTAACAATTACCCCACAACCGTCGACAATAGGATTTGTTAAATGAGTCACATCTTGTAGCGTAAAATTAATCCAATCACCAACACCTGCACTATTGGCATTATGCTGTGCTTTCTGAATGACACTAGGATCATTATCGTAACCATAAAATAGTGTTGTCGCCGTCTTGATAATTTTTTCATTAGCTTCAGCAACGACACTATTCCATAGAGCTGAATTAAATCCTAACCAAGATATAAAACCCCAATGTTTCCGTTTTAGCCCAGGAGCAATATTGGCCGCCATCATTGCCGCTTCGATTAATAATGTTCCAGAACCACACATTGGATCAATTAACGGTTGGCCAATTTGCCAAGATGAGCGTAATACAATCGCTGCGGCTAAGTTTTCTTTAAGTGGCGCTTCACCCGTTTTATCACGATAACCACGTTGGTGCAGACTTTCGCCAGTCAAATCTAAGGAAATAATGACACGATTTTTATTTAAAAAGACATTAATACGAATATCGGGATTATCTTTGGTCACATTCGGGCGTTCTGACATTTTTCGACTAAAACAGTCAACAATCGCATCTTTAACTTTTAAAGCACCGTATTGGCTGTTACGAATAAACTCATTAGCGCCAGTAAAATTGATCATAAATGTGGCATCAACATTAAAAATCGTTGGCCAATTAATATTAAGTGTACAACTATAAAGATCTAAATCACTATAAATATCAAATTCAGCGAGCGGTAAAAAAATACGAGAAGCAAGTCTGGACCAAAGTAATGAGCGATATAAAGTAGGTTCATCAGCGTCAAAATAGACACCACCTTGTGCAACTTGACAAGACGTCGCACCAATATCAGATAACTCTTTTTTTAATAATTCTTCAAGCCCTCTTGGGCTACTAGCAAATAGTCGGTTCATTAATAATCTACAATTCAATCTATCATTCAATAAAGTTGCTGCTAATTATATACAGAATTATCAATATCGCCTAATGATTAGCTGGGTTATTTAAATAACTATCACAACGCTATTGAGTCATCAATCCACCATGAAATATGAATAGCGTAATTAGTAAAACCAATAACTCCACTCATACTATTAAATTTATTTTATTGATTAGCAATCCAGCAATTTTATAAAAAAATAGATAATACAATGAATTATCTATTATTATGGATAGATTCATTTCGTGCTTATTACATATAATAGTCTTGAAGATAGTATTAAATTTTGCTATCTTAAACGGCAGTTATTTTTCACATTTAACACAAAAAAGAAGGTAATTGTTATGACAATCAAAGTAGGTATTAATGGTTTTGGCCGTATTGGTCGTATTGTTTTCCGTGCTGCTCAAAAACGTTCTGACATCGAAATCGTGGCAATCAATGATTTACTAGACGTTGATTATATGGCTTACATGTTAAAATATGACTCAACTCATGGTCGTTTTGACGGTACTGTAGAAGTTAAAGATGGTAAATTAATCGTTAATGGTAAAACAATCCGCGTTACTGCTGAAAGAGATCCTGCTAACCTTAAATGGAACGAAGTAGGTGTTGATGTTGTTGCTGAAGCAACTGGCTTATTCCTTGATGATGCAACAGCTCGTAAACATATCCAAGCTGGCGCTAAAAAAGTTGTATTAACTGGTCCTTCAAAAGATAGCACACCTATGTTTGTAATGGGTGTTAATGATAAAGAGTATGCAGGCCAAGATATCGTTTCTAACGCATCTTGTACTACTAACTGTTTAGCGCCTTTAGCTAAAGTTATCAACGATAACTTCGGTATTGTTGAAGGTTTAATGACTACAGTTCATGCAACTACTGCAACTCAAAAAACTGTTGATGGTCCATCTCATAAAGATTGGCGTGGTGGTCGTGGTGCTGCTCAAAACATCATCCCTTCATCAACAGGTGCAGCTAAAGCTGTTGGTAAAGTTATCCCAGCATTAAACGGTAAATTAACTGGTATGTCTTTCCGTGTTCCAACTCCAGACGTTTCTGTTGTTGACTTAACTGCTCGTTTAGCAAAACCTGCTAAATACGAAGATATCTGTAAAGCAATCAAAGCAGCTTCTGAAGGCCCAATGAAAGGCGTTCTAGGTTATACTGAAGATGATGTTGTTTCTACTGATTTCTTAGGTGAAGTTTGTACTTCAGTATTTGATGCTAAAGCTGGTATCCAATTAAGTGATACATTTGTTAAATTAGTTGCTTGGTATGATAACGAAGTTGGTTACTCTAACAAAGTACTTGATTTAATTGCTTGTGTATCTAAAAAATAAGTAATTTAATATCATTAAAAAGCGGCTTTTAAGGCCGCTTTTTTTATGGTTTGATTATTCTCTGATAAACTCTATTAATGGCCCACTAGATATTAACTTAGATTAGAAAAAAGCCTAATCCCACTTGCTAAGCTAGCGGCTTGTAGTCGTTTTTGTGCAGTTATAATATTATCCCGCCATTTATCGTCCTGCGCCCACATCTCAATAACAACCGGTGCTTGATAAGCCATTTTCTTTAATACTGCAAAAATAGCTGCAAAATCTACCTCACCTTCACCAATAACTAAATCACGAAATTGCCCTGCATAATTAGGTTTTACCCGATAAGTATCCTTTAAATGAATCTGAACAATGTGATCACGACTTAAGGCTAATTCAGTACACACATCATAATTCCAGCCATTTATATTACCAACATCAGGATAAGCCATAAAATAAGGTGAAGATATTTCACGCTTGAGTATTTCAAATTTACTCAGTGAATTAAGATAGTTTGTATCCATAATTTCAACAGCGAGCATTACGCCAAATTTTTCTGCTTGTTTCGCACACCACTGCATTCCTTGGATAAAACGCAAATGAGTTTGTTCATCAGCGGGTTCGTAATAGACATCATAACCCGCAAGTTGAATCACCCTAACACCTAATTTATAAGCTAATAGAATCGCTTTGGTCATAATGACTTTAGCTTGTTCAATGATTTCGGGATCATGTGAGCCAAAAGGGAATCGACGATGAGCACTTAAACACATCGAGTGTAATGGGATGTTATGCTGCTCACTCATTCGACGAAGTGCATAAATCTCGTCGTTCTTCCAGTCTAAACGATCCCGTTTTTCAGGTGTTTCATCAATTGAAATCTCTAAAAAATCAAAACCAAGTTTTTTTGCCGTTAATAATTTATCTTGCCAGGAAAACTCAATCGGTAATGCTTTTTCATACAGCCCAACACGTAAAGAAACGTTTTC
The DNA here is from genome assembly GCA_036251205.1 of Orbaceae bacterium BiB. Lineage (NCBI taxonomy): Bacteria > Pseudomonadati > Pseudomonadota > Gammaproteobacteria > Orbales > Orbaceae > Orbus > Orbus mooreae. The sequence continues at coordinate 156,937 of CP133958.1, read as the reverse complement.
TTGATGCATAATAAGAAACCTAATTATGAGTTAAAAGAATTAAAGCCAGTTAACACTGACTTTAAATTAAGAAATTACCAATATTTTGCAATCTGTTCTCGTAAAGCTTGAGCAGTTGACTGGCCTTTTTCACCGACTAATGCTCGACCAGCAATAAAAGCTTTTGTTTTGATCCCTGCAAATAAATGAATATCTTCAGGAACAATGCCACCTGTAATCGATAATTCTAAGCCAAGATCGGAGAGTTGACGCATTTTAACTAAGTCATCTTCAGCCCATCCCACACCGGCTAACTCAGCATCACGAGAGCGGTGATAGATAGCTTGTTTGATACCTAGTTTTCGCCACGCTTTAGCATCATCAAGGGTCCAGTGTCCATATAGTTCAATCTGTATTTCACCACCAAATTCATCAGCAACCTTTTTACATGCTTCAATAGTTGCAATATGAGCTGCAGCTGATACAGTCAGCCAATTAGCACCCGCTGAAAAAGCCATTTTAGCTAGAATTGCGCCACCATCGGTCGTTTTTAAATCACAAACTAAAGTATGTTTTGGATAAAGATCTCTTAATGTTTTAACTCCAGCTATTCCGGCACCAAAAGCTAGAATAGTTCCAACTTCAATAATATCGACATAACCAGCCACATTTTTTGCGACATCTAATGCGCCTTTTAATTCAGTTTGATCTAATGCAATTTGTAATTTAGGTTTTGACATTGATTATCTCCTTAAAATTATTTTTGACCATAATAAGCATTTTCACCATGTTTACGGAAATAGTGCTTATCAGATAATTCTTGTTGAATTTTAATAGTGGGATTTAACTGCCTTGTCATAATGGCCATAGCAGCAATTTCTTCGAGTACAACAGCATTATGTACCGCATCAAAACCATTTTTCCCCCATACAAAAGGAGCATGACCAGATACGATGATGCCAGGTGTTGCTTGCGGATCAATATGTCGCTTATGAAATGTTTCAATAATCACAAGACCCGTATTTTTTTCATAATCGTGAAGAATTTCCTCATCAGTTAACATACGTGAACAGGGAATATCACCATAAAAATAATCAGCATGCGTTGTTCCTAACGCAGGAATATCCATAGCGGCTTGCGCCCAAATTGTCGCCTGACGAGAATGGGTATGAACGATACCGCCAATGTTAGTAAACGCTTTATAGAGTTCAATATGTGTTGCTGTATCACTTGATGGATTCAAATGACCATCAACAATTTTGCCATCTAAATCAACAATCACAATATCGTCTGCCGTCATCTTACTGTATTCAACACCAGAAGGTTTAATTGCAATTACGCCTGCGGTACGATCAATTTCAGAAACATTTCCCCAAGTGAAAGTAACCAAACCATATTTAGGTAAAGCTAAATTAGCATCTAATACCCGTTGTTTCAGTTTTTGGTACATAGCTCCCTCCGAGATCACTTTATAGCGTTATCAATAACTTGATAAACATCATGTTCAGTACGGCATAATCTTAATGGAGCTAAATTGACACCAGTTTCACAGGCCTCATCTTCTAAGATCTGAATAACTTCCATCAATCCCGCCATATGTTCATCAGAAGTACTACCCGCTAATGTCACTAAAACATCAACAGGCTCTGGTTCATCATCAAAAAAGACGGGAGTTTTTAGAGTGACAAGGGAAAAAGCTGTACGATTAACGCCATCTTCAGGCCTTGCATGAGGCATCGCAAAATTAGGTGCGATGATGATATAAGGGCCCATTGTTTTGATACATTTGATAATGGCATCATAGTAACTAGGCTCAACCGCACCAGATGCTACTAACATATCAGTACCAAGCTTTATTGCTGAACACCAATCTGCCGCTTCTGCTTGTAATTTTATCGATTTATTTTCTATTAAGGATTGTTTAAGTGCCATAGTATTTCCTTACTTAATATATTAAAAATCATTAATGAATTTAATCAGGTACCTTATTGATTAATTCGATAAGTTCGTTACCAAACGTTGTTGGATTAAGCATATTTGTCACACCTAATGCATACTGCCCTTCACCAACAATAATTTCGTGTATTAAATGTTTAGAACAGACAATAATGTCGATATTTGGTAGCTTTGACTTATAATCAGTGACGGCACAAGAGTCCATAATATTCTTGATACCTTTATTATCTAAGTAACTGGCAATTTTCATTTTCATCATCATTGATGAGCCCTGTCCACTACCACAAACAGCTAGAATACGTACTGGACGACGATCTTCTGTTAAGCTTTGTGCCTGTTGTAAATTTTTAGCAACAATAGGATTACTATCTTCATCAGGTAAATTACGTGGATTAGTATCTGACTGCAATTTGGCTGCAGCTTCCTCGGCACGTAATGTTTTTGCGGCAAAGAACATATAAACTATCGCAAGTGCAATTAAGACATAGATAAAAAGATGAGAAATAGATAAGCCTTGTAAGATTGGTGGAAATAGAATTGCCCAGTCAGCCATTCCCATCCATGCATCAATTGGTGTTCCATGTTGTAGGAATATATTCAATGCCCAAGCTGAACCAAGAACCTCAATAATCCCCATCACAAAACAGATTTTCATTACCGCTTTCCAACCACCAAAATGATTGGCAAATACCCCAATAGTTGCATTGGAAAAAAACATCGGTACAAAACCAGGAATAATCATGATTGGAAATTTGAAAATTAATAGCCCTGCAATTGCAACAAATTGCCCTAATGCTCCCCACATAAATCCGAAGACAACAGCATTAGGTGAAAACGCATAAATCGCAGCACAATCAATTGCTAATACGGCATTTGGAATCAGCTTTTCTGAAATACCTTTAAAAGCTTCAGAAAGCTCAGCGACAAACATCCTTACACCAACAATAATAATTTGAATAGCGACAGCAAACTTCAAACCTGTTTCGAAAATATATAAGCTCCAGTGAGTATTCTCACCTGCCATTGTTTGAACATTATCAATACCAAAAGAGAGTAAAATAATCCCAAAGAAAATGGTCATAATAATTGCTGTCGCAGCAATACTATCATTGAAAATATGTAACCATTTCGGCAGTTTCAGTGAATCAACTGAATCCTCTTTATTACCTAATTTAGGTGCTACCTTATAAGCAATCCAAGAAGCAAGCTGTTGTTGGTGCCCAATAGAAAACCCAGCCCCACCAGTCACTGCCTGTGTTGGTTTATACATCATATTACAGAAAATACCCCAATATAATGCAATAATAATGGCTGAGTAGATAATGGTTTCCCACATACTAAAACCAAATAGAAAATAGAACAGGGCTATTAATCCGACTTGTTGGAACATGATATGTCCGGTCAACATAATAGTTCTAATACCCGTAATACGCCGAAAAATAACTAATAAAATATTGAACAGTAATCCAAGCAAGACAGCATATCCAACCCAAGAATAACTATCTTTCATCGCGTTCTCAACAGCAACCATCGAGGCGTAAGTATCAATAATTGATCCGTTAATCCCGTGATACTCTGATAACTTAGCAATAACCGGTTTAAAGGTTGAAACAAGTACACCAGAACCGACTTGTAATAACATAAAACCGACAATCGTTTTAATCGTACCTTTTAAAACAGTCGTTAGATCTTTTCTCAACAAACAATAACCGAGTAAGGTGACAATCCCTAAAAGAAACGGCGGTTTATTTAGCAGTTGTATAAAAAAATTACTTTCCATAATGCCCCTCAATTGCTTTCACATCGTTGATGTTTATTTTTATCTAGCTCGTACTCACGCAATCAGCATACATTAATCATAAAAAATCACTCAATGATTATTTTTGATTTATTTGAAGTGGATCACCTTTCAACTTATTATTATCTATTTTTTTGATACAGATCAATTTTTTCATTTAAAATCAATAAATTATAAAAATATTTCTATTTATCAAACTATTAATAAAAATAGATCAATATCTGATTGACAATAAAAAAAATGAAAATTAAAATCATAAAAAATCAAAAAATGATTACTTATGACTTTATAATAATGGGTGCGGAAATGAACGAAATAACGAGACATAATGAAATTATATCGTTAGTTAATAATAAAGGTATGCTTAAAGTATCTGATTTGGTTGAACTTTTTTCTATATCTCCGGCTACGGCAAGACGTGATATTACGAAACTCGATCAAGATGGTAAAGTAAAAAAAGTTCGCAATGGTATTGTTAGAATTGAAGAGAAAAAAACGATTTGGGCCCCATTAGATATAACAAATACAGATAACTATCATGAGAAAGCTCGAATCGCGCTACGTGCTGCCAAAATATGTAATGATGATGAAAGTGTCGTCATTAACTGTGGTTCAACGGCATTTTTACTTGGACGTGAACTATGTGGTAAAAATTTATCGATAATTACCAACTATTTCCCATTAGCTTGCTATCTCATTGAAAATGATCATGAAAATGTGATTATTATGGGTGGACTCTACAATAAAACACAAAATATTATTCTTAACCCAATATTAGATATGACTAATAGTTATGCGGGTAAATGGATGTTTACCAGTGGAAAAGCATTAACGGAAGCAGGACTTTATAAAAAAGAAATTCTGACTGCCGTATCAGAACAACAAATTTTAGAAAAAATAGAGAAGTTGGTCGTTGTTGTCGATAGCTCAAAAATTGTTAGTAAAGTGAATGCCGGTATGCTGTTTTGCCCTACCACCAAGATCGATATATTGATCACCGGTAAACAGGCAAATAAAGAAGTCATTAACGCAATTAAAAATCAGGGTGTTGAAGTTATTCTAGTTTAATCATCAAATAAAAAGGATGCGATCATGAGTAAAGTAAATGAAATAACCAGAGAATCTTGGATCTTAAGTACATTTCCTGAATGGGGAACCTGGCTAAATGAAGAAATTGAAGCCACAGAAGTAAAGCCAAATACATTTAGTATGTGGTGGCTTGGTTGTACTGGAATTTGGTTAAAATCAGCAGGAAACACCAATATATCTGTCGATTTCTGGTGCGGTACTGGTAAAAAAACGCATGCAAATCCATTGATGAATAAGCAACATCAAATGATGAGAATGGGTGGAGTACGTGAATTACAACCAAATTTAAGAACCAGCCCATTCGTCCTAGATCCGTTCGCGATAAAAGAAGTTGATGCAATTATGGCAACTCATGATCATGCTGATCATATTGATGTTAATGTTGCTGCAGCTGTTATGCAAAACTGTAGTGACAAGGTTAAGTTTATTGGTCCAAAAGCGTGTGTAAATCTTTGGATGAAATGGGGAGTACCAAAAGAGCGCTGCATAATTGCTAAAGTAGGTGATATTATTGAAGTTGGTGACATTACAATCAAAGTACTTGATTCATTTGATCGTACTTCTTTAGTTACACTACCAGCGGGTGTTTCATCAACAGATAAAGCAATCTTAGATGGGATGGATGATCGTGCAGTTAACTATTTATTTGAAACGACTGGCGGATCACTTTATCACTCTGGCGACTCTCATTATTCCAACTATTATGCAAAACATGGTAATGATCATAAAATTGATGTGGCGTTACTCTCTTATGGTGAAAATCCACGTGGTGTAACAGATAAAATGACCTCAGCAGACATTTTGCGTGCAGCTGAATCACTTAATACACAAGTAGTCATTCCTTTCCATCATGATATCTGGGCTAATTTCCAAAGTGATCCAAGAGAGATAGAAGTTCTATGGAATATGAAAAAAGATCGTCTTCAATATCAATTTGCACCATTCTTCTGGCAAGTGGGCGGTAAATATACTTACCCAACTGATAAAGGTCGTATGCACTATCAACACTTTAGAGGATTTAGAGATATCTTTACTGATGAACCCGAGTTACCATATCGCTCATTTTTATAATCAATTTAATTACGATAAAAGCCCTAAAAATGGGCTTTTTATCGTTCAAAATCATTAAATTATTTCTCACATTCAATAAATATAAATGAATCCTAGCCATTATTAATGGATAATCATGAACTGTTTTTGATTGCCCCTTGAAATTCATTTTTTTACTCCTATATATGTAAACATAATTTAATTTATTTAATAAGACATTAAAAAGGGGCTAATCAATGAGTCAACAAGGAACTGAAACTCGTGGATTTCAATCAGAAGTTAAACAATTACTTCACTTAATGATTCACTCTCTTTATTCAAATAAAGAGATCTTTTTAAGAGAACTCATTTCAAACGCATCTGATGCGGCAGATAAATTACGTTTTAAAGCATTAGAAAATCCAGATCTTTATGCTGGTGATGCAGAGCTAGGCGTAAAAATTTGGATTGATAAAGATGCAGGAACATTAACCATTGCCGATAATGGTATTGGTATGACCCGTGAAGAAGCGATTGAAAATCTTGGTACAATTGCAAAATCAGGTACTAAAGCGTTTCTAGAATCAATTGGTAGCGATCAAGCGAAAGATAGTCAATTAATTGGGCAATTTGGTGTCGGTTTTTACTCTTCATTTATTGTTGCTGATAAAGTAACAGTAAAAACCAGATCCGCAACAGCTAAAGCGGATGAAGCTGTCGTCTGGGAATCCGCCGGTGAAGGTGAATACACCATTTCTGATTATACGAAAGAGACTCGTGGTACAGAAATTACTCTTCATTTAAAAGAAGAAGATAAAGAGTTTTTAGATGACTGGCGAGTACGCTCTATTATCAGTAAATATGCCGATCATATTTCATTACCAGTTGAATTACAAACAACGGATGAAGAGACAAAAGAAACAAAATGGGAAAAAATCAATAAAGCTCAAGCATTATGGACACGTAGCCGTAATGAAATTACTGATGAAGAGTATAAAGAGTTTTATAAACATTTATCGCACGACTTTGCCGATCCGTTAAGTTGGAGCCATAACCGCGTAGAAGGTAAACAAGAGTATACTAGCTTGCTATATATTCCATCAAAAGCGCCTTGGGATATGTGGAATCGTGATCATAAACATGGTTTAAAACTGTATGTACAGCGCGTCTTTATTATGGATGATGCTGAGCAATTTATGCCTAATTATCTTCGTTTTGTTAAAGGTTTGATTGATTCTAATGATCTACCATTAAATGTTTCTCGTGAAATTTTACAAGATAGCAAAGTAACACAAAATTTACGTAATGCTTGTACAAAACGTGTATTACAGATGCTAGAAAAACTCGCGAAAGATGATAGTGAACAATACTTACAGTTCTGGAATGAGTTTGGTTTAGTGTTAAAAGAAGGTACCGGTGAAGATTTTACTAATAAAGATACAATTAGTAAATTATTACGTTTTGCTTCAACACATAGCGATAGCGATGCACAAACGGTTTCATTAGATGATTACCTTAGCCGTATGCAAGAAGGCCAAGAGAAGATCTATTACATTACAGCCGATAGCTATAATGCAGCCAAAAATAGCCCTCATTTAGAGCTTTTCCGTAAAAAAGGCATTGAGGTTCTATTATTGTCAGATCGTATTGATGAGTGGATGATGAGTAACTTAACTGAATTTGAAGGTAAATCTTTCCAATCAGTTAGTAAATCGGATGAATCAATTGAAAAATTAGCTGACCAAGAAACTGAAGAGCAAAAACAGGCAGAGAAAGAGCTAGAACCGTTCATTGAACGCGTTAAAACAGTGCTTGGAGATAAAGTTAAAGAGGTTAAATTAACACATCGTCTAACAGATACGCCAGCAATAGTAACAACTGCTGCCGATGAGATGACAACTCAGATGGCAAAATTATTTGCAGCAGCTGGACAAAAAGTACCTGATGTGAAATATACTTTTGAACTTAATCCGGACCATCAGTTAGTAAAACAAGCTGCTGATACACAAGATGAAGCGAATTTTAAAGATTGGATTGAACTATTACTTGATCAGGCATTACTTGCTGAAAAAGGTTCATTAAATGATCCAAGCCAATTTATTTTACGAATGAATAAATTGTTAATTAAGTAATTATAAAAAAATACGGCATACCCTATGCCGTATTTAACTATTTACGACAAAGATCCCCCACCACATATCACAATATTTTGACCTGTTATTGACATGGCATAGTCTGACAATAAAAACTCAACAGTTCCAGCTATCTCAATCGGTTGGATAAAACGTCCCATTGGTGGAACTTTTGGAGGGGTCATTTTACGAGCTGGATTTAAAAGCATAGGTGTTTCTGTTGCACCAGGAGAAATAATATTAACCGTGATATGACGTGGTAGTAATTCTATCGCCCATGAACGAGATAAGCCAATCAATGCTGATTTTGATGCGGCATACTGACTACGATTAGCTGCACCATTTGCAGTACGACTACCAATTAAAATAATTCTCCCTTTATCTTTCATACTTGGCACTAATGTATTGACGATTTGTATCGGGGCAAGAACATGTAATCGCCACATCAATTCGCCATCTTTAGGTTGTAAAGTAGCAATAGGATCAGTTTTCATCATCCCTGCAGCACAAATAATGGCGTCAAACCCTGATAATCCGGTTAACTCATGACGAAAATCGTCTTGAGATAAATCAATAGCAATAAAGGTCAGGTTATCATGTTCTAAATCAGGTCTATTACGGCTTAATGCGGTAACCATCCACCCCAGTTTAAGCAGATGTTTTACAATAGATAACCCTATCCCAGAACTTGCTCCACTGACTAACGCCTTTTTGACCTGCAGCTTATGCTCCATTATAATTTCCCTTATACCTGATTAACCATCACTCACATTAAAATGATAATGCTCTAACATTCTGTTATGTTAAATCATATTCATAGGTACTTTAAAAACAGCTTTACGTACCATCCTCGGTTCATCAACCATACATAATGCTTGATGAGGTTCGCCAGGATAAAATGTTACAAAATCGCCGGCTTTCAGATGAATACTATTGGTTAAAATAGGTGATTCTAAAATGAATAAATCGGGCTTTTTTTCAAAAGCAGGTTCAGTTATAACATCCGTTAAACTATAACGGATAATCTCTTCTCCTTGTAAAATCAATTGAATATCTAAAAACTGTTTATGAAATTCGGTATGACGAGTATCAATAGGCGCAGTTTGTGAGTTTCCAATATTGTAAAACCACTTTTCCTGATCAACCTGATAATAGCCATCTGCTAGATGTTGCAAATTAGTTAACTCCATTTCTGGTCTTGATAAAATGTTATATAGTGATTCAGGTAAAGTAGCTAATTTTAATATATTAATATTGCCTGCAATCATATCTACCTCCAATTTATATTGATTATTTAAATACTACTTCATCACTACTGTAGGTAGCTAAAAAATAGAGATTTGTAGGGCTTCGCCCTACTATCTATAGAGTAATAATCCGAAGATATTTCTCTTAATATCAACATTTATTATGTATTTGATTAGGACTGTTTGACCCAATCTTCATCAACATAGACATATTTAATTGCCATCCTAAAATAGGTGTAAGCAATATGTAACTTACCATCTAACCCCTGTTTAATACTCGGGTAGGAAAACTCTCGGTTAAGCTGATCTTTAGAGTTATTAGACATACAATAGCCATCACCCTCATCTAGATTACGAATAAACGGCCATGTTTTGCCATTATCCGTTGAAATAGCCAGTGACATTGGTGCACGGGGTGCTCCCCAAAAAGCATTTCGTTGCCCCACAAGAATTTCAGCTTCTTTTTTATTAGCACTACTCTCATCTTCTATTTCATCATAAAGCGAGATCCGACGCTCTTTTGCATCTTTAGCACTGGAGTTATTAAATACCAATGCGATATGACCATTATCAAGAACTGTCGCTTGAATTGAGGAGTTATTATTCGGTAACGTTGTTGCGGTAGGTTCACTCCATGTATATCCACCATCAATAGATCGGCTCTCATAAATATAATCAGCCCAACGACTACGAAACACAGCATATAAACTATCATCTTTTAACATAACAATATTCATATGGACGCAACCAACACTATTTGGTACATCTATATTTTGCCACGTTTTACCTTTATCTTTAGAGATCATCACCCCACTGGTATCATAACTACCAACCCATTTTTCACCTGGTTTGGCAATACAATAAAAAACAGGTAACAACCAATCACCATTTGGCATAACTGTTATTGGCTGGCGAATAAAGATACCTTTTGTTGGATCTTCCAATAACGTTTTAATCGGCCCCCATGTTTCACCAAAATCTTTAGACTGCCGATAACGCACAATCGCAGTATCTTGATTACCTGAGATTTGAGCAGTATAAAGAATCCACAACACATTATCAGGATCTAAGAAAAACAGTGGGTTTTGTTCTGAGCGAGTCGAATCATCAGATAATTTAACCGCAGCAGTCCAGGTATTACTGCCTTTTTTCAATCTTGAATAATATGCGGAAATATCAGCAATTCCTTCTTGTGTCCCACCAAACCAGGTACACAGTAAATCACCATCTGGTAGCTGTAATAAATTTGCAGCATGATTTTGTACGCAGCCTGTCGGTAAATAAGCATCAATACGAGCATGGTCATGGATATTATTCGTCAATTTTCCATTACAATCTAATTTAATATCTGTCATTTCACTGTCTCCTGATTAAGCTTCGGCTTTTGGTTTGTTTTTGATAAATGGACTGATAAATACTCGATCTAACACCATAATCAATGCCGGCGAAACGAGTGCAATATACATATTGTTAATACCTAATGGATCACCTAAATAGAACCAGAGTGATGTAATAAATGCCGCACCAACCAGTGCCATATTAGCTGCACGAGTACTATTTAAAAATGGCAGATAAAATGCAATCATCGCGACAATAGTAATTGATAGACGAATAGCACGAGTAAAGAAAGATAATTTCAATACTTCCGGGAAAACTAATACCAATAATAGTGGTGCAAATCCTACAATGACTGAGATCACTTTTGTTGCCTTAAACTCTTTTTCTGGTGTTGGTTTGCAATAAGGAACATAAAAATCTTTCACAATCAGCGAGGCAATAGCCAGAGCTACAGTACTGACACTAATAAAGATTGAAGCAACTAAAGATGTGGTAATAACTCCAGCCATAAAAGGATTCATATCCTGAATAAATACTGGTAAAGCATAAAGGCTAGGAATATCAGGATGGAGAAATTTAGCACATACACCAATAATCGCAATCGCTATGGCTATCGGCATACAGAAGAAGAATGCATACCAACATGCGCGTTTTGCTGATTTGGCATCTTTTGTTGAAGAGATCGCTTGGATAACAAATTGTGTACAAAAAATTGAACCGATTGTTCCAATTAACCAGGCAAAAATAGTACTTGCACCAATTGAACCATCCCACGTCCAATAATGAGGTGGCATACTTTCAATCATTGGTGTAAAACCACCTGTCAAATAAAGCGCTGTTCCTAAAATAAATAATACACCAAAGTATTTTACTGAGCTATGAATAATCGTGACATAGGCTACGCCCTTAAGTCCACCAAATGTAAAATAGAAGGTACTTACAATCGCAGTAATAAATGCAGCAACAGGTAATGAAACTTGTAAAACAGTAGAGATTGCGGCAGCGCCACTAATATAGTTACCCACATTAACCAAAATTAATGCATAGATCATAATTAATGAGATCAGATTTTTAGTCGAATTACCGTATTTTTGTGCGATCGCTGCAGAAATAGTAATTTCACCAGTATTGTAGATCTTTTTAACTAAAATAAATCCAAATAAAGGAAAACCAATTGCTGCTCCAATCACCGACCATGAGGCGGCAATACCATTATCAAATGCGGACTGTGCGGTACCAATTGTTGATTTAGCACCAATATATTCCGTCATTAATAAAATTCCGACAACAATTGCCGGGACGGCTCTTGAGCCCTCCATAAAATCACTATTATTTTTACTTCTTAAAAAATAGGTCATTGCCGATGTTAAAAGGATATATATCACGACAATACTCACAATAATTATCGTATCAATAGTACCAAAATAATGCATATTGTTTTACCTTTTTTATTTTTAATGGAATTAAACTATAGCTTGCTAACAATATCTTTAATTGCTGCAATATCTTTATTGGAAAATTCAATCGGATAGCGACTTACACCAACCTCTTCTCCCATGATGGTTAATGCTTTTTTGACTGCGGCAGGAGAGAATACGGTGGTATACAAATTTTTACGCAAATCGCCAACAGCATCTTGGGCGGCTTTAGATTGTTCAAGATTGCCAGCCTTAAAATTTTTCCAGATAGCATTAATTTTAGCGGGTGCTACATTAGCAAGCCCAGAAATGGATCCGATGCATCCGTCAATAAACCCCTGATAAATCAAAGAATCAGGCCCAGTTAACACATCAAAATCATCCATTTTATTGGCTACATCAAGGAATCCTTTTAGACTTTCATAACTACCTGCACTATCCTTAATACCTAAAATATTGGGATGCTCACCTAATTTAGCGGCAGTTTCAGGCAGGATAGTATTACCGGTTCTTGCGGGAATGTTATACAAAAACACCGGTACCGTTAGCGCATCAGCAATTTTGGTGTAGTGAACAATCAGTTCTTCTTGTTTTAAAGGAATAAAATAAGGAGCAATCACTGAAACGGCATCAACACCTAATTTTTGAATCTCTTTTCCTAATTTTATCGTTTCTCGTGTTGAGATCTCACCAATATGCGCCATCACTGGTGCTTTGCCAGCAACTTCATCAACACAAGTTTCGGTTACAGCAAGCTTCTCTTTAGTATTTAAAACAAAAAACTCCCCATTGGTACCATTACAAAAAATGCTATTGCCATTGCTAAGCTGACGCTGAACCTGTTTCCGCATTCGTTTAGGACAAAAATCACCATTATCATCAAATGTTGTAACAATCGCGGTTAATACCCCCTCAATTTTCTTACTCATTATTAAAACCCCTCTACTATTTTGTTAAAATGGCTAGCTATAAAAGTGATTGATACATTGCTAATACATCGTCTTTACTGACTTTTTTAGGAACATTATTCATTAAACGTTTTACCTCTAAAGCTCCCTCAACAAGGTATGGTAAATCTTTCGGATCGATATTTAGTTCTTGAAGTTTAGATGGCAGCTCTAATCGTTGAACTAATTGTTTAAAATACTCAACTAAAGCGTAGGACTTTTCTTCCGCCGTTAGTGTTAACACGGCATCAGGAAGCAAGTCATAGGCCTGTGCAAATTTATCCACAACAGCATCTCTAATAAAAGCCATACAAGGTACTAATAAAATAGCGTTGGCAATACCGTGCGGAATATGATATTTACCACCTAAAGGATAAGACATTGCATGAACTAAATGAGTACCGGCATGTGCAATCGCGGCACCACCATAATAAGATGCCCAAAGCATAGTAAGTTTGGCTTCAATATCACTCTTATCTCGAGTTGATCTTTCTAGAGAATTAAATAATTTCTGCATACCAATTAATGCGTAATTATCACCAACAGGATTCGAAATGGTTGCCGTAAAGCATTCAATTAAATGACATAACGCATCAATTCCCGTTGATGCTGCAATATGTTTTGGCATTGAAGTCGTTAACTCTGGTACTAAGCAGACATAATCAGGTAACATAACAGGTGAAATAATACCTTGTTTGGTCTCTTTTTCTGGAATGGCTAAGATTGCATTTGGCGTAGCTTCCGATCCGGTTCCGGCAGTTGTCGGAATAAGTAATGATGTACAACGTTTAGTCGGTTTATCACCATTTAATAACTGTTCTAAGGTAATATCAGCCTCTTTAACACATAAAACAGAAACTAATTTAGCTACATCTAAAACACTACCACCACCAATACCAATCACTAAGTCGGCATTAGATATCTTCATTTTTGTTAATAAAGCCGTGACATCATGATGGCTTGGCTCTGGAGGAATATCATCAATCAGGGTAAATACGGGTGCTATATCTTGAATATTTTTAATCAATTTGCTGACGTCAGCTAAATTAATAATATTTTTATCTGTTAAAAATAATACATGATGTCTATTTTTAACTAATGAATTGATTTCGTTTAACATTCCCTTACCACTTAGAATAGTACTATTAATATGCATAATATTCAGCCTTATTACTGTATTAATGATTTTGAACAAATAAAATCAATTTGACTTAAAACACTCACAAATAGTATTTTATTTTTCAAAAAAGTGCTATTATGAATATATAAAAACATGATTAAGATCACAAAAACAATAAAATGAATAATTTTAATCATAAAAAATAGATTTTATGTAGCATTAAGGTATAATTGCTACTATAAATTGATTTTTTTCAATCAAGAGGAGTGTGAGATAGTATGTCTAGGTATAACTATTCTCGTTTATTTATTATTGCTGACGACTTTACTGGCGCGAATGATACAGGCGTACAACTGACCAAAAAAGGAGCCCATGTTGATGTCTATTTTGATTGGAATAGTGATTACACCACCAGTCAGTCCGATGCCATTGTAATCAATACTGATAGTCGCGCATTAACAAAAGAAAAAGCTCAAGCGAGAATTAAAACCCTTGTCGCCAAAAATCCCCGTGATGTCATGATATATAAAAAAATTGATTCAACGCTAAGGGGAAATATTGGTTATGAAATAGCCACACTACTGCAGGAAACTGATTATCAAATTGCACTAATTATCCCGGCATTCCCTGATATGGCAAGAAAGGTGATGAATGGCGTTTGTTATGTTAATGGCGTTGAACTCACTAAAACAGAGTTTGCCTCTGATCCGAAAACACCGATCTATTCATCTAAAATAATCGATTGTCTGGCACAACAAACTGATTTAAAAAGTACTGAAATCGGCACTGACATCATAAAAAATAATAAATTATCTGATGAAATTGACAGTAATATAAAACAAGGTATTAAACTTTTTATTATTGATACCGAAACAAATGAAGATTTATCACGTATTGCGACACAAATAGGCCAACTAAAACATAAAGCATTATTAGTCGGTTCTGCGGGGCTAATGAATTATTTGCCCACAAACTCTATTTCAACATCATCAAGCACCCTTTCTCCAGACAATAAAAAACAGCTGTTAGTTATTGCCGGTTCAATGAGTCAGATCACACAAAAACAGATCGAACATGCATTAACATTTACCAAACTATGGCAGGTGATTGATATTGATATAGATGATTTATTCCCTCAATTTACTGACGAGAAACTTTATCACTATTATCAACAAATTGAACAAGGGCTTTTGCAACAAAAAAACAGTATTGTTAGAACATGTAAAAACGATGAGCAACGTCATCAGGTTGAGTTTTATTGTCAAAAGTATCATCTGACTCGTAAAGAGCTTGGCGAATATATTTGTCAGTGCTTAGGTAAAATAGTTCAACATACCTCAGTTAAAAATCTATTTTTAACGGGTGGTGATGTAGCAATTGCTATCGCCAAATCTCTTGGCGCGACAGGATTTCATATTGTAGGTGAAGTTACACCGGGAGTACCTTATGGCAGACTCATCGGTAAAATACAGAAAAATTATCAAATATTCACTAAAGCTGGCGGTTTTGGTGAACAAAATATTTTCACTAAATCATTAGAATTTATATAAAAGGAGACTGATTGTGTCAAAAATTGTAGCTATTACTATGGGAGATCCTGCCGGAATCGGTCCTGAAATTATTGCTAAATCATTACAATCTGAAATTATCAAAGATATACCCGCGATTGTGATAGGCTCTGCCGATTTACTAAAAAAACAATTAAGTATGAAGCTATTTGATAATGTGCACATTAATGTCATTAATAAAGTAGCAGAAGCTAAATTTACACCTGGGGTTATGAATGTGATTGATGTACCACTCGCAGATATTAATACATTAAAACCAGGTCAAATCCAATCTCAAGCAGGAGATTTAGCTTATCATTGTATACATAAAGCTACCGAGCTTGCGTTAAACAAAGAAGTCGGTAGTATTGCAACAGCCCCACTGAATAAAGAAGCACTGCATGCTGCTGGTCATATGTATCCTGGTCATACAGAATTATTAGCAAAACTGACCAATAGCAAGGATGTGGCAATGGTACTCTATACTGAAAATCTTAAAGTGATACATGTTACAACTCATGTATCATTACGAAATTTCTTAGATAACTTAAATACTCAACGTATTGAAACTGTTATCCAAATTGCTCATGATTTTTTGAAGAAAGTCGGTTACGACAATCCAAGAATTGCCGTTGCTGGTGTAAATCCTCACGCGGGAGAACACGGTTTATTTGGAGATGAAGAGATTAAATTTGTTACACCTGCAATTAAAAATATGCAGGAAAAAGCAATCCAAGTCATCGGTCCCTGCGCACCTGATACGGTATTTTTACAAGCTCATCAAGGTAAATTTGATATGGTTGTCGCAATGTATCATGATCAAGGTCATATTCCACTCAAATTATTAGGCTTTTATGATGGGGTCAATATCGCAGCCGGATTACCGTTTATCCGAACCTCGGCAGATCATGGTACCGCTTTTGATATTGCTTGGAAAGGTATTGCTAAACCCGATAGTATGATAGAATCCATTCGATTAGCGGCAATGCTTACAAAATAAATAAGATTGTTAAGGCGCAAATTGCGCCTTATGCAACAATCACGTATGATTGATAGTAAATAGATACGATAGTGATAAGAAGGTAAACTGTGGCAAAATTAAGTCGATTAGATCAAATTATGGATTATCTAAAAAATCATAATTTAGTTACCGTTGAAGAGTTAGTTTCGGCAATAGAAGCATCCCCAGCAACGGTTAGACGTGATTTAATTAAACTCGATGAACAAGGAGTCATTAGCCGAACTCATGGCGGTGTAACGATTAATCGTTTTATTCCAGCACAACCCACCACCAATGAGAAGATTCATAAAAATGCCACTGAAAAACAGTTGATTGCAGATTATGCCGCACAGATGATTAAAGCTGGTGATTCGATTGCCCTTGATGCTGGTACAACAACTTTTGAAATTGCCAAACGTATCACTCAAATGCCTGTTCGAGTAATTACATCAGATTTACATATCGCGCTATTTTTATGTGAGTTTAAACAAATTGAAGTGACGATTATTGGTGGTAAAATCGATGATAGTAGCCAATCGTGTATTGGAGAACATGGTCGTTCACTATTACGTCAAATTAACCCGGATATTGCTTTTATTAGCTGTAACTCGTGGAGTGTCAACAAAGGCGTAACCACACCAACTGAGGATAAAGCATTAATTAAAGCCAGTTTTGCAGAAAAAGCCGATAAGGTTGTTTTGGTTGCTGACAGTAGTAAATATGACTCTTATTCTCTATATACTGCGGTTTTGCTTAATCAATTTACCGATATAATTACTGACTATCATTTAGATAGTAAAGCCAAAACCTTACTACAAAACCAATCTCTAAAGTTGCACTTAGTTAAATAAATAGTGCTAAATAAATAACCCTCAATCGTAAAAATTAATATGATTAATATAAAAAAACCGAATCAGTTTTGATTCGGTTTTTTAGCTATAAACTAAGTGTTACTCTTAAAAAGATGCTGGTTTTCTTGATCTACGTTTTGGTGCTGCATCTTTATCACCATCTTTAGATGGAGCACGGCTACGACGTTTTGGTGGTTGTTCACCAAAAGAGTCTTCTCTTTTACGTGAAGAACGTCTTGGGCTAGAACTTGTTTTCTCACCATCAACAACTAAACGCATATTCATTGGCACATTCATGACACGAACTTTTTCAAAATGTTTCAATAAATCTTTTGGCATATCTTTTGGTAACTCAACTGTTGAATATTTTTCGTAAAGTTTGATATTACCAATATATCGGCTACTAATATCACCTTCATTAGCAATTGCACCAACAATATTACGAACATCGATACCATTCTCTTTACCTACTTCAATACGATAAAGATCCATATCACCAACATCACGACGTTCTCTACGTTTTGGTGATTCACGATTATCACCTTTTAGACGACGATCACCACGTTCTGCTCTTTCACGATCTTCACGCGCAGGTTTAAATACTGGATCCGGTGGTAAAACTAAAGGACGTTCACCTTGTGCAAGTTTTAATAATGCAGCAGCTAAGGTTTCCATATCAGTATCATCAGTTTTCAATAACTGAGGTAAAAGACTTCGGTAAGTATCTAAATCATTTGATTCGATCTCTTTAGCAACTTTATCAGAGAATTTAGATAAACGACGCGTTTCAAGTAAATCTTTACTTGGTAATTGTACTTCAGGAATTGCTTTTTTAATTGTCTGTTCAATATTTTTTAATAAACGGCGCTCACGGCTATCTACAAATAAAATTGCACGACCAGCACGACCTGCTCGACCTGTACGGCCAATACGGTGTACATAAGACTCTGAATCCATAGTAATGTCGTAATTGACAACTAAACTAATACGTTCAACGTCTAATCCACGTGCAGCAACATCAGTTGCAATTAAAATATCTAAACGACCATTACGTAAACGATCTAATGTTTGCTCACGTAATTGTTGAGTCATATCACCATTTAATGCCGCACTATTATAGCCGTGTTGTTCTAGTACATCAGCCACTTCTAATGTTGCCGTTTTGGTTCTAACAAAGATAATTGCAGCATCAAAATCTTCTGCTTCTAAAAAGCGGACTAATGCTTCATTCTTACGTAATCCTCGTACTAACCAATAGCTTTGGTCAATATCTGGTGCTGTTTGATTAGTCGATTTGATTTGAATCTCTTGTGGATTATGCATAAATCGTTTAGTAATGCGACGAATCGGAGCAGGCATCGTTGCTGAGAATAACGCGGTCTGATGTTCTTCTGGAATCGCAGCCATAATACTTTCAACATCATCAATAAAGCCCATGCGAAGCATTTCGTCAGCTTCATCAAGAACTAAACCTTTAAGATTAGATAGATCAAGAGTTTTACGATTTAAATGATCGAGTAGACGACCCGGCGTACCCACTACAATTTGTGGCCCTTGTTTTAATGCACGTAATTGCACATCATAACGTTGACCACCATAAAGAGCTAAAACTTTAACACCTTTCATATATTTCGCATATTCACTACATGCTTCAGCAACTTGAATTGCTAATTCTCGTGTTGGTGCTAATACTAATACTTGTGGTGCTTTTAAATTAGCATCCAATTTCATTAGAAAAGGAATTGAAAATGCAGCAGTTTTACCACTACCAGTTTGTGCCATACCAAGCACATCATTACCTTCTAATAATAAAGGAATACATTCACTTTGAATTGGAGATGGTTTTGCAAAACCAAGATCATTTAATGCGTTAAGGATTTCCTCAGATAAACCAAGGTCAATAAAAGAGATTTCTTTTGTCATGTAAACTCGCTTATAACTGCTAAAATGCAGTCGTTAAAATCATTTATAAAGCCAGCTTACCTAATGAATATTACAACCCACCCAAAAATAACAAAACATATAATACTACTTTTAAATGATTAATTTAACCATTCAAAACTAACCATTATATGGTTACATAAAGAACGCTGCTATAACTACTTATATTCACATCTAAACTGGCATGACCCAATGCAGCTTATTTTGTATTAAGCTGATTGATTTCGAAAAGTGCCTGCTGATGTTCTAAATAATTATAGACATTGTTTGCTAATGCATACTTAAATAACATTTCGGCACGTTTATTGTCACCTTTACTTTGATAGAATTTACCTAAGTAAAAGTAAGTTTCACAAAGACGCTGAGCTAACTTTAAGTTAGTATCAACTCCTTGCTGTAAGTTAATCATCAAGCGATCTTCACTAATTTTACCTAAGTAAAATGCAATAATACCGCTTCCCCAAATGGATTTATCTTCCATACTATTATAACGCTCAAGTAATTGTTCTCGAGCTTTATTTTTATCTATTTTTTCTTCAATCAAATATAACCAAAGAATTCGAATCGGTTCATTTGGCGCATAATGATAAAATTTTAAAGCATCTTCAAGAGACAACTCATATTTATCATTACGATATAAGGCAATTGCCCGATTGATATAAATAAACTCATAATCAGGTGCAATCTCTAATCCAGTATTAAAAGCCATAAATGCTGAATCATAATCACCTTCTTGCATAGCATAAATTCCAAGATAGTTATAAACATCTGGAATCTCAGCATTAAATGCAAGTAATTGAGAGAAATCACTCTGAGCAAAAGCTCTAAATCCTAATGAATCATATAGTGCACCTCGTTGAAAATAGAGTTGCATTCTAGTTCTTTCATCAATATCTTTGCTATAGAGCTCTTGACTAATTTGAGCTAAGTGAACCTCATCATCAAGAGAGACTTGGTTTGGAACTGCTAATAATGGCTGTTTAACACTACAACCAGAAATATAACTTGATAAAATTATGGTAAGACCTAGTAACCATATTGATTTCAAGTTGATTTTTTTCATTATCAGTCTCTAATTACTTTTGAGGTTAAAATGTGCTAATCAATTAGATTAGCACGTATTTTTACAATCTACTCTTCAGTCGTTGTTGCTGCTTCAGCTGCTGGTGCTGAAGTATTGACTGCATCTTTCATACTTAAACGAATGCGTCCTTGACGATCAATTTCAAGTACTTTAACCTGAACTTCTTGTCCCATAGTCAATACGTCAGTCACTTTCTCAACTCGGTGATCTGCGATTTGTGAAACATGCACTAAGCCTTCTTTACCACCAATAATTGATACGAATGCACCAAAATCTACAATTCGAACCACTTTACCGGTATAGATTTGACCCACTTCAACTTCAGCAGTTAAATCATTAATACGTTTAATAGCAGCTTGTGCTTTATCACCATCAGATGCAGCAATTTTAACAGTACCATCATCTTCAATCTCAATGGTTGTTCCAGTCTCTTCTGTTAATGCTCGAATAGTCGCACCGCCCTTACCGATGATATCACGAATTTTTTCTGGATTAATTTTCATCGTATAGATACGAGGAGCATATTCAGAAATCTCATTACGTGGGCAATTAATTGCTTGTTCCATTACACCAAGAATATGTAAACGAGCACCTTTTGCTTGATTTAAAGCAACTTGCATAATCTCTTTAGTGATACCTTCGATCTTGATATCCATCTGTAATGCACTTACACCTTCACGAGTTCCAGCAACTTTAAAGTCCATATCACCAAGATGATCTTCATCACCTAAAATATCAGATAAAACGACAAAATCATCACCTTCTTTGACCAGTCCCATAGCGATACCAGCAACAGATGATTTAATTGGTACACCCGCATCCATTAGAGCTAAAGAGGCACCACATACAGAAGCCATTGATGATGAACCATTAGATTCTGTTATTTCAGATACAATACGGACGGTATATGGGAATTCATTACCTTTAGGCATAACAGCCGCAACACCACGTTTAGCCAAGCGACCATGACCAATTTCACGACGTTTTGGTGAACCAACCATTCCTGTTTCACCAACAGAGTATGGAGGGAAATTATAATGGAATAAAAACTTATCAGTTTTTTCACCAGTTAACTCATCAATGATTTGCGCATCGCGTTCTGTTCCTAATGTTGCAGTAACTAAAGCTTGCGTTTCACCACGAGTAAATAGAGCACTACCATGTGTTCTAGGAAGAACATTAGTTCGAATATCTAATGCTCTGATCATATCTTTTTCACGACCATCAATACGTGGTTCGCCAGAAATAACACGTTTACGAACAGTTTGGCTCTCAATTTCAGTAATAATATTTAACACTTCATTATCATCAATTTCTTCATTTTGAGCTTTTAATTGAGCTAATGCCTCTTCTTTAATAGCATTAATTTGAGCATAACGAGCTTGTTTTTCAGTAATGCGATACGCTTCACCAATACGATCTTTAACTAACGCTGAAACCGCATCATGTAGTACTTCATTTTTAGCTGGAGCAACCCAATCCCATTTAGCTCGACCAGCCTTTGCAACAAACTCATTGATATTATTAATAACAACTTGTTGTGCATCATGACCAAATACAACAGCAGCAAGCATTTGTTCTTCAGTTAAAAGATCAGCTTCAGATTCAACCATTAATACTGCACTATTTGTACCTGCAACGACTAAATCTAAACGGCTACTTGGTAGTTCAGTAACTAGTGGATTTAACACAAACTCACCATCAATGAAACCAACACGAGCAGCACCGATTGGGCCATGGAACGGTACACCAGATAAAGATAAAGCAGCAGATGCACCAATCATTGCAACTAAATCAGGACTAACTTGTGGGTTGATAGAAACCACAGTTGCAATGATTTGAATTTCATTAACAAAACCTTCAGGAAATAACGGTCGTAATGGACGGTCAATTAAACGAGCAATTAAAGTTTCGCCTTCACTAGGACGCCCTTCTCGTTTAAAGAAACCACCAGGGATTCGACCAGCAGCATAAGTACGCTCTTGGTAATTAACCGTTAATGGGAAAAAGTCCTGACCTTCTTTAACTTTTTGATTAGCAACAACAGTAACAAATACGGCAGTATCATCAATATTAACCATTACAGCAGCTGTTGCTTGACGAGCCATAATACCGGTTTCTAAAGTAACGGTATGACGACCATATTGAAATTTTTGAGTGATAGGATTAAACAATGTGATGTCCTCTTAAATTAAAAAATAAATAGACCATTTTCATTGTTACGACTAATGACAAATTTATCAAATACGCCCTTTTAAGTGGTAGTGTCAAGCTACGGTGAAAAAAGATAAGGACTTATCAATAAAGCTCTCATTAGCCGTACGAAACATGAAACGATGATCTTTATGCACAACTTGACAATTATACATGAAAATAGGCGATTGTCATACTAATTCACAATCGATAAAAATAAAGGCGCAAAGCGCCTTTAAAATGAACTAACTGATATTAACGTTCTTTTAGAGACGTAAATTTGACGGGCTCACTAATATTTTTATATGCAGGTCGAATAATGCGTCTATCATCAAAGTTTAACTCTTCAATACGATGAGCACACCAACCAACAATTCGAGACATAGCAAATAATGGTGTATATACTTCTCTCGGTAAACCGATCATGTCATAGACAAAACCTGAATAGAAGTCAACATTAGCACAAACTTGTTTTTTGGTTTTTGCATTTTTTCTATGGGTTATGGCATAAACGGCTCTTTCTTCCAATAGTTGCATAAATTCAAACTCGGCTTCCCGACCTTTCTCTTTTGCTAACTCTTTCGCCATCTCTTTTAATAACACGGCTCGAGGATCAGATACAGTATAAACAGCATGGCCAATACCATAAATAAGACCTTTTTCGTCATAAACCTCTTTATTGAGCATTCTAACAAAATAATCATCGATCTCTTTGGCATCAGTCCAATCTGTAATCACCTCTTTTAAGTGATTAATCATTTTACCGACTTGTAAGTTTGCACCACCATGTAATGGTCCCTTTAAAGAACCAATACCCGCTGCAATAGATGAGTAAGTATCCGTACCCGTAGAGCTAGTTACTCGAACTGTAAATGTTGAGTTATTACCACCACCGTGTTCCGCATGAATAATCATGGCTAAATCAAGAACTCGAACATCTAAGTCAGTATATCCTTTAGAACCTTTTATCATATATAAAAAGTTTTCTGCAATTGAAATATCATCATTAGGATGGCGTATATGTAAAGATTGACCTTTGGCACTATGCCGTAAAATATTATAAGCATATGCAATGATTGCAGGGAATTTTGCAATTAAATCAATTGATTGCCTCATTAAATTATCGCGAGATGTATCATCGGGTTCAGGATCATAGGTATACATTTCTAATACTGTCCGGGCTAAAATATTCATAATATCTTGCCCTTCTAACTCAATAATAGCGATTTTAGTCTGTTTCTCTAACGCCATGGATTCACAAAGCATACGAGAAAATTGGGTTAACTCTTCTTTATCAGGTAAATTTCCCGATAATAATAAATAGATCACCTCTTCAAAACCAGTACGTTTCTCTTTTTGTGCACTGTGAACCAAATCATCAATATCAATACCACGATACAACAGTTTACCTGGAATAGGTTTTAAACTACCATTATCTAAACGTTCGTAACCAACAACATCACCAATATTCGTTAAGCCAACTAAAACACCAGTATGGTCAGAATTACGTAAACCGCGTTTAACATTAAATTTCTCAAATAGTTCGGTATCTATCTTACTAGTTAATTTGACTGTTTCAGACAATTTATAAATCATAAACTGATCTTTCATAAACATCTCCATTTTATACTCTCAACTAATATCATTAGTGAGAAAAATAAAAGGATAAAGAAAACTTTATCCTAATAATGACCATTAAATTTATAAATGACTAATTATTGCTTGAGTAAATTGACTCGTTTTGAGCTCATGACCATTAGACATAAAACGTGCAAGATCAACAGTTGCTTCACCCTTTTGAAATAGCGTTTCTAATGCATCAGTGATTAATTTACCGACTTCAAACCATCCTAAATAATCAAACATCATAACCCCAGATAATAGCAGAGAAGATGGATTTGCCATATCTTGCCCAGCAATATCAGGAGCAGTGCCATGTGTTGCTTCAAAAATAGCATGACCAGTTAAGTAGTTAATATTAGCACCGGGTGCAATACCAATTCCACCAACCATTGCAGCAAGTTGATCTGAAACATAATCACCATTTAAATTAAGTGTCGCAATTACAGAATACTCTTCTGGTTTAAGTAGTGTATTTTGTAAAAAAGCATCACAAATAACATCTTTAATAATAATTTTCCCAGCCGCTTTTGCTGAATTAAGTGCCTCTTTTGCAACTAAAACACCTTGTTCTTTCTTGAGTTTATCAAACTGTTGCATAGTAAAAACATTAGAAGCAAATTCGCGCTCAGCAAGTTCATAACCCCATTGTTTAAAACCACCTTCAGTAAACTTCATGATGTTACCTTTATGGACTAAAGTCACAGAAGGTAAACGATGAACAATTGCATATTCAATTGCAGCTCGTATTAATCGTTCTGAACCTTCAATTGATACTGGTTTTACGCCAAAAGATGAGGTTTCCGGGAATCTAACTTTTTTCACGCCCATTTCTTGCGCTATAAATTGATAGAATTTTTTTGCTTCAGGTGTGCCTTGTTGCCATTCAATTCCAGCATAGATATCTTCCGTATTTTCACGGAAAATCGTCATATTAACTTTTTCTGGCGCTTTAATCGGTGATTCAACGCCTTTAAACCATCTTACTGGACGTAAACAAACATACAGATCCAACTCTTGTCTTAATGCAACATTAAGAGAGCGAATTCCGCCACCGACTGGCGTAGTTAACGGACCTTTAATACCAATTAAGTAATCTTTAAATGCATTCATTGTTTCATCAGGCAACCAAGAACTATTGATATTAAATGATTTTTCACCAGCAAGGACTTCTTTCCATTCAACTTTTCGTGAACCTTGATAAGCTTTTTCAACGGCATGATCAAAAATGGCTTTAGCTGACTGCCAAATTTCAGGACCAACGCCATCCCCTTCAATAAAAGGAATGATTGGATTACTAGGTACATTAAGCTTGCCATTAACAATAGTAATTTTATTACTCATATTAAATCCTTTTATTTCTGGTTAAAGTCTGATTTTAATTTATTTAAAGCACTACCGGCCTTAAACCAAGCAATTTGGGCTTCATTATAGGTATGAGAGACAGGAAAAGCTTCCACATTACCATCTTGATGATGTAGCACCATCGTTAAATTTTTCCCAGGCATAAACTCAGTTAGGCCTAAAATACTAATTTTGTCATCTTCCTGTACTTTATCGTAATCTTCTTTATTCACAAAGGTTAATGCAAGCATTCCCTGTTTCTTTAAATTCGTTTCATGAATACGGGCAAATGATTTAACAATAATCGCCTTTACATTTAAAAAACGTGGTTCCATTGCAGCATGTTCTCGGGATGAGCCTTCACCATAATTTTCTTCAGCAACAACGACTGAACCAATCCCTTGTGCTTTATATTTACGTGCTAGCGCAGGAACTTCAACATAACGGTGAGTTTGCGGATCCAAAACAGAATTAGTTTTTTCATTAAATGCATTAACTGCACCAATCAACATATTGTCAGAGATATTATCTAAATGTCCTCGATATTTTAACCATTTACCAGCCATTGAAATATGGTCAGTAGTACATTTACCCGCGACTTTAATTAATAATGGTTGTTCAATAATATCCTGACCATTCCAAGGCGAAAATGGTGCTAATTGTTGTAAACGATTTGAATTTAGCGCAATATTAACCGTAACATGACTACCGTCTTTTATCGGAGCAACATAACCTGCATCATCCACGGCAAAGCCTCGTTTAGGTAACTCTTCCCCTTTTGGTTCAGGAAGTTTAACTTGCTCACCTTGCGCATTGGTTAGTGTATCGGTCAGTGGATTGAATGTTAATGTTCCTGCTACCGATAATGCAGAAACAATCTCAGGAGAACAAACAAAAGCATATGTATTTGGATTACCATCATTACGTTTAGCAAAATTACGATTGAATGAGGTAACAATAGAATTTCGATGCTCATCAGCAACCTCATCACGTCGCCACTGTCCAATACAAGGGCCACACGCGTTAGCCATAATCACAGCACCAGCTTGAGTAAATTTATCCAATATTCCATCTCGCTGAGCAGTAAATTTGACCTGTTCTGAGCCTGGATTAATAATCAATTTGGCTTTAACTGTTAAACCTAGTTTATTAGCACTATCAATAATAGAAGCAGCTCTAGTCATATCTTCATAAGAAGAGTTAGTACAAGAGCCGATTAAACCAACTTCCATATTATTTGGATAATTATGTTCTTTAACTGCTTTCGCTAATTGAGAAATAGGATAAGCTAAATCTGGAGTAAATGGACCATTAACATAAGGTTCTAATTCGGATAAATTAATTTCAATCACTTGATCATAATAGTGTTTTGGATTAATTAATACTTCATCATCTGGGTTAAAGCAGTCAGCAAGTTTAGACGCAAGGCTAACGATTTCTTGACGACCGGTTATTGCTAAATAGTCAGCTGATTTTTGATCGTATGGAAATATTGATGTTGTTGCCCCTACTTCAGCCCCCATATTACAGATAGTTGCTTTACCTGTTGCCGATAAAGATTGAGTCCCCTCACCAAAATATTCGATAATTGAGTTAGTCCCACCTTTTACCGTCAAAATTCCAGCTAATTTCAAAATCACATCTTTTGCAGATGACCAACCCGATAATTTTCCTGTCAATTTTACCCCAATCAAACGAGGCATTTTTAATTCCCACGACATACCGGCCATAACATCAACTGCATCAGCACCACCAACACCAATGGCGATCATTGATAACCCACCTGCATTTGGAGTATGGGAATCAGTACCAATCATCATTCCACCAGGAAAAGCATAATTTTCTAATACGACTTGATGAATAATACCAGCATCTGGCTTCCAAAAACCAATACCATATTTATTCGAAACATCACGCAAAAATTGATACACTTCCTGATTGGTATTTTCGGCAATAATCAGATCATCATAAGCATTTTTATACGCTTGAATTAAGTGATCACAGTGAACTGATGATGGTACCGCGACGCGTTCACGTCCTGAATTCATTAATTGTAATAATGCCATTTGTGCCGTTGCATCTTGCATAGCGACACGATCTGGGGCAAAGTTAACATAATCTACACCACGTTTATAATCTTTTAATGTCTCATCTTGGGCTAAGTGGGCATAAAGGATTTTCTCCGATAGGGTTAAAGGACGACCAATAACCTGTCGAATATGGTTAATTTTATCTTGATAACGACTATAGATATGTTGAATCAATTCAAAATCAAAAATCATAATAAATCCTCATTGCTCATTATTTTTTATGTGATCTGCTACGGAGTTATATCTATCCTATCAAGATAATGAATAATTATTCAAGAAAAATAATTAAATATGCAGCAAAAATATTAATAATATTATTTACCAATAGATTATCCTCACTATAGATATTGTCAATATGGGAAGATGCTGAATTTTGATTAAAAAAACTAATTTAAGAATGACTTTTATAATTAATTAAACATGATATTTAAGTTAAATAACTCAGAATTGATATAAGAAACATATTAAATTATAAAATAGTCAAAATAATTACATAATTACCCGAATATAAATATTATTATTGATTTAATGTATACCTGATAATGGCATGTCTTTTACAAACATTATATTTTTTGAGGCTCGCTCGCAAAGTAATTTGAGCACTAAAGCAATAACAGTCAAATAGATAATATAAGCACCATAAGTTGCTAACATATCAACAAGCGTTTGTCCTTTAAGTGCGAAATCACGGTAAAAACGGTATTGCCATACTAAAGGGAAAGCATAACTTAGATAATAAGCCCAAATAGGTAAAAACCCAACTGCCATTGTTGCACCACCACAAATAAAGCCCGGCGGTACTAGAAAGACCATTTTACCTGCGCCCTGACCTGGATTTTGAGTTGTCCAAGAAAGAAGTAGCGCTAACCACCCAAAGGCTAATCCAGTCATAAATAGACTTGGTACATAAGCAAAATAATTACCATCAAACTTTAATTGTCCAAAAAAAACAAATATAGCCGTTATAAAGGTAATTGCCGAAGTATAGAAAAAGGTATAAGGTATAATTCGGCTCATTAATGCCAAACAGCCTCTTTCTAATGTGATTTGCCAAACACCCGTCACTTTTAATCGTCCGATAATCATTAATGTAGTTAAGCCATAAGTTAATGATGAAAAGAAATAGACAAAATAAATGCTCGTTGAAATAGTTGATGAGCTAGTTGGATTAAATAGACTCCTTGATGTCAGTTTCATTGGTGATAAAACAGCTTCTGTCTCTTCATTACCCAGTCCTAGTGTAGCAACGCGATTAACGCTAATTTCGGCACCGAGTTCAGGGACTATTTCATGCAATGTCTGAATAACTTTAGCATTTTGCGCTTCATTACTATAATCGGCAAAATAGCCAAGATTTATCGAATTATCGCCCTTTTTTAAGCTTTTCTCTAAACCTTTAGGAATATATAAAACACCGATATTACGATCATGAGAAACCAGTACAGTTGGATCAACAGGGCTACGTATTACTTCACTGATTGCAATATAAGGTGACGTATTAATCTTACTAATAAGCTCGGTTGAATAATGAGAACCATCTAAGTCAATAACAGATACTTTCCCTTCAAAAACGATGCCATGTCTAAAAATAAGAGAGAATATTAGCGCAACAACAGCTGCAACCATAATGGCCGCTTTATGATAAGGTACAAAATGTCCAGACATCATTGCTTGCAATTCTTCTATCATAGAGTTAATGATATTTTGCATTATCAACCTCAATAGTCATACCTGTATGTAATTTTTCCATCTTATTAATATAAATTCTAATTTGATAAGAGGTTAAATCGGCTTGTCCTCGCTCTCGAGTTAATCGTAAGTCTGCAAAAGAAGGCGCCATGGTTGCAAAACGAACCGTCCCATTAACATTACGATCAATAGCTGGTACATAGGCAATTACCGCTGTTTTTGGTAAATAATCATTGACCATATTTTCATTTACATAGATGTCAACGTATTGACGCTCAGTTTCCAATAATACCGCAGGGGCGCCAGTTGGTACTAATTCACCCACCTCATACATTAGCTTTAATATTTTACCATCCTCTGGTGCAACTAAAGTTAGACGTTGATAATTGAGTTCAAGTTGTTTCAAATCGGCGTTAGATTGCGCTAATTGAGCTTGTAGTTGAGCAAGTACATTTTTGCGATTGATAATTTTATCGCGTAATTGGCTAATGGATTGTAGCTGCATATCTTGTGCATTTTTTGACTTAACCAATTTCTCGCGTTGTTCAGCGCTACTACCAATTGTTTTAGCCGCTAGCTGGCTTTCTAACTGAATTATCGCCATATTAGCGATGATGAGATCATTTTGGGCAGTATCAAATGCCGATTTAGAGATACTATCTGTTTTACTTAATTTTAATGCACGATTAAATTCAGTTTGTGCAAGTTCTTTAGTCGCCTTAGCCGCATCTAATTTAGCTTGTAACTCTTCAATTGCTCGCCATGTTGATAGTTCAGTCAGATTAGTTTCATTAATATCAATATTAATAGATAACTCTTCAGCACGAATGGCAGCTTCCCGAGCATCAATCATCGCTTTGTTTTTTTCAATAGCGATAGCTGTATCCCTATCATCAAGTACCATTAAAATATCACCTTTTTTGACCCATTGGGACTCTTCTACTTTACGTTCAACAAGTTTCCCACCTACATTTTGAAAAGCCACATTGACTTGATCGGCTGTTAATACCCCTGATTTGATATATTTAGCAACTGAAACCGCATCATTTCTTGAACCAAAATAGATTAAGCTCGAGCCAATAAGCAGTAATCCCAGAAATGTTAGCGGTATAGAAACAATTTTTTTCATAATTAAATTTAATTCCTTTTTATTTAGCCGGCTAAATATTTAGTTAAAATATGGCTAATGATTATAATTGGATAATTAGTCTAACTTTCAGCTCGAAGCAGTTTGCGCAACATAGTGATTAAAGATTCACGTTCCTGTTCATTTAGTACAGCAGAAAACGTCTTTACTGATTTGAAATGTTCTGGTAGCGATTGCTTAATAAGCTCTAAACCGACTGATGTCAGTGTGATTAGGCGAGAACGACCATCATCATTATTAATAGACATAGAAATGAGTGGTTCCGGTGCCGCTAACATACGTTTGACCATAATAGAAACAGTTGCTGGAGTGACACCAATACGTAATGCTAAATCACTCGCGGTTGTTGCCCCTTCACCATAAAGAGACATCAAAAGAGCAAATTTGCCTTCTGATATACCATGATTTTCAGTTAGTTGTTTATAAATACTGGCACGAATTAAATCTGCCGTAGTAATTAAATTTAAAACAAGATCAATACCAGAAACGTCAGTATCTAAATTTCCTTGTTTTTGTACACGAGATAATGCATCTCTCGTTGGTAATATTCTTGCTTTATAATCCATCATTACACCAAAATTTAATTAGTCGGCTAAGTATAAATGAAGAAAAATTGAATTTCAAGCAAGATGCACCAACTTTTTATGGTTAATACTCTTTGACATTACTCATTTTTTATGGACATTGGCTGTAATAAAAGAGGATATAAATAGATTAAATCGAGTTACCTTATTAATCTATTTATATACTAAGCAACAGGATTTAAAGTGTGATGCAGCCTATTGATTGGGCTTTTTTTACATCTCCAGTTTCGGATATTGCAAGTTTTTTATTTTCATCTAAATTAGTGAAAACAGTGATAATATCAGTATCTTTACCTTGCTCGAGAATAAAATCAACATTCATTTCAGCAAGACGCGTATTGTGATCGACACTTTGACCTTCTTCGACAAAGATATTAAAACCGTCACCTTTTAAAGCAACCGTGTCAATTCCCATATGAACTAGACCTTCAACACCTTCATCAGTAACAAAAGTAATAGCATGTTTAGTTGGGAAAATACTCATCACCTTTCCTTTAATCGGTGAATTAATGCTGACTCTACCACTAACAGGCGTAACGGCAAATCCATCGCCCATAATTTTATCAGCAAATACAGTATCATTAACTTTTTCTATCGATTTTAATATGCCATCACATACCGAAAAAAGCGCTACTTGTTTTTGCTTTCTCTTAAATAAGCCAAACATCTATCTCTCCTTAATCAATGAATCTATGCATAATTCGAGTCATTTAACAATTATGCAATAATCTAAAAATCTATTTTAAAATTTATTAATACCCAACTAAATTGGTTTTCATCTTATCACCAATATCATATATATTTGAAGTTAAAATTTTAAAAATATCCTTATTTAAATGTATCCTCGGCCAAAAAATTCATACAAACTCGCACCGATTTTAATATGATTGAACTGATATCTACTCAGTCGAGTAGCGATTGCGGGCTAATGAGTAAAACGTTTATTAATATTTGTATAGGGCTCAATGTTAAAGAGTCAAAGACAGAAGCAATAATAAAAACATGTAGAATAGAAATATATCATAATTGACTATATTTTATATGGAGGCGAATAATACGGGTAGCTCTATATTAGGTTAACTACCCGTTTATTTACAACGAACTAAAGTGAAAGCATTAATTATGTCTAACTAATCGATAACGCAGATCACTTCTAATTGCTTCTATAGACCAAATCCAAAATGCAGTACCAATAAATTCAGAGATTAAAGCTTCAGGACCTGCAAGCCATAACCAACCAGATAAACCTAATAAAGGTACAACTAATCCATGTGCAAAAACAGAGACACCGACACCAAAAATAACACCATGCAACATTTTAGCTTTTACTAAATATTCACATACTACACAGTAGATTATAGCTATTGCGATAGAAAAAAGAATATGTACTCCATTACCACCCCAGTTAATCGTAGTACCTAACCAATGATAATCCATAGTACTAACATTGAATCCTAATTTTTCTAATAATACCATCGGTGGTGGCATTGTTTCAGGTGTTCTTGGCGGAATTAATGTTTCAAAACCCGATTTAACTAATGCTGAAAAAATACCTGCTATGATTCCAACATAAATCATCGTCCATAAGTGACGATCTTTTTTATTTGATAATTCAAATAAATTTATCATTCAAATTTACCCCATGTCTTAGCTTAATTGATGTATATCTTTTCTTAATTTTTATTTACAATATAAGAAAGTTTAAACAAGGATACATCAAATAAATAGAAATAAATTATATATTAAACTCCCTTATCACTATATGAACAAAATAGCGTAAACCTTTTCACAATATTTAAGAATAACGCCAATTAATAGTTAATTATTCGGACTAAAAATAGACTAATTTGTATTTTATATATCAGATATATACAGCAAATTAGATTTACTTTAGCAATATCTATCTAAATGAGTTTCTATCTATATTCTAAATAAAATTACGATGATAACAATATCATGTTGTGATGGTATATATACCGTGATGATTATTAATTGAGAGAGTAAAAATCATAAAAAAACCAGCACTAAGCTGGTTTTTTTTCAATACATAAAAACTATTTCTTTTTCGCTTTTGCATTTGGTAAATCAGTAATTGATCCTTCAAACACTTCTGCAGCTAGACCAATAGATTCGTAAAGTGTTGGGTGAGCATGAATTGTTAATGCCATATCTTCAGCATCACAGTTCATTTCAACTGCTAAGCCGATTTCACCTAGCAATTCACCACCATTAACACCCACAACAGCACCACCTAATAAACGGTTGTCTGTTTTATCAAAAATCAATTTAGTCATACCTTCTGAACAATCAGATGCAATTGCACGACCAGATGCAGCCCATGGGAAGATAGCTACTTCATAGCTAATACCTTTGGCTTTGGCTTCTTTTTCAGTTAAACCAACCCAAGCAACTTCTGGTTCAGTGTAAGCAATAGAAGGAATTGTTTTTGGATCAAAGAAGTGATTTTTACCAGCAATAACTTCAGCTGCCACATGCCCTTCATGCACACCTTTATGGGCAAGCATTGGTTGACCAACAATATCACCAATCGCATAGATATGTGGTACATTGGTACGCATCTGTTTATCAACTTCAATAAAGCCACGATCAGTTACATTTACCCCTGCTTTTTCAGCAGCAATTAGTTTACCGTTTGGTGTTCGACCAATTGCAACTAATACAGCATCATATGGGTGTGTTTCAACCGTACCGTCTTTTTTCTCCATTGAAACATAGATAGCATCAGTTTTTGCTTCAACTTTAGTTACTTTAGTTTCAAGCATTAAAGTGAATTTTTTCTCGATCTGTTTAGTAAAGACTTTAATAATATCTTTATCCGCAGCCGGAATCACTTGATCAAGCATTTCAACAACATCAACTTTTGAACCTAACGCATGATATACCGTTCCCATTTCAAGACCGATAATACCACCGCCCATTAATAAAAAGCGTTTAGGAATAGTGGTTAATGCTAATGCATCAGTGGAGTCCCAAATACGTGGATCTTCATGGGGAATAAATGGTAATTGAATTGGTCTTGAACCTGCAGCAATAATCGCATTCTCAAAATTAATGATCGTTTCACCTTCAGCGGTATTCACTAATAGTGAATGGCTACCACTAAATTTAGCTTCACCTTGTACGACATTAACTTTACGCATTTTTGCCATACCACCTAAACCGCCCGTTAATTGGCTGATAACTTTCTCTTTCCAGCCACGAACTTTGTCTAGGTCTAATTTTGGTGTACCAAATTCAATACCATGTGCAGTTAATGATTTTGCTTCATCAATAACTTTAGCTACATGAAGTAATGCTTTAGAAGGAATACATCCCACATTTAAACATACGCCACCTAAGGTTGAGTAACGCTCAACTAGCGTTACATCAAGGCCTAAATCTGCTGCGCGGAACGCTGCTGAATAACCAGCAGGCCCTGCACCTAAAACAACGACTTGAGTTTTAATTTCTTTGCTCATTTTCGCTCTCCTATTACATCACTAAACGACGTAAGTCGGATAATACTTTAACGATATGGCTTAAGAAACGAGCACCATCAGCACCATCGATCACGCGGTGATCAAATGATAATGATAGTGGTAACATTAAGCGCGGTGTGAACTCTTTACCATTCCAAACAGGCTTCATTGATGAACGAGATACACCTAAAATACCCACTTCTGGCGCATTAACAATTGGTGTAAACGAAGTCGTACCAATACCACCTAAACTTGAAATTGTGAAACAACCGCCTTGCATATCGCTACCCGTCAATTTACCATCACGCGCTTTCTTAGAGATAGCAGCTAACTCATTTGATAACTCAACAATACCTTTTTTGTTCACATCTTTAAATACAGGAACAACCAAACCATTTGGTGTATCAACCGCAACACCAATATTGATGTATTTTTTGATAATCAATGTTTGTACATCTTCAGAAAGAGAGCTATTAAAACGTGGATAAGCTTCTAACGCACTTGCTACCGCTTTCATGATAAACACTAATGGTGTAATTTTCAGATCTTGTTTACGTTTTTCTGCTTCCATATTTTGTTGCTTACGGAATGCTTCAAGATCAGAAATATCAGCTTCATCAAACTCAGTTACATGAGGAATCATTACCCAGTTACGATGCAAATTAGCACCAGAAACTTTCTGAATTTTGGTTAATGGTAACTCTTCAATAGCACCAAATTTACTGAAGTCAACTTTTGGCCAAGGCAATAAACCAGGTAATGCACCACCAGTTGAACCCGTTTCAACTTGTTTAACTGCGTTTTTAACGTAAGTTTGAATATCTTCACGTAAAATACGTTTTTTCGGACCAGTAGCAGAAACTTTTGCTAAATTAACGCCAAATTCACGCGCTAAACGACGTACTGACGGAGTTGCATGTGCATACGCATCATTTTCAACAAAGCCATTCGCGGAACCAGCGGCAGCTGGAGTTGTAGACGCCGGAGCAGCTGGTTTTTGTGCAACAGGTGCTGGAGCTGGAGCAGAAGGTGCCGCTGTACTACCAGCTGTTTCAAACTCCATAATTTTAGAACCAGTTTTCACTTTATCGCCAACATTGACAACAATTGCTTTTACTTTACCTGCAACTGATGCAGGGACTTCCATTGAAGCCTTATCACCTTCAACAGTAATTAAAGAATCATCAATCGCAACAGTATCACCAACTTTGACTAAAATTTCAGTGACTTCAACTTCATCACCACCGATGTCTGGTACATTAACATCAACAACTTGGCTTGCTCCAGTGCTTGCAGCTGCCGGAGCTGGTGCTGCAGCTTTTGGCGCTTCAGCCGCTGGCGCTGATGCAGCGCCCTCTCCGTCAAATACCATAACAGAAACACCAGTCGTTACTTTATCTCCTACTTTAACTGTGATTGATTTAACAATCCCAGCTTGTGGCGCAGGAATTTCCATTGAAGCTTTATCACCTTCTACAGTCATGATTGGCTGATCAACTTCAACTTTATCACCAACATTGACAAGAATCTCAGTGACTTCAACTTCATCACCACCAATATCTGGTAATTTAATTTCAATACTCATTGTTATCACCTCTTATGCAATACGTGGATTAGCTTTATTTGCGTCGATATCGAATTTTTTAATTGCTTCTTCAACAATTGATTTCTCAATATCACCACGTGCTGCTAATTCACTTAACGCTGCAACGACAACATAACGTGCATCAACTTCAAAATGATGACGTAAATTAGCACGGCTATCACTACGACCAAATCCATCAGTACCTAAGACTTTGTATGATTCTGCTGGTACATAAGCACGGACTTGTTCTGCAAATAGTTTCATATAATCAGTTGAAACGATCGCAGGCGCTTTATTCATTACTTGTGCAATATAAGGAACTTTCGCTTTTTCAGTTGGGTGTAACATATTATAACGTTCACAATCTTGACCTTCTCGAGCAAGTTCAGTAAATGATGTTACGCTATATACATCAGAGCTAATACCATACTCGTCAGCTAGAATTGCAGCAGCTTCACGTACATGACGTAAAATTGAACCAGAACCAAGTAACTGAACAGATAATTTACCTTTTTTCGCAGCAACAGTATCAAGTTTATAAATACCACGACGGATACCATCTTCAGCATCTTTCGGCATAGCGGGTTGTTCATAGTTTTCATTTAACGTTGTGATGTAGTAGTAAACATTTTCCTGATCACCATACATACGACGTAAACCATCTTGCATAATCACGGCAACTTCATAAGCATAAGCCGGGTCATAAGAGATACAGTTAGGAATAGTTAACGCTTGAATATGGCTGTGACCATCTTCATGTTGTAAACCTTCACCATTTAATGTTGTACGACCAGAAGTACCACCGATTAAGAAACCACGAGCTTGTTGATCGCCTGCAGCCCATAATAAGTCACCGATACGTTGGAAACCAAACATTGAGTAGTAGATATAAAATGGAATCATTGGACAGTCATTTGTGCTATATGACGTTGCAGCAGCAAGCCATGACGCACCAGCACCCATTTCATTAATCCCTTCTTGTAGGATTTGACCTTTTTCATCTTCACGGTAGTAAGCCACTTGTTCCCTATCTTGTGGTGTATACTGTTGACCATGTGGATTATAAATACCGATTTGACGGAATAGACCTTCCATACCAAATGTACGTGCTTCATCAGCTAAGATTGGTACTAAACGTGGTGCAAGATCTTTATCTTTTAACATAATATTAAGCGCACGAACAAATGCAATTGTTGTTGAAATTTCTTTATTTTGCGCTTCAAGTAGTGAACTAAATTCACTTAATGCAGGAATAGAAACTGAACCAGTAAAATTAGGTAAACGTGATGGAACATAACCTTTTAACGCCTGACGACGTTCATGAAGATATTTATATTCAGGTGTATGCTCTTCAAATTTAATGTATGGTAGTTTTTCAATTGCTTCATCAGTAACTGGAATATTGAAGAAATCACGAACGTGACGAACACCATCCATATTCATTTTCTTCACTTGGTGAGCAATGTTTTTACCTTCAGCAGCATCACCCATACCATAACCTTTGATTGTATGAGCAAGAATAACTGTTGGACGACCTTTAGTTTCTTTAGCACGTTGGAATGCTGCAAACATTTTCGCAGGATCTTGACCACCACGATTAAGACGGAAAATCTCATCGTCAGACATATCTTTAACAAGTTCAGCCGTTTCTGGATACTTACCAAAGAAGTGTTCACGAACATAAGCACCATCTTTAGATTTGAATGTTTGATAGTCACCATCAAGTGTTTCATTCATTAAACGAATTAATTTACCCGATTTGTCTTTTTGTAGCAGTTTATCCCAACGGTCGCCCCAGATAACTTTAATAACACTCCAACCAGCACCAGCAAAAATACCTTCAAGTTCATTGATAATTTTACCATTACCCGTTACTGGGCCATCAAGACGTTGTAAGTTACAGTTAATAACAAACGTTAAGTTATCAAGTTTTTCACGTGTCGCAACAGTGATTGCACCTTTAGATTCTGGCTCATCCATCTCACCATCACCAAGGAATGCGTATACACGTTGTTCAGTAGTGTCTTTAAGACCACGGTGATTAAGATATTTTAAGAAACGAGCTTGGTAAATTGCACTGATTGGACCAAGTCCCATTGATACTGTTGGGAATTGCCAAAATTCAGGCATTAATTTAGGGTGTGGGTAAGAAGATAGACCTTTACCATGTACTTCTTGTCTGAAATTATCAAGCTGTTCTTCAGTTAAACGACCTTCGATAAATGCACGAGAATAAACACCAGGAGAAATATGACCTTGGAAATAAACTAAATCACCACCATCTTTTTCATTACGGGCGCGGAAGAAATGGTTAAAACAAACTTCATAGAACGTTGCTGCAGACTGGAATGAAGCCATATGTCCGCCTAAATCCAAATCCTTTTTAGATGCACGTAGCACCATCATCATTGCATTCCAACGAACGATAGAACGAATACGTCGTTCAAGTTCCCAATCACCAGGGTAAGCAGGCTCATCTTCAACAGGAATAGTATTGATGTAGTTACTCGTTGAAGAACCGAACAATAATGGAACGCCACCTTGTCGAGCTTGTTTTACGATTTGTTCGATAATATATTGAGCTCGCTCTGTACCTTCTTCTCTAATTACTGACTCAATACTTTTTAGCCAGTCCTGAGTTTCAATGGGATCAATATCATTCATTTGCATGTCAGACATATTTAAACCTCTGTTTTTTGTTATAAAAAATGCAGACTTTTACTTTCGCTCTGCATTACGAACTTTATGGTGTGTAAGTCTGCCACTTACCAAACTAAAGGTAAAGATAAACCTGCTATAGAAAAGAATGTTAATTCCTATTAAATTAATCAACTATTCCAATAAAAATCAATAAATGAAATTATCTAATTGATTATATTTAACTTTTTTTGATTATATAACATCTTAATTTTATTTTAAAAACAGCGGCATTAAGGATGCCTTGTCAATATCTATCAGTATTTGCTATATTTAGGAATATTGCCATTTGTCTTGATAAAGCAAACTGAAGCGTAAACTTCTATTTTATTAGTCACCAAACGTATCATCAAAAGATCATTAGCCTATGGAACAACCAATTATAAAGAATTTAGGTTTACAGCCTTATTTAGCGATTTATGAGCTAATGCATCAGTTTACCCAAACTCGTAATATTGATACACCTGATGAAATTTGGTTTGTACAACACCCTGCTGTTTTTACCCAAGGCAAAGTAGGTA
Organism: Orbaceae bacterium BiB; assembly: GCA_036251205.1. Lineage (NCBI taxonomy): Bacteria > Pseudomonadati > Pseudomonadota > Gammaproteobacteria > Orbales > Orbaceae > Orbus > Orbus mooreae. The sequence continues at coordinate 117,512 of CP133958.1, read as the reverse complement.
AACCAGAGCACCTTTTACACCATACATCAATCCCTGTGATACAGACAGATCGTGGTGGGCAAATTACCTATCATGCCCCCGGTCAGCAAATTATGTATATTTTAATTGATCTTCGGCGCTTAAAATTAACTGCTAGAAATATCGTCAGCTGTTTAGAAAATAGTGTGGTAAAAACATTAGCCAACTATAACATCATTGCTAACGCAAAAATTGACGCGCCTGGTGTTTATGTCGATGACAAAAAGATCTGTTCTTTAGGATTACACATTAATAAAGGTTGTACATTACATGGGCTAGCACTAAATGTTGATATGGACCTAAGCCCATTTAATACAATTAACCCATGTGGTTATCATGGATTACAAATGACACAAATAAAAGATTATGTCATGGAGATTAATGATGATGACATCCGTAAATTACTCGCTCAATATTTTATTGAGCAGTTACCACTTAACCTATAACGGTAAGATAGAACGTATACTATGACAAATACCAACATGACAAGTAGCAGCCCAAAGAGTTCAAAATATCGCGATGCTGATAAAACCCGTTTAATTCCCTCTATTACTATTGAAGAGACTGGGTTATTAAAAAAACCAGATTGGATGAAAATTAAACTGCCTGCACAAACAGCCAATATTCAACATATAAAAAGTACGATGCGTAAACATGGACTCCACTCAGTTTGCGAAGAAGCATCTTGTCCTAATCTTGCGGAATGTTTTAATCATGGTACAGCCACTTTTATGATTTTAGGTGATATCTGTACTCGTCGCTGTCCATTTTGTGATGTTGCACACGGGCGACCACTTCCACCTGATCATCAAGAGCCTTTAAAATTAGCACAAACCATTGCTGAAATGCGCTTACGCTATGTTGTAATAACATCGGTTGATCGTGATGATTTAAAAGATGGTGGTGCAAGTCATTTTGCTGATTGCACTAGAGAAATTCGCGCATTAAGTCCAAATATTAAAGTGGAGACGCTAACACCGGATTTTCGTGGCTGTATTAATGAAGCTGTCGCAATACTAAATAATAATCCACCAGATGTTTTTAATCATAACTTAGAAAATATTCCGCGTTTATATAAAAAAATTCGCCCAGGTGCTAGTTATGAAGGTTCTTTAAGTTTGCTTGCAAAATTTAAAGAACTCAATCCGAATGTGCCAACAAAATCAGGATTAATGGTCGGATTAGGAGAAACCAATCAAGAACTCATTCAAGTGCTTAAAGATTTACGCACACATGGTGTTACGATGCTAACTTTAGGTCAATATCTACAACCGAGTAAATTTCACCTACCCGTTGAACGATATGTATCACCTGAAGAGTTTAATGAATTGAAACAGATTGCTTTAGATATGGGCTTTACTCATGCCGCCTGCGGACCATTTGTACGATCGTCATATCATGCAGATTTACAAGCTCAAGGTAAAGAAGTACGGTAGCGATAAGCTTTTATTAACAGTCGCTAAGGATAAGGCATATCTTATCTTTAGTGACTGAATTAGCGAGTAAAGTTTAATAAAACCCACCATAATTTCGTTATATTCTTGCTGTAAGGTATTAATCTAGTATAAAAATCAACCTACTATCCAATATTGAAAATGAGTCATTATAAACGTTTTATTGTGCAATAATTTCAATTAAGTTTTAAATTCAAAAACTGTAAAAAACAAGTTCTTGAACAATTAACTAACGACCCGTTTAGCTTGCCAATAATGAGCTTTCCAATAAGAGTCATGAAGACTCGCAAACTCAACGCCGCGTGATGTTGAAACATGTAAAAATTGACCATTTTTATAATAGATTCCAACATGTAAGCCATTTTCGCCTTGTCCAGTTTTAAAGAATATCAGATCACCGGCTTGCAACTTAGAAACTTTTTTGCCTATTTTTACTTGTTCCACTGTAGCACGAGGAATTGGCATATTTATTTTTTGATCATAAAAATTATTTACAAAAGCTGAACAGTCAATTCCTTTTACTGAATAGCCGCCATATCGATAAGGAGTACCACGCCATTGTTGATATTGTTGTTCAATATTTTTTACCATTAAAAAGTCAGATTTTGTATCGATGTATTGCAAAGAAGCTTGCGAACTACATGAACATAATATGATCATTGTGCACATAACAGCGAAACAAGTAACTATTTTATTCCAGCTCATTAGCAACATTTTCTAATACCTCTTGACGTTGTTGATCCTGTTTTTTATTTTTCTGACTATTTAATGATGACCAATTTGGATGAGCTCTTGCTATTTGCAATGGTTTAGGTAGCTTACCTTTTTTCCATGTTGCTTCATCTAATTTAGTTAAAATAATCGGTAATGCATTGGCATGGCCACGTAAATTCAAATTTGTTTTTAACTGTAATAACCGTAATGACAAAAAGCAGATAATTGTATCATCAATTGTCATTTTATTATAGCCTGATAATTTTTGCATAATACGCGAACCATAATGTTTCGCTGTTTGTGTTAAACCACCGATTGTTGCACCAATTAAAGCGGCAGATCCTAACGTAATACCGCCAACGGCTAAATCTACACCAGCACCGATTGCAGCACCAGAAAATACGCCTTTGCCTAAATGAATACCAATTAATTTTAATGCTTCTTTATTAAAGAGATCGCTATCAAAACGTCCTTCTGTAAGCGAAATATTTTCACTACTCTCTTGTTGTATAGAAAAATGATATAACGATAAAAGTTCATTGATCGCTTGTTGTTCCCTGCCCCTAACCTTATCTTGCATTAGTTTAACCATTTGAGGCATGTTATCTTTTACAGTTTCATTATAGGCCGTAACATCAACAAGTGCTTCGGCAATAATCAGCTTAGCACGCTGATCTCGTTCGATACGTTGTTGTACAATTCGCTCTTGCCACAGTGCTAAAATATTTTTTGCAGGTTCAATCAGTAGCGATAAACTTTGATAAAGACGATACTCACCTTCAATAGATGGGAAAATAGCATCAAATCTTACAATTGCATGAATGCCGATTCTAGCAAGTAACATCTTCCAATCAGCTTCATAAGGCGATGAGGAACTAGTATAATTAAATAAAGCCAATATGGGTTTATCACCATCAGCTAATATGGCCAGTTCGTCATGATATTTATCTAAAATTGGCTCTCTGACATCAATAACATAAAGTGCTGCATCACTTTTCAATAATTGACGTATCACTTTCGCTTCTTGTTCAAATTGATGTTCAGCTTCAGGGCTCGCTAAAAAAAGATTTAGCTTATCAACGCCATCAAGCTTAGCATTATCACGACTTAAATCATTAATATAGTCATATAGCGCAATACTATCTTCTAAACCTGGCGTGTCATAAAAGATAATTTTTTTTTGCTCAGCTAATGAAAACGTAATCGCTTCAACATGCCTCGTCGTACCAGGTTTATTCGATATAGTACCAAATTGGCTATCTTGTGTAAGAGTTCGAAGCAATGATGTTTTACCTACATTCGCATGACCCACAATAGCTAAATTAAGTTCACTAAGCATGATTATTTTCCACTAATATCCAATCAGGATTAGCTGATTCAATACCCAGTTTAGACATACACTCTTGCCAATTATCTAATTGACGACCTTGATTAATAAACCATAGTTTAGATTGGGCTGATTTATTAATCAATGATTGAATAACATTAAGCATACCGCGATCCGGAGCACGATCCGTATCAATCGCAATTAATAGTTTTTCAGCGGGATGTTGCTGTAAAAATTCGAGAATCGCTTTACGCTGTTCATTACTATTCAAAAAACCTAAAAATTCAACATTGGTTGGCGGTAACCAATTCGGTTCAATATCAATAGCAATTAATAGTTGCTTACTACCCACTATATTACGCGTTAATGGATTTGTTTGGTTTAATGTATGGTAAGAATGTTCCTGATCTAAAATGGCTTTTTCAGCTAATGGCTGTAGATCATTAACTAATTGTTGATATTCTCTATATTGCGTATTTAATGTCAGATTTTGACATCCCGTCGACCATTTTAACCAACAAAAAATAAATAGTATCGCCCGAACAGCAACACCATAAATAATAAATATACCCAGTAACCAAATAGCCCAAGCAGAACGAATTTCAGAATCGGTTAGAGCTTGTGCACTGACGCGGATTATTTCGGAATCAGGTAAAGAAAAACCGAGTACCGAGGGAAGCCAGCCTAGAAAATGAGTAATAGCAATAACCGAATCGGTACTCAGTAATGTTGTTTGCCATTCAAAACTGTAGCTTTTAGTCGATAATAAAATGACCAATATCACTAACGCTGAAAATAAAATGACAGTCCATAGTAAATTAACAATTAAACCAACTAACCAACGAGTTTGCTTAGAAAATAGGGTAATAAATGCGGGTAGAACCTGACTGATTGTCTTTTTTTGAGATAATTTTTTTGCCAACCAAAGCCAAATATGAATAAACAGGCTACCGCTCTCATTTGGAATGAAAATACAAGAGATAATCCATAAACATAATGTAACAAAGTGCACCCCAAGCAAACATAATAGTGCCCAATATAAATTGACAGGATTATTTGCCAAAGCACTAAATGCAAGTCCAACACCTACAAATAGAGCAAAAATGAATAAAATAACTATCGATAATTTAGCTGAACTTAACCAGTTGGTTTGCGCTTGTACTAAACCATGCTGCTCAGCAATAACTTCAGCGCGTTTGATTATTCGATCAGATAATGCCCCCGGTTCGCTTCTTGCAATGCGATTCGCATCCTCATCTCGAAATCGCCCACTCTCTTTTTCAATTAAACGAACTGTTTCAGTTAACCATAGTGATTTTAAGTATTGATTCATCGCATCTCTTTTTCTTTATAATAAAATACGCAGAATAAAAGTTATATTTATTGTATTGACCTATTGTATCGACATAACAGACACAATAATACCCTCTTTTTAAAGAGATAGACTAAAAAAGGGCCATACCAGCCCTTTATTACAACATTTTTAAATAAGATTATTGGGTAATTTCACCAATTTTATTTAATAATGTAGAAATACGCTCTTGCCATACAGTTTGTTCCTGTTTTAGCAATTCATTTTCATTACGTAATTTAGTCACTTCTTCTGACTCATCATTAATTAAAGTTTCTAAATCCTGATTTTTTTGTTGTAAAAGACTAATCTCTTGTTGTAACAATTGAATAGTATTAACAGTTTGTTGAATTTTGCTTTCTAATTGGTTTAGTATTTCTAAAGACATATTGATCCTCAATAGCAATTATTTGTGTATAATGATACCTATTATAACTAATTCAAACGAAATCCACACTCAATTAAATGTAATTATTGGAGAAAAATATGCGTAAAACTCTTGTTATGGGAAATTGGAAGCTAAATGGTAGTAAAGCAATGGCTTTAGATTTAGTGACTGGTTTATCTAATCAACTTGCTGGCGTTAGTGGTTGTGACGTAGCTATCGCTCCCCCAGTTGTCTATTTAGACTATGTACAAAAGCTATTAGCAAATTCAAATATCATTTTAGGCGCACAAAATGTCGATACACACCTTTCTGGTGCTTATACTGGCGATATTTCTGCAGAAATGTTAAAAGAAGTCGGTGCAACACACGTTATTATTGGTCACTCAGAACGTCGTACTTATCATAAAGAGAGTGATAAATTTATCGCAGAAAAATTTGCAGTCCTAAAAGAGAATAATTTAGTTCCAGTTTTATGTATTGGTGAAACAGAAGCTGAAAACGAAGCGGGTCAAACTGAAGCTGTTTGTGCAAAACAAATTAATGCTGTAATTGATTTATTAGGTGTACAAGCTTTTAATAATGCAGTAATTGCTTATGAACCAATCTGGGCAATCGGTACAGGTAAATCAGCGACTCCAGCACAAGCACAAGCTGTACATAAATTTATTCGTGATCATATTGCTAAACTTGATGCTAATGTAGCGAAACAAGTTGTGATTCAATATGGTGGTTCGGTAAATGATAAAAATGCTGCTGAATTATTTGCTCAACCAGATATTGATGGTGCATTAGTAGGTGGAGCATCGTTAAAAGCAGATGCTTTTGCTGCTATTGTGAAAGCAGCGGCTCACGCTAAAAAATAGAAATACGACGTAAAAAAAATGACTTACTATATTACAAATATAGTAAGTCATAAAAAGAAAAATAAATTCAGAACTCGTTATTAAGCTTTTTTATTTCTATACCGAGTTGGCCAAATTTTTTCAACGGGAACGTTTAAATATTCAGAGATAATATTTTCATATTTAGGGCAATGACGATATAGCGCATTCCTTAATGTATCAGCCTGCAAACCACTTTTACGGGATAGTTCACGTAAGCTTCCACCTCTAATTTTAATTTCGCCTACCACTCTTGATGGTAGCCAGTCTTGATCTTGTACTCTCATTGATGAGATCCTCTTGTATAGATATAGTTAAGATTATCGGAAAAATACTGTATAATGAAATAATAATACGGTATAATGTACACAAGAATACCACACAAAAAAAACGAATTCAAACAAAAAAGTACACAATTTCACAAAAAAACTTATAAATATACTTATATCAGCTTAAAAATAAGTAAATATGAAGGTAACAATGACAGAACTTGAAAAACAAAAGCTGCTGGAAAATACTGGAATTTCTGAATTTAAAAATAGATTATCGTTAGCACAAGAAGGGATGTCTGGTAATTCCTTCGCTAAAAAGGTCGGAATGTCAGAAGCTGTTATCAGAGACTATCTCTCAGGAAAAACATACCCATCATTAAATCGTTTAGCCATAATAGCAGAAAAATGTGATCTACCCATAGAATGGCTTGCAACTGGAAAAGGAGGATGTCGACTATTAAAAAATAATGCGACACCAAATATTATTGATATTCCCCCACATCCATCGGTTTTATCCTACAACAATGAAAAGTCAAACCAAAAGACCAACACAACCTTCCCTTTTGATTTAAGCTATATTAAACATCATAATTTTAATATTACTGATCTCTATACCTATAGAGCAAAAGGAGATTCAATGTCGCCAACAATATCAGCTGGTGATATGTTAATTTTGAATACAGCAAGTACATTACCCTTTGACGGCTATATTTACGCGGTTGAATATGGTGATACACCAAGCATCAAACGTATTCAAAATAGTGGCAAACAGTTTTTGTTGTTATCTGATAATGAAAAATACCCAGTAATAACCATTGATAAATTAAATATTGATGTCAATTTTAATATTATCGGACAAGTTATCTGTATTTTGAAAGATCTTTCATAATTTTTTTTAAATAATCATTTAGTAATAAAATTAACAAATGATTATTTATTTTTTCTATCGTAAAAAATTATTGCTCTGTTATCATTTGTGATAGAATTGCCTATCATTCTTTCGATTTAATACCTTTTAATTATGCTAGTAAACGAGACTAATCACTCTAAAAATGTAAATCCCAAAGTTATTGTTGGTATGTCAGGTGGCGTTGACTCATCTGTATCGGCCTATTTATTGCAGCAACAAGGATATGATGTTATTGGCTTATTTATGAAAAATTGGGAAGAGGACGATAATGAGGAGTACTGCTCAGCAGCTTCTGATTTAGCTGATGCCCAAGCTGTATGTGATAAGCTTGGTATAAAATTACTGACTATCAATTTTGCTGCTGAATACTGGGACAATGTATTTGAGCATTTTTTATCAGAATATAAAGCGGGAAGAACACCTAATCCGGATATTTTGTGCAATAAAGAAATTAAATTTAAAGCATTTCTAGATTATGCAGCAGAAGATTTAGGTGCTGACTATATTGCAACAGGTCACTATGTTCGCAAAAGAGAACATAATGGTTGCGTTGAATTACTAAGAGGTCTTGATAATAATAAAGATCAAAGTTATTTTCTCTATACATTAAGCGAACAACAGATCAGTAAAAGTCTTTTCCCTGTCGGTGAATTAGAAAAACCGAAAGTTAGAGAAATAGCTCAACAATTGGGTCTCGTTACCGCCGCTAAAAAAGATTCAACAGGGATCTGCTTTATCGGTGAACGTAAATTTAGTGACTTCTTAGCGCGTTATTTACCGGCTCAATCTGGTATTATCAGAACTGTTGATGGTGATATCATCGGTGAACATCAAGGACTAATGTATCATACGTTAGGACAACGAAAAGGTCTTGGGATTGGTGGTTTAAAAAATGCTGACGAGACACCGTGGTATGTCGTTGATAAAAATATTGAAAAAAATGAACTAATTGTTGCGCAAGGTCACGAGCACCCTGCCCTATTCTCTGGAGGATTAATCGCCAGTCAACTTCATTGGGTCAACAGAATACCACTCACTCAAACTATAAAATGTAGTGTAAAAACACGATATCGCCAACAAGATATCCCTTGTACCGTCACTCCAATCAATGATGATAGGATTGAGGTTACTTTCGACTATCCTGTTGCGGCTGTGACACCAGGTCAATCAGCTGTTTTTTATCTAGATGAAGTTTGTCTTGGTGGCGGGATCATTGAGGAAAGAACTCATCGTCAATTTGATGAACACGTATCGACTAGCAAAGAGAGTTAATATGAGTAATAAGTATCACCATATCGCTATTGCATTGAGTGGCATCTGCCAAAGTGCAATGTTGGTTCCCAAATTAGCGAATAGCGGACAATGTAGTACATATTTATATGATATTTCATTAAATAGTATTTTTGACACCGATCCAGTATCAACTATCGATGTATTTGGTGGAGTTGATAATATCAAAGAAGGGTTAACTTTTTTAACTAACGCATTTAATCATAATCAACAAGAAAAAATTGAAATTATGCGTTATGTATTTGGTGCTATCAATGTGACCAGTAAGCTCATTAAAAATGATGATGCTTTAACTAAAATTTCACAGCGTTTAACTCGAATTAAGTCTCTCTATGATTATGAGCATGATCACGCAATAGTTGAAAATCATCGAGATGAGATCTCTTACTCTTTAGCGGGTATCTACTCTGATATTATTAGTCCATTAACGACCAAAATTAGAGTAAATGGTAAAGTAGAATGTTTACAAAATACTTTAGTACAAGCCAAAGTGAGATCAGCACTATTCGCTAGTGTGAGGGCTGCTATTTTATGGTACCAAGTTGGCGGCAATCGTCTACAACTTATTTTAATGCGTAAGAATATTGCAAAAGCAGCTAAAGAGATTTTACAGCAGAACCAGTAATTATTGATGATATTGACTCATCTATATCAGAAGAGAAATCACTAAAAATACGGAGTAACACGATGGAATTATCAGCACTTACCGCATTATCGCCAATTGATGGTCGCTATGGTGATAAAACAAAAGAACTGAGACCTATATTTAGTGAGTATGGGTTATTAAAATATCGGGTACAAGTTGAAATAAAATGGCTACAAAAGTTAGCTAATTGTAAACAGATTACCGAAGTTGCTGAATTTTCAAAAGAGGATCTGCAATTTTTGGATAATATTATACTCAATTTTAGTGAACAAGATGCCCTTCGCATTAAAGAAATTGAAAAAACAACGAATCATGATGTTAAAGCTGTTGAATACTTTTTAAAAGAAAAAATGGCGGGACATCCATCTTTAGGCGTTGTGACAGAATTTATCCATTTTGCTTGTACTTCTGAAGATATTAATAATTTATCCTATTCATTAATGCTAAAAACAGCACGAGAAACAGTGATTGTTCCTTACTGGAATAAATTAATTAATGAACTAAAAACTAAAGCGAAACTCTACCAACATATTCCATTACTTTCGCGAACCCATGGACAACCAGCGACACCGTCAACTATTGGTAAAGAGTTTGCTAATGTTGTTTATCGTTTAGAACGTCAATTAAAACAACTACAAGCGGTTGAAATCCTTGGTAAAATCAATGGTGCAACAGGCAACTATAATGCTCATATTGTTGCTTATCCAGAGGTCGATTGGCATACTTTTAGCCAAGAGTTTGTTACTTCATTAGAACTCACTTGGAACCCTTATACAACACAGATCGAACCACATGATTATATTGCTGAATTTTTCGATTGTGTAGCGCGATTTAATACCATTGTTATCGATCTTGATCGTGATATTTGGGGCTATATTGCACTCAACCATTTTAAACAACGAACTGTAACTGGAGAAATCGGATCTTCTACAATGCCACACAAAGTTAATCCTATTGATTTTGAGAACTCTGAAGGTAATTTAGGCTTAGCTAATGCGGTTATGTTACATCTAGCAAGTAAACTACCTATCTCACGTTGGCAACGCGATTTAACTGATTCGACTGTTTTACGCAATTTAGGTGTCGGCTTAGGCTATGCAATCATTGCGTATCAAGCAACACTCAAAGGATTAAATAAGTTAGAAGTTAATGAGCAACATTTACGAGATGAACTTGATCATAACTGGGAAGTATTAGCAGAACCGATTCAAACTGTTATGCGTCGTTATGGTATCGAAAAGCCATATGAAAAACTAAAAGAATTAACACGAGGCAAACGTGTTGATAGTCAAGGTATGCAACAGTTTATTGATAGTTTAGAATTACCTGAACACGAAAAAACGCGTTTAAAACAATTAACACCAGCTAACTATATAGGCTATGCTGTTGATTTTGTTAATAAAATATGATTTTAAGGATGTGCTGTGCAAGTTAAAACAATTAAGATAGCCACACGGAAAAGCCCTTTGGCATTATGGCAAGCCAATTATGTCAAATCCCAATTGCTATCACATCACCCTGATCTACAAGTTGAGCTGATCCCTATTGTTACGCAAGGTGATATATTACTTGATAGTCCTTTATCAAAAATTGGTGGTAAGGGGCTGTTTGTAAAACAGTTGGAAATTGCTATTCTTAATGGTGATGCCGATATTGCAGTACATTCAATTAAAGATATTCCTGCTGAATTTCCACAAGGGCTAGAGCTAACCACGATTTGTGAACGAGATGAAGTCCGTGATGCTTTTGTCTCTAATAAATATCATGATCTTAGTGCTCTACCCGCTAATGCCGTTGTAGGAACGTCAAGCTTAAGAAGACAAAGTCAATTAAAAGCTCACTATCCACACCTAGTGATTAAAGACTTACGGGGTAATGTCGGATCTCGCTTAGAAAAATTAGATAGTGGCCAATATGATGCGATTATTTTAGCCGCAGTTGGTTTAAAACGATTAGGTCTTCATGACCGAATCAAGCTATATATCCCGGTTGATCTAATCATGCCAGCTGTTGGTCAAGGTGCTGTAGGTATTGAAAGTCGTCAAAATGATAGTGCCGTACATCAATTATTAGCGCCCCTTGATGATCAAAATACACGTTTTAAAGTATCTGCAGAACGTGCAATGAACAATTATCTACAAGGTGGTTGCCAAGTCCCTATTGCTTGTTACTCCATCTTAACACAAGATACGCTAGAGCTCAGTGGATTGGTTGGAAGTTTAGATGGTAAAACGATTATTACAGCAAAAGTATCAGGTAACAAACAGCAATCAGTTGATCTCGGGATAAAGCTGGCAAAAGAATTAATCAAGCTCGGAGCAGATCAAATCTTAAACCAGATTTAGTCATTAACATATTATTCGCAAGGACTATGTTATGATTATAGTAACCAGACCCTCTCCTTATGGAGAGGAGTTAGTACAATTATGTCATCAAGCTAATTTAGCTGCTATCCATCTGCCTTTTTTTAACATTACAAAAGGCGATGATTTAGATCAGCTACAACAACAGCTTAATCTACTAAAAAAAGATGATATTGTTATTATTGTATCGCCACAAGTTATCTTGATGCTGAAACACTATAATATGGTGACTCAGTTTCCAGACTTTGTACGCTATTTTGCAGTTGGGAAACAGACGGCACAACAATTTCAAATATTCACTAATCACATAGTAGACTATCCAAAAACTGATGAAAATAGTGAGGGTTTAATCCGTTATTTTCAATCAATAAAACTACCACTTAAGCAACATAATGTGTTGATCTTATCTGGAGATATTAGTCGCAGCGTAATCCACAATGAATTAAAAAGCCAAGGAGCCTTGGTTAAAAATATTTATTGTTATCGTCGCAATACGACAGTCTATCCATCAACAATTTTAGAACATAGCCAATCTGACTTTTTTGTTATTACCAGTATAGAACATTTACGACAATTAGAGCAGTATTGTAATAGCGAACACAAACAACATGCTCGTTTAATTGTGAGTAGTGAAAGAATATTGAATGAAGCTAAAAAAAGTGGTTGGCAATATATTTATTTAGCAAGCAATGCAAATAATCAAAATTTATTTAAAACAATTGTAAGTCTATGTCATAATGCAGCAATAACTTAAAACGGGTTGGATAATTTACTCATCATGTTGCATAAAAATATAATTCCAGCAAGTACACGATACTTTGGTGCGAATGCCACCTCATCAAATATTAGTGTCACAGAGCCGATGGTCAATAGTAACTTATTGACTGAGCAACAACCTGTTTTACCGAATACCAATGCTAATGGTAATATTGGACAACCTCAACAAGTGAAACAAGATATGAAAAAAAATAACGAATCTACTACACGAGTCGAAGAACCTAAAAAAGATAAAGTAAAGGAACCTAAGCTACAACAAAATAAGGTACCAATATCAAAATTATCGATCATCGCTATTGGCTTAACGATTTGTTTAGGTGGTTTTTTATATTTTCATAGTCATCAACAAGCTGAGCGACAACAAGCAACAATAACACAGTTACAGACTGAAATTAGTTCGTTAAAAGGGACATTACAACAATCAATTACCGACGAAATCAAAGCCAATGTACAAGAAACGGTAAATACACAAAATGCCCAATTAAACGCTTTAGAACAACAAGTAAAAAAACAACTCAACACGCAATCACAGGCACAGCAACAATTTATCAATAAAATTGATGATTCTATTAAAGTTTCAGAACAAAATTTAGCTAATTTTAGTGAACGTCTATCCGCTATGTCGACTACTGATAATAAAGTATGGCTAATATCTCAAGCAAACTACTTAGTTAATCTCGCGGCTCGAAAAATATGGAACGACCAAGATTATACAACAGCGAGATTACTACTAAAAATGGCGGATACTAGTCTTGCTCAAGCAAACGATCCAAGCTTATTACCAGCAAGACAAGCAATAAACAAAGATATGTCTTCATTAGCTGCAATTAGTTTTACTGATTTTGATGGTATTGTAATGACACTGCTGGAACTCGTCGACTCGGTGACAGAATTACCGCTTGTTGACCATTATCAAGATATTGATTTAGCTATGATGAATCACGATGACTCGATTGCTGAGTCAACAAATACAAATATTACCTCATTTAATGATAATGTTAGTGAGCAGGCAACACCATCAACTGAAATATCAACTTCGATATCAGACTGGCATGAGAACCTGACAAAGGGAGTGACTTCTTTCTTTGCTAAATTTATCCAAGTCGAAAAATATGACACCTTTGGTGAATGTATTGCAAGTGCAGATAATAATCCAGATTTATTAAAAAAATGCCAAACTTATACAGCAGTTATTATGCCAGAACAATCACTCTATTTACGTGAGAATATTAAACTAAGATTGCTTATCGCTGCACAAGCAGTACCGAGACATCAAGAGTTCATCTACCAACGAGCATTAGATGATGTCTCTGTTTGGGTTAATGCTTATTTTGATGGTAATTCAGCAAGCGTGAAAGTCTTTTTAAACCAATTAGAAGAGTTACAGAAACAGTCGATCAGTAATCAAAATGTTCCTGAACAGTTAAAAAGCTTAGATGAACTGAGTAAGCTGATGCAAACTCGTGTTCGAGCCATGCTAACGGAGTAGGAGCCAATAATGTTACGAATATTAATTATTTTCTTAGTTCTCGTTGCTGGTATGGTTGTTGGGCCAATCCTCGCTAACCATCAAGGCATTGTCATGTTTCAAACTTCCGGCTATCGCATCACAATGAGTTTGACCACCTTTATACTAGCTGAAGCTTGTTTACTATTATTACTTTTCATTATTTATTGGCTATTGAAAAAAATATTCTATTCAAAAACTGCATTTGGTAGTTGGTTACGTGCAAAATCGCCAAAAAAAGCACTAAAACGTATAGAGCAAGCACAACTATTAATGCTTGAAGGCGATTATAACAAGGCATCTAAGCTACTCTCTAAAAGTGCAAAAATTGCATCAAATAGTACTCTGACTTATTTACAAGCGGCACAAGCAGAAGTTAATGCGAATCAATTTGATAAAGCACGAGAACATCTTGATAAAGCAGCAACGCTCTGTCAGGAAAACGAGAAATTTGCATTTAAACTAGTCCAGTTACGTTTACATATAAAAAGTAAACAGTATGAACTTGCTAAACAAGCTGTCGAAGACTTACTAGAAGAAAAGCCTCGCAATCCAGAAGTTTTACGTTTAGCTGATGAACTATACTATGAGATAAAAGATTATCAATCTATTATTGAAATCTTACCCGCCATGTATAAATCCGAGGCTTTTAATGAGATGCAATTGGATCAGTTTAAAAATGTTGCATACATTGGACGAATTAAACAGTTGGCAGACACTAAAGGTATTGAACAGATGCTAAATTGGTGGAAAGAGCAACCTAAAGTTATCCGCAATACACCTATTTATCAAGATACAGTTGCAGTTTATCGTGATAATTTATTGAAAAGATAACTAACCTAACGGTATTTGATATGATAAAAAAACCACCTTATTAGGTGGTTTTTCACTTTTATGAGTAGATTATTACAATATCCCTTGCCCTAGCATCGCATCAGCAACTTTTACAAACCCAGCAATATTAGCACCATCAACATAATTGACAACCTTACCACCATGATCACCATACTTCACACAAGATGAGTGGATAGCAAGCATAATATGATGCAATTCACGATCGACTTCCTCGGCAGTCCATGACATTCTTGCTGAATTTTGTGCCATTTCAAGACCTGAAGTTGCAACACCACCAGCATTAGCGGCTTTACCAGGAGCAAAAAGTACATTTGCATTAATAAATGCTTCCGTTGCTTCAATCGTTGTTGGCATATTAGCTCCTTCACCAATAGCAATAACGCCATTTTTAATTAATGTTTTTGCATCTTCAATTGCTAATTCATTTTGAGTCGCACATGGTAAAGCTACATCAACTTTAATACCCCATGGTTTTTGTCCTTTATGAAAAGCAAGATTAAACTCTTTAGCATATTGTTCAACTCGACCATACTCAACATTTTTAATAGCCATTAAACGAGCTAATTTTTCAGGAGTAAAGCCAGCATCATCAACAACTGTACCTGCTGAATCAGAAACAGTAATCACTTTGGCACCAAGTTGCATACATTTTTCAATCGCGTATTGCGCAACATTTCCCGATCCAGAAACAGCGACTCTTAAACCGTCAAAGCTTTTACCCTGTTTTTCTAACATCGCTGCAACAAAATAGACTAATCCATATCCAGTTGCTTCAGGTCTGATAAGACTACCACCAAACGATAGCCCTTTACCAGTAAAGACACAAGAAGCATTATTAGTCAGTTTTTTCATCATACCTGCCATAAAACCAACTTCTCGGCCACCAACACCAATATCACCCGCTGGCACATCAGTATCGGGACCGATATGACGATATAATTCAGTTACAAGCGCCTGACAAAAACGCATCACTTCACCATGACTTTTACCTTTAGGATCAAAATCACTACCACCTTTACCACCACCCATCGGTAATGTTGTTAAGGAGTTTTTAAAAGTTTGTTCAAAACCAAGGAATTTAAGAATAGAAAGATTTACTGACGGATGAAAACGCATTCCACCTTTAAAAGGACCGATTGCTGAATTAAATTGTACACGCCAAGCTCTATTCACTTGAACTTGTCCTTTATCATCAACCCAAGTGACACGGAATTGAATAACACGTTCAGGCTCCGTAATTCTTTCTAATAAGCCTTGCTGCGTATACTGTGGATTTTTTTCTAAAAATGGCCATAAAGAAGTTAATACTTCACGAACAGCTTGCAAAAATTCGGGTTGATTTGGATCGCGTTTTTGCAAAGTACTAATAAACTGATCTACAGATGAATAGTGACTCATAATTTATCCTTACTATTTTGATTTATTTGAACTGAATTTGTGCAAAATATAGCACTAAAATGAGTCACACAATATCAGAAATTTTAATAATAACGTCATCATTAGTAAAAATAATTACAAGATTATTGTCATAAGTGTTTCTTTGCCTATTATTTCTTAATTATTCGTTTTTACTGAGCAATCACTTGCCCAATCATTGTGCAATGCAACAAAATACCGTTTAAATAAAAAAATAGCGCGTCAAAGCCATTGCAATAATACCGATAACAACAATCCACATTAAATTTTTAGTTATAATTGCGGCTAATATTGTTGGTATGGATGCAAAAAAATACTCATAATTTATCGCTGGTAACTGCCCTTCTCGAGCAATTAATAAATTTTGAACAAACAAAGCGGTTAAAATACATAATGGTACATAAGATAAAAAGCGTAAAACAACATCAGGTATATGTATTTTACGAACTAAGATAAAAGGAATCACCCTTGGTAACCAAGTAACAATACCGCATCCCAAAATAACCAATAAACTATATTGTGTTATACCCATTTTTCTATCAAAACTCCGAATAAACAACCGAATAGTGTCGCAATTAATAGTGCCAATTCTGCTGAAATAAATTTCATTAGAAAGATTAATAAAACAGCAACCGTCAGCATAACCAAAATCATATTCTTTTTCGTTTTATGACTATCGCTAATCAGTTGTAAATAAAGTAAACCAATAAACATGGCGACAAGCGCATAATCTAAACCAAATTGCCTTGGATCTGGCAACCAATTACCAATAACGGCACCAATAAAACAGGATAAAATCCACACTAAATAAGCAGTTAAATTAAGCCCATGCATCCACTGTGAATTAACTGGCACTTTTTTACTGATAGATGTCATCACTACAGCAAAAGTTTCATCGGTTAATAAACTACCAATACCAATGTTATTTAATAATGAAAATTTTTTAAAATAAGGGGCGGTTGCCATACTCATTAAGAAATGACGAGAATTCACTAAAAAGACAGTAAATATAATCGCCGAGACAGGTGCACTAATCAACATCAAACCCGCAATAATAAATTGTGCGGCTCCAGCATACACAATCAAAGCCAGTAACGTCACCTCTAAAACACTTAAATTAGCTGCTTTAGCAATAACACCTGCCGCAATTCCTATGCCGATATATCCTAATAAAGTTGGAATACAATCAATGACACCATTTTTAAAAGTTAAACTCATAACCTAATTAGCAATTAATAATTATATTGACACTATCATAACCAATTATTAAAGCGAAAGCGATCAATTGCTAGAGTATATATCACTGAATATATTGTCCGAAAACTAATTTAAAATCAGCACAAATTAAATATCAATCAAATATTATTGGGATTATGATAGAGCGATATATTTGTTAGATATCACTTGCATAAAGGAGCGATGATGAAACTACGTAAAATTATGATCATTGGTGTAGGTAATGTAGGCTCAACGACGGCTTATACCTTAGTTAACCGTGGTTTTTGTGAAGAGATTGCGTTAGTTGATCTCAATAAAGAGCTAGTATATGGTCATCAACAAGATCTACTTGATGCGGCGGCCTATCGACAAAACATGATCAAAATAAATGTTCGAGAAGCCACAGATTGTGCAGATATTGATATTGCGATTATTACAGTTACAGCCGGAATTGCACAAAAAAGTCGTGCTGAAGAGCTAGCTGGAACATCTAAAATTGTTTCAACAATCATTCCGGGAATGATGAAAAACGGTTTTAAAGGTATTTTTTTGATCGCGACCAATCCTTGTGATGCAATCACGTATCAAGTATGGAAACTATCTGGGCTGCCTCGTAATCGAGTAATTGGTACCGGTGTTTGGCTTGATACCGTCAGACTACGTCGAATACTAGGTGAAGAGATGGATATTGGCCCACAAAGTATTGATGCCTTTATTGTTGGTGAACATGGTGACTCACAATTTCCTGTTTGGTCACACTCTTCAGTTTATGGAATCAATTTGAATCAACTAGAAAAAAAGAGAATTGATTTCAATGCGCTAGGCGATAAAGCACGTAAAATGGGGTTTGAAATAGCGACCCGTAAAGGTTGTACTGAATATGGTATTAGTAGCACTATCGCCGAAATTTGTCAGCATATTTTGACCAATAGCCATCGAGCACTCGCTCTATCCTGTATTTTAGATGGTGAATACGGTTATAAAGATGTTGCGATTGGTGTACCAGCAATTTTAGATCAGCATGGTATCAAAAAAGTAATTCAATTAGATTTTGATGATAAAGAAAAACAGTTATTTGATAATAGTATCAATATTGTTAAAGGATATATCAAGGAGCTACCATAAACTAGTTTACTCTAAATACGCTTGTTAATATTACAAGCGTATTTTTTTACGAGTATAATAACAACTGTTATAGTGAATAAACTACCGAAAAATTCAAATATTCAAGTAATTAGTGTCAAATTGTTCTATAATGAAAATCAGCATATTTATTTTATAGATTCATCAGGGATTAATTTCATGTCATTTGATTCTCTTGGCCTCAACACCGAGATATTACGCGCAGTTCAAGAACAAAACTACACCACACCGACACCCATTCAACAGCAAGCCATTCCGATTATTTTATCTGGAAAAGATCTAATTGCTAGCGCCCAAACAGGTACTGGAAAAACAGCCGGATTTGTACTCCCTATTTTACAAAAACTGGCGGAATCACAAAGTAAAGTGACCAACCCTACCGCTAAAGGGAAAAGACCAATTTATGCATTAATTTTAGCACCGACACGCGAGTTAGCAGCACAAATTGGTGATAATATTCGTGATTATAGCCGTTATCTAGCTATTCGCTCATTAGTGGTCTTTGGTGGTGTAAGTATTAATCCACAAATGATGAAATTAAGAGGCGGTGTCGACATTTTAGTCGCAACGCCTGGACGATTATTAGATTTATTACAAAAAAATACCGTAGAGTTATCTACCGTCAAAGTATTGGTACTTGATGAAGCTGATCGTATGTTAGATATGGGATTTATTCATGATATAAAACGAGTTATTAATAAATTACCCAAAAAACGCCAAAATTTACTATTCTCAGCAACGTTTTCTGATGAAATAAAACAACTATCACAGTCGATTTTACAATCACCAGAATCTGTTTCAGTAGCAAAAGAAAATAGTTCGTCGGAACAAATCACTCAATATATTCATCGTGTTGATAAAAGTCGTAAACGTGAACTCATTTCTTATTTAATTGGTAAAAATCAATGGCAACAGGTATTAATTTTTACGAGAACTAAATATGGTGCTAATCATCTCGCTGAACAGCTAACTAAAGATGGTATTAAAGCCTCAGCTATTCATGGTAATAAAAGTCAAGGAGCCAGAACAAAAGCGCTCGCTGACTTTAAAAATGGTCAAATTCGAGTACTAGTTGCAACCGATATTGCCGCCAGAGGGTTAGATATTGAGTTGTTACCTTATGTCGTTAATTACGACTTACCTCATGTAGCAGAAGACTATGTTCATCGAATTGGCCGAACTGGGCGAGCTCAAAATAAGGGACAAGCCGTTTCATTAGTATGTATCGATGATTTGCCACAACTGAAGGCAATTGAAAAACTATTAGGAATGAGTATTCCTGAAATAAAAACAGATGGATTTGCCGTTAATCCGAATATTAAAGCATCACCACCTCCAGCTAAAAAAATATCCCAACGATCGGGTAAAAAAGTGGTAAAATAACTAAATATTACAACCCATTTTGAAAAAGGATATAACTATGACTAATCGTAGTCGACGTTTGAAAAAGAAATTACATATTGAAGAATTTAAAGAGTTAGGATTCACTGTTAGTTGGTCATTCAATGAAGGAAGTGACGAGAAAGTTCTCGATACCACTGTTGATCAATTTATTCGTGAAGTGATTGTGCCAAATGGCTTAGCTTATGAAGGTAGTGGTTACTTAAACTGGCAGGGTCTAGTTTGTACTCAAAAATTAGGTAACTGTACTGAAGAACACCGTAAAATTGTTGCTGATTGGTTAAATGCTCATGGCTTAAAAGATGTTAAAACTGGTCCACTTATTGATATTTGGTGGGATGATTTAGTATTTTAATCATTAAGTCATACTGACAATAGTGAAGCAAGATAATAATAAAATTACCTTGTTTCACTAATCTGATTAAATAAGTGTTTAATCTTTATTGAACTGTACATGATGTCTGAATGTTAAAATTAAGTTTGTTAATATCGAATCCTATCTCTTTTGCTTTCTCAACATAAGCTGTCTTTAATTCATCACTAATACAAGGTGTTCTTGCTAAAATCCAAAGATACTCTTTGTTAGATCCGGCTATCAGTGCAACTTGATAATCTTTATCAAGCTTTACGACATTATAACCACCATAAAATGGACCGAAAAAAGAGACTTTCAATGCAGCAACGTCCGTTACTCCAAGAAAATAGGCTCTACCGATACTCTCTTGCCACACTTGTTTTTCATTATCAAAGCCACGATTCACAACTTTAATACCGTTATCATCACGTAGAGAGTAATTGGCACTAACATTGACCATATTTTTCTCAAACTTATTATCTAACCGTGCTATTTCATACCACTTACCAAGATACCTAGCGGCATCAAAATGATTAACGGGAGTAATATCATCAGGCACTTTTATTTGACAGGCTGAGATAAGTAATGAGATGAAAGTAAGAAAAATTACTCTTATTTTTGACATGATTTTATCCACTAAGATATCACTAAACACAAATTATGACTCATTAAATCATGATAATAAAACAGGTATCACCATACTATAAAATCATGCAATCGTATTTATTCATCAAGTAATTTACAAGAATAGAGAACTCAATCGACTAATTTATTAAGCTGTAAGATTAACCATGAATACAAAAATCATGATTAATCGCCTTGCACAATAAAATTAATTTTTATCACAACGTAATACACCGCCGTTAGCAATTTGTTCAGTCGATATTTCATGCATAATAATTTGTACCGCTTCTGGTTTACAGTTAAGTGTTTCGACAATAGCCTGAGTTACTCGTTTAGCCATTTCACGTTTCTGTTCAACCGTTCTGCCTTCTAAAAAATCAATCACAACATTAGGCATAATATTCTCCTCACTTCTGATTATTGATTTTAGTGATTTGCTCATCTGTTAATGCAATATCACTATTATGACAAACATTAATACTAGATTTGATAATATCATGAGCAATCATTTTCGCCTCATCAAGCGAATGCATTTGATATGAACCACATTGATACTCATTTAGTTCAGGGATCTCATTTTGCGATTTTACTGCCAAGATATCATTCATCGAAGCAAGCCAACTTTCAGCTACTCGCTGTTCAGTGGGCTGCCCAATTAAACTCATATAAAAACCAGTACGACAGCCCATAGGCGAAATATCAATAATTTCTACATCTGCTGCATTTAAATGATCACGCATAAAGCCAGCAAATAGATGTTCTAAAGTATGAATACCTTTTTCAGGTAATTTACTTTGATTTGGTACAGTAAAACGTAAATCAAAAACAGTAATCGTATCACCCTTTGGCGTCTGCATAATTTTAGCTACACGTACAAATGGTGCCTTCATTTTAGTATGATCAACTTTAAAACTATCTAATAGCGGCATAAATAGGCTCCCTTAACTAATACCAGCTTGAGCAAAATAGCTTTGCATGGTTTGTTCATCAATGATTTCTATATTCAGTTCTTGTGCTTTAGTTAACTTTGAACCAGCAGCTTCCCCAGCAATAACAAGATCAGTATTTTTTGATACACTACCCGTAATTTTAGCACCCAGTTGTTTAAGTTTATCTTTAGCTTCATCTCGGCTCATTGTTGATAATGACCCGGTTAAAACAATCGTCTTGTCTTTAAAGAAACTATCGTTAACAACAGCTGGTTTTTGATTTTCTTGCCAGTGAATACCAATTTTTTCGCTAATTAGTTCATCAATAACATAATTGTTATGCTCTTCTTTAAAAAAGTTAAAGATGCTTAGCGCAATCACTTCACCAATTTCGGTGACATTTTGTAACTGTTCTACTGAACTTGCCCGAATAGCCTCTAACGATCCTAATTCATTAGCTAAATTTTCTGCGGTGACCTCCCCAACGTGAGGAATACCTAACGCATAAATAAATCGTCCTAATGTTGTCTCTTTGCTTGCTTGCAGAGCATTAAGTAAATTAGTCGCTAATTTTTCACCCACTTTATCCAATGAACATAATTTAGGCAAGCTTAAAGAATATAGATCAACAGGATTTTTTATATAATCTCGGTCAACAAGCTGTTCAATAATACGATCACCAAGACCATTAATATCAAAAGCACGACGGGACACAAAATGCTTTAACGCTTCTTTACGCTGAGCGGCACACACTAATCCACCAGAACATCGTGAAATAGCCTCACCTTCATCACGAACAATAATAGAACCACAAACTGGACAATGTGTTGGAAAACAAATCTCTTTAGTATCAGCGGGCCGTTGTTCTAATATCACAGACACTACTTTAGGGATAACATCCCCTGCTCTACGTATTGATACAAAATCACCTTCACGAATACCTAAGCGTTCAATTTCATCACTATTATGCAGCGTTGCATTACTGACAATCACCCCCGCTACTTGTACAGGCTCGAGTCTTGCCACTGGGGTTATCGCACCTGTTCTACCGACTTGAAAATCAACTTTTTTAAGTTGGGTAATTTGTTCTTGTGCGGGAAATTTAAAAGCCGTTGCCCAGCGAGGCGCTCTAGCGACAAAACCTAATTGCTGCTGCAACTCAATAGAATTGACTTTAATTACTACCCCATCAATATCAAAGCCTAATGACATTCTGAGTTGCTCAATATTATTAAAATATTCCATAACCGCACTACAGCCACGATTAAGTTTTACTTTATCACTAACAGGAAGCCCCCATTTTTTAAACTGCATTAAACGTTCATAATGGGTATCGGGTAAGGATTCACCTTCAAATATACCTAATCCATAACAGTAAAAGGCCAGTGGTCTTTTCGCGGTAACTTTAGGATCTAATTGCCTTAATGAACCAGCAGCTGCATTACGTGGATTTGCAAACGGTTTTTCATTGCGTTTTTCAGCATCTCTGTTTAATTTTTCAAAGCCCTGATGAGTCATAAAAACCTCACCTCGAACTTCTAAACGAGCCGGAATATTATCCCCAGTAAGCTTGAGCGGTATCGCTCGAATGGTTTTAACATTTTCGGTAATATCCTCACCAACATTACCATCACCACGTGTTGCTGCTTGTATAAAATTACCGTTTTGATATAACAGACTCACTGCTAAACCATCAAGTTTTAATTCGCAACAATACTCAATATCCTGAGTCGATACATTACTTCGTTCACGAATACGTTTATCAAACGCCACAAAGCTCTCTTCATCAAAAACATTATCTAATGATAACATCGGCATTTCATGTTTGATGGTTTTAAATTGACTTAATGCCACGCCACCCACACGTTGGGTGGGTGATTCAGCAGTAATTAGCGAAGGATTTTGCTGCTCTAGAACTCGAAGTTGTGCCATCAATCGATCATATTCAGCATCAGGAACTGTCGGATCATCCATGACATAGTACTGATATTCATATTGTCTAATAATTTGTCGTAGATGTTCTATTTGATCATTGATACTCATCGAATCTTGTTTTGTATTCATTTAACACTCATTACTTATGGTTTACACATCGAAAATAGCCTTATTATTGCGTAATATTCTTGATGCGAGTTTTATAACTATCAATTTTTTGCGGGGTAAGCATATGATGTTCGTCATCTAGCACAACGCCATTAACATCATCAGCTATTCGCTGAGCTGACTGTAACATCAATTTGAAATTTTGCGTAGTATTGCCATATGAAGGAACCATCATAAATATAGAAATACCTTGTGTCATAAATTCATGCATTGTTTCAGGATCTAATGTACCTGGTTTAACCATATTCGCTAAACTAAACAATACTGGGCCATTACCAGCAGGATCAAGGTGCCGATGAAAAATTTGCATTTCACCAAATTGAAAACCAGACTGAATGATACTACTTAGTAGTAAATCACCACGAATCTTTTCATCATTCAAACCAACAACATGTAAAACCAATACATCTGTTTTAGCTGATTGAGTACGTTCTTGAGGAGCCGGTTCGGTTTGTTTAATAACAGAAGAATGTTCATCAATTTTAATTGACTGCTCGAAATCTACTTTATCCTGAGTTAAGTTGGTAACCTGAGGCTGAATAGTCGGCTCATCGTCAACAAATAGATCTTGTTGAACGGGTTTGCTGATTTTAGCCGTTGATGATTCCACTTCTAATGGTTCATTACTTATTTTAGGTTCAATTTCATCGCTATCATTTTTGACGCTAACAACTCTAACTTCACCAACACCATCTAAAAAACCATCATCTTGTGTATCTCGGCTTACAGAAGTTTTCACTTTGTTACGATTAGCCGGTTCAAAAATAGTTGATCGTTCTTTTTTATTGATCCAAAATCCGTGAATCAACAATGCGATGATCACTAAAGAAGCAATAATAATCAACACAATACGTAAATTATCCATAAAACTTATCTCTGTATTAATTTTATTTGACTATATTACTGTATTTAAATATCAATACTCAAGTAACTTAAAACCGTATTTTCTATTTTATAAATAGAATAAACTTACTTAAAACCAATACAACACAATAAAATAAACACAAAACACGACTTTGATCTAACATATCATAAAAACACATTACTATAGAATGATTTATTTTTAGTACTCTGTGCTATCGTTATAATTGTCACTTACATTTCATGCTAAATTTCTGTAAAATCCCAAAAATCTAATAATAATATTTATTATATTTTAATGATATATAAGTATTCATGAGCGTTATTGATTTTACCGAGGCTATCTTTATATGAAATTGAAACAAAAACTATTTCCCTTTACTTTGGCATTAGCATTAGGAAGCAGCTTAATTTTAACAGGTTGTGATAATAATAAATCAGCAGATGTATTAACCAAATTACCGACTACCAGTGTTACCGTTTTTGAAACCCAACCATTAGATTATACAATTAAGGTTTCATTACCTGGTCGAGTGATCGCGTCACAAATTGCAGAGATCAGACCTCAAGTTGGCGGTATTATCCTGAAAAGAGAGTTTGAAGAAAGCAGTAATGTTACTGAAGGTCAATCACTTTATCAAATCGATCCAGCAATCTATCAAGCAAATTATGATAGTGCTTTAGCAAGTGTAGCGAGTGCAGAAGCTAGTGCAAAAATAGCACAACTAACAGTAAACCGTTATAAAGATTTATTAAAAACTAAGTCAATTAGCCAACAAGACTATGATAAAGCAGTAGCGGATGGGCAACAAGCTGACGCGGCAGTATTAGTTGCTAAAGCTAATTTAAATACAGCTAAAGTTAATCTAGATTATACTAAAGTATACTCACCTATTGATGGCTATATTGGTAAATCAAATGTGACTGAAGGTGCACTTGTTGCTGCTGGCCAATCAACAGCAATGGCTATTGTACAAAAAATTGATCCAATTTATGTCGATATGACTCAAGCTGCGTCTATATTTGAGAAAAATGAAAAAGAGCGTAATGTGATTTATACACCAGATGAAAAAGTAGAAATCTTTTTTAATGATGGCAGTAAATACCCAAGTCTTGGACGTATCATTTTCTCTGATAAAAATGTTAATGAAACAACAGGTACTGTCACACTACGTGCGCAATTCTCAAATCCAACTTCACAAATTTTACCAGGAATGTTCCTTAAACCACTACTGACATTAGGTAACATTAAAAATGCCATTTTAGTGCCACAAAAAGGAATTACCAGTGATGCAGCAGGTAACTATACAGCAATCGTTGCTATTCCAGTTCCAGAAGACAAAGAACTTGAATACATAAAATCAGCATTAATTGTTCGTACCCCAAATCAAACTGAATCTGAAGTTAAAGCAGCTAATGAAAAAGCGGAACAAGATGCACTTGCCATCATCAAAGAACGTAAAGCAAGTGATAACGCAGATAAATCATTTTATTACTTTGAAAAACGTAATAACGTAAAAGTGTATTCAGGTATTTCTGGATATTGGATCGTGACTGGCGGCATTAATGCAGGTGAAAAAGTCGTTGTTACTGGTCTACTTAATTTGTCAGGTAAACAGAACTTAAATTCTCCAGAAGGAAGAACATTTGCAAATATTGTTGCAGCACCTCAGTTGTTATCTCAGCAACAACTTGATCAAATGATTGAAAATAATGTTAAGTAAGAATTGGAGTTCTTAAATAATGGCTAAGTTTTTTATAGATCGCCCTGTCTTCGCTTGGGTAATTGCAATACTTATGATGCTAGGAGGGCTGCTTGGTATCAAGTTACTTGCAGTTGAACAGTATCCAGATATTGCTCCACCATCAGTGACAGTAACCGCATCTTACCCTGGTGCCGATGCTGAAACAATTAATAATACTGTTACACAATTAATAGAACAGAACCTAACTGGTATCGATAACTTAATTTATATGACATCAACCAGTAGTTCTCAAGGTATTGTACAAACAACATTAACATTTTCGCCGGGTACAGACCCTGACTTTGCTCAGGTTCAAGTATTAAATAAGGTGGAAAGTGTTAAAGCTCGTTTACCTGAAAGTGTTCAAAAAAATGGTGTTTCGGTAGCCAAAAATAATACTAACTTTTTAAAAGTTGTTGCGTTTTATTCAACAAACCCAGAAAGAACTCAGACCGATATTGCTGACTTTATCTATTCGACAGTACAAGATCCAATCCGTCGTGTACAAGGTGTTGGTGATACCACGCTATTTGGTTCTGAATATGCGATGCGTATTTGGCTTGATCCAAATAAAATGACTTATTTTAAACTTGCAACGGAAGATGTTACAGCAGCAATCCAAGCACAAAATGCTCAGGTAACGGCTGGTCAATTAGGATCTTTACCTGTAACAAAAGGTCAAGAGCTTAACGCAACGATCACTGCGCAATCTCGTTTAAAAACAGTTGAACAATTTAAAAATATTTTAGTTCGTGTGAATACGGATGGTTCAAAAGTCCTATTAAGTGACATTGCAGATGTTGAATTAGGTTCAGCCGATTACAACTTCTTATCTCGCTTTAATGGTCAACCTTCTGCTGGTTTAGCGGTATACTTAGCGACAGGAGCTAACCAATTAGATACATCTACATCTATCGATGAAAAATTAGTTGAACTATCAGCTATCTTCCCAGATGATATTCAATACAAATTCCCTTACGATACAACACCATTCGTAAAATTATCAATTGAAAACGTTGTTGATACGCTAATTGAAGCGATTGTATTGGTTGTTATCGTAATGTTTGTTTTCTTACAAAATTTAAGATCAACATTAATTCCAACTATTACAGTGCCAGTTGTGTTACTCGGTACATTCGCGGTTTTATATATTTTAGGTTTTACAATCAATACATTATCAATGTTCGCCTTAGTTCTCGCAATCGGTCTATTGGTTGATGATGCGATTGTTGTTATTGAAAACGTTGAGCGTATTATGCATGATGAGGGATTATCGCCTTATGATGCAACCGTTAAATCGATGCAAGAGATTACACCTGCATTAGTAGGTATTGCTGCGGTACTATCAGCGGTATTCGTACCAATGGCATTCTATGGTGGTGCTGCGGGGGGAATTTATAAACAGTTCTCTATCACAATTGTAACCTCAATGGTACTTTCAGTAATCATGGCGATTGTATTAACGCCTGCACTATGTGTACAAATATTGAAATCACCATCAAAATTTAAAACCCAAAAAGCATCTATCGCAGACCGTCTTGCTAAAATCCCGCCGTTTTCATGGATTAGTTGGTTGTTAGAGAAATTCTTTATTGGCTTTAACTTCGTTTTTAGTAAAAGTCTCCATTTATATGAAAGAGGCGTAATTAAAGTTATTAAATATCCTTTAATCAGTTTTATGAGCTACGTTTTAATGATTATCGTGATGTGCTTTGGCTTTAATAAACTCCCTACCGCGTTTTTACCTAGTGAAGACCAAGGGGTAATCATCATTATGACTGAATTACCACCAGCTTCAACATTAAGTGAAACACAAGCGGTATTAGATAAAGCAAGAAACTATTTTACTACTCAGCAAAAAGATTCTGTTGATGAGGTATTTACCGTTGCAGGATTTAGTATTGCAGGTCGTGGACAAAATATGGGTCTTGGTTTTGTTAAGTTAAAAGACTGGTCGATTCGAACTAATAAAGATCAATCTGTAGAAGCGATTGTAAACAGTGCTAACCGTTATCTTTCAACAATTACTGAAGCTCGTAGCTTTGCGGTAAATATTCCTGCGGTTCCTGCATTAGGTATGGCAAATGGTTTCTCATACATTTTAAAAGATAGTGGTTCATTAGGTCATGATCAACTCATGGCAGCATTCTACCAAATCTTAGGCGCAGCAATGCAAAATCCTGAGCTAACCCAAGTAAGACCATCGGGTATGTTAGATGTTCCACAATATAAAATTAATGTAGATTTTGAGACTGCTCAGGCATTAGGTACATCAATTAGCTCGATTAATACTGTATTGTCAACAAGCCTTGGTTCGTCATATATTGATGACTTTGTCTATAACAACCGAGTTAAAAAAGTCTATGTTCAAGGGGCTGCGCCTTACCGTATGTTACCTGGTGACTTTAGCTTCTGGCATGTCAAAAATAGCAATGGGGAAATGGTACCTTATGACTCATTTGCTAATACAACTAAAACCTATGGATCACCATCACTAATGCGTTATGATGGAGTTGCGGCAATGGGTATTAGTGGTTCAGCTATTGCGGGACAAAGTTCTGGTCAAGCAATGCTAGTTATGGAGCAATTGTCAAAAAGTTTACCAAAAGGGTTCACTTATGACTGGACGGGTATTTCATACCAAGAAAGACAGACTGGTTCTCAAACCACTACACTTTATATTATTTCACTTATCGTAGTATTCCTTGTGTTAGCTGCGTTATATGAAAGCTGGACAGTACCAATTTCAATCATCTTTATCATTCCAGTAGGTATTGTAGGTACAGTCTATGCAACAATGTTTAGGGGGCTTGATAATGATATCTACTTCATTGTGGCCTTATTGACAACCATGGGGCTGGCAGCAAAAAATGCGATATTGATTGTTGAATTTGCTAAAGAAGCACTAGAAAGAGAAGGTAAATCGTTAGTCGATGCAACATTAGAAGCTTGTCGTTTACGTTTACGTCCGATTTTAATGACCTCTTTTGCCTTTATCCTTGGGGTACTACCTCTTGCGATTAGTTCCGGTGCAGGCTCTGCTAGCCAGAATGCGGTAGGTACAGGTGTTATTGGTGGGATGTTAACTGCAACGTTCTTAGCAATATTCTATGTGCCACTATTCTTTGTGTTTGTAACTAAATTATTTACCAAACATAAAAATAAAGCCGTTACACATACAAAACCTAAAAATGCATAAAATAGGTAAAATAATAAAAAAGCGCTAATTAGCGCTTTTTTTATGTTATGTTATCTATGTTCCAATAAAATAATCACGACTTTTATAACTTTATTTTGATCATAAAGGAGAAGTGAACGATGCCTTATCTAGCTAATTCTGATCGCTATAATCTAATGAAATATCGATATTGTGGATATAGTGGATTGCAACTACCAATGTTATCTTTAGGCCTTTGGCATAACTTTGGTCACTCATATAGTACATTAAATAACCAACAAGCTATTTTACGTAAAGCCTTTGATTTAGGTATTACTCATTTTGATCTTGCTAATAATTATGGTCCACCACCGGGAGCTGCTGAAGAGAACTTTGGCATGTTACTACAAAAAGATTTTAAACCCTATCGAGATGAGCTGATTATTTCAACTAAAGCTGGTTATGATATGTGGCCAGGGCCTTATGGCAAAGGAAGCTCTAAAAAATATTTATTATCGAGTTTAGATCAAAGCCTAAAGCGGATGAAACTTGATTATGTTGATATTTTTTACTCACACCGCTTTGATCCAAATACGCCTTTAGAAGAGACCGCAATCGCCTTAGCCACCGCAGTAAATAGCGGTAAGGCACTATATGCTGGTATCTCATCTTATTCAGCCAAACGAACACAACAAATGGCCGAGTTATTAAAATCATTAAAAGTACCTTTATTAATTCATCAGCCCTCTTATAACATGCTAAATCGTTGGGTTGAACCTGAATTATTAAATACCTTACAAGAGCAAGGAACGGGCTGTATTGCTTTTACTCCGCTCGCCCAAGGACTATTAACGAACAAATACCTTAAAGGTGTACCGACTGATTCTCGATTAGCGAAAGAACAAGGTGGCTCATTTAAAGCCGAAATGTTGAGTGAGAAAAATCTTGCAAGTATTAATTTGCTCAATGATTTAGCGCAAAAACGTGGACAGACCTTAGCTCAAATGGCACTAAGCTGGTTATTAAAAGATACTCGTGTTACGAGTGTACTTATTGGTGCAAGTCGACCAGAGCAACTTGAGGAAAACTGCCAAGCCGTTAATAACACAACATTTACTCAAGAAGAGTTAAACTATATTGATAGCCATATTCAAGATGGTGGACTTAACTTACCAGGGTGGCAAACCTCACTAGAACAATAAAAATTCCCCCACTTATTGCTAAATACAGTAAGTGGGTGTGTCTCATTATGATTCAGATTTCGCTCTCGCTAATTGTGCTTTAATCATTGCTAATCGGCTTTTTCCCTGTTCCAAACGTTGCTCTGAAGTTTGCTGTTTTTGGCTACTCCAGTTAAGATCATCTTGAGGTAATTCTAATAAAAAGCGGCTTGGTTCCAAGTAACTGACATCACCATACTGTTTACGCTCAGTGCTATATGAAAAAGTTAAAGTTTGCTGAGCTCGTGTAATTCCCACATAAGCAAGTCGGCGCTCCTCTTCAATATTATCCTCATCAATACTCACTTGGTGTGGTAATAATCCTTCCGCCATTCCAACTAAATAAACATGAGGGAACTCAAGGCCTTTCGATGCATGCAATGTCATTAACTGAACTTCATCTTGCTCTTCTTCACTTTCATTACGCTCTAACATATCTCGTAATGTAAAACGCATAACGGCTTGCTCAAGAGTCGTTGATTCATCAATATCATCCCCTTTGAGCATCACATCAAGCCAGCCTATAAGTTGTTCAACATTCTTCATTCTCATCTGCGCAGCAACTGGTGATGGCGAGGTTTCATATAACCAACTCTCATAATCAATACCATGCAGTAACTCATGTACAGCTGACATCGGATCTTGTTCAATGCTTTCCGATAGAGGACTAAACCAATGCACAAAGCTCTGTAACGCTTCAAGTCTTTTAGGTGGTAATATTTCGGTAATATCAGGATCAAATGCCGCCTTAAATAAACTCAACGATTTTTGCTCCGCTAACTGTCCTAACTTCTGTAATGTGACGGGGCCAATTTCCCGTTTAGGCGTATTAATCACCCGAATAAATGCATTATCATCATCTAAGTTAATTAATAATCGCAAATAGGCCATGATATCTTTAATTTCAATACGCGAAAAAAATGATGTTCCACCAGAAATTTTATAAGGAACTCGATTTTGCATTAATACTTTTTCTAATAGTCGTGATTGGTGATTTCCCCGATATAAAATAGCATAATCACCATATCGACTCCCGTTAGTAAAGCGGTGACCAATTAAGTCATTGACGACCTTTTCGGCTTCATCTTCTTCATTATTTGCAGAAATAACATTGAGTGGTTCACCATAACCCAATTCTGAATGAAGTGTTTTACTAAAAATATGTGGGTTATTTTCAATTAAAATATTAGCCGCTTTTAAAATACGACCAGAAGAGCGGTAATTTTGCTCAAGTTTAATAACATTCAAGCTAGGATAATCTTGGCTTAGTAAGATTAAATTTTGTGGTCTGGCTCCTCGCCATGAATAGATCGACTGATCATCATCCCCTACTACCGTAAATTTAGCTCTTTGCCCAACAAGGAGTTTTATTAACTCATACTGACTGGTGTTGGTATCTTGATATTCATCGACCAATAAGTAACGCACGCGATTTTGCCACTTTTCGCGAACCTCTTCATTACTTTTTAATAATAGCGTTGGTAGAAGAATCAAATCATCAAAATCTAAAATACCACATGCTTTTTGCTGCTGTTCATAGAGCTGATAACAATGAGCAAATAGCTGCTCTTTTTTACCTTGAGCTCTAGCCATCGCAATAGTTGCATCAATTAAATCATTTTTCCAGTTAGAAATCATACTACGTAACTGGTTAATTAAATCTTTATCACCATCAAACCACTGTTCGGTGAGCTCTTTAAGTAAAGCAAACTGATCTTGGTCATCAAACAACGAGAAATTACTCTTGATACCAATATGTTTATACTCTTTACGGATAATATCGAGCCCTAAAGTATGAAAGGTCGATATTTTTAGACCACGAGTCTCTTTTTTACCTAGACTATGAGCGATACGCTCTTTCATCTCGCGAGCCGCTTTATTAGTAAAAGTAACGGCAACAATATGTCTTGGCTGGTACTCTTTGACCTGAATCAAATAAGCAATTTTATTAATAATAACGCGAGTTTTGCCTGAACCCGCTCCTGCTAACACGAGACAAGGGCCAGATACATACTCAACTGCTTGTTGTTGACTTTGATTTAAACGCACAACGCAAACTCACTAAAATGACATGCAGCCTAGTATACTAAAACTTGTCTTAAAAACCTATTACTCAGCGCAGTAACAAGTTTCGTTAAAATATTGCTGTAGACTATCATTTTAGTGAAAAAACCATACTTTCTAATCAGTATGGTTTTATCTATATTGATCTAAATCGCACCTACTGTATAGGTTCGTCGACTACTTTTACGGCCTAAAGCTTCAAGATTAGTTTGTAGCGGTGGGAATGGTAATTTAAGATTATGTTTACGATATTCAGCAATAATTAATTGTTGAATATCGCTACGAATCGGCATGCGGAAAGACATTTCGGAAGCAAAGACACGCAGTTCGTATAATTGAATACCTTCTTGAATATCGACCAAAAATGCTTGTGGTTCAGGATCATCTAATACATGTTCACATTGATGGGCTACGCGTTTTAGTATATCAATAATCAACGTGCTGTCTGCATCAATAGTTGCAGGTACCGTTAATACAATTCGCGTAATTGGATCAGACAAAGACCAGTTAACTAGCTGCTCAGTAATAAATGCTTTATTTGGCATCACAATCTCTTTGCGATCCCAATCTACAATAGTAGTAGCCCGAGTATTAATCTTCGTAATTGTTCCTGTCAGATCACGAATAGTCACTGTATCACCAATACGTACTGGTTTTTCAAATAGCATGATCAAACCTGATATGAAATTGGCAAAAATCTCTTGTAAACCGAAACCTAACCCGACACCGAGTGCAGCAATTAGCCATTGGATTTTACTCCAATCAATCCCGACAAATGAGAAGGCACTTATACAACCAATCATCAATATTAGATATTTACTAATTGTTGATATAGCATAGCCCGTTCCTGGCGTGAGATCTAAATGCTGTAAAATCCCCAGTTCTAATAAAGCCGGTAAATTTTTAACCAGTTGTACAGTAATCATCATAACCAGAACAGCAATAAATACAGAACTTAGAGTAATATATTGTTCAACTTCAACACCATTAATAACTGATTTAGAGCCCCACAATTTAATATTTTCCATAAAAGCAAAAGCTGAATGAAGCTCTGACCACAATAAAATCATACTAATAAGTGCAACCATCACAATAATCGAACGAACCAAATGCAATGATTGAGCACTAATGGTATCAAGATCAATGACCGGCTCATCAATATTATCAGTAGGATTATTACTTACCGAAGAGGGTGAACTGTTGTTTGTCTCTTCAGCCGTTTTACGTTGAGCGAGTCGTTCTAACCGCTTCTGTTTAGCCCGTTCAAATTCAATACGCCTCTTTTGGATCCACATCCAGCGACGAATCATAAAATAAACGACTAAGAGTAAAAACCAAATAATAACCGAAGCTTCTAACCGCCCAAGTAATGCTTGTGCTGTTGATAAATAGCCAAGGCAGGCAGCCATAATAGCCACCCAAGGAGCACTAAGTAAGATGATCCATAAGATACGACTAAATAGATTATCCCCTGAGCCTTTCTTATCAATATACAGAGGTACACCCGCTCGATGAATTGAGTTAGTCATAAAGACCAATGCAAAACAGAGCAGAATAAAGCCAAATCGACCAATTGTTGCAGCAAATTGTCGATTATTATATTGATCAAAGCTCATTACGATCGTTACAAGTGGAATAACAACCCATACCGACAATTGATAATATTTCATTGCAGAACGAACACGATTTTCAGGCCAACCGAAATGAGTAGTAAAGAGTCCATTCGACGAGGCAAATTGTGCACTGATAATAAAGACCCATAAGATAGGTGCAGCAGCATTAATTCCATAACCTAATGCAACTGCAACAGGGTAATCCCAATCGGCCTGTAAAGAGTAACCGATAATTCCCCATAAAATAGGGATCGGTAAAGCCATCAATAAAGAGTAAACCACCACCCTGAGCGTAATGGAAAAACTATCTTGATTAACCTTACCAACTCGATTGGCTGCTTTTTCTAAATAGTGATTATACTTACTTTTACCTTTGTAGTAGGCAAACACTAAGGCTAGAGCAAAAATAAATAAAAATAATGTTTGTGGCGTTTGAATAATTTCAGTCACAGCATGATATAACTGCGATAATGTATCAATAGAAAAGACAAATAAGCCAATATCTTTAACTAGCTGCATCGGTGTCGAGGTATTAATTGGGTTAACATCGGCAACCCAGAAAAAATAGCGATGCGCCGCATCATTAACATTATCAATAGCTGTAATTAACTGTTTATTGGAAATTTTAAGTTTAGTTAGCTCTAAAATAACGGAATCACAACCAGAGATTAAGGTTTTAAGCAATTCAGCTTGTTCCCGAATTAAACGTCTATATTTAATCACTTCAGCACTACTTAATGCTGAATTATTTAAATCAGGATAGTCATCAAGGTTGTTAAGTTGATTGGTATAGCCCAACTGTAACACTTTCGTATCCGCAATACTCGCATCTAAAGGTTGTGACTTCGGTTTTTCAGGTAAACGTAATAACTGTTGGCGTAGCGTCTCACCCAGGGCAGTTGAAAAACTTAACCACTCTCCCTGCTCATCGAGGGTGGCTAAGGTATTTTGTACATGAGAAATCTGTGATGAGATCGTATTTTGTTCATCATTAATCAGTGATATCTGCGCTTTTTGACCTGCTAAGGTATCTCTGAGTTCACTATTTTGCGAAGATAATTGATTAACGATCAATGATAAATCATTGTCATTTTCAATGGTGATAGCGGACTGTTCAGCGTAAGCAAATATTGAAAAAAAACAGATAAAACTTAAAAAAATTATACGAATTTGTTTAC
This sequence comes from Orbaceae bacterium BiB, assembly GCA_036251205.1. Taxonomy (NCBI): domain Bacteria; kingdom Pseudomonadati; phylum Pseudomonadota; class Gammaproteobacteria; order Orbales; family Orbaceae; genus Orbus; species Orbus mooreae. Next base: position 81,732 of record CP133958.1, on the reverse strand, counting down.
GCCAACACATCAATTCTAAATCCTTTCAGCCATCTTTTGTCCAACGCGAGCAACATGCCCTTCTTTTAAACTATCAATAAATTCAATGCTATTAGCACCAAACAGAGTGATAACCGTTGATCCAAGTTTAAAACATCCCATATCTTCGCCCTTTTCAAGTTGCACATCACCTTGATAGGTCCAACGTTTCATTACACCATCACGAGGAGGAGTAATAACCCCTTCCCATTTAGTTTCGATACTACCCACAATGGTCGCACCAACTAAAATTTGTGCGACTGGACCAATATCAGTTTCAAATAGGCAGATCACACGTTCGTTACGGGCAAAAATATTAGGAATATTTTCGGTTGTCGCTTTATTAACTGAAAAAAGTGCACCTGGCACATAGATCATCTCTTTCAAGGTTCCGTTAAACGGTGTATGAAAGCGATGATAATTACTTGGTGCTAAATACGTGGTAACGTAAGAACCATTTTTGAAAAATTGAATCATTTCTGGGTGGCAAGCAACCAGTGATTCCAAACTATAGATATGACCTTTTGCTTGTAATAACACATTGTCTTTGATAGTACCAAATTGGCTAATTACGCCATCGGCAGGCATAACAATACTATTATCTGACTCATCAATAGGTCTTGCATCTTCTTGTAATTCTCGGGCGAAAAAATCATTAAATGTTTTATACTCTTCCGCTTTTTGATATTTAGCTTCAGTCAGATCAATTTTATATAACTTGCAAAAGCCTTTAATCATGGCGGTAGTTAGAAAGCCAAGTTGTTTACTTGCCAAATAACCAAACATTACTGTTAATAGCTGTTTAGGAAGAAGATACTGAATCATTGCTTTAATCTGGTTTAACATTCGTTAGACTCTCTTTTACTATTAATGGTTAATATAAATATCATTATTCATCATCAAAATAATCAGCTGAATTAGCATAATTATCAAATCGGGACCACTGTCCCTGGAATTTCAAGCGTACTTTACCAATTGGACCATTACGCTGCTTACCTAATATTATTTCGGCAATACCTTTTTGCTCCGATCCTTCATTATAAACTTCATCACGATAAATAAACATAATCACGTCAGCATCTTGCTCAATAGAGCCCGATTCACGTAAGTCAGAGTTAACAGGCCTTTTATCAGCGCGCTGTTCAAGACTTCGGTTTAACTGTGATAATGCCACAACAGGAACTTGCAACTCTTTAGCAAGTGCTTTAAGTGAGCGTGAAATTTCGGCGATCTCTAATGTTCGGTTCTCGCTCATATTCGGAACTCGCATCAATTGTAGGTAATCGACCATAATCATGCTTATCCCACCATGCTCGCGATAGATTCGTCTTGCACGTGAACGTAACTCCATCGGAGTTAACCCTGAAGAGTCATCAATATACATGTTTTTCTTTTCTAGTAAAATGCCCATAGTACTAGAAATTCTTGCCCAATCATCATCATCTAATTGACCCGTTCTGATTTTAGTCTGATCAACACGGGATAACGATGCTAACATACGCATCATAATCTGTTCAGCAGGCATCTCTAGACTGAAAATGAGTACCGGTTTCTCTTGCATCATAGCGGCATTTTCGCATAAATTCATCGCAAAAGTCGTTTTACCCATTGATGGTCGTGCTGCAACAATAATTAAATCTGAACGCTGTAAACCTGCAGTTTTCTTATCTAAATCAACAAAACCGGTTGAAACACCTGTCACACCATCATGTGGTTTTTGGAATAACTCTTCAATTTTTGCTACCGTATCTTCAAGTACTGAAGTCACGCTTTTCGGACCAACGCCTTGCTTCGCACGATTTTCAGCAATTTGGAAGATTTTAGTTTCAGCTAAATCAAGAATATCTTCACTACTACGCCCTTCTGTAGCATAACAGTTATCAGCAATTTCATTAGATGAGCTAATTAATTCTCGTAATATTGCTTGCTGACGAATAATATCAGTATAAGCAACGACATTGATAGCACTTGGCGTATTTTTAGAAAGTTCAGCTAAATAGGCGAAACCACCGACATCACTTAACACATCTTTGCTTTCTAAACTTTCTGATAGCGTGATAAGATCAATTGGTACACCTTTAGTCACCAAATTGACCATTTCAGCAAAAATAATTTGATGATGGCGAGAATAAAAATCGCGATCAGTAATGGTTTCAGAAACGCGATCCCAGCGCTGATTATCAATCATTAAACTACCAAGCACAGCCTGTTCTGCTTCAATAGAATGTGGAGGCACCTTTAAGCTTTGTACCATTCTATCTTGCTTATCTTGTCTATTAGGTTTATTCGGTCTATTAGCCATTTTTAATTCACATTAACTTTTCTACAATTCTATCACTTTTATCATTCAGTTGCATTAAACGTCGCACTGAAGTAACGTTTAGTAAATACTCGCGCTATACCGCATATAATGATCAGTTGTAATACCCCTATCAATAATAGCAATAACAAGATTAAATTATAATTAAAATAGTAATAAGGCACCTCTTTTATAATCAATATTATTATGACTGATACAATACAATTAACAATAACTGCCGCTATCATTACAAAAATAACACTTTTAATAATCTTAGCGATTTGCAATGTGCTAAAAGCATAATTAAACGATTTTTTGATTGCGAAGGTAAGCGTAAACACTAAGATAATTAATGAAAATAAGTTAATTACAGCCATATTATAGTTTTGATAAGGAATTGTGTTCTGTAAAATCGGCAACAATATTGGTATTAAAAATAGTGTAAGAATCGACATAAACAGCAATAAAAATAATATTAAATGTATTCTTACACTACCATACTGCTGTAATGCTTGTGATTTAACATCATGATCAAATAAATTTTTTAATATTACGATACTCCCATAAGCAACAATAGCGGTTATAAAATACTTACATACAGCAATAACTAGTTGAAAGCTCGCAGTGATAATCGGATCATAGTACTGCTCAATATAACTATAAAACTGAATAAATAGTGGGAGAGCAAAAAAATTAAAGAGTAAAACAAACCCATTAATAATAATTGCAACCAATATCACGAGTAATATATTTTTAACCGTCATTATATTGATCGCATAACGATATAAAGCAAATACTGCAAGTACTATCAGCAATAATAACTTGGGTAACTCGACGAAAAATAGCCCAATAGTAATAGCAAACATTTCAAAAAAACCAGCGATAGTACCATGAGATCTTAATAAAATGAGACTAAACATAATTGATAAGCTAATGACAAAGCTAGCCATCGTTAAAATTAATGGTAATTTAAAAAAAGGATGATTATTCATATTATCTCTTTTCAGTTTCATATTATGGTTTGAGCTAATGTTTTTATTATTATATTCGTTTTACATCTATTACTATCATACTAATGACTATTCTTTGTTAGAGAGACTATATTGACCAAAATATTGTCTCGTCACTAAACGCATCACAACACAGGTCACGATAATTTGTACAGCAAATACCAATATAAAAACGTATAGCTCAAGCTGATGACGAGAATAATAAAAATTAGATAAAATAAATAGGAGAATAAAGGATAAAACAAAACTGATTATAAAACAGCTCACTACAGAAAATAAATAGCTAACAATGACGCATTTAATCAGCTTTGCGACTTCGATCCGTTGAAATTGTGCTGTAAATGAACGTCTTAAAATAAAATAGAGAATCAATACTGAAAGAGTAACAATAATGCTCATCATTACATAATCTTCTATACGACCGATACTTCTCGAAAGAAAGATTAAAAGGAAAAGTAGTTGATAAATCACTGCGCCAATAAATAGCAATAATAAGATAAACAATACAAGATGAATCTGCGCTAACTGTTGATGATGATAAACTGAATTAAAATTAGTGTCCGATAAATCAAACTTATTACGTAATATAGCCACAAGGTAATAAAACGCGCCCCCAATAAGAATATAAATAATAATGGAAGATAATGCGCCATAAAGGCTAGTATAAAAATTATGACTCACATAATAAAAATCACCAAAAATAAATTTAGGAATAATATTAATTATCACTAAATAAAATAGATAGGTAACGGCATATAATAATAATGCAATAATCAGAAGTAATAGGCTATTTTTAAGCGTGCCTAATAGAATTCGATAACGATAAAAAATAATCGAGCTGATCAAAAGAACAAATAATAATTCAGGCAAAATATTATTAAAAAATAGATCAAGAATCAAAGGAATAGTACTCAACTCTGTCAATGTTGCCCTATTCATGATGAAAAGAACCAATAGACTAATTGAACCGTAAAAAAAGAGACTAATAACGGTAACTTAAAAAAAGAGATTAGGTTCATCATTTTCCCATTAAAATTTTTATTATCTTAAATACCTATTTACGGTATCGTCATATCCAAAGATTCATGCTGATCCATTTTTTTAGTAAAATAACATCGACAAACTGAACGCATAATCATACAAGTAAACAATAGCTGTAACCCGCCACCAACCAACATCACTAATCCCATCTTAATGTCGCTACCTCGATGGCTACCAAAGATAATAATAACAAAGCAAAATATCATTACAAAAATAATGAGTATATTAACTATTACTGATCGTACAAAAGATAGCATCACACTCTTAATAACGAGTGAAATTGGTAGATTTTTAAATTGGGCACTAAAACTTTTATAAATTGAGAAATAAAAAACAAACGCGAAAATAATCATCGTGATTAGATAAATTATCAAATAGATATAGCGGTTCTTGATAGAAATAGACGCGGATAAATGAAAGAAGTAGATTTCCCCAAAAAAATATAAAGGTAAACATAAATAATATAATGAACAGTTTTACAGAAATGTTAGCACTATTTTGACAATTAATATCCGTGGAGTTTACATCACGATCAAATGCATTTTTTTAACAGTAAAATACCGTAATAACAGATCAATCCGATAATCAAACAAATCGTTAACTCTGTAATTATATTAGTGAAAAAAATGAATATCGTATCACTAAAATAAGGGATGATTTGATAAAAATAGTGACTCATTGACTTATACAAATAACCCAGTATGGCTGAGAATAAAAACATATAATACCAAACAATAACCACACTACCCACACAGCTAATTATCGTTAAATAAATAATATTTTTAACAGTAACTTGATTAATATTGCAACGATATAATGTAAGTGATGCAACAAAAAAGATTAATAAAATTTTTGGTATATCATAAATTAATAAGGTATAGATAAGAGTAACCATATAATCACCAAAGTGCTGGTATCCTTGGTGGTTAATGGTCTGCAAAATCATCGGAATAATGCTACTAATAAACCAAAATATGGCTGTGAAAATAGCTGGTAACTTAAAAAAAGACAAATTATTCATATGTATTCCTATTAGGTCATATTATTTAATTATTATTCTTATTTTATTAAATACGTTTAATAAATTGTCTTAGTTTAAATCTCAATATAATCAGTGAAGCAAAATAGGCTAATGCGCCGGCGGTAACAAGTAACAATAATCGGCCTATTCTTGATAACATACTACCACTAGACCAATCGGGTAACAGTTCACTACCTACCATAAGAACAATAGACATAACCACAACCGCAATCACAATTTTTACAATAAAGCTCAACCAGCCTGGTTTAGGGATAAATAACTGTTTTTTACGTAACTGCCAAAATAGTAATCCAGCATTAAAACATGCCGCAATACTAATGGATAAAGCTAATCCAGCATGTTTAAGATGGGTAATGAACGCAAGATTCATAAGCTGAGTTAAAATCAGTGTAACAATTGCAATTTTGACTGGCGTTTTAATATCTTGCCTTGAATAAAAACCGGGAGCTAATACCTTAATTAAAATCAATCCGAGTAGACCAACCGAATAAGCAACTAGTGCCTGTCGAGTCATCTCACTATCTAAAGCCGTAAATTTACCATATTCAAATAGCGTTGAAATTAAAGGTTTCGCGATCACCCCTAACGCGACGGCACTCGGTAACGCCAGTAAAAAACAGAGTCGCAGTCCCCAATCTAGCAAATCGGAATACTGTTTGAAATCCCCTTTCGAGAAACTTTTAGATAATGAAGGGAGTAAAATTGTCCCTAAAGCAACGCCTAAAACTCCCGAAGGAAACTCCATCAATCGGTCAGCATAATACATCCAAGATACCGAGCCAGTGACTAGGAATGAGGCAAAAATGGTATTAATAATTAATGAAATTTGTGCAACTGAAACCCCTAAAATCGCTGGCCCCATTAATTTTAAAACTCGCCAGACGCCACTATCACGCAAGTTAAGTCTTGGTAACACTAACATGCCGATTTGTTTAAGATACGGTAATTGATAAAGTAACTGTAAAACACCACCGACAACGACACCGACTGCAAGAGATAATACAGGTGGATTAAAGTATGGTGAGGTAAATAGTGTAAAGCCGATCATACTTAAATTTAAAAATGTCGGTACAAATGCCGGCACTGAAAAACGATTCCAAGTATTCAGTACAGCCCCGGCAAGTGATGATAACGAGATCAGAAAAATGTACGGGAAAGTAATTTTTAGCATTAGGGATGCTAATTCAAATTTTTCAACTGGCTCAGTAAATCCTGGGGCGGTAATAAAAATAATAATGGGTGCGGCAAGCACACCGATTGCAGTAACAATGGCTAAAACGAGTGTTAATAATCCAGCGACATAAGCGACAAATGTACGAGCAGCCTCATCGCCCTGTTGGCTTTTATATTCGGCAAGAATTGGCACAAAAGCTTGCGAAAAAGCCCCTTCAGCAAAAATACGTCTTAATAAATTCGGGAGCTTGAAAGCAACAAAAAAAGCATCCGTTGCCATACCTGCACCAAAATAACGAGCAACTATCGCATCACGAATAAAACCCAATACTCGTGACACCATAGTCATTGAGCTTACGGCAGCTAATGACTTAAGTAAATTCATTATTTTTTAATCCAGCGATCAAGATCTTTAGGAATATAACTATCGATATGTTGTAATAATATCTCAGGATCATCGGAAACAATCAAAGTATTATAAAAACTTTCACGTATAAATCCCTCTTGCACTGCATGTTGCAAAAAGGCTTGCATTGGTTGCCAAAAGTGATTGACATCGTATAGTGCGACAGGCTTTTCGTGATAACCGATTTGCGCACCGGTCCAAACTTCAAAAATTTCTTCCAACGTACCAGAACCGCCAGGCATAGCAATAAAAGCATCGGCAAGATCAGCCATTCTCGCTTTACGAATATGCATATCAGCAACCACTTCAAGCTTGGTAATACCATGATGTGCAGTTTCAGCCTTAACCAGTCTTTCAGGGATAATCCCGATAACTTCGCCACCATGTTCTAATACAGCATTAGCAATAATGCCCATTAGTCCTTTGTTACCACCGCCATAAATGAGATTTCGCCCTTGTTTAGCAATCAGCTCACCAAGTTTTTGGGCATATAATTGGTAAGCGACATTATTGCCATTACTAGCACCACAAAATATACAGATATTCTTTTTCATAATAAAACAAAACTAGCTCAAAATCGTATGTTGGCCAATTTTATCATAATTACCAAAATTGAGTGATTATTTATTAAAGTGATTATAAGCTGAGCAATTAAATACTTTTTTAGCTTTTGTTGTTGACAGTCCAGCAAGAGATCGTTAATATCCTCGCCCATGTGTTCCTCCATAGTTCAGTCGGTAGAACGGCGGACTGTTAATCCGTATGTCACAGGTTCAAGTCCTGTTGGGGGAGCCAACTAATTTATAAAAGCCTGCTTTAATAGCAGGTTTTTTTATGTCAAAAATTTGCCTAGCTATTTTTATACTAGATTAATAGTTTACAGCAAAAATATAACGAAGAATCCACTCTATTTCCCCTTATCAGCAACTGTAATTTCAGGCATATGCGCAAAATGCATAATAGTATACAAAATTGATATTTTCTTATTTAACCATAATCGTTTTTAATTATCACATAAAATAATTATGGTTATTAGTAAGGAAATTATATGCAACTTATTACTCCCCATGCTAGTCAAACATTAACCCCACTGATGATTGCTGACAATGAGTTAATAGAACAACAACAATATGCAACAACACTTCCGTTTATCACATTAAGTTCTCGAGAAGTGGGCGATTTAGTCATGTTGGGCATTGGTGGATTTACGCCATTGTATGGTTTTATGCGTGAACAAGATTGGCACAGTGTTTGCGATAATATGCATTTATCTAATGGTGTTTTCTGGCCAATTCCAATTACAGTATCAGTCAGCGAGCAGCAAGCTAATTTATTATCATTAGGTGATGATGTTGCTTTAAAAACGCCAGAGGGTAATTTAATCGGTATTTTAGCGATTGATAGTATTTATCGGCCAAATAAACAGTGGGAAGCGGAACAGGTATTTGGTACAACCGATGTCTCACATCATGGTGTTGCTGTGCTTATGGCACAACCGCCGGTTAATCTCGGCGGTAAAGTCATCGTATTTAATGATGATGGTTTTAAAAAACGATTTGGTCAATATGCTTTAACCCCCAAAGAGACTCGTGACCTATTTACACAATTTGGATGGCAAAAGATTGCCGCTTTTCAGACCCGTAATCCAATGCACCGCTCTCACGAATATCTTGTTAAAACAGTTCTTGAACTATTTGATGGGGTCTTAATCCATTCACTATTTGGTCATCTAAAAGCGGGAGATGTACCAGCCGATATTCGTTTAAAAGCGATCAGCACATTAATTGAGAATTATTTTGTCAAAAACAGTGTTATTCACTCTGGCTATCCATTAGATATGCGCTATGCCGGCCCCAAAGAGGCTTTATTGCATGCACTATTTAGACAAAATTATGGTTGTAGCCATTTAATTATTGGTCGAGATCATGCCGGCGTTGGTGATTTTTATTCGCCTTTTGCCGCACAACAGATTTTTACCAAACTACACAAACATGATTTAAAAATTCAACCGATTAATATTGATTGGACATTTTATTGCCAAAAATGTGGTGGTATGGCATCAAATAAAACCTGTCCTCACGATAGTAGCTACCGATTATTAATTTCAGGAACAGAAGTAAGACGACGTTTACAAGCCAGAGAAGCATTACCCGTAACCTTCAGTCGACCGGAAGTCGTTGAGGAGTTATACCATTGGGTCAATTAATGCGGTGAATATGAATAATTTTGATCATCAAGACTAACCATAAAATAGGGACTAAAAATGACTGACTTAACTGTAATCAATCAGACACTACAAAATAAATCACCGTTGGAGATTATTGAATGGGCCCTCAATCCCAATGATCATCAACATAAAAAAAGTATTATTAGTACCCACTTTGGTCCTTATGAAGCGGTATTATTGCATCTGACGAGTCAAGTAAAACCCGATATTGATGTAGTCTGGGTTGATAACGGTTATGCGACTAATGATACTTATCGTGTTGCCAATAAAATCATTGATCAGCTAAAACTTAATATACATATTTTTGTCCCACAACGTACTCAAGCTTATTTAAATGTTCGCTACAATGGCTTACCTGAACTCGATACCCCAGAACATGATGAATTTACAAAAATTCTTAAACTAGAGCCCTTTAATCGAGCTCTTGCTACATTGAAACCGACAATCTGGCTAACAGCCCTACGCAAAGAACAATCCGCATTACGACAAGGTCTAGATATTGTTAACGTTGCCGGCAATAATTTACTCAAAGTTGCGCCCCTTTTAGAGTGGACAACACAAGATATGCAAGACTACATCAAAAAACACAATCTCCCCAATGAACTTAATTATTTTGATCCAACCAAAGGATTACAAGGGCGAGAGTGCGGTTTGCATAAAGTGAATTTTTGAAAAGAAGTTCAGCTCGCATAAATAACGCTAGCGATTGATCGTGTTAATAAAAAATGAATTAAGCAAGGTATTATTATGAGCAAGTATATATCACCATTTAATCCTGATGAACTCGATAAAATTATCGATAATGCCTCAAAACAACAATTAGCTTGGCTTTCTGGCTATTTATGGGGGCTAGCTAATAATGATACTTTAGCGCTAGAAACACCACAGCAGCAATTATCACCTATTGTTAGTAAAACCATTGACCCTGCTAATAATCAAACTATAACTATTTTATCAGCATCACAAACAGGCAATGCTAGACGCATTGCTCAACAACTTAATCATGAGTTAAATAGTTTAGGATTAAGCGCAACCCATGTCCACGCAGCAGATTATAAATTTAAAAAAATTGATCAAGAAAATATTCTGATTATTATCACATCGACTCAAGGTGAAGGAGAACCACCCGAAGAGGCATTTACTTTTTATAAATGGTTATCAGGTAAAAAAGTCCCCGCTCTCAACAATCTGCATTATGCGGTACTAGGTTTAGGTGACACGTCTTACACTCATTTTTGCCAAGCCGGTAAATATTTTGATCAGCGTTTAGCTGAGCTTGGTGCAACTCGTTTATTAGAACGAGTAGATGCGGATACTGATTACCAAGCGATTAGTCATCAGTGGCTAAAATCAGTCGTCGATAAGCTGAAAAATAATCTTACACCATCAGTATCTCATCAGCATAATATGAGTACTGCTAGTATCACACCAAATTATTCACGAAATCAGCCCTTTTTAGCTGCCATAAATATCAATCAGAAAATTACCGGACGCCGTTCTGATCGTGATATTCGACATATTGAACTTGATTTAACGGGTTCGGGGATAACATATCAAGCTGGTGATGCATTAGGTATTTGGTTTGAAAATGATAGCGAATTAGTGGATGAGCTACTAGCGACAACCCAATTAGCGGCAGATACACAAGTCGACGTTGATGGTGAGTTATTGCCGTTACAACAAGCATTACTAAGTAGACGAGAACTAACGCAAAATACGCCGTTCATCGCAGAAAAATATGCTAATTTAATTAACGATAGGCACCTATTAACACTTATCCAAGATAAATTGGCACTACGCGATTTTTGTCAAGCTACCCCGCTGGTTGATATGCTAAATCGCTATCAAGGAAACTTTTCGGCGCAAGCATTTATCAACATTTTACGACCATTAAATCCGCGTTTTTATTCGATTGCTAGTGCCCAAGATGAAGTCGGAGATGAGGCTCATTTGACTGTAAATATTGTGCAATATTGGGTTGATGGTAAACAACGAACAGGTGGAGCCTCAGGTTTTTTAGCAAGACAAACCACCGAATCGAGTCAAGTAAATATATTTATAGAATCTAATGATAATTTCCGATTACCAAATGATAACGCTATACCCATTATTATGATTGCAGCAGGAACTGGCATTGCACCCTTTCGCGCCTTTATTCAACAACGAGCAAGTGAATCTGCTAGTGGAAAAAACTGGCTATTTTTTGGTAACCCTCATTTTACTGAAGACTTTTTATATCAACTAGAGTGGCAAAATTATCTAAAAGAGGGTCAACTGTCACGAATTGATCTCGCTTGGTCAAGAGATCAAGCCGACAAAATTTATGTACAAGATAAGTTAATAGCACAAAGTCACGACCTTTGGTTATGGCTACAAGAAGGCGCTTACATTTATGTCTGTGGTGATGCAAATCATATGGCAAATGCAGTTCATTTAGCATTGCTAAATATTATTATGCAACAAGGAAATTATGATGAAGAGCAAGCTAATGAATATTTGGATGAGCTAAGAAGTAATAAGCGTTATCAACGCGATATCTACTAACAAGATTAACCAATGGGTATAAAATATGAGCAATGATAAAATTAAATTACCAAATACACACAATCAGATACATAAAGGCCATTTGACGCCACCTAAAAATGACGTTTCGCATCTTCCACCGTCAGATGCTGAGCGCTTTAAACGTGAAAGTAACTTTTTACGTGGCACTATTACACAAGATTTAGATAATAACATTACCGGTGGATTTAATAGTGATAATTCACAACTAATCCGTTTACACGGCATGTATCAACAAGATGATCGTGATATTCGAGCAGAACGTATAGAGCAAAAACTTGAACCCTTAATTCACATGATGTTACGTTGTCGTTTACCTGGTGGTATTATTACCCCCAAACAGTGGCTAGCCATTGATCAATTTGCTAGCGAAGAGACTTTTTACGGCAGTATCCGTTTAACCACCAGACAAACGTTTCAATTTCATGGTATTTTTAAACGAGATCTTAAATCTGCCCACCAGTTATTAAATAGTGTTGGGTTAGATTCAATAGCAACAGCGGGAGATGTCAACCGCAATGTACTATGTACCAGTAATCCCATTGAGTCAGAAGTTCATCAACAAGCTTACCAATGGGCGAGTAAAATATCAGAACATCTATTACCTAAGACCCGAGCTTATATCGAAATTTGGTTAGATGGTAAAAAGCTCGAGACCAAAGATGAAGAACCCATTTTAAGTAGCCAATATTTACCTCGAAAATTTAAAACGGCAGTCGTTATTCCACCACTTAATGATGTTGATGTACACGCTAACGACTTAAGCTTTGTCGCGATCGCCGAACACGGAAAATTGATTGGCTTTAACGTTTTGGTAGGCGGTGGATTAGCAATGACTCATGGAGACAAAACAACCTATCCACGTAAAGCTGATGATTTTGGTTTTATCCCGGTATCAGCCACCCTGCTCTTTGCTGAAGCGGTTGTTACAACACAACGAGATTGGGGAAATCGTAGCAATCGTAAAAATGCTAAAACTAAATATACTTTAGAACGGGTTGGGGTAGAAAACTTTAAACGTGAAGTAGAACTACGTGCTGGTATATCCTTTTTACCGAGTAAACCCTATACTTTTAATCAACGCGGTGATCAATTTGGTTGGTTAAAAGGTGTTGATAATCAATGGCATTTAACACTCTTTATTGAAAATGGACGATTACTTGATTATCCGCAAAAACAGTTAAAAACGGGCATGGTGGAAATAGCTAAAATTCACCAAGGTGATTTTCGTTTAACAGCTAATCAAAATCTCATTATTGCTAATGTACCGGCTTCACAAAAAACAACAATAGAAAATCTTGCTATAACATATGGTTTAATCGATAAAAATATCACTTCACAACGAAAAAATTCGATGGCTTGTGTCTCATTTCCTACTTGCCCATTAGCAATGGCTGAAGCTGAACGCTTCTTACCTGGCTTTATCACGACCTTCGAGCAAATTTTAACTAAGTATCAATTAAGTGATGAATATATTATTTTACGTGTTACTGGTTGTCCAAATGGATGTGGTAGAGCAATGCTTGCTGAAATAGGATTAGTCGGTAAAGCACCAGGGCGATATAACCTCTATTTGGGCGGAGATCGAATGGGTACGCGAATTCCAAGACTATACAGAGAAAATATCACCGTAGAAGAGATTATTCAGACATTGGAACCATTGATTGAAAATTGGTCTTTATCACGTAATCACGATGAAGGGTTCGGTGATTTTATGATTCGTAGTAAAGTGGTTGAACCCGTTATAAATTCAGCTAGCGATTTTTATCGTTAATTCACTTCATGCTCTTATATCGATAACTCATATCATTATGACTTTATCGTATTTGCCTTTTAGTGTGATGATTTTATAATCGATCATATAACCTTTTATTGAATAAGGGTAATTACTTTATGAATTTACAACAGTTAAGAATTATTCGAGAAGCTGCTCGCTGTAATTATAACTTGACTGAGGTAGCCAATACGCTCTATACCTCTCAGTCGGGTGTCAGTCGCCATATCAAAGAGCTGGAGGATGAGCTCAATATTGAGCTATTTATTCGTCAAGGTAAACGACTTATTAATATGACGGAACCAGGCCATGAACTCGTGATTATTGCTGAACGGATATTAGATGAAATCAGTAACATTCGGCGTCTCTCGACCGTTTTTTCGAATAAAGAAGAGGGAGCCTTGGTTATTGCAACAACACATTCACAATCCCGTTATATTTTACCGAAAATTATTAAGTCATTTCATGAATTTTTTCCACAAGTACTGATGACGATTAACCAAGGATCTGCCAACGAAATTACTGATATGGTACTTTCCGGTGAAGCCGATATCGCTATTTATAACCAAAAAAATAGCCATACTGCGATTGTCAATTATCCATTCTATCGTTGGCATTACACAATTATTGTTCCTAAAAATCACCCTCTTACTAAAGAAAAAATGATCACCTTAGAGATGCTCAACCGTTTTCCTATCATCACGTATCGTCCGGGTATATTTGCTAGAGAGAGTATCGATGATGCTTTTGCGGCCCATGGATTAACAGCAAATATTACACTAAATGTACAAGAGTCAGATATTATAAAAAGTTATGTCGAATTAGGTCTTGGAGTCGGTATTTTGGTTAATAAAATGTTTGATAGCGAGCATGATACAAACCTTGTACAGATTGATGCAGAGCATCTTTTTTCATCACACCTGACTTGGATTGGAGTCAAACGTTATCAATTACATCGTAACTATATTTGGCGCTTTATTCAGTTATGTAATACCGAGTTATCATTAGATGAAATCAAAGCGAGAGCACTAGCTAGTGAAGATAAATTAAATATTATTGATTACCAAATTTAATTCATACAGTTAGTGCTAATAACGTATTTAAATCATAAACTCAAATAGCTGTTCTTGAACAAATACATTCACCAATAATGGCTGTAAATAGACGATATCGCCAATCATAAATTGATTCGCTTCATACTGTTGGTTATTGATTGAAACATCGATATTTTTCGGTTGATGAGCCAATTTTATCTCCATAAAAATATGTGGGCCTGCGGTATGTATACGCACAATTCTCCCCTCCATACTATTTTGTTCGACTGACTTTGAAACATTGAGTTCATGCGGTCTAACATAAGCAATAACTTGTTGATCTGGCCATTGTCCCTGTGTCGACATCGGTTGTACAAAATTACCTATATGTAAACGGTTATTGGTAATATGACCATGTAGTTGATTAACGTCATCTAAAAAATGTGCCACAAACGCAGTTTTAGGCTGTTTATAAACCTGTTTAGGGGTACCTATTTGTTCAATTTTGCCATTATTCATTAAGATAATTTTATCAGCAACTTCAAGCGCTTCTTCTTGATCATGAGTCACAAAAACCGTGGTTACGTTAATATCATGATGAAAATCTCTTAACCAACGACGTAACTCTTTGCGAACTTTTGCATCTAATGCACTAAATGGTTCATCAAGTAATAAAACCTGAGGTTTAGTTGCCAATGCCCTTGCTAAAGCGATCCTTTGCCGCTGTCCACCAGAAAGTTGATTAGGGTAACGATGAGCATAATTATCAAGTTGAACTAATGTTAGCAGCTCCTTAACACGCTGATTAATCGATCCACTATCAATACCCAATAATTTTGCCTTCATTTTTAAGCCAAAAGCAATATTATTGGCAACAGTCATATGATTAAACAGTGCATAGTTCTGAAATAAAAAACCGATATCACGCTGTTTAGCAATCAATGTTGTAACATCACGGGAACCAAAATAAATCTTGCCACTTGTTGCTGACTCTAAGCCCGCAATAATTCGTAATAAAGTGGTTTTACCGCAGCCAGAGGGTCCTAACAATGCAACTAACTCTCCCCTTTCTATCGAAAAATTAATATTATGTAAGGCTTGAAACTGACCGAACTGTTTATTAATATCTTGTATAAAGATCCCCATGCTGATCTCCTTGCTTTATTAAATGTCAGTTAGCACTTTCGCTAAACGATGTTCTATCCATTGTCTTAGCAATAATAAAGCTAATGACATCATTAATAATAAAATTGCCACGCTGAAAGCAGCGACAATATTATATTCGTTATAAAGAATTTCAATTTGTAGAGGCAGAGTATTGGTATAGCCACGAATATGACCTGAAACAACTGATACCGCGCCAAACTCTCCCAGGGCTCTAGCGGTACAAAGAATCACACCATGCATCAACGCCCAACGTATATTTGGCAAAGTAACATACCAAAATATTTGCCAGCCGTTTGCCCCTAACACACTCGCTGCTTCTTCATCAGTAGTACCTTGTTGCTCCATTATTGGAATTAATTCTCTGGCAACAAAAGGGACAGAAACAAAAATAGTCGCTAAGATAATCCCGGGCACCGCATAAATAATTTGTATATCCCAGCGTTGTAAATAAGGATATAGCCAACTCTGTGCACCAAACAACAATACATAGATCAAACCGGCAATAATGGGGGAAATAGAAAATGGCAAATCAATTAAAGTGACTAATAATTGCTTACCGCTAAATTGGTATTTAGTAATAACCCATGCAGCTGTGACACCAAAAATAATATTCAATGGCACGGCAATTCCTGCTGCAATCAGAGTTAACTTTAACGCTGAAAGCGTATCAGGTTCACAAATAACTCGCCAAAATTCAGCTATACCATGAGCTAATCCTTGAGATAGTACTACCCATAAAGGTAAAATGAGTAGCAGACAAAATAATATCATCACTAAAAAAATCAAAATCATCTGGGATAGTACTAATTTATCTTGCTGTCTTTTATTTAACATATTGATTATCCAATTTTTTATGATGTTTTATTGAGCTTACGTTGAATCATATTCATAATAAACAACAAAATAAAAGCGATAATTAGCATACAAATACCAATAGCAGATGCACTGTCATAAGCATATTGATCAAGTTTTGATACAATTAATAATGGTAAAATCTCTGTCTTAAAAGGAATATTACCGGCAATAAAAACAACTGATCCATACTCACCAATAGCTCTGGCAAAGGCTAACGTAAATCCAGTTAGCCAAGCAGGTAAAATGGCCGGAAAAATAACATAAATAAAAATTTGTATTGGCGTTGCCCCAAGGATACTAGCCGCTTCCTCCTGTTCTTTCGGTAAATCTTCAAGTACCGGTTGTAAAGTTCGTACAACAAACGGAAGCGTAACAAATAGTAATGCTAGCGTAATACCAATTGGTGTATACGCAATTTTAATAGTAAAAAGCTGACCGATAGGTCCATTTTTGGCATAAATCGCTGTTAATGCAATCCCTGCGACCGCTGTTGGTAAAGCAAATGGCATATCGATACAGCTATCAATCACCCTTCGACCCCAAAAGCGATAACGCACCAGCACCCATGCAAACAGTAATCCAATAAAACTATTAAATAATGCACTCGTAAACGCGGTGGTTAACGATAACAATAATGCACTCAAAAATTGCCGACTAGTAACTAATTTCACCCATTCAGATAGCGATAATTGTGTCGAATAGATAAATAAGCAAAATAAAGGGATCAAGATGATGATACTGATATAAGTTAAGGTAAACCCGAATGTAAGACCAAACCCGGGAATTACTCTAAATGTTGCAGTTTTCAATGATGATAATGACATACTATACCTCTATTTTAATCAAAACTTTATCTTGTTACTATGTTGCAACTAAATAGCTAATTGTTAATTTCAGCAAAAATAGTGTCGAAGATTGTCCCATCATTAAAAAATTTTCGTTGAATCGTTGACCACCCACCAAAATACTCATCGACAGTAACAAGTTTTAATTCAGGAAACTGAGTAGCATATTGTGACAAAATAATAGGATTAGTCGGGCGATAATAATTTTTAGCAATGATATGCTGAGCCTTATCACTATAGAGATAATGTAAATAGGCTTCAGCTTGTTTTCGTGTACCTTTTTTGTCGACAACAGAATCAACAACTGCAACGGGCGGCTCAGCTAGAATTGATATGGATGGAATAATAATCTCAAGTTTATCATCACCTTGCTCAATAAGCGCTAAATGAGCTTCATTTTCCCATGTCAGTAAAACATCACCTAGCTCCCGTTGTACAAAACTAATTGTAGCGCCTCTTGCTCCTGTATCTAATACCGGAGCATGACGATAAATATCAGTGACAAATTGTAGCGCTTTATCATCACTACCATAGAGCTCTTTTGCATAAACCCAAGCTGCTAAAAAATTCCAACGAGCCCCCCCTGATGTTTTTGGATTAGGTGTAATGACTTCAACCCCTTCTTTAATTAAATCATTCCAATCATGGATATTTTGGGGATTACCTTTACGAACTAAAAATACAATTGTTGATGTATAGGGTGTGCTGTTATTAGGGAGTTTAGTCTGCCAATTTTCATCAAGAATCGATTGGTAACGATTTAGTGCATCAATATCGCCAGCTAATGCTAATGTCACTACATCAGCTTGTAAACCATCAATCACTGAACGCGCCTGTTTACCAGAGCCTCCGTGAGAATTTTTTATCGTTAGCTTTTCACCGCTCTGTTCCTGCCAATATTGAATAAAAGCTGCGTTATAATCCTTATATAGTTCACGAGTTGGATCATAAGAAACATTAAGTAACTCGGTGCTCCAAGCGCTATTAATAATTAATCCCATCAACACTATCACTATAATATTTTTGAGTGATATCAATTGTTTAATCCAGTATCTTAATAATCGCGCCATTTTTAACTCCAAACAGTTAAATTAGTTAGTATGGTTTGATTACAACAAAGAATAGCCAGATACGGAAACAATTATTTTGCATTTGGATAGAACAAAAATAGATATAAAGGGTGAGAACTTAGACGAGATTTTTAGATATAAAAAAAGCAAGGAAATCGCCTTGCTTTTTATTTATGAACAACAGGCTAAATTACGCTGTTGCTGCTAACTCAGATTTAGTTTCTGGTTTTTTAATGACTGCATAAATAGTTCCTGCAACAACAGAACCAACTACAATCGATAATAAATAACCTAATACTGGTTTAATTGCGCCAGGGATTGCGAGTACGAATAATCCCCCATGAGGTGCCATTAATTGAGAACCAAACGCTAATGCCATACCACCGGTAATCGCACCACCAATAATACAGCTTGGTAATACGCGTAACGGATCACGTGCAGCGAATGGGATCGCACCTTCTGAAATAAAACATAAACCAAGTACAAATGCTGCTTTACCACTTTCTTGCTCAGCTTTACTAAATTTACGACGCGCAATTAGAGTTGCAAAACTCATCGCTAAAGGCGGTACCATCCCCCCAGCCATAACAGCTGCCATAGGTGCATATTGTTGAGCACTAAGTAAACCGACACCAAAAGCATAAGCCACTTTATTGATTGGACCACCCATGTCAGTACACATCATTCCGCCAAGTATTGCCCCTAGGATAATCGCATTAGTTGTTTGCATGCCACTTAACCATGTTTCTAATGCCGTCATAATGTAAGCAATTGGTTGACCTAATATAAAGATCATCGCCAAGCCAACCACTAAGCTAGATAATAACGGTAAAATTAGAATAGGTTTTAATGCTTCAAGACTTTGTGGTAGTCGGATAAACTTAGTCAACCACAATGTTAAATATCCCGCTAAATAACCAGCAACAATACCACCTAAGAATCCAGCACCAATTGATGTTGCAAGCATACCACCAATTAATCCTGGGACTAAGCCTGGTCGATCAGCAATAGAGAATGAAATATAGCCAGCAAGTACTGGTACCATTAGAGCTAATGCTGTTCCACCACCAATTTGACCTAAGGCTTTAGCAAGATCACCTGACTGCCCAATCCCACCGACAGCGAATGATAATGCAACAATTAAGCCGCCCGCAACAACCATTGGTAACATGTAAGAAACACCTGTTAATAGATGTTTATAAGCATTTTTCTTCTCTTTAGTTGCTGTAGATGGTGTAGCAGAAGATGTTGGCTGATAAATTGAAGCTTCACTAAATGCTTTATCAAACTCTTGTGCTGTTTTTTTCAATGCAGGACCTGTTTTGGTCTTATACATTAACTTACCAGCAAATTTACTTAAATCAACATCGATATCACAAGCAACGATAACGATATCTGCCGCCGCAACTTCTTCTGGCGTTAACTCGTTACCCACACCAACAGAACCACGAGTTTCAACTTTACACCACCAACCTCGTTTTTTAGCTTCTTCTTCAATCGCTTCAGCTGCCATAAAGGTATGAGCTACGCCTGTTGGACATGCGGTTACAGCAACAATACGTTTAGTACCATTACTTGCAGGTGCAGTCGTTGCTGCTTGAGCTGATTGTTTATAAATCTCACCTTGGCTCTGTGCATTTAATAGAATCTGTTTTGGGTTAGCAAATAAGCTATCTAAATCTGTTACGCTATAAACTTTTTTACCAACAATAGCATTATCTGTTGTTGTGCCTTGACCAATTAAAATAGAGACATCGGCAAGATCTGCTTTATCTACAATAGAAATATTTTCTTCTTTAGCCGCTAATACAAGCTCTGCTTTTGCTAAACGACCATTTACCGGACCAATTTGATTAGCATTGACAATATATATCTTCATATTTTCTCCTATCCGACCATCACATCTATCTTTTCAAGAATAGCATTAAGTTTTTCTTTATCAGGAACGCCGACGCCAGCCTGCCCAACAGATAAGGCTGCTACAGCGGATGCAAATACTAATGTATCTTTAATTGAGTAGTTTGATTGTAAACCATGCACTAATCCTGCAACCATTGAGTCACCAGCACCAACGGTACTAACAACTTCACATTTTGGTGGTTTTGCTAACCATGCTTCATTTTTTGTCACCCATAGTGCGCCTTTGCTACCTAATGAAACAATAACATTTTCAACGCCTTGGTTAACTAAATCCATTGCAGCCTTTTTAATATCAGCAATACTAGGTAAAGCACGACCCACAAGCATTTCTAGCTCTTTATCATTTGGTTTAATTAACCAAGGATTTGCTTTTAAACCTGCAACTAACGCATTTCGACTGCTATCAAAAATGATTTTTGGACAGATATTTTTAACTTGTTTAATCCAATTGGTGAAATCATCTAATGCAACACCTTCTGGTAAGCTACCGCTGATAACAACCATATCAAAATCTTTTAACCAGCTGAGAGAATCTTTGACAAATTTAGCCCAGTCATCAGTTGTAACTGAAAAACCAGAAAAATTAAGATCAGTCACTTGACTATTTTGTTCCGTCAATTTGACATTGATTCGAGTTCGCCCTGGTACTGTTAGAAACTTATCAACAATACCTAACTGTGAAAAAAGTGCACTAAAACCATCTCGGTTAGCATCACCTAAGAAGCCACCTACGGTTAACTCATCACCTAAATCACGTAGTACCTTAGCAACGTTAATCCCTTTACCTGCGGCTAATAGCCCCGTCGTTTTAACTAAATTAACGTCACCGAGTTCAATTTCAGGACAGAAACCAACTAAATCATAAGCTGGATTTAAAGTAAATGTCGCAATTTTACTGACCATTATTCAGCGCCCTCACCTAAACCATCTTTAATCGCTTGACCAATAGCGTCTAGAGCTTGCTGAGCATCGGCACCAGTTGCAACAAATTGTAAACGACAACCTTTTTTAGCGCCTAAAGCAACAATTTTCATTAAACTTGTTGCACTAACAGCAACACCTGTACCATCAAGGTTAGCAACAGTAATACTACTATTGAATTGTTTTACCGTTTTAACTAAAACGCTCGCTGGTCGTGTATGTAAACCATGTGGATTAACGACGGTAAACTCTTGTGTCAACGCGTTAGTATCTGCTGCTTCAGTAGTATTCGTGGCAGTCTGCTCGGTGACATTTTCAGGTTGTGAACAACTTTCTGAATTATCGCCAAGGAAAAATGCCTTGATTTGATTCTTATCTGCTGTATGTAGCTGATTGAGTTGTTGATGATATGCGGCGGTAGCTAAACGATCAATTAAATCATTTAATTCGTTAGTTTTTGCCGACATCGTAATTAAGACATTAACACTTTTGTCGTCTTCCTTGATATCGCTATTGGTACGACTAATTGCTACTGCATTTTTAAGGTTACCTTCAACACAATCATTTAGCCATACGCCTTGACCTAAGTAAGTCGGTTTTTGTTCTAAAGATTGCGCTATAAAATTAACATTAACGGCACCAAAACGTTTTAATCTTGAAGCATTTAATGCTTGTAATGTTGCAATATTATCTGCAGGGATATCAAGTAATAGTAGTTCATCAGAAACAATATCAGCATTTTCACTATCGCTACTTTGTCCTGTTAATAGTGACATGACATCATCTTTGGTCTTGATTTTTTTGATACGATCTTCCACATCTTCATCGCCAAGAACATGTGTTAATTGGCGTAATAGTGTTAAATGCTCATCTGAGCTAGCTGCTATACCAATAGCTATATAGGTTTTTTCACCATCATCGCCCCAAGCAACACCTTGTGGAAAACAGAAAACTTGCACACCCGTTTTACGGACTAAATGGCGAGTTTTTGTTGTACCATGAGGAATAGCGATACCGCTGCCTAAGTAAGTAGCAGCTTGAGATTCTCGCTCTAGCATTCCGTCAACATATCCCTCTTGCACAAACTCACGCTGAGTTAATACTTGAGCAATTTTCTTTATCGCTTCTTGTTTATTTTCAGCTTGTTGATCAAGATAAATATCATCTTTTGTTAGCTGTAGCATAAATACCTCTTGTTAAGATTCCGAAACATATTAAAAATATAGCTTTAATGATAGCACATTATCTGTTGAATCGTTTCAGCTATGATGCAAATAATTAGCTTAATTAGCAAATTTTTTTTTCAATTAATGGTAATAATGAGATAAATATCACATATTGAGATTAAAATATTTTTTTACCACACATCTGATTCAAAGAACCGCGGTAATTAATATTTCGTTTAACTTCAGTGTATCCTGGTTGATAACTTTTTCTATCATTCAGTATCGTCAACAATGTATCGATAGTGATTTCTGCAATGTATTGATGATTTTGTGCAAGACTAATCACTTTGCAAGGTAAAAAGTCTAGTAATTCATTATCACCAAATGTGGCGATGACCATCTCGTTAGGTAAAGAGCCGTTGATATTTAAAATGGCATTAATGACACCTTGCAATAATGAAAAGGATGTAACAAATAACGCTAAAGGAATCGGATTACTCTCTAGCCATTGGCTAAATAATTTAAATCCAGCATCACGAGTATAATCTTTTGCATAAAGATAAGTGATACTGTTATCTGTACCTTTAATCGCTTCGTTAAATCCCTGTTCCCTAAACTGACTAGTTTGCATATTTGATAATGCACCGATATAGACAATATCTTGCTTAGCAAATTTAATAAACTCTTGCGTTAATATTTTTGAATCTAGCATATCTGCGCCAAGAATACTCCTAAATTTAGTACTGGTTAGTGGTCGGTCTAATGCCAACAACGGAATACCACTGTTATCCCAACTATCATAAAAAGAGTGATCGGAAATAAATGATGAAGAGAGAATTATTGCATCAGCATGTCGCTGCTTAAGGTGGAAAATACACTGTTTTTCGATTTCAGGATCATCCTCTGAACAAGAGATCAATAACTGATATCCCGCTTGTCTAGCTTTATGTTCTAAATGATTAGCAATACAGGTATAACTAATATTTTCTAAATCAGGAATAATCAAGCCAATTGAATAAGTTTTACCCGCTCGAAGGCCTGCAGCAACAGCATTAGGTTGATAATTATATTCGCTAACAACCTTCATTACTTTTGCAATAGTCTTATCGCTGACCCGATATTGTTTTGCCTTACCATTTATCACGTAGCTAGCAGTTGTTCTAGAAACACCGGCTAGTTTGGCAATTTGTTCTAATTTCATTGATATTATTCTATAGAAAAGTTAATGGAAGGTGAATGTATCATAAAATGAAGATTAAAAGAAAGTAACCGACTTAAATCACAAAACAATTTTTCGAGGTATATCGTCATTTTTATGACGTCGTAATTATAAATTTACGGGATTTTTTATAGCGGTTTTATTGATATAAAAGAGTTAATCTAACCATTGTCGCAGAGGACATTAATAACAATCTCAGTCAGAAACGAATAATTCATTTAACTCGTTTCTGATATTGATATTCTTCTCATGAATGATCTACAGCAAGGTAACGATCTAGCATCTTACACATAATAGAAGTAATCTGCTCGCAATCTTTGCGGTGCGTTTTGATCTTATCAGCCCATTTATTACCATAAAATAAATTATTTCGATAACGGTAAATGATAATGAACATCACAGTAAGCTCTTTTTTTGCTTCAGTTTCTTCACCTGAAATAACTTTTTTAAAGTCTCTATCTTGCTTTTGCCCAACGCTATTGCCTAAATGTAAACTATCAATATCACTAGGTTGTTGATAACGTTCTTTAAAATAGCTTAACTCATCTTGCCAAAATATCTCGCCCTCGAGTAGACCTTTTGCGTCCCATTCTTTAGTTACACTTCTAATTTTGGTAATGCTCATATTATTTTTAAAAATATGATACTCAAATAGAGACCAAATAAATAAAAAATCAGATAAAGTTTTTTTTCCATTTTCATCTAAATCATCAAAGTCTGGCACGTAACGCCACAGATTAACCATAAAAAATCCACGCGATTATCAAAAAATTTGATATTAATCTAAAAAGAAAACAAAAAATATAAAAACATCAATGATGAGCCTACTGAGGACTTCATGAATATTAAGAAATAGTCATAAAAACATGCGAAGGATATACTTAAAAACTTAATAATTACAATTGGTTAGTTTTATTTTTATGAGTTTTTATAAGATAGGAAATGACTTAGACAGATGAGTAACAATTTTAGCAAAGAAATTTAAATTTTTATTAAGTAATTTAAAGAATATTATAATTAAAGTTAACCTTTGCACCGAAAATGCAAAGGTTATAAGGATATATTACAAATGATTTTCAATAAATGTTTTTAATTGTAATTTAGACAAAGCACCAACTTGTGTCGCAACAACTTTACCGTCTTTAAATAACAATAAAGTAGGAATACCACGAATACCAAATTTAGGTGAAATTGATGGATTTTGATCAACGTTTAGTTTAGCAACAATAACTTGATCTCCTAACTCTTGCGCAACTTCTTCAAGAATTGGGGCAATCATTTTACACGGACCACACCAATCAGCCCAAAAGTCAACTAACACAGGTTTAGTCGCTTCCGCTAGAACCTTATCAAAACTAGCTTCATTTAATGAAACAATAGATCCACTCATTTTATTCTCCACGCATATTATATATGATTAGTGAGTCGTACGTTTATGTGGTTAATATTCTATGCTAGATTTTTATTATTCACCACTAATTGAAGTGATAGGAAGGAATAATTAGTGCTGGATTAGCGTTTGGTGTGTTATACTCGCAACAATTTTTTAAAACCACTTAATAATATATTTTATGACTCAATCTTATCTTACACAAACACGTTTTGACCAATTTGAATTAAATCCATTGGTACTTGATGCTTTGCAAAAAAACGGTTTTACTTATTGTACTCCGATTCAAGAAAAATCATTGTCTTATACAGCTAAAGGACATGATATTGCGGGGCAAGGACAAACAGGAACCGGTAAAACGATTGCTTTTTTAACAGCAACATTTAACTATCTATTAAACAATAAACCGTTTGAAAATCATCAAAAAAACCAACCTAGAGCGGTGATTATTGCTCCAACGAGGGAACTCGCAGTACAGATCCATCATGATGCACAAACATTAGCCGATGTTACTGGTTTACGATTAGGTCTTGCTTTTGGTGGAGATGGCTATGAGAAACAGTTAAAAGTATTAGCTGATGGTGTTGATATTTTGATTGCGACAACGGGACGATTGATTGACTATACGAAACAAAATTATATTAATTTAGATGCGATTCAAGTCGTCGTTTTAGATGAAGCCGATCGTATGTTCGATCTCGGTTTTATTAAAGATATTCGTTGGATATTTCGTAAAATCCCACCAGCATCTAAGCGTTTCACGATGTTATTTTCAGCAACATTATCTCATAACGTAAGAGAGCTGGCTTTTGAATATATGAATGAGCCGCAATACATTGAAGTAGAGCCTGAACAAAAGATTGGTCATCGTATTAAAGAAGAGTTATTTTTCCCATCTAACGAAGAAAAATTACCGTTGTTACAAACACTCATCGAAGAAGAGTGGCCAGATCGTGCGATTATTTTTGCTAATACCAAAATCACTTGCGATAAAATCTGGCGTCACTTAGTTGCAGATGGGCACCGTGTTGGATTACTTAACGGTGATATTGCACAGAAAAAACGTTTGGCTGTACTTGAAAAATTTACTCAAGGTGATTTGGATATCCTAGTTGCAACGGATGTTGCTGCACGAGGACTCCATATTCCACATGTTACTCATGTATTTAATTATGATTTACCTGATGATTGTGATGATTATCGTCATCGTATTGGCCGAACAGGTCGTGCTGGCGATCAAGGCGTCTCTATTTCATTTGCTTGTGAAAAATATTCTCACAATCTACCAGCAATAGAAAATGTTATTGGTCATGCAATTCCAGTTAGCCATTATGATTCAAGTGCTTTATTGACTGATTTGCCAAAACCTAAAGCACCACGACCATTTAATGCTAGACGTAATAACAAAAGACCATTGAATAAAGCATAAGTTTTATTACTGACAAAACAACCTTTCTTGGGTAATTTGTTTACCTAAGTTAGGTTGAATAATCACCTTAACCCGTTTACATGCCATTGTATATTGCTCATTAATCACTTGATAATCCCACCCTTGCGGTAAATCAACTGTAATTCTATCAGGATAGACTTCTAATAGTTGAAAAGCGATTCTTTCACCTTGTAACTGTTTTTTAGCTGCATCAAGTTCACTAATCAATACCGCTTGTAGATTAGTTAATCCTAATACTACGACACTCATCATCAAAACTGCAATTAAGACTTCCAACAGTGACAAACCTTGTTGATTATTATTCACAATCATTATCTCGGACCTTATCAGGACAATAATCAAGCCAGTGGCCTTTTTCAATATTTAAATGACCATCCTGATACGTAGCTAAATGATATTGTTTTATACTATTTGATTGTCCTCTAATAATTGTATAACCTCCGTTAGATAAAACGGCTTGTCGTATACAAGCATGCGAATTAGTTCTCTCATTACGTTGACATTGCCAAATATCGGTTGGTGATAACCATGATACAGTTGTTGCCCATGTGATTAATGATAATGCACGATTCACATCTCGATAATATTGCTGCTCTTTGATAACTTTTTTCTGCCATGCTAATGAGAAACGATTAAGTTCAGTGATTAATAAACTCCCTAATAATAAGAGGATAATCACCATACCAATCGCACTATAACCACTATTATTCCGTGCTAGATAATTAGTTATATTTTTTAACATAATAAGTCACGTCATATTGAATAAGCGGATTATGCTTTAATGCTGTCGTAATGCTAAGAGTGACATAGTTTGGATTTAACACTGCCTTAAATCGCTTAACAGTAATTTCATTCGGATCAAAAAGCTTTTCCCAACGTGTTGCTGTACTATTACAGTGCTCAACGCCCGTTTGATAATCGAAACTAGATTTACTATAACGGTAAGTAAAAATATCTGATTGTTGTGGATCATAAGCGAATTTTCGCCACTGCCCACTACTCGTTAAGTCATAACGTAAAACGATACAATTTCCAGCTGCGTTAATCTCAATAGCCGAGTGACTAATCAAATGTGGTGAATTGGCAATAAATCCAGCGCGATGAATATCTTTAATGAGTCCTGATAATGCTTGTTCAGTCGCTTCTTGTAATGTATTTTGCAAATAGATTCTCATTATTGTCGTATGAAATTGCGGATAAAAATTCATAATACTGCCCATGATCAGAGTGGCAATAACTAAAGCGATTAGCATCTCAAATAATGAAAAACCGTGACTTAACATGGTGTAAATCCTGATAAATAAGTTTGATAGCTACAATAACGAATTCGCCCAGGAACTGAGATAATAATACGACTTTCTCCCACTCGATTTTTTAATTTAATCGTCACCGCTTTAGCTGTATTACGACGACCATAAAAAATTAATTGCGCATTTGTTGATAAACCGGTTAACTCAACATGTTTATTTTGCACAACAAATCGAAGACGATATTCACAATCGCTGGCGGATAAATCAGCTTCACTAGCAACAATACACCACTCTTGATGACTTTTTTTGACAAAATAGACGCTTTGATTATGGTTATAATGATTAGCAACAAGTTTGACTTCATTCAAAAACTGTAATACGCCTAATGTGACAACGGATAGTTCATTACGATCTTGTAAATCTCGCCAACTTGCGAGACCGATCGTGGCAAGTATTGAACAAATTGCAATGACAATTAATAGCTCTAATAATGAGAAAGCCGATGAATTCATAATAATCGTATTGATATAATAAGAAATATGACTATAGTAAAGAAATTGTAGCGTACTGTTTGTCTAGTGATCGCTGAGTTGGTATATTAATCACAAATTCACTAACTAAATGGTCATGATGCGCGAAAATTAACGATATATTACCCAAATTTTTTAGTTGATAATGAATTATTAACTTTTAATATTGGTGTTATTTCTTTAAACTAGCAGGCCATTTTACGCTATACCCAATTTTATAAATCAAAGAGTTAATCACGTTATGATAAACCCAGAACATTGGCAACCAACGGCTTCTATCGATCTACTATTAAAACGCGCTAAAATTATAAAGAAAATTAGAGAGTTTTTTGCTGATCGCTGCATTCTTGAGGTAGAAACTCCGATATTAAGCCAAGCTGCTGTAACTGATTTACACTTAAGTTCATTTGAAACCATTTTCAATAAACCCGGCGTTATCAGTTTAGAACAGGGACAAAAATTCTCACTAATTACGAGTCCTGAATATCATATGAAAAGACTGATTGCCGCTGGCAGTGGCCCGATTTATCAAATCGTAAAATGTTTCCGTAATCATGAAGAAATTGGTAAATATCATAATCCTGAATTTACCATGTTAGAATGGTATCGCATTCAATTTGATATGATGCAGATGGTTAATGAAGTTGATGATCTATTTCAACTTATTTTAGATAGCGAACCAGCTGAATATATTAGTTACCAAAGTGCCTTTATTAAATATCTCAATCTAGATCCTTTTGCTGCCAGTCGAGATGATTTAATTGCTACTGTTAATAAACTAGAACTTGGCTTTAATGCACAAAGTGAAGATATAGATACCTTATTACAATTTTTATTCACCTTTGGTATTGAGCCAAATATTGGTCAAGATCGACCAACTGCAGTCTATCACTACCCAGCTTCTCAAGCTGCACTTGCTGAAATCTGCTGTGAAGATCACCGAACAGCTAAGCGTTTTGAGTTTTATTATAAAGGCGTTGAACTGGCAAATGGCTTTAAAGAGCTTACCAATGCGAAAGAACAAAAAGCACGTTTTGAGCAAGACAATCAAGCTCGATTGAGTCGAGGCCTTCCTGCTCAGACAATTGATGAGTATCTTTTATCGGCGATGGAGTCAGGATTGCCTGAATGTTCGGGAGTGGCTGTTGGTTTAGACCGGTTAATTATGTTAGCTTTAGAACAGACAACGATCAGTCAGGTAATGAGCTTTACGATGGAGAATGCATAATGACTGAAGCGGGGCTATTAAATAATACCTTATTATTATTGTGTACGGGTATCGCAGGATTACTCTTTATCATACTCATAATTTGGATTATCAAACTCCGCTTAAGTTTTAATAATAAGCAGCAACTATTTGACTTACAGCTAGAACAAAAAAGAAGTGATCGCCAAGCCCTATTAATCGAATTATCTTCATTACAAAGTGAATTAGGTCAACTAAGGCAGCAAAATCTTCAGCTTAGTATCGAAAATAGCGAACAAAAAACTCGACTTGAAGAGGCTAAAATTTTAGCTGATGAGAAACAGAGAATCTTAATTCAGAGTGAACAACGGCTCAACGAACAATTTGAGAATTTAGCTAATCGTATTTTTGATAACAGTGGCAAAAAAATCGAAGAACAGAATAAACAGAGTCTAAATCATCTTTTAACGCCACTTAAAGAGCAATTAGAAGGCTTCAAAAAACAGGTTCAAGACAGTTTTGGTCAAGAAGCCAAAGAACGACATACCCTAACGTATGAAATTCGTAACTTACAGAAACTCAATGACCAAATGACAAAAGAAGCTGTCAATTTAACGAATGCCTTGAAAGGAAATAATAAAACTCAAGGTAATTGGGGTGAAGTTATTTTAAATCGTATTTTAGAAAACTCAGGATTACGTGAGGGTTATGAATACGAGCTACAAGTGAGTTTAAGTAATGAAAACAATCAACGTATGCAACCAGATGTTATTGTCCATTTACCACAAGGTAACGATGTTATTATCGATTCAAAAGTAACGCTGATTGCCTATGAACGCTACTTCAATAGTGAAGATGAACAAGATAAAGCAAAAGCAATGTCTGAGCATTTAATTGCAGTTCGTAATCATATCAAACAGTTAAGTCAGAAAGATTACCATAAACTAAATGGTGTTAAATCACTCGATTATATTTTAATGTTTATTCCTGTTGAGCCAGCTTTTCTTGCCGCGATCGATAGAGATCCCTCACTGATTAACGATGCATTAAAACAAAACATTATGATTGTCAGTCCGACAACCTTACTGGTTGCACTTCGTACTATTAATAATTTATGGCGTTATGAATATCAAAATCGTAATGCTGAGTTAATTGCCGATCGAGCTAGCAAACTTTACGATAAAATGCGCGGTTTTATTGAAGATATGGAAGTTTTAGGTAATAGCTTAGATAAAGCGCAACAGACCTATCATACATCAATGAATAAGCTATCTAAAGGTCGCGGTAATATCATAGGTCAATTGGAACAGTTCCGAGAGATGGGGATTGAAGTAAAAAAACCGATTAAACCTGAACTCAGTGAATCAGCATTAGAAGAGCTTGAAAGCAGACAATAAGGTGTCGTTATCAAACTGCACTGTTACTCGTTTTATTCTATTAACATAAAAGTATTCTATTTCAATCAAAATTCGCCCTTAAATTCAATATCTAAGTGCGAATTTTAATTTAAAATATGAGTGAGAATAAAAAAAATAATTTGTTAAGTCTTTTCAACTTCTTGAACGGTTTCCGTTACCTCAGTTTTTGCCTTGAGCCTTTTATCAAAATAGGCCACTAGCAGAGGAGCGGTGATCATGGTAATTATACTTGCTGTTGCCAACTGAGCGGTTGCTGCATCGACAAACGGTAGTAAAGCTGGATCAGTCTGTGCAACAATAGCAGGCGTTAAAGCTGAACTCGCAGCGGTAGTACCTAATGCTGCACCAAGTGCGGTCTTTTTTCTTAAAAATATGTTGTACATATAAAAGAAGAAAATACCCGTCACCGCAGAAATAATACCGAGTAATATCCCAGATAACCCCGCAGTAAAGACCGTTTTAATACTGGAATTAGCGCCAATGGCAAAAGACATAATAATAATGATTAATGGCTGTGCTGATGAACATAACTCTTTGAACTTTTTATCAAGGTTACCCCATGCCATACCAATAAGTAAAGGAATAATCATCGATAATAATGACTCAAAAGGAATACTTGCCAGCCCAGTCGCCCCTAACACGATCATACTGACAAATGGTCCATCCTTAATACAAAATACCGAAATAGCCCCCGCATCACTTGCATCACCATAATCACCACACAATGCAATATATAATGAGCTGTTAGAACTCGTTAAACAGACGATGATAACAAGTGTAGACAATCCTAAGAAGCCATCTGGCCCAAAAAATGAACCGACAGCCCAGCCAACGAGAGCCCCAACGACTATTTTTAATAATAGCAATACCGAACCCTTATATAAAGGCAGACCTGCTTGCTTAATGTTAATGGATGAACCACATATTAATAGAAACATTCCCATCATAGCCGTTGAACCATATTTAAATAATGCTGAGGTTGGTCCTCCAATTGCTAAGACGGAAGGAAAAAAGGTATTAATTAATATTGCTGCAATAAGAGGAATAATAATCAATCCTCCTGGCACTTTATTCATTTTATCTAATATATTAATATTTTTCATGAAATAGTCCTATTTGATTTATTATTGAATATCCGTTTTCTCAGCCTCTTGATAGATTCTATCGACAATAGAAATAACAATATCTTCGTGCCCGGTTAAACCACCTTTACCAACACAAATCATGCCATCGTATTCACCACCGACAATTCGTCCGATATCGGTCTGAGGTATCACATAGTCAATGAGTTCAATTCCTTTAGCATCTAAGCCTTGTAGAACATTAACCATCGTATCACCGCCAGTCATATATATACCTCTAACCGCCTGTTTAGTTTTTGATAATACAGTTCGAACAATTTTACCGAGTCCAATATTAATGTTTTCAGCAGCTTGACCTTGTTTTAAATTAAATAATCGTTCTTGTTCAGATAAATTAAGAACTTTACCGGTTAAGGCGGTTTCGAATACAAAAATAGGATTTTTGCGGAGAGTTAAATATTGCATTGCTATATCAACCGCACGTTCGATTTCAATCTCTGATGAATTATCTTTATCAATTAATAGTTCAGCATCAATTGGCACATGAATAGTGTTTGAATTCTCGGTAATTAAACGATTTAATTGATTTTTAGTTACGGGTGTTGCACTACCGGCAGCAATAAGAATAATCCCGTTTGGTGTCTCTTTATTGCTCTTTGATAATTTATCATTTTTTCTAGATTTAGATAAACAACGAGCTGCAGCTAATCGCTCAGTAAACGGACCAGGATCAACGGCTAAAATATTCCAATCTAAGGTAATAATTGCATCCGCGATTATTTGCACATCATCAAGAGATACGGCATCGATTACTATGACTTTCACACCATCTTGTTTTTGTTCAACCAAAGTCTGTTTTAATACATCGCCCCCTTGCAATACAACTGATAAGGAAATAAATCCTACTTTTTGTTTGGTTTGACTTGCCAACAAGGTTGGAATATGTGGTTCTGTTACAGGAGTCCGTACATCTTGAGCAACCGCTGTTTTGGTTAATGTGACACTATCAATCACCGAATAACCACCAACTAATATTCGATTCGATTGTGGCATGGCAGGAACAACAATTGCAATACAGTCGGGTTCCATAACCGATAACATCGCATCAATTTCATAACCAATACCACCTCGCATAGTAGTATCCGTTCTTTTTGAAAAATGAGTTGCACCTTGTTTTTTAAGAACATCAGTTGCATCCCTAACTTTTTTTTGAGCTATTTCAGATGGTAATGGCCGGCTATCGCTACTCAATACCATTGCTTGATAACTGCGACTCTCTTTTAAAGAACCTGCATCAAAAAATGCAGCAGTTTCGATGCCTGCTCGCGCGAGTAACACCCCAACGGTTGTGGCGCCAGTAAGATCATCAGCAACAATCCCTAATCTAGCCGACGGCCCATCTAAATTTTTCAACACAATATTTGCAGGAGCTACGTCGGAGACATATAAATCTTCAATAATATAGTTGGCTAACGGACCTGATTTACCAATAGCATGTAGATTAATTGTGGGTATATTGCGTTTTGGATAGAGCCCGCAACGTAATGTGCCACCGCAATCAATAACCGCTAAGCCAATTTGTTCATCACTAGGTTCAGGATTTCTAAACACATCAATAGCTTCCCACCCCGTTAATTCGACTAATCGATCGATAATGGTTGGTCTAGCACCTGCAGTTATATAAATAATTTTTTTACCATCAACAACAGGGATGGTTAGGGGACCGCCCCAACCTTGCTCGCCTTTTTGTACATAAAGAAACTTATCCATACTCACTCTCCATATTCAAATCGTGATGCTATTTGTTATGTTTCATTTTCCAGTAATTCGCAGCAACCAATGTTGACTCAATCATACTGACAGAACCCGCAATCCCCTTCCCAGCAATATCAAAAGCTGTGCCGTGGTCAACTGAACTACGCATAAATGGTAACCCAAACGTGATCGTTACTGACCTTTCAAAATCAAGAGTTTTACAAGCAATATGGCCCTGATCATGATATAAAGATAAAATAGCATCGTAACGGCCTTGTAAACCTAAATGAAATACTGAATCTGCAGGAACGGGTCCCATTGCGTTAATTCCTAAATCTTGAGCCGCCTTAACCGCTGGTATCAGATTATCTTTCTCTTCATGACCAAATAAACCATTATCAGAGCCATGTGGATTTAAGGCTGCAACAGCAATACGAGGATTGTTAAAGTTAAGATCAGTAAATTCCTTATGAATTTGTTGTACACAAGCAAGCACTCGGTCTTTATTGGCATAATCACACGCATCTTTTAATGCCATATGTCGACTAACAAAAAAAACTCTCAAATTGCGGACATGAAACATGGTAAGACCATAATCAGAATGGGTTTCATCTTGATAAATTTCGGTATGTCCTGCTTGTTTACAGCCAGCAAGCTTAATCGCTTCTTTATGAATTGGAGCAGTGGAGACCACATCTATCTCTTTATTTAATCCAAGCTCAATTGATTTAAGAACATAATCATATGACATAATACCAGCTAATTTTTGTACTTTACCCCATATAACGCTTTCACAATCATACTGCTTCGGCTCTAATACATCGATCGTGCCAAACTTATATTCACCTTCAGATGGTTTACTGATTTTATTAATCTTAAAATCACAATTTTTGATCTCCATTGCCCGTTTGATAATCGGTATAGAACCAATTAGAAATGGTTTACAGGCTTCATAAACTTCTCTTTGTTGCATTGTTTCAACAGATATTTCAGGACCAATACCAGCTGGATCTCCGATAGTTAAAGCGACAATAGGTAAACGATGTTGTGACATAAAATAAGCTCCTAATAGTATTTTTTTAGATAAAAAAACTTAACATATGTTTATTTGATGAACTTTAGTTCAAATAATTGTATTAAATAAATTCTAAAAGTAATGAGATTATGATCACATTTTTATCAACACCATCGAGGTTTAATATCACTTTGTGATACAAATCAAAATTTTAGTGATAAAAATTTCCCTTTCAGAAGAATAATTGTCAAAATTCAAAATAAAACAAATGATCCATTGCAATTCATATGAAATAAGTTTATTAAAGACGAGGAAAAAGTATGTCTAACGTAATTTGTTACACACAGATTGTGGATATTGGTCAACATGCAAAAAATTTTTATCAAGAAAAGATGCTCATCACCTTTAAAGAAGGGATTTCTAGTGAGCTATTTGATTACTGTATAATTCTAGCGAACGATTTATCGTTAACAAATACTTTTACAGTAAATAATATACTTACTATTGGTACTCTCTCATATACTATTACAGCAGTGGGTAGTGAGGTGATAAAAAATTTTGAGAATCTGGGCCATATGACGATTATTTTCGATGGAGAAAATCAAGCAAGACTTGATGGTGCAATACATGTCTCAGGCGAGCTACCAAAACAATTATCTATCCACGATACGTTCCTAATAGAGCAATGAAAAAGAGGCGTTAAAATGAAAAAAACTTACATCGGTACCAGTTGGAAAATGAATAAGACACTCGATCAATCACTATTATTTTGTGAACAGTTTAAAAAGCATCTTATTACCGACTTGCAACAGCAAATCCAGCCATTCATTATTCCACCGTTTACAACAGTGCGGGAAGTGACGAATACAATCAAGAATAACCAAATTAATTGCTTAATAGGTGTACAAAATATGCACTTTGAAGATACCGGTGCTTTTACGGGAGAAATCTCACCAATTATGGTAAAAGATACTGGAGCTTATCTTGTTGAAATTGGTCACTCAGAAAGAAGGGAATTTTTTGGTGAGACAGATTTAACCGTACACAAAAAAGTAAGAGCTGCACTTAAGCATGGTTTAAAACCCTTAGTCTGTATTGGTGATAGTGCACAAGAAAAAGCTTGGAATATCTCTGCTGAAACTGTTATAAAACAGATGAAAGCAGCCATTTTTGGGTTGCACCAAGAGCAAATACAACAAGTTATTATTGCCTATGAGCCGATTTGGGCAATAGGAGAAAACGGCATACCCGCTACTGCAGAAGAAGCAGAAACTATTCATAAAAAACTTAGGGAAGCACTAACAGACCTATATGGGAAAGAAATAGCTGATAATATTCACCTACTTTATGGCGGCAGTGTTAACTCAAGTAACTGTGCCGAATTAATAAATCAACCAAACATTGATGGATTATTTATTGGTCGTAGCGCATGGCAAGCAGACAGTTTTTGTAATATATTATCTATCATTAACCGATCGATATAATTGAGTACAAAGGAATCTAT
This sequence comes from Orbaceae bacterium BiB, assembly GCA_036251205.1. Lineage (NCBI taxonomy): Bacteria > Pseudomonadati > Pseudomonadota > Gammaproteobacteria > Orbales > Orbaceae > Orbus > Orbus mooreae. The sequence continues at coordinate 45,403 of CP133958.1, read as the reverse complement.
TATGGATGTATTTGACACCAATCAAGAAAATGAGCTTTTAACTGAGATTGCCGTCGCCTACTATGAAAATGAACAAACTCAAGAAGAGATAGCTCAACGATTTGGCATTTCAAGGATTAAAGTCGGACGTTTACTCAAAAAAGCTCGTACAGAAGGGATTGTCGAAATTAATGTCAAATATCATCCCGTATTCAGTTCTAAAATTGAACAGCAGTTTGTTAATGCTTTCGGTATAAAAAGAGCGTTAATTGCCATCGATCACCAAGATGAAGAAGAACAGCGTCGACAAGTCGCATCACTTGTTACGAATTACCTTTCAAGTGTATTAAAAAATGGTATGACAGTTGCCGTGGGCCAAGGTAGAAATGTTGCAGCTGTTGCTAGCCATGTCGGTATTTTTCCTGAAAAACAGTGTAAATTTATTTGTGGTATCGGGGGAACACTTCGTGATGGTGAGCTTATCGATGCTGATCATATTAGCCGTAACTTAGCAAGAAAATTTAACGGTACAAGTGAAACATTATATGCCCCTGCTTATGTGGAAAATCGCGAACTCAAAAAGGCATTTTTACAAAACAGAGTAATAAAAGAGACTCTTGAGCGAGCGAGTAAGGCGGATATTGCCATCGTCGGTCTTGGTGATATGAATGAAAATAGCTATATGGTGCAACTCGGTTGGTTCACACCACAAGAAATAATGCATGCAAGTATCAGCCAAGGTGTTATCGGTGAAATTGCAGGTTATGGCTTTTTTGATATTCAAGGCCGACCCGTTGATACCGTTATGAACGACCGTGTCATAGGTTTAAGTATTGAAGAACTTAGAAATATTCCATGTGTTATTGCCGTTGCTTCCGAAAATACTAAAGCGATGGCGATACTTGGCGCATTAAGATCTGGTGTTGTTGATATTATTGCGACTAATTCATCTAACGCTCGAACTATATTAAATTTACAACATAATAAATAATGTTTATCAGCAATAACCTTTTACTAACTTCATCGTATATATCACGGTGAAGTTATCTCTTAATTTCTCCAACCTTTATTAATCATGCATTGAGTTAAAGAACAAAATATCGCCAACTGTTCAAAAATCACTTAATTATCATAAAAATGAGCAATTAAAAAATAATAACAAGATTTTTCAGATCGCTAATAAATAATAAAATAGCCATTATTTTATTATTTTTTAAGATTAAAAGCCAAATTTGTGATCTTGATCTCGTAATTATTTCCTTATATATTACAAAATAACAAAAGTTACACTAGTGAACTTTTGAACATAAAATATTTTAATTATATTAGGAGAAAGCTATGTTACCGATTGCTATTGGTGCTGATGATGCTGCATTTGATTTCAAGGATAAAGTTGTTGACTATTTAATATCGAAAGGCTTAGAAATTGTCGATTATAGTAGCGATAAACAGCCGAAAAATAAATTATATCCAGATGTTGCTAATGCGGTGGCATGTGCGATAAAGCAAGGTAGTCATGAAAGAGGAATATTAATTTGTGGAACTGGTATTGGTGTAGCGATCTCAGCCAATAAAGTACCGGGAATTAAAGCAGCACAGTGTCATGATACTTTTTCAGCTGAGCGAGCTCGTAAAAGTAATAATGCACAAATTATCACGCTAGGAGCCCGAGTAATTGGTATTGAATTAGCAAAGAAAATCATACAAACTTGGCTTGAATCAGAGTTTGAAGGGGGGGGATCAATACAAAAAGTGGAAAGAATCAATTACTACGATAAACTCTATAGTAAAGAATAATATGATATAATTATATGTCATTAAAAGAATAACTTGATTATAATAGTAACCAATATATCGTTTTTATCAGACATGATTTTTATGAGGATATTCACATGAGTCAATTAGATGAGTTCAAGAAGTATACCGTGGTTGTTGCCGATACAGGTGATATCGATTCAATTAAGCAATTCTCTCCTGAAGATGCAACGACTAACCCATCATTAGTCTTAAAAGCCGCACAATTACCACAATACAAATATTTGATTGATTCTGCCATTGAAACGGCTAAAAAATTAGGTGGTTCAAAAGAACAACAATTAATTAATGCCAGTGATCAAGTCGCCGTGAATATTGGTGCAGAAATATTGAAATATGTTCCAGGTCGTATCTCAACAGAAGTTGATGCAAGACTCTCTTTTGATAAAACTAAATGTATTGAAAAAGCGCGTAAAATCATTCAGCTTTATAAAGAAAAAGGCATTGATAAATCACGTATTTTAATCAAATTAGCGTCAACTTGGGAAGGTATCCGTGCTGCTGAAGAGTTAGAAAAAGAAGGTATTAACTGTAACCTAACACTACTATTCTCGTTCGCACAAGCAAGAGCATGTGCTGAAGCTGACGTATTTTTAATTTCACCATTCGTTGGTCGTATCTATGATTGGTACAATAATAAAAAACCAATTGAAAACTATATTGCAGATCAAGATCCTGGTGTTGTTTCAGTACGTAATATCTATGATTACTACAAGCAACATGGCTATAAAACAATTGTTATGGGAGCAAGCTTCCGTAAAGTTGATCAAATATTAGCCTTAGCAGGTTGCGATCGCTTAACTATTGCGCCAAACCTACTCACTGAAATGCAAAATTCAACTAGCCCAGTGGAAAGAAAATTAAATCCACAGCAAACTGTTGTTGCTCGTCCTGCGCCAATGACTGAATCAGAATTTAGATGGCAGCATAACTCAGATGCAATGGCCGTTGAAAAACTGTCTGAAGGTATTCGTGCATTTGCAGTTGATCAAGGTAAATTAGAAGAAATGTTAACAAAATTACTTTAATTAAATATCTTTTATTGTAACGCCTCATAATGAGGCGTTTTACCCTTTACGCAAATTTAATTTTTGGAGAATCAATTATGAATTCAGCGAATTTATCTCATCGCGAGCTGGCCAATGCAATTCGTGCATTAAGCATGGATGCTGTACAAAAAGCAAAATCAGGACATCCAGGCGCACCGATGGGTATGGCTGATATAGCTGAAGTATTATGGCGTGGTTTTTTACATCATAACCCAACCAATCCACATTGGGCTAACCGTGACCGTTTTGTTTTATCTAATGGTCATGCATCGATGCTAATCTATAGCCTACTCCATCTTACTGGTTATGATTTATCAATTGATGATTTAAAAAATTTCCGTCAACTACACTCTAAAACACCAGGTCACCCAGAATATGGTTACACTGCAGGTGTAGAAACTACAACCGGTCCTTTAGGCCAAGGTATCGCCAATGCGGTAGGTATGGCAATTGCGGAAAGAACCTTAGCAGCACAATTTAATAAAGCTGGTCATGAAATTGTTGATCACTATACTTATGCATTTTTAGGTGATGGCTGCTTAATGGAAGGTATTTCTCATGAAGCCTGTTCACTAGCTGGTACACTAAAACTAGGTAAATTAATTGCCGTTTATGATGATAATGGCATCTCAATTGATGGTCATGTCGAAGGATGGTTTACCGATGATACAGCAAAACGTTTTGATGCTTATGGCTGGCATGTTATCAAACATATTGATGGTCATGATGCAAATGCCGTCAAATTAGCGATAGAGCAAGCACAGGCGGTCACAGATAAACCATCACTATTAATGTGCAAAACAACTATCGGATTTGGTTCACCAAATAAAGCGGGAACTCATGATAGCCATGGTGCACCACTTGGTGATGCAGAAGTTGAAGCGACCCGTAAACAACTTGGTTGGAACTACCCTGCTTTTGAAATCCCACAAGAATATTATGCAGCATGGGATTGTAAGAATAAAGGTAAACAGCTTGAAGCCGATTGGAACAGCAGATTTGCAGCTTATGAACAAGCTTATCCAGAATTAGCTAAAGAGTTTAAACGACGTACTGCCGGTGAATTACCACACAATTGGCATCAAGTTGCCAGAGCCTTTGTTGAAAAATTACAAGCTAACCCAGCTACTATTGCTAGCCGTAAAGCGTCACAAAATGCAATCGAAGCTTTTGCTAAAGACCTTCCTGAGTTTTTAGGCGGCTCAGCTGACCTAGCACCAAGTAACTTAACAATGTGGTCTGGCTCAAAAGAGATTTTAGCAAATCCAAATGGTAACTATATCCATTATGGTGTACGTGAATTCGGTATGTCAGCAATTATGAACGGTATTTCTTTACATGGCGGCTTTATTCCTTACGGTGCAACGTTCCTAATGTTTATGGAATATGCGCGTAACGCACTGCGTATGTCAGCATTAATGAAAATTCGCTCTATTTTTGTTTATACCCATGATTCAATCGGTCTTGGTGAAGATGGACCAACCCATCAACCTGTAGAACAGATGGCAAGCTTACGTTTAACGCCAAATATGAGCACATGGCGTCCATGTGACCAAGTCGAATCAGCAATTGCATGGCAATATGCGGTTGAACGAAAAGATGGTCCAACTGCGCTAATTTTCTCACGCCAAAACCTAAAACAGCAAGATCGTACCCCTGAACAGATAGCTAATGCTTATCGTGGTGGTTATATTCTAAAAGATTGTGCAGGCACACCTGAACTAATCTTTATTGCAACAGGTTCTGAAGTAGAACTCGCTGTCGAAGCCTATGAGCAACTAACCAAAGAAGGTAAAAAAGTTCGTGTGGTATCAATGCCGGCAACAGATGCGTTTGATAAACAAGATGCAGCATATAAAGAATCAGTATTACCATCATCAGTCACTAAACGTATTGCCATTGAAGCTGGTATTGCTGACTTCTGGTATAAATATGTTGGTTTAAATGGTAAAGTAATTGGTATGCATTCATTTGGTGAATCAGCGCCAGCTGAATTACTCTTTAAAGAGTTTGGCTTTACTATCGAGCATGTTATCGCTGAAGCTAAAGCATTGTTAAAATAATCAAACTCTAACAATCACTAAAAAACCACCAATATCTGGTGGTTTTTTTATTGTAGCAAATTGAGACTATATTTTTATGATAGTGGTTAGACTCTTCATTAAAAGTGTGGTAATAACGGTTAGTTAGTATTTTTCTCAAACAACAATCTTCTATTTTTGATTGGATAACTATTATTTAATCACAACTACCGATTGTTATGTTATACTATAACAATCGGTAGTTAATTTATGAAAAAATATGTTCCGTTATTATTATCTAAAGTACTCTTTACTACTTATCATGCTAGCTTCGACTTTTGCTTATAGCCATCCTCATAGTTTTATTACGCTAAAAACCTCATTCTATATACAAAATGATCAACTAAGCCGGCTCCACTTGGTTTGGACGATGGATGAATTAACCTCGAGTTATCTACAAATTGAGTATCAGCAAAATCCGACACAGACATTAACTGATTTAGTCAATAACATTGCTGAAAATAATATATTTTCTGAATTTTCAATCATGACCAATGGGAAAAAATTACCGATTGAAATCACTTTGCAAAAAGAAGAGGCGGCACTGACTTTTAATAACCATAAAGCAACTGTTGATTTTTGGCTAAATTTAAAGCATCCATTACCTATTTCAAACAGTAAGTTTGAACTTATGACCTATGAAAAAACCTTTTATGTTGATATGTATTATGAACAAGATAGCGATATCACCATTAATCATAACAATTGTAAGATTATCATTGATAAACCAAAGCCAAGTGATGAGATCTTAAATTATGCTCAAGCTCTTGATGAGAATGAAACTGCAATTGAAACAGACAGTTTTGTCCTAGGTAAAATCTTTTCACAAAAAGTCCTAGTATCATGCAAATAAAAAAAATTATCACACTATCCTTTTGGTTACTTATCATTACCACCATCATTATTGTTAGTGGTATCGGGTTATATCACTCTTGGTTTGAATTAGTGAATATTGCTCAAGATTGGCAACGCTATTTTCATAAACAACTTATACAGTTTTTAATCAAAGCTAAAGACGATCCTTTTCAAGTTGGTACCTTATTACTCTACTTTAGCTTTTTATATGGTATTTTACATTCAGCAGGACCGGGACATGGCAAAATAATTATTTCAACTTATCTGGCAACACAACCAAAACAATTGAAAAAAAGTTTACTTCTAACGCTATTATCAGCAATCATGCAAGGTGTTACTGCAGTTATATTAATTACGGCAACCTTAATTATTTTAAATGTATCAACAAAATACCTTACTATCGGGGAGTATAGGCTTGAACAAATGAGCTATATACTAATTATCCTGATTGGTATATATCTATGCTACCGTACGATTAAAAAACTCATTAAAATAGTAATAACAGACAAGAATAATCAGAAAAAAATTGGACATATTAGGCCGTTAAATCCACAAAATAGTCCCTCATCCTTATCTTCTGGTTGCCAATGCTGTAACCATAAACACCTACCAAATCAACACGAAATGGCACATACCAAAGGTTGGCTTGGTGATTTAGGAATCATTCTATCAATCGGAATTCGTCCGTGTTCTGGTTCACTATTAGTTTTAATATTTTCTTATAGTTTTGGTGTGTATTATTGGGGAATTTTAGCAACTTTTGCAATATCAATAGGAACAGCGGTCACGACTTCACTCTTTGCTATTTTTGTTCATTATGCTAGAAAAACAGCAGAACGGTTAATTAATAAAGATAGAACACAGAATAGACGATGGGTAATGATATCTCAATTTATCGCTCTCATCGGCGGGGTATTATTAGTAATAATGGGTTTAATTTTAATTATTGGTATGAGTACTAGCTATTATCCAATAGGTAATCCAATACTAGCTAGGTAGAACTAATCCAAATATAGATCTGGTGAGCACTATCATTACATTCGAAGCAATCACTACAGCGTTGGCCGCTAGAACAGTTTGATGAAGTAGATGCATCAACTAGTGAAATTTTACCTTTTTTTATCCAAAAAGATAACATCTGTTGCATCGCACTTTCTTGAACATTAAAGTGCCGAGCAAGATCAAGCAATGAAGCTCGACCATTTAACTCTATATATTTAGAGATATCCGTCATTAACATAACGTATTAACCTCATCTATTACATTAAAAAGCTACACAATAATATTTGTGCAGCTTTTTCTATATTAACAACAGCAATCTGATTTACTACATTTTTTAGGTTTATTGGCTATCGATGACAGAGAAAAGAGCGAACTTTTTCCTATCATTCTCATAATAAAGACAATCAAAACAAAAAATACAACTAAGCCGATAAGCCAATATGCGGCTGCTGCAGATGTTCCTAATAATGTAAATTGATAATACCCTGTTGCACATAACCAACCGATAACAAATGTCCAAATAGCAACAAAACTTGTCCATTTAGCACCCGCTTCTCGATAAACGGCCCCTAATGCAGCCGCACATGGTGTATAAAGTAAAATAAAAATTAAATAAGCCATAGCAGCAGTACTGGTACCGAATGACTGCTCAATTTTAGTGACTGCACTAGCACTAACATCGAGATCTTCTTGTAATGTATCAATATCTTCATCAACCGATGATAAACCTAATGGATCCAAAAATGCATCAGATAACCCCGATAAATTTTCAGGTATGGTCATAAAGGCTTCTTTAGTACTTTCCCATAAATTAAATCCACCTTCACCATCAGCGTCCTCTTCTGCTTGAGCATCCTCATCAGACATTGAATAAAGTGAGTTAAGCGTGGCAATAACCGCCTCTTTAGCAAATATCCCCGTAAATATTCCAACAGTTGCAGGCCAGTTATCTTCCGTTACACCCATCGGTGAGAAGACCGGCGTCACTTTTTGACTCACAACAGATAAAACAGAATTATCAGAATCTTGATTACCGAAAGTACCATCTGTACCGATAGAATTGAGTACACTTAAAACAGTGACCATCAATACAATCGCTTTACCAGCTTTAAAAATAAAGCTTTTCAATCGCTGCCAAGTTAGACTTAACATACTACGAAACGTTGGGATACGATAAACCGGCATTTCCATAATAAATGGCGTCACATCACCTTTTAATAAGGTAAATTTAAGCACAAACCCAGTAACAATCGCGACAACAATCCCGAGTAAATAGAGTACAAAAACGACGCTAGATGCATCATTTGGAAAGAAGATAACCGCAAGTAATGCATATACTGGTAAACGTGCACCACAAGACATAAATGGAATCATACAAATAGACATGATTCGATCTCGAGTGCTTTCTAAGGTTCGTGTTCCCATTATCGCTGGCACACCACAACCAAAACCAACTAGCATTGGTACAAATGCTTTACCCGGTAAACCAATAGCACGCATCCCTCGGTCAATCACCATCGCCGCTCGTGCTAAATAGCCGGAGTCTTCAAGAAAAGAGAGACAGAAAAACATTGCGGCAATCACGGGAATAAAGGTTGCAACAGTTTGTATCCCTGTCCCTATACCATCAGCTAAGATCACGGTTAACCAATCTGGTGAACCGACCATGTGCAAAACATGAGCAAAACCATCAACAAAGATGGCACCGAAAAGTACATCAAAAAAGTCGATAAATACTGAACCAAAGTTAATAGCGATCACAAACATTAAATACATAACAAGTAGAAAAAATGGAATACCGATAATTCTACCTAACGTCACCTTATCAATTTTTTGTGATAACGTCGTACTTGCTTCCCTTGGCTTTTCTATGACAATTTTACAAATATTATCGATAGCATCATATCTTGCACTGGCAATTGCCACATCGATTTCATTATCACACCAAGCGGCAAGATCTGTTCGACATAATTCTAGTGCTTTTAACTCATCGTCATTAAAAGTGAAATAGCGACTATCGATCAAAGCTTCGACCAGTTCCCATCGATTAAGTTGATTAATATAACTATCTTTAGGGAAATTAGCTAAATGACCGGTTAAAATATGTTCTTGTTTATCACCTAATGTTGAAATTGTAGGCTTTGGAGTCACAGGGCTCACAGTTAAACGTTCAATTTCATGATAAAGTTTATTTAAACCAAGTTTTTTAGTCGATGATATTGCAACGACTGGACAACCTAATAATTCAGATAGTTTTTCAATATTAATCTGTTCACCAATTTCGGTAACAGCATCAATCATATTAAGTACCACAATGACCGGTACATTAAGATCGAGAAGTTGGAACGTTAGATAAAGACTGCGTTGTAAATTAGTTGCATCGATAATATTAATGATTGTGTTACCTTTTTCGGTTAGCACAAAATCACGTGCAATCATCTCATCTTGAGAAATACTTTCAGAATTACTTTCAATGGCATAGGTGCCGGGTAAGTCAATTATTTCATACTGCTTTTTATTATAGTTAAGTATACCTGTTTTACGCTCTACTGTTACACCAGGCCAGTTACCTACTCGCTGACGAGATCCCGTTAAGAGATTAAATAAGGTTGTTTTACCACAATTTGGATTACCAATTAATGCGATACTCATGGCGCAACCTCCAATACAGCAATAGAAGCGGCTTCTTTACGACGCAGACACAAGAAGAATCCGCGCATCTCAATCTCTAACGGATCACCTAGTGGCGCAGATCTTATAACTGAAACTCTACACCCTGGAGTAATCCCCATTGCAAGCAGCTTTCGACGAAAGGGTAATGATGAAGGCAATAATTTTGCAATAACAACCTCTTTTCCAAATGCGATACGATCTAATGTTAACTCTTGAGTATTCATTCTATACATCCTGATCAAACGATAAACGAAAATAAGTCTAATAATAAGAATTATTCTCAATCATAATACAAAAAGGATTAGATGTGAATATAATCCACAAAAAAAATAAGCTTTAATGAATACGATCCAATATGACTATATTATACTCAAAAAATACGCAAGATCTGAAAGCTACAGTCGGTTAAAAATCATCTGTAAATTGGCTAACTGAGTCCTGATATAGTTTTTCTGTTCATCCTCTGCTTTGCTCGCTAGCTTACTTTTAGATAAATAGGAACCCACAGTATGGTTATTATATTTCTTCGGCACATCACCAGAATAGACATATTTGGTAATATTTGAACTCTTTTTAATATAATCTTTGTCACTATAGGTATAAAGACCTGTAACATCTATGCGAGTATTAAGTTCAAATACATTCACAAATGTCGTTGTTTCTTGATTGTAATAGTAAGTTTTATAAATATCCTTATTTTCTACTACACCCTCTGCATTAGGTACTTTAATTGTATTTTCCAAAATGTTTTCACTCATCGCTCTCATGATTGGTTTTTCAGAATATTCGTTATATTTATCACTAGAAGTAATATCAATAACAATATCAGCCATCGCTTGATTACTAACAAATTGGATATAATCGGCATTCAACCTATTTTTAATTAATTGGCTATATTGTGTCGGAGGATAATAAATTTTTAGTATACCTTTTTGCTGATACTGACGCGCTAATGCTGCAGATCCTTTATAATCACCATAAGGTTGATAAATCGTTGCGGCATCGTTGTACAATTCGGCCATTTGACGGTACTCAAAATGGGTTGTAGCCAGTTTTTTGATCTCTTCTGCTTGCTGATAAAAATTTTGCGCTTCATTCAAACGATATTTTTTATCATAAACAACAAATAACTGTTCGCTATCTTTATATTTACCTAAAGGTTTATAGACTTGAACTGCTTGGGAAAATGCTTCAGCAGCTTCCTTATACAATTGAGCTTTTGCTAACTGTTGACCTTGTTCATAATACTCTTTAGCCGCTACTTGCATATATTTGGTATAAGTTTTGTTATATAACGCTTCAATATCCTTATACTTATATTGTTCCATACCTTGACGATATAAATTTGCTTTTAAATAATAGCTATCAGCATCGGTCGCATTAATTGAGTTTCCATATAAATAATACTCTTCGGCAATAAGCTGTCTTAACTGCTTAATCTCATACTTATTATTAAAAAAGTAAACTTGCTGACTATAAAAACGGTTACTAAGCCGATTCTTCATTTGTAGTAATGCTTCATAACTACTAATTCGGCTAGCATAATCAGTACGCTCTGCCGTAAGCAACTGATTTTCATAATGAGCCATAACATTGCTAACGATTTTTTGAAAACTGGCTAAGTCATCAGCATCTAATTTTGTCTCACCTTTATCTTCAACGTAAGAAGCTGCAAGCTCAATACTCTCTAAGTATTTACCCTCTTTATAAGCATCTTCAGCTGTACGAGAAGCACAGGCTGTTAGCAACAAAATAAACAACATCAGGAAAAGCGCTTTCATAATCATTACCTATATTATTTTTAATACCAATTGCAGTCGTGAGTCTACCATTAGCTCGCTATCGTAGTATAAATCAGTTCAATTACCAAACATTAATCAATGTAACCACTTTTGCCAGCTACTATTCACAACTTGGCGCTCTTTTGCAAAAAGCTGATTATCAACATTACTGGGTAATAGCTGCAAAGATAAACGATGAATCTCATTACGCATCGTAATATAAATTTGAGTTAAAGCTTCCGCTTCATCATTTGGCATAATACCGTATCTCGCAGCTAGCTCTAAAATTCGTACATTATCGGGCCAAGTCGTCATTTTAGGTTGAGAAAATGCATAATTGAGAACCAAATATTGCGAGATAAACTCAATATCACCAATTCCCCCTTGATCCACTTTAATATTAAAAAGCTGTTTATCACGATTTGCTAGATGAGTACGCATTTTTTCGCGCATTTCACGAACCTCTTTTTGTAAAACAGCAGGTTCACGTTGTTGGATTAAAACATGGTGGCGAATCTGTTGAAAATGCTCTTGTAATCGAGATTCACCATAAACAACTCTGGCGCGCACTAAGGCTTGATGTTCCCACGTCCAAGCCTCATTTTGTTGATAATCGGCAAATGAGTCTAGACTACATGCCAACAGTCCAGAATCACCCTGAGGGCGTAATCTTACATCGATTTCATACAAGATACCGGAGTTAGTACGAATATTAAATAAATGGATAATTCGTTGCACTAGACGTAAATAAAATTGTCGGCTATCAATGACCTTATCGCCTGTTGTCATGCTATTGGTTGGGCAATCATGCAAAAAGACTAAATCGAGATCTGAACCATAGCCAAGCTCTAATCCGCCTAATTTACCATAACCAACAACAAGCAATCCTTTTTGGTTCTCATCTAGTAAGTAATCAGGTCTACCATAACGTTGTACCATTTGATTCCAAGCAATTTGTACAACAAAATCTATCATCGCTTCAGCTAGATAGGTTAAATGGTCACTCACTTTCATGGTTGGTAAAATATGTGCTATATCACTTGCTGCTATATGTAATAGTTGCATCTGTTTAAACTGTCGCAATGCCTCAATCTGCTGTTCTTCATCATCAGAAGATATACGTAATAAATACTGGTAAAGCTCACTTTTATAAGCATCAATCGCAACGGTTTTATACAATGAATTAAAATCAATAAGTTCATCCAATAATAAAGGATGTCGAGTTAACTGATCGCTGATCATTGGTGACGCTGCGCATAATCTAATTAACTGTTTTAATGCATTAGGATACTCAACTAATAGCTCCAAATAGGTCGTTCGACTCACAATATTAACTAATAATTGCAAAGTCCTTGATAAGATGGTTAAACGATCATCCTCTTTACAAGCCAGAGCAAACACTCTTGGCATTAATTGATCGAGAATATCTCGTCCCCTAACGCCAATGGTTCGCTTACTAATATCACTGCGAAACTGAGAGATTAGCTGATAAAGTTGTAAAGCGTGCTGGTCTGATAGCTGGGGTAATACCGATTGAATATCAGAGAGTTCTAAATCTGTAGCCCAGAGTTCATCATAGCGTTGATCATAGTGTTGATAGCTGTTGACCTCTACGTTTTGACTTTCATCGATCCCAATTAACTCATTAAAAATCGCTCGATTACTCAGCATACACGCCGTCAGTTGATGATGAAAATCTGACCAATTTTCAAACCCCATTCCTAATGCCAGACGAACTTGGTCAAGTGGATTATCAGGTAAAGTTTGTGTTTGCTCGTCATTAATACCTTGTAATAAATTTTCGCAGCGCCTTAAAAATAGATAATGGTGTTGTAATGCGGCTACATCTTCTTTAGAAAGTAGCTTTTCAAGCTCAATAACCTGTAATGCCGCCAGTAAAGAACGTGTTTGTAGCGCAGGAACACGTCCTCCGCGAATCAATTGAAAAACTTGTATAATAAACTCAACCTCACGAATTCCACCTGCACCAAGTTTAATATTATTATTTAGACCTCTTCGACGAACTTCGCGTTCAATCATCCCTTTCATATTACGTAATGACTGCAATACGCTAAAATCGATATAGCGTCGATAAACAAAAGGCTTGAGCATTTGGTATAACTCTTTCGCTTCTGGAGCCTCTTGATCACCAAGTACTTTAGCCTTGACCATCGCGTAACGCTCCCAATCACGCCCCTGCTCCTGATAATAATCTTCCATTGCAGAAAAACTTAATACTAAAGGTCCTCCATCGCCCAAAGGTCGAAGTCGCATATCAACACGATATACAAACCCATCTTGAGTAATTTGATCAAGTGCTTTTATTAACCGTTGACCAAATCTCGTAAAAAAGATCGCATTATCTAACTCTCGTCGTCCGCCTTGTGTTACGCCATGTTCGGGATAAGCAAAAATTAAATCAATATCAGAAGAGAAATTCAGTTCAGCACCACCCAATTTTCCCATACCTAATATCACTAGCGTTTGAGGCTGCCCTTTCGCATTGCACGGTGTCCCCCACTCTTTACAACTGAGGTTATACAACCAGTCTCTCGCGGTTATAATTAATACTTCAGCCAGTGAACTTAACTGTATTAATGTCTGTTCCGTCGTACTGGTATTAGCAATTTGTGACCAGTTAATTCTCATTAACATTTTACGACGAAACTGGCGTAAAATCGACATAAACTGCTCTTCACTGTGAATATCAAAAATCAGATCATTTAGCCAAGATTGATAGTTAGTATAACCGTTATGGCAAGGTGTATTAAGTTCTATCTCATTTAACCAATCAGGAAAACGGTGTAAAGAGTCAATTAAAAAATCACTTCTTAATAAAATATCAATATACTTATTAACTAAATTTTGATCACAGTTTGATAACAGAGCCATGACCTTCTGTTTATGCGCAGCTAATACCGACATACGTCACCATTTAATCGATTATTTATCCATTAATAACAAATAGATTTTTAATTGAGTATTAATTTCACTAAATGCAAAAGTTTTTACATCACAAAGGTATTCTAAATTTTTTAACCAAGCACAATAAACTTGATTTATCTTGCTTGAATACTCATTTTGAGCAGCAGGTAGAACATATTTCAAATTATTGGCAACACTGCATAATGTTTCTCGATAAAGCGATAAGTTATTATAAACTAAAGCATACTCTTCATTTGTTTGCCAAAACTGTAGAATATCTGTTAGCGAGATATGATCTGCAGCTAATGAAGCGATTGGAGATAAATGATTACCTTGTAATAGACGGTAACCTCGTGCTGCTTTACTTTGTGAAAAAAGATGTAGGTTAAATTTACTGAGTTCCAATGCTAACAGCAATAAATCAAGTTGATATCCTGTTTTTAATTCTAATTCAACTTCAATTATCGGTTGCATTAATTTATCGGCAAGAATTTGCCCTTGATCTAAAGCGACTTCAACCTGACTCTGGTTATAATTAATTAACCAAGTTTTCCGTTCAAAATTTGTACTAAACTGGGCTACTAAATTTTTTGCTAAAACATCTTTGTCTAATCCTTCACCAAAAACATCAGATGGTAGAACGGAGAGATCTAAGCGATTATTGGGTAAACGTACATTATACTCTTGCCTAGCATGTAAGCCCGCTAATGCTTTACCTACTGATTTAACGGTAATTTCATATTCTGTTGATTTACCTAATTCACAAGTTCCTCTAATGCGTAGACTAGAACGATGATTACGCAATAAATTATCTGCACTATCATAGTAGGTATTTGTGAGCTGTAAACTATGCTTTTCAACAAGATCTTGAGTTTGTAAAAAACGCGATAATGATTTAATTGCAGACTCTCTAATCTGAAATTTCAGTTCTATCTCTTGATTCATACATCTATTCCGTTATCACTAAAGTTGTTTAATACTATAACAACCCATAAAAAAAGGCGATATAAAAGCTAGGATATTTTTAAGATCACGAAACGAATTAATATAAAACAGACATTATCTATATTATTTTTTGCAAACTTTTTTGCAAAAAGATGTTACATGGTATTATATAACTATAAGATCTATATTAATAATAATTATCAAACTATAGAAAAATAGCTCAATTTGTCGAGATTGTTTCAAATAAACTACATATAATAATTACCACTGTAGCAAGATTGATAGTTTAGAATAGTCCGGAATAGTTCGGATATATGCAATACCGGTTACGATCAATCTCGTATAATAAAAATATGTTGTGACATAACTCATTTTAAGGTTTTAATCATGTCTAAAGAAAAACAGCCCAAGATATCCTGTAATTTAAAACTACTCAGATCGATAATCTTACTTATTTATATCATGATCTATCCATTAGCAAGCCTTTTACCTGTTGAATATGGCTGGGAAAACGGATTTATTGAGAACAGTCAAGTCGGGCTGTGTATTATCGGTTTTTTAAGTTCAATCTGGTTTGCTAAACAGTCAAAAACAAATCAGATGCGATGGTTTTGGATTATTATATCACCGCTGTGGCTAATTATTATCACGCGAGAGTTAAGCTGGGGAGCCTGTTTTTTACCGGCTCAAAGTATGGACCCGCTTACAGGAGGCACTTATTCTTCATCGATTTTATCTTATAAACCTTATGTATATCCAATATTAAAAGTGATTGGTGTCGCAATTTTAGTCTTATTTATTATAACTAAACAGTATCAAACGTTAGTGAATCTTTGTAAAAATAGGGATTTTCCGCTACTTGAATTACTCTTGGTTATTATTGGAGCACTGATTTCAACTGCAGCAGAAGAACACATGAATCTTTTTATTCCTTTTTCTTCATTGTTTAATGCTGGTCAGATCCAAACAATGGAAGAGCTCGGTGAATTTGGAGTATATTTAGCGCTCTTTGCTGGGCAATATCGTGTATATCAAGCTTTTTGTAGAAACAAGAGTATTAATTAATAACATTGACGGGCAAAAATAACTTATCGTTATTATAGATAGAATAAAAGGGCTTAATGCCCTTTTATTCTATTTTTTTAATCATCGCTAATAATTATTTTTCATAAACCGGTAAACGACGACAAATGTCTAAAACCTGCGCTTTAACTTTATCAATAACAGCCTGATCATTGATATTATCTAATACATCACAAATCCAGTTCGCTAGCTGTTTAGCATCTTGTTCTTTAAATCCTCGACGAGTAATAGCCGGCGTTCCTAAACGAATACCTGAAGTCACAAATGGACTTTGTGGATCTTTTGGCACGCTATTTTTATTAACGGTAATATTCGCCCTTCCTAATGCTGCATCAGCTTCTTTACCAGTAATGTTTTTATTAATTAAATCGATTAAAAATAGGTGATTTTGCGTCTCACCAGAGACCACGTTATAACCACGTTTAATAATTTCAGCAACCATCGCTTGCGCATTTTTGATCACTTGATGTTGATACTCTTTATAAGCAGGCTCCATCGCCTCTTTTAAAGCAACTGCTTTAGCCGCGATAACATGCATTAGTGGACCTCCTTGTGCACCTGGGAACACCGCTGAATTAAGCTTTTTATATAGCTCTTCGCTACCGCTTTTAGCTAGAATTAAGCCACCTCGAGGGCCGCCTAATGTTTTATGTGTTGTTGTTGTTACAATATGCGCATGAGGAACCGGATTAGGATAAACACCCGCGGCAATCAAACCGGCAACGTGCGCCATATCAACAAATAGATATGCGCCAACACTATCAGCGATTTCACGTAATTTTTTCCAATCAACTACACCAGAATAGGCAGAAAAACCACCAATAATCATTTTCGGTTTTGCTTCTTTAGCGATTTTTGCAACTTCATCATAATTAATTCGACCATGGGCATCAACACCATAGGCAACGATATTATAGAATTTTCCAGAGAAGTTAACCGGAGAACCATGAGTCAAATGGCCACCTTCTGATAAATTCATTCCTAATACTGTATCACCTGGTTGTAACAATGCGCTATAAACTGCAAAATTGGCCTGTGAACCAGAGTGAGGTTGTACATTGGCATAATCCGCACCAAATAGAGCTTTTGCTCGGTCAATAGCGAGTTGTTCAACAATATCAACATATTCACAACCACCGTAATAACGTTTACCAGGATAACCTTCAGCATATTTATTAGTAAGTTGGGAGCCTTGCGCTTGCATAACTCGTGGGCTGGTATAATTTTCGGAGGCAATCAATTCAATATGATCTTCCTGACGTTGATTCTCTCCTTGAATTGCATTCCATAGTTCTTTGTCATACTCAGCTATCGTCATTTGTTTAGTAAACATCTTAGCTCCTCGCCGCTTTAGTTAATAAATAAAAATAGACCAACTGCATCTTATAAATTAATTTTAGATGATCAAAATTAATCAATGTATTCAAAACTACCGATATCATAGATAATAATTGAGTTATTTGCTAGGTTATTTTTAACCTTTTATTATTAATAGCTTTTATCTTAATAAGTGACTACTTTACTGAATTTATACTTTACTCATATTCTGTTCATCAGTACTTTTAATAAAGCTGTGCTCGTTATAATATTGTTGAAATGTATTAATCTAGTATAAAAATTAATAATCAAAATATAGTCGAAAAATCAATTTAAAATATCTTGTTGGGGAGCTTTATTATCAAACATCTTACACACTCTTATTATAAAAAGTTTTCCCAAATAAGCTTAATACTCATTATTGTCGATACGATAATGAGCATAGGGCGAATCAATTTTTTACCTTTCGATATCACCATTTTCGCGCCAATTCTAGCACCAATAAACTGCCCAACTAACATTGTTAAACCAATCGTCCAGATCACCTGACCACTAAAAATAAAAAAGAGTAATCCAGCAAAATTAGAAGTAAAATTAAGAACTTTGGTATGTGCGGTGGCCTTAGTCAGATTGAATCCAGCTAAAGTCACGTAAGCTAACGCATAAAAGGAACCGGCTCCCGGCCCAAAAAAACCATCATAAAAACCAATTACCATTGCCGCTATAATAGCAAATTGTGTTTCAGTCAAACGTCTTTTACGATCTTCATCGCCAATTTTAGGACAAAGTAAAAAATAGAGGCCAACACTGATAGTCAAAATAGGTAATAAAATGCGTAAAAAATCGGCTTGGATATGTAATACCAATAAGGTACCCATTGCTGAACCGATAAATGCTAATAAAATAGAGAGTTTCATCTCTTTTAGATTAACCATTCGTCGTCGAATGAAATAGAAGCTAGCAGAAAATGAACCACCACAGCTTTGTAGTTTGTTGGTTGCTAACGCGGCTTGAGGATTGATACCAACAGCGAGCAGAGCCGGCACTGTTAATAAACCGCCGCCCCCCGCGATTGAATCAATAAACCCAGCGATAAGGGCGACAATAAATAAGAGTAAAAGTAACTGATAACTAATTGTTGATATATCCATCGTTATAACCGACCTAAGTATGCCGATAAAAACTCGACAACATAAATATAATAAAAATTAATATTATAAATACTAATCTAAACTTAGGCTGTTTAAATAAATTAGCTATTCGGCTATTTAGATAGTACTTATCGATTATGACGAATACAACAAAGATAAGAACCAGAAAAATAGCCCACACGAATCCATCAATTCTATCCGCTGTCATTATTCAATTCTAAAAATAAGCTTTAGGTTGCACATCGCCACATTGAGCCCGATAACGTAAATAATGATCCATCAGAACTATGGCCATCATTGCTTCAGCAATCGGCACTGCCCGAATCCCAACACAAGGATCATGACGACCATGTGTGGAAACTTCAATAGTGTTACCATCAATATCCATAGACTGGCCTGCGACTTCAATACTTGGTGTGGCTTTTAAAGCAATATTCGCAGTAATTGTTTGTCCCGAACTAATTCCACCCAAAATCCCACCAGCATGATTTGATTTAAACCCAGCGGATGTCATCTCATCACGATTTTCACTACCACGTCGATTTATCGCAGCAAAACCATCACCAATTTCAACGCCTTTTACCGCGTTGATACTCATCAAAGCATGGGCAATATCAGCATCTAAACGATCAAAAACAGGTTCACCTAAACCAACAGGTACGTGTTCGGCAACAATAGTGACTTTAGCTCCAATTGAATCACCCGATTTTTTCAAGGAACGTAGTAGCTCATCAAGCTCAGTCAATTTTTTTTCATCACCACAAAAAAATGGATTTTGAGTCACTTGTTGCCAATCAGTTAATTCACATGAAATATCACCCATCTGAGCTAAATAACCTCGAATAGTAATCCCGAGCTTTTCTTGTAAATATTTTTTGGCAATACTCCCTGCCGCAACGCGCATTGCGGTTTCACGAGCAGAAGCTCGACCACCACCACGATAATCACGAATACCATACTTTTGTTGATAGGTATAGTCAGCATGACTCGGTCGAAAGACATCTTTAATGCGGCTGTAATCTTGTGAACGTTGGTCAGTATTTTCGATGATTAAACCAATACTTGTTCCTGTCGTTTTACCTTCAAATACGCCAGATAAAATCTTAACTTCATCGGCCTCACGACGTTGTGTGGTATAACGAGAAGTCCCTGGTTTACGACGATCTAAATCTTTTTGTAAGTCTTCTTCACAAAGGTCAAGCCCCGGAGGTACGCCATCAACAATACAGCCAAGTGCAAGCCCATGGGACTCGCCAAAGGTGGTCACTTTAAACAGTGTACCAATTGAATTTCCAGCCATAAAAAACCTTTTATTTATTTTTTGTTATCAATCGAATTATAGAGTATCTTCAAATTCAATAAGTTGCTTTTTCGTCAAGACAAATACACCATCGACGCCATGTCTAAACTCAATCCATCTAAATGGTAGCTGTGGATATTGTTCTTCAAGAGCAATACGGCTATTACCCACTTCACAGACGAGTACACCAAATTTAGTTAAATGTTTGGAGGCCTCTTTTAATATCCGTCTAACAATATCAAGACCATCATTACCCGCTACAAGCGCCAACTCAGGCTCAACTTTATACTCTAACGGTAAATCGTCCATATCTTCCTGATCAACATAAGGCGGATTGGTGATGATGACATCATATTCAACCGCAGGTAAATCATTGAACAGATCCGATAATATGGGTAGAACTCGATGGTTAAGTTGGTGCGCTTCAATATTAATTTGAGCTACTTCAAGTGCATCATCAGAAATATCGGCTAAATCAACTTCAGCATCGGGGTATTCATATGCGCAAGCAATACCGATACACCCACTCCCCGTACATAAATCAAGTATATTACGAGGTTCAAAATCAATAATCCCTTGTAGGTGATTTTGAATTAGTTCACCAATCGGTGATCGTGGAATTAAGACTCTTTCATCAACATAAAATTGATGACCACAAAACCATGCAGCATTAGTTAAATAAGGGGTTGGAACATGCTCTTCTGTTCTGGCTAATACGCAGTCAATAACTAACTGTTTTTCATCATGAGTCAAATTAGCGGCATAAAACTCAGCAGGAATATTAAGTGGTAAATTTAAGATTGGTAAAACAAGTTGTTTAGCTTCATCAATCGCATTATCAGTACCGTGACCATAATAGATATCAGAGCGGTTAAATGTTGAAGCAGCCCAACGAATAAAATCTTGTATAGTATGTAATTGATTAATCATCTGTTCCACTGTGTTATTTACCGATACGTTTATCTTATTTTAGGAGGAATAACGTAATAACACAATCAATAGTTATGAATAACAGCGTAACAATCTAAAGGATTATTACGCTGTTGATATTAGAATGAATAACTATTTAGTTACTGTAGGCAACTTAATTGTATCGAGTTTTTTGATTACGAAAATATGTGATAAAGCACCTAATAATGATACCGCTGATATATAGTACATTGCATAAGCAAAGCTATCGGTATACTGCAAAATTAATCCCATCACAATCGGCGTAATAATACCGGCAGCATTACCAGAAATATTAAAGAATCCGCCAACTGTTCCCATCACTTTTGCTGGAACAATATCACTCAATAATACCCAGCCAATATTGGCAAAGGCATTAGCAAAGAAGGCAAATGATAAGATCGCAATAGCAATAATTGGTTGATTTTCAAAGAAATTAGCTAAACACATGGTTCCTGCAAAAGCTAAACCTAAAATAGATGGTAACTTACGAGAAAATGTACGACTTTTACCGCGTTTCATTAAACCATCACTCACAAAACCACTACATAATAGACCAATCATTGCCATCATGTATGGGAACATCGCCCCAAAACCAGCTTTCGAAATAGAAAGATTTAAGCCTTTTTCTAAATAGACGATAAACCAAGTTAAGAAGAAGTATAGTGTTGAGTTTAATGCAAATTGTGCAATACATAATCCTAAAAAATTACGTTGTTTAAGCACATAGCTGATTTCTTTCTATTCAACTTTATCTTTAACTACTTTTTGATTTTGGCCTAATCCACCGCCTTGTCTAATGTAATCAAGCTCTAGCTGGTTAGTTTTTTTACTATCTAGCGGATCTCGGTACTGAATTAGCCAATAAATACCGAAAATAATACCAACGCCCCCTGACGCATAAAATGACATTTCCCATCCGTAGTTAGCAACAATATAGGCTAATACGGGTGTTAAAAATGCGAGACCTATATATTGTGCACAAGAATACATGGCCGTTGCACTTGCTCGTTCCTGAGTTGGGAACCATGTTGAGATAATTTTAGTGTTGGCTGGAAATGATGGCGCCTCTGCTACCCCGATTAATGCTCGGCATAACAATAAAAAGACAAATGAAGCCGTTGCTGTTGTGAATAAATGATGTGATGCCAAGCCCATTAATAATGTAAATAAGCTCCATATCACAACCGCACCACCATATAATTTTCTAACACCGACCCGGTCAAGAATATAACCAACGGGAATTTGGCTAATAACATAAGCCCAAGTAAACATAGAGAATAGTAGACCTAACTGCCCAGGAGATAGACCAAACTCCCCCTGAATACTTGTTCCTGCTACAGAAAGATTAGCGCGATCCATATAGTTTATAGCTGTAACAATAAATAGTAAGACTAATACCGTATATCTAGATTTTGTTGCTTTCATATAATGATCCCTTTTTCATTTACATCACAATGAATTAATTGTGATAAACTCCACATTCAAGCATAATTTTTTTCGTTGTTTGATACGCTTCAGCAATAACCCACTCTGCGGGTTTTTGCCAATATTCAGGTCTAAAAGTTTCAATCGAGACCATTCCTTGATAGTTAATCGCCTTTAATGTTGTAAGATAGCTATGTAAATCAACAACCCCTTGGTCACAAAAGCGTCTTAATGCTTGTGACAATTCATTATCAGGCGCATCATCGCCATTGTTAATGTGTACAGCAAAAATTTTATTTACATCAATTTGCTTCATTACTGAAAAATCATT
This sequence comes from Orbaceae bacterium BiB, assembly GCA_036251205.1. NCBI lineage: Bacteria > Pseudomonadati > Pseudomonadota > Gammaproteobacteria > Orbales > Orbaceae > Orbus > Orbus mooreae. Next base: position 22,740 of record CP133958.1, on the reverse strand, counting down.
CAAACGGTTATAAAGATAAAGATTGTAAGAATCTAAGACTAACCCAACATTATCTTGATTAACTGCTTGAATGATTTGCCATGCCTGTTCAACAGTTCGCACAGAACTACGATTAAAACCGACAAGTTCAAAACAGAGTTTGATACCATAAGGTTTAGCTAATTCAGATAAATGCGTTAAAATTCGCACAGCATTTTTAAAATTATCTGTCCACTCTCCAATAAAAGGCCCACCATTTGGATCACGTTGTAATGGTGGAACGATAATAAAATACTCACTACCGATTTGCTGAGCGATATCACATCCCCAGATAAACTCTTTAACCAGTTCACGCTCCTGCTCACTATCAGAGCCGTCAAATAAGCTAGGGAAAGTGTATAAAGCATTAAATGCATGGGGTTTAATTCGACTATGTTTGAAGAACTGTTTTAAATCTTCAACGGAATGAGTCTTCATATAGTCATGTAACATATCTAAACGCAGTTCAATAAAATCAAACCCATTCTTTTCACAAAGCACAAGATCTTGTTCCAATGTTGAGCAGTTCATTGCTGTCGCTTCGTTATAACCAATTTTCATAAATAACTCCTTATGCCAATGGAAACTTAATGACTCTATTTTCTTTTGTGCTGCGATAAATCGCTTCGATAAGTTCTACAGTTTTACGACCAGCATCCCCATCAATGAGTGTCTTACCATTACCTGTTAATGAGTTTAAGAAATCATCTATCTGCAATTGGTGGTAATAGTACATAGAGTCGACGCTATTGAAAAAATCACTATCCTCTTTTTTCCAACTATCAAGCATGTCCGATTCACCATTAACCGTCCACAAATCATTATATGGTGGTTCAGTAATCGATGAGACTCCGGCAATAAACATAGCACCACCATCAGTTTGAACACCAATCGATGCACCATTTTCACCATGGATATGGACTTTACCGTAAAGTGCAGGATTTTGGGAATTGCTCACTAAAATATTACCAATACCGCCATTTTTAAATTTAACAATCACTGCCGCAGTGTCTTCAACTTCAATATAAGGGTGGTTTAAATTTTTCCAGACACCATAAACTTCATCAATTTCACCCATATACCATAATAAGAGATCGAGTTGATGTGGAGCTTGATTGACTAGCACTCCTCCGCCCTCACCTTGCCATGTTCCTCGCCATGGGTCACTTTCATAATATGCCTGATCACGCCAACCTAGCATGGTAACCGTACCAATAATAGGTCGACCAATTTTACCGTCATCAATCGCTTTCTTCATACGCATACAAGGATTATAGAATCGACGTTGGCATACAGTACCGACTTTGGCATGTCCCTCTTTCGCTGCTGCTAAAATCGCATCACAATCGGCCAAGTTAGAAGCCAGTGGTTTTTCAATTAATACATGACATCCCATTTTGGCGGCAGGAACAGCAATTGCAGCATGAATAGGATGGGGGGTACAGACACTTAACATCTCAATCTTCGCGTCAGCAATCATCGTTTCAACATTATCATATGCCTTTACACCATATAATTTAGCAAATTCTTGTGCTCGGGATAAATTAGCATCACATACTGCAGTAAATTCAGATTGAGCTAAATTAACAAAGGCTTTAGCATGAAAATGCCCAACCTTTCCACATCCAACTAATGCTGTTTTTATTTTTTTCATATAATAATACCTTCTTGTCTTAAAAAATTAACTTTTTGCTACCGGTAACATCCGGTACTTATAATGTTAAAACGATACAAAAATTATTCAATCACACTTTTTTAATTTTATGATACCGGTCGCATTATTAAAATAATGATGTTAACATCAAGCAATAGGAGCGGGATTTAGGCTATTGAGCTAAACAATATTTAAATTTTTTATCAATAAATACATGGTATTAGATAAATCAAAATAATGTTCAATTCGTTAATAAATAGAAATAAAAAAGATAATTAGAGAAAGAATACTAATTATCTTATTTTGAGATAACTTAACGTAAAATAGACCAATTTAGCGTTTCGCCGGCTAAAAATGGCACAATCTCACGATCATCAGCAGTCATTATAAAATTAGGTACGATATATTGTTGTTTTATCAAGGTGATAGAATCTGTATTAACAGGGAGTTGATAAAATTTAGGACCATTAATGGATGTAAATGCCTCTAATTTATCTAAAGCATTCTCTTGTTCAAAAACTTGAGCATACAACGATAATGCGGTTAAGGCGTTAAAGGCTCCCGCACAGCCACATGCGGACTCTTTACTATTTTTAGGATGTGGCGCCGAATCAGTACCTAAAAAGAAACGATCACAACCTGATGTTACCGCTTTCGTTAAACTGTTTCTGTGATTCTCTTTTTTTAGTATCGGCAAACAGTAATTATGTGGTCTTAGTCCACCTTGAAAAAGTGCATTTCTATTCAAAAAAATATGCTGCGGTGTAACTGTTGCAGCTAAATTGTGAGGACCTTCTAAAATTAATGCCGCAGCGTCTTGCGTTGTAACGTGTTCTAATACAACTTTTAATTCTGGTAGTGCCTTCATTAACGGTAATAATATGGTATCAATAAAGCGCGCTTCACGATCAAATACATCAATTGCCGGATCGGTGACTTCACCATGAATTAATAGCGGTACCCCCTGTTTTTGCATCGCTTCCAAAACAGGTAAGACAGACTGAATCGAACTCACACCATGAGCTGAATTTGTTGTTGCATGAGCGGGGTATAGCTTCACTGCCGATAAAATACCATTTTGATAACCGCTAATAATTTCATCAGCAGAGGTATCATCGGATAAGTATGCCGTCATTAATGGTTTAAATTGATGTCCAGCAGGCAAAGCGGCTAATATCCGATCTTTATAAGCGATAATCTCTGCCATTTTTTTCAGTGGAGGAACCAAATTAGGCATAATGATACCACGACCATAATCACGACTGGAATAAGGTAGAACGGTGTTAAGAACCTCACCATCACGTAAATGTAAGTGCCAATCATCGGGACGTTTGATGGTTATTTTTTTTAACTCAGACATAAACATCCCTTTTATGACAATGCAGTGAATGGTTGAAATGGTGAATCATCTATTTGACCAATCAAATCCATAATCTGCATAATATGATGTTGTTTGCAGTAGTCGGTTAATTGTTGAATTAAGTCAATCATTACAGTCGGTTCAATAAAATTCGCTGTACCCACTTGCACAGCACTTGCTCCCGCTAATAAATACTCAATCACATCTTCCAGTGTTGCAATGCCACCACAACCAATCACAGGAATCGATATGTGCTTAGCGCACTGATAAGTCATCCGTAAATTAACAGGTTTTATTGCTGGGCCAGAATAGCCCCCCATGATATTACCTAATTTAGGTCGGCGTGTTGTAATATCAATTGCCATACCGAGTAAGGTATTGCCGACAACAACAGCATCACCGCCTTCATCTTCCACAGCTTTAGCGACACTGATAATATCGCTCGTGTTCGGGGTTAACTTAGCCCAAATCGGCAACGGCGTTGCAGCACGTAACATCTTTATCACATTGGCGGTTGAACAGGCTTCAATAGCGAATGCCTTACCATGAGCTTCAATATTAGGACAAGAGATATTCGCTTCAATGGCTGAAATCCCGTTGACTTCACTTAAAATAGCCGCTAATTCAGCAAACTCACCCGCAGTATTTGCCGAGATACTCGCTACTAAAGGTGACTGATACTGACTAAAAAAGGGAACGACATGATTGATATAGTATTCAACACCTTTACTTGGAATACCAATTGCATTTAACATACCGGCATCGGCTTCACAAATTCTGGGTAATGAGTTTCCTGAACGTTTGCTACGGGTAAAGGTTTTCGTTACTATCGCCCCTAATTGATTAAAATCGACAACCGAGCGTAGTGAATATTCAAAGGTCCCCGACGCAGGCATGATAGGATTTTTTAGCTGTAAACTGCCTACCTTTACTGATAATAAATTACTCATACACAATATCCCTAATATTAAATACCGGTCCGTCTTTACATACTTTTTTACTCACTAAATCCTCTTGTCCAGAGTCTTTGACCGCAATAACACAGGCATGGCACATACCAATACCACAAGCCATATTTTGCTCTAAAGCAATTTCACCACGAATACCAAGTTCAAATGATAATTGTTGTAATAATTTGCCAATACGTTTTGAACCACAAGTAAAAAAACCATCAATCGGTTGGTTACGATGGACTTCACGAATAATCGCTTCCACATTGGTGATTGAACTGGAATTATCGCTGTCCATAATTTCAATAACCTGTGCGCCAGAATTAGCAAATCGATGCTGTGACATTAAACGCCGTTTATCTTTAGCACTTAACATAGCGGTAACGTTAATATTTTTAGATGCAGCATATTCCGCTAAAGGCGCCAGTGTAGCTAACCCAACACCACGACCTAATACTAAAATATGCTTATCTGTTTCATGTAAGTTAAATCCTTGCCCCAATGGCCCAAGAATTTTTAAGGTCGCTTGTGGTACTAATGTTGAAAGTCCAGCAGTACCTAAACCAACAACTTTATACAGAAATTCAACTTTCCCTGTTGCAGAATCAGCAAAATAGGTACTCATTGGTCGACGAAAAAATGGTTTTTTACCATCTGAACTCGGACACATCAGATTAAAAAATTGCCCGGGCTCGACACTTGCGGCATCAGCACCGACAAAGACCACCATATGTTTATATTGATCGTTTACCCACTCATTACTCAGTACGATGGCTTGACTATCATAGTATTTCATGACGTTTCCTTTAGTCTGAAAATCAAATCAGTTATTATTTTTTAAACAGTTTACGTGGATGGGGTAGGTTTTTGGGTTGCAAAATTTCGTCTAACTCATCTTTAGTTAATAATTTATGTTCAATCACTAAATCGACAACGGATTTATTTAATTTCAACGCTTCTTTCGCTATTTTGCTCGTATTTTCATAACCAATAAAAGGATTGAGTGCTGTAATAAGTGTGATTGAGCGATTAACAAGTTGGCTTAAACGCTCACGATTAACCGTAATACCACTCACACAATTTACTGACAGCGTTTGACATGCTGAGGTTAAATGATTAATACTTTTAAACAGTGAATGAGCGATAATTGGTTCAAAGGCATTTAACTGCAATTGACCGCCCTCGGCTGCCATTGAGATGGTCATATCATTACCAATAACTTCAAAGGCCACTTGATTCACCACATCGGGAATAATTGGATTCACTTTACCGGGCATAATGCTTGAACCCGCGGCTCTTGCTGGTAAATTGATCTCATTAAAACCAGCTTGTGGGCCGCTTGATAATAGGCGCAAATCATTACAAACTTTTGATAACTTAATCGCTACCCGCTTTAAAACCCCTGATAGCTGTACAAATGAACCCGGATCTTGGGTTGCTTCAATTAAATTTTCGGCAGGTATAATATCTAGTGCAGAAAACTCAGCTAAACGTTGGCAAGCTAATTTTGAATAGGCTGGATCGGTATTAATCCCGGTACCAATCGCGCTAGCGCCTAAGTTTATCTCTAATAATAATTTAGCGGCTTCCATTAACCTTAAACGATCTTCTGCTAGCATGACGGCATAGGTTGAAAACTCTTGTCCAACAGTCATTGGTACCGCATCTTGTAGCTGAGTACGGCCAATTTTTAATATATCTGAGAATTCAACCACTTTTGCCTCAAAAGCTGCCTGTAATGTTTGCATGGCAGCCAACAGATCAACAATAGCAAAACTTAATCCTAATTTAATCGCAGTCGGATAGACATCATTCGTACTTTGACTACGATTCACATCTTGTACCGGATGGAGGAATTGATACTGCCCTTTTGGGTGACCTAAAAGTTCTAATCCACGATTGGCAATAATTTCATTGGCAGCCATATTGGTTGATGTGCCTGCGCCACCTTGAATCACATCAAGCACAAATTGATCATGCAGTTGACCATTGATAATATCATCACAAGCTTGAACGATCGCCGCTGCTTTTTCGGGTTCAAGGAGTTCTAATTCCTGATTAGCGGTTGCGGCACTTTTTTTGACTAATGCCAACGCTTTAATTAAATTTGGATATAATGAAACGCTAACACCTGAAATTGGAAAGTTTTCCTGTGTTCTTAAGGTATGTATTCCCCAATAAACATTTTCTGGAATCTCTCTTTCACCAAGTAAATCATGCTCAATGCGATAATTATTTGTCATCTTATTCCCCATTACTTTTTTATAATTGAGCTATTTGTATTGCTCCATTATTACTCTATTGATTAGCTAAAACAGCTAGAGTCTCTTTCAATAGATCAGCACCTAACATGATGTCTTCAAATTCAGTAAACTCATCAACATGATGACTAATACCGAATAATGAAGGTATAAAAATCATCGCTGAAGGATATTTACTTGCCATTTTCATGGTATCGTGTCCTGCCCCACTCAACATTGGCATATAAGGAATCTGTCGTTCAATACAGATTTGTTCGATTGTCTTACAGATATTGCTATCTAACTTCACAGGTGTTTCATGAGAAATACATCGGACTTCGATCTCGGTACCATGATCAGAACTGGCTTTTTGGATGGCTAAATTCATGCTATTTTCAACGCGTAGCATACTGTCCACTTCAATCCCGCGGATATCGACAAAAAAAGTAACCATGCCAGGAATCACATTCATCGAATTAGGCAGTACGTCTAATTTACCCACAGTTCCGACTGTACCATAGCATGACTCTTTACATGCCGAATGATTAATATCGGTAATAATACTCGCCGCAGAAACCAGTGCATCTTGACGTTGGCTCATTGGTGTTGCACCAGAATGATCTGCATGACCTTTTATAGTAACTGAAAAACGAATCGGTGCTGCAATGCCGGTAACCACACCAATTTTTTTATTAGCAACTTCCAGACATTTACCTTGTTCAATATGAACTTCAACAAAAGCTGAAAAGTAGTTATCACTTAATTCACAGCGATTCTCAGCAACGTGTGTAGCGTTATAACCTACTTTATCAATAACTTCGAAAAAATCGAATCCAGTATTATCGCGATTTTTTTGCCAACTTTTTACATCAACGTGACCGGCTAATACCTTACTACCAATACATGAAAAACCGAATCGACTAGACTCTTCAGCCCTAAAAATGATCACTTCTAAGCTGCGTTTAAGTTGCTTAGGTGCAAATTGCGATAAGGCATAGATACCCGATAACACACCAACGACACCATCATATTTTCCACCGAATGGTACCGTATCAATATGGGATCCCGTACCCACTGCTGGCAAATCAGGAGCAAACCCAGGCAAGCGCGCAAACACATTTCCAGCTGCATCTTGGCGAACAATTAACCCAAGTGTTTGCATTTTTTCAATTAAATAGTGGTGTGCCTGTTCATCGACCGCAGAATAAGCCAATCTTGTTATACCATTTTCTCTTGGCGAAGTTGAGAAAGTGGCCATATAATTAAATAACGCTTTTAGTTCCGCAATTGTCAACTTTTCCACTATAATAGTCTCGTCATTAGTTATCTCAATTTTTAGACATTATAATCATATAATTGATTATTTTCTGCTAATAAAAGAAAAATCAATAACTATGCGGTGATTATAATCTCTTTTTTTAGATAGAAAATTGATTAAACTATAATTAACCATGCGCAATCAATATGCGAGCTCACTAAATTAAGATGGAAAAAAGTGTATGTCATTAATTAAGCAGGATGATTTTATTACAAGTATTCGCAATGCTTTTCAATTTATCAGTTACGCCCATCCAGTCGATTTTATCCAAGCTATGTATGCCGCTTGGAAAAAAGAGACTAATACGGCTGCCAAAGATGCAATCGCTCAAATCTTAATTAATAGCAGAATGTGTGCTGAAGCAAAACGACCTATCTGCCAAGATACAGGTATTGCCGTTGTCTTTGTCAAAATTGGGATGAATGTACAGTGGAATGCCCAACTTTCTATTGAAGAGATGGTTAATGAAGGGGTTAGACAAGCTTATCTAAGCCAAGATAATACACTAAGAGCATCGATTGTATCAGATCCAGCGGGCCTTCGACAAAATACGAAAGATAATACTCCAGCAGTGGTACATATCGAGATGACCCAAGGGGACAACGTCGAAGTCATTTGTGCCGCTAAAGGCGGTGGCTCAGAAAATAAATCAAAATTACTAATGCTCAATCCATCTGATTCAATTGTTGATGCGATAGTGAAAGTTGTCCCAACAATGGGAGCAGGTTGGTGCCCACCGGGTGTTTTAGGGATTGGTATTGGAGGTACAGCTGAAAAAGCGATGCTAATGGCTAAAAAATCATTAATGGCACCGATCACACTACATGAATTACAGCATAAGAAAGAGACAAACCAAGCGCTTTCCAATATCGAAAAATTGCGTTTAGAGTTATACGAAAAAATCAATGATCTCAATATCGGCGCACAAGGGTTGGGCGGTATTAGTACTGTGCTAGATATCAAAATCAATGATTACCCAACCCATGCAGCAAGTCTTCCTGTTGCAATTATTCCTAACTGTGCAGCAACCCGCCATGTTGAATTTACCTTAGATGGCAGCGGTATCGCACAGCTACCTACGATCAATTTAGCTGATTGGCCAATTTTACCATTAAGTCATGAAATTCAGCAGTACGTAATTAATGTCAATGAGTTGACAAAAGATAAACTTAAACAGCTAAAACAGGGGGATAAAGTTTTACTCAATGGTAAAATTTTAACGGCTCGTGATGCTGCACATAAAAAACTGATTGATCTATTAAATAATAATCACCCCCTTCCTGTCGAATTACGCAATAAAATTATCTACTATGTTGGTCCTGTCGATCCGGTATTAGACGAAGTCGTTGGCCCGGCAGGTCCTACCACCGCAACACGAATGGATAAATTTACGGGTCAATTGCTGGCTCAAACCGGTTTGTTGGGTATGATAGGTAAAGCCGAACGGGGACCACAAACCGTTACCGATATTAAAAATAATCAGGCTATTTACTTTATTGCTGTGGGCGGCGCGGCCTATTTAATATCGAAGACAATAAAAAAATCAAAAGTACTCGCGTTTCCTGAACTGGGTATGGAAGCCATTTATGAGTTTGAAGTGGAAAATATGCCAGTTACCGTCGCGATTGATGCTCATGGTAATTCAATTTATGACCATAAATAGTCCCATTTATCACAATGATGCTAGTCAAAACAGGGATATGCTCTACTAACCTATATGTTGAATGATGGATAAACTAACTCTGGCTAAATTGGCATGAGTTAGTTTGCTTTCATTGTCGTACCAATCATTAATAAATAATGAGTCTAAAGCGTTAGCAGTACAATGCTGCCAATCAATGCCAGCATACAAGCATAAACCATAGCAACCATAAGGAAATGAATCGGGGTTGATAAGTAATAAACTTAAATTAATCTCCTGTAGCTATTTAAATTAAAAACAAAACTCTTATAATAGAAAACCTGATTTAAATATAGGAGTAATCATATGAATATCGTTGAGATATCAAAGGCTCGTTACACAACCAAACATTATGACAAAAGTAAAATAATCTCAGCAACAGAGCTAGAGCAATTATTAACGGTATTAAGAAATAGTCCATCATCAGTAAATTCACAACCATGGCATTTCTTTGTGGTAGATAACGAAGCGGCAAGAGAGAAAATTTTACCGGCTATTGCTGATTTTAATCGTCCACGTGTGACTGATTCCTCTCATACTATTGTGTTTTGTGTAAAAACACCATTAGATGAAGCTCATCTACAAAATTTATTAGCGCAAGAAGACCGAGATGGACGTTTCCCTTCTGCTGATTTAAAAGAGGCTCAAGATAAAGGTCGTCACTATTTTGTCGGACTAAATAGTACTACCCCAGAAGCGCAATTCGCATGGGAAAGTAAACAAGCCTATATTGCTTTAGGGCAATTATTATTTGCTGCCGCAGCAATTGGTATCGATTCAACAGCGATTGAAGGCTACGATAGTGCTAAAATGGATGAAATTTTAGGACTCAAAACGCAAGGCTTAAGAAGTATTGCTATTGTCACATTAGGTTACCGCGATCCTAAAGATGGTAATGCTCATCGTCCAAAATCTCGTTTACCAAATGAACAGATTTTTACATTCTTATAAAAATAATAAGGCTGGTTAATCCAGCCCTATTTTTACCTAATTCCCTCACAATCACTCGTTAAATTTTTGCTGTAACATATGATTATAGCATAAAAATCAATCTTTTCTAATGAGTAACGCGTCACTCCAATTGACCTTATTCGGATCTTTTTCGTGTTTGGTTATCTTCGCTGGATCAAAATGTGGGTTTATGTTTATTTTCGGTTTTGCTTTTACTGGCCGCTCAAGAAACGATAATAGCATTTTGGTATACTCATGCTCTGGATCATTAAAGATTTTATCACGTGGTCCTTGTTCAACAATTTTCCCCTCTTTCATCACAATAACCTCATGGCATAACGCATGCACTAATGAAAGATCATGACTAATAAAGAGATAACTCAGCCGATACTTTTGCTGTAGTACTTTTAATAGCGTTATGATTTGTAACTGTACAGAACGATCTAATGATGAAGTCGGTTCATCTAAAATTAATAATTCAGGCTGTAAAATTAGCGCTCGAGCAATTGCAATACGCTGTCGTTGCCCTCCAGAAAACTCCATTGGATAACGATGACGATAAGCTGGATCGAGTCCGACTTCACGCATAATTTCGATCACATATTGTTCTCGTTCTTGACGAGTAAGCTTCTTATGAGTTAACAAACCTTCACTAATAATTTGTTCCACATTAAAACGCGGGTTGAGTGATGAAAAAGGATCTTGAAATACGACCTGCATTCGACTACGAAACGGTAATAACTTTTTCTGACTAAGTGTAGAGAGCTGAGTACCATCAAAATAGATATCGCCTGTTGACTTAATTAGACGCAAGATAGCTAATGCGGTAGTACTTTTACCTGAACCTGACTCCCCTACTAATCCAACGGTTTCACCTTGGTATACAGTAAAACCAACTTGATCAACAATCTGACGTCGCTGCTTTCTAAAAAAGCCCTTTTTAACAGGGGCATCAACATTCAGTCGGTTAACACTGAGCAGAATTCCAGATTCACTAGGCATCGGAACGGGATCACCTTGCGGCTCAGCATTAAGTAAACGCTGAGTATATTCATGCTCTGGACGTAAAAATATACGGTGACGATTATTAAATTCAACAATCTGACCTTTATTCATTACCGCCACTTTATCAGCCACTTTTTTTACAATACTCAAATTGTGGCTAATAAATAGCATACTCATATTAAGCTCATTTTTAAGCTCTTTAAGTAGTTGAATAATTTGTGCTTGCACAGAAACATCTAATGCTGTCGTCGGTTCATCTGCAATTAATAATTTAGGATGCGTCAAAATTGCCATCGCAATCATTACCCGCTGACGTTCCCCTCCAGATAATTGATGTGGATAGCTATTTAAGCGCTGCTTGGCATTTTTAATACCAACCCTTGTTAAATATTCAATAATCTCAGCTCGTGCTTGGTTTTTTCTCATCCCTCGATGCAAAGATAAGACTTCATAAAGTTGTTTTTCAATAGTATGCAGCGGATTTAAAGACAGCATTGGCTCTTGAAATATCATACTAATTTGATTACCACGAACCTGCATTAATGCCTTGTTATTGGCTTTTAGTAAATCTTGTCCAGCAAACCAAATCTCGCCACTTGGGTAATCGACTTGATGTGGTGACAGTAAACGCAAAATCGATAATGCGGTCACGGATTTACCACTACCAGACTCGCCGACTAAGGCAACGGTTTCGCTCTCATTAATCACTAAACTGATATTATTAACAACTTGATTCAGCCCTTGTGACTGTTTAAATGCAACCGTTAGATCATTAATCGATAATAGTGGCATACTCATTTCACGCCTCCTTTATTTGGATCAAATGCATCACGTACCGCTTCACCAATAAAAATCAGTAAAGAGAGTAATGTTGCAATCACCACAAAGGCACTAATGCCAAGCCATGGTGCCTGTAAATTATTTTTACCTTGTAATAGCAAACGGCCTAAAGACGGCGCATCGAGAGGTAAACCAAATCCTAAAAAATCCAGAGATGTTAACGTTGTAATAGAACCACACAAAATAAATGGTAAAAATGTTAATGTTGCAACCATCGCATTAGGCAACATATGCTTAAACATGATCTTACTATCGCTAACCCCTAACGCTCTTGCTGCTCTAATATAATCAAAGTTACGTGTCCTTAAAAACTCGGCTCGAACAACGCTAACTAGCCCCATCCAACCAAATATGACCGTAATCGCTAATAACCACCAAAAATTCAGCGGCATAATGCTAGAGAGTAAAATAATGACAAATAAAACCGGTAAACCACTCCAGATCTCAATAAAGCGCTGTCCGAACAGATCAACTTTACCACCATAGTAACCTTGTAATGCACCAATAAACACACCAATAACCGATGTTACCAACGTTAAGGCAATCGCAAATAGCATTGAGATTCGAAAGCCATATACGATATTTGCCAAGACATCAAAACCGGCATCAGTCGTCCCTAACCAATGTTGTTCAGAAGGTGCTGTCGGGAACGTTTTAGCGGTATCGTATACCAAAGTATTATAGCTATAACGGAATGGTGGCCATACCATAAAGCCATCTTGTTCAATATGCTGACGCACAACCGGATCTAAATAGTTAGTATTAGTAGCAAACTCACCACCGAAAATCGTTTCAGGATAATCCTTAACAATCGGAAAATAGTAATATCCCTGATATTCGACCATAATGGGTTTATTATTTATGATCAGTTCAGCAAACAGACTGATAATAAAAAAGATCATAAAAATCCATAATGAAATATAGCCCCGTCGATTCTGTTTAAAACGACGAAAACGTAATTGATTAATCGATAATGGTTTGCTAACTTGATCCAAAGTGTTATTCGTGGTCATCTTAGCGCCCCTCAAAATCAATACGCGGATCAATTAGCATATACATTAGATCACTAATTAACTTGGTAACTAAACCAATTAAAGTAAAAATATATAATGTCCCAAAAATAACCGGATAATCTCGTTGAATTATCGCTTCATAACCCAGTAAACCCAAGCCATTCAATGAAAAAATAATTTCAATTAGCAGTGCGCCAGTAAATAAAATTCCCACAAATGCCGCAGGAAATCCCGACACAAACAATAAAGTAGCATTACGAAATACATGTCGATATAAAATCTGTTTTTCACTTAATCCCTTTGCCCTAGCTGTCACGACATACTGTTTACGGATCTCATCTAAAAAAGAATTTTTAGTTAACATAGTTAGTGACGCAAAGCCACTTACAACCATAGCAATTATGGGTAAACACATATGCCAAAAATAGTCTTTAATTTTGCCCCAAGTATCTAAATCAGCAAAATTCGACGAGATAAGCCCCCGCAATGGAAAAATATCAAAGTAACTACTTCCTGCGAATAAAATTATTAATAACACAGCCAATAAAAAAGAGGGAATAGCATAGCCAATAATAATTATCATACTAGACCAGAAATCGAATGCTGAACCGTCTTTAACCGCCTTACGGATACCGAGTGGAATCGAAATAAAATAGATAAGTAGTGTACTCCACAAACCTAATGAGATTGAGACGGGGAGACTTTTAATAATTAATCCGGTCACTGATTCACTTTTAAAAAAACTATTACCAAAATCAAAACAGATAAAGTTTTTAATGGTATCAATATAGCGTTGCCAAATCGGTTTATCAAAACCATACTGCTTTTCAATGGCTGCAATAATCTGCGGGTCAAGCCCTTTAGAACCTTTATATAAATTCGCATTACTATTGATTGATTGCGTTGAACTACCGGGTAGTAATCCTTGACCGGCGGATTGAGGCCCCATCTCTAACATCGAAATTGCCTGATCAACAGGACCACCTGGCGCAATTTGCACAATAAAAAAGTTAATCGTCAATATAATGAGTAACGTCGGAATGATTAATAATAACCGACGAATAAGGTAACTTAACATACTATTTTATCCTTTCTTCTCATAACTATTATTGCTTGTTTTTCGGTAATTTAGCGGCACTATCAGTATCATACCACCAAGTATCGGCACCAATGGCGTAAAGTGGTTTCACCTCTGGTTGTGCAAATTTATTCCAATAAGCATAATAGATATTTCGCGGTGACCACATTGGAATCATCGGGTATTCGTGAGTTAATACACGATCTAAAGCACGCCCCAACGCGGTAAGCTGAGCTTCATCATTACTGTACTTAGGAATCTGTTTAATTAACCCATCAATGGCTTCATTATGTAGTGCAGATGAATTCCACGTAGAATTAAGGTAATCACTGCCCCAAAGGATAATTAATTGTGAAGTAGGATAAGGTATCGCAACATAATTCGTTGGCATCATATCGTAATCACGCGAACGTAGACGAGAATTAATTTGTGCATAATCAACCGAATTAATATTCATCTTAATACCTAATTTAGCTAAATTCTGTTGGTATGGAATAGCATACTTAATATCAGATCCCATATAAGTCAGTAACTCAAATTCAAACGGTTCACCTGTTTGTGTATTGACCAATCGCTGATCCTTAATCTGCCAACCCGCTTGTTCAAGCAGTGCTTTTGCTTTTAACAGATTCTCGCGATTAAAACCATCTCCGCTACTCTGTGGTAAATGATAGGCTTCACCAAACACCGATTCAGGAACTATTTTTTTATAAGGTAATAACCAAGCTAGCTCCAAAGCTGAGGGTTTACCAACCGCGGCATATTGAGTACTTTCAAAAAAACTCATCGGCTGTTTATAACTATCATAATAAAAAGCGTGGTTAAGCCAAGCAAAATCAAAAGCAAGGGTTAATGCCTGACGCACTCGAATATCTTTAAATAGCGGGCGCTCCATATTAAACGCCAGCCAACGAGTATCTACCGCTGTTGTTACCGCATCTTCTTTTTTAATAATATAGTGGCTATCAAAATATGGCCCTTGATATTGAGTAAACCAGTTTTTGGGTTGACTTTCTGGGCGAAAATCATACTCGCCAGCTTTAAACGCCTCTAATGCCACACTATCATCAAAATAGTAATCGTTACGTTTAGTTGCAAAGTTATAACGCCCTTGATTAACTGGTAAGCTTTGTCCCCAATAGTTAGGATCTCGTTGATAAATTGCATACTGGCCTAGCTTATAATCAGCAGCAATATAAGGACCACTACCAATAGGTGGCGTTACTAAGGGTTCAGCAAAGTTTTTGTCCTGCCAAAAATGCTTCGGTAGGACCATAAAATTACCCACTAATGTTAATAATCGTTCGCGATTAGATTCTGGAATTTCAAAACGAACTCTATGTGTATCAAGAGCCATCACTTTGACCCCTTCATTATAAACACGATACTGAGAAACGCCTTCAGTCATCAATTTGTTAAAGGTAAACTCAACATCCTTGGCCGTGAGCGGTGCACCATCACTAAAATGAGCATTCGGATTTAAAGTGACTTCTGCCCACTGATATTTATCTGAATAGCGAATAGAGGTTGCGAGCAACGGATAATAGCTACTAAGTTCATCATCAGATTGCACAAATAGTGTTTCATATAGTGAATCAGAACTTCGTTCTGGCGCTCCGCGACTACTGTAACGGTTAAAATTATCATAGGTGCCGATTTGTGCAAATTTAATTTCGCCGCCTTTGGGCGCATTCGGATTAACATAATCAAAATGGGTAAAACCTGTTTTATATTTAGGTCGACCAATCAACGCAAAAGCACTTTGAATAAAAATTTTTTCAGGGGCCCTAATTGATTGTTTAGCTAAAATATGGGAATCGATAACCTGATTTAAATCGGTTGATTCTATCAATTCTACAGGATCATCATAATTAAGATGTGTGGCATAATAATTTTTCTGTTCATTATCATGCTGGTTTGCCGTTACCGATGACTTCACTGGCTTATCAATATTAGCAACAGCGGGCAATATACTTAATCCGCCAAGGCAGACAGATAATAGTAATCGTTGCACAACTGATTTTATATATTGAAACATCCTTTTCTCCACTCTTTAATCATATTGAATAGATTGTTGGTGATAACAGTTAGCTGCAACAAGCGCCGTTTGTAATTGCGGTAATTGCGATAAATATTGTATTCTCGGTATCTCTATTGCACCCAAAGACGCCGTGTGATCATTAAGTACTTGGCAATCAATTAATTTTCCGCCATGACGAATAAAATGATGGCAGAAAGCATATAAACCGATTTTTGACGCATTACTTTGTAAACTAAACATCGACTCACCGCAAAATAGAGCGCCTTGTGCAACCCCATAGAGACCGCCAATTAGATGGCTATTTTGCCAAACTTCAATAGAATGCGCAAAACCTAATTGATGCAGTTGTCTATAGGCTCCGATCATTTGCTCGGTAATCCATGTTTCGTCATGATTATTAGCACAACCTTGCACTACGCCTGCAAAATCCGTATTAATTGTCACTTGATAATCGCACTTGTTTAAAAATTTTTTAAAACTTCGATTAGCATTAAATTGATGAGGATTAAGCACAGCTCTAGGATCTGGCGACCACCATAAAATAGGCTCATCGTCACCGAACCAAGGAAAAATCCCTTGCTGATAAGCAACAAGTAATCGCTCAGCAGACAGATCCCCCCCAATGGCTAATAAACCATTGGGATCATCTAAAGCATCAAGGGGATCGGGGAATGTTAATACATCATCTAAAGCATACAGCGGCACAATCTCGCCCAATATTAATTAGTTAATTAAATCTTGGTATATTATACACAAAAGTTAGCATAAAAGATTACCCTTTCCTTGTTCTCATCAATAATTTAATCACTTAAACGCTAATCTTCACTTATCACTTTCTGTTGCTGTATACCGAGTTTTTCAATACCTAAACGCATTGTTTGTCCCGCTTTAAGATAAATAGGATTCGGTTTTATCCCAAGACCGACGCCAGGAGGGGTGCCAGTTGCAATAATATCACCTGGTTGTAAACTCATAAATTGGCTTACATAGCTAATAATCTGTTTAACAGTAAAAATCATATCATCAGTATTACCATGTTGATAACGTTTACCATCCACTTCTAGCCAGAGCTCTAATTTTTGAGGATCGGTAATTTCATCAGTCGTCACTAACCAAGGGCCGATCGGACCAAAAGTATCACAACCTTTACCTTTATCCCATGTACCACCACGACGACTTTGGTACTCACGTTCAGAGATATCATTGACCACACAGTAACCAGCAACGTAAGACAGGGCATCCTCTTCGGTTAGGTATTTACCCTCTTTACCAATGACAATCCCGAGCTCAACTTCCCAATCAGTATGAGTCGAGCCTCGTGGTAATAACACGTTGTCATTAGCACCAATAATGGCACTCGTCCATTTATTAAAAATAATCGGCTCTTTAGGAATATTGGCACCCGTCTCTTTAGCATGCTCTTTATAGTTCAAACCAATACAGATAAATTTACCGACTTTACCGACACAAGGTGCAATGCGTACCGATTTATCAATGATTGGTAACGTGTTGAGATCAAGTTCTTTGAGTTTCGTCAGAAGTTCAAGACTTAAGGTTGTAGAATCTAAATCAGTCACGATATCACTTAAGTCGCGGATCTGTTCTTTATCATCTAATATTGCTGGCTTTTCTTGCCCTTTTACACCATAACGTAATAACCTCATAACAACCCTCACTTATATTTTGTCACTTTTCCATAACCCACTAAAACGACTAAGATAAATATTGAGCTATTTTTTGTACAACATCATCCCATAAATAAAGACCTTGTTGATTTGGCTCAAGATTAGATAACGTTAATTTAACATGCTGAGGCGGTGATGTTCGGCTGATTGGCGTCGCATTATGTAACTGTTCATCGGTAGGATAAACATATTCAGCACTAAAATAATCTTGCATCGTCTTACTATCATGCCAGCGGCAAAAGAGTAATTTGCCACCAATGGGTGTTCCCTCAAATTGTAGTGGTAATGGCTCATGAGTAATATTAAGCGCACCGAATAAACTGGCAATATTACTATCATGACCGACTAATATTGCCAGTTTATGCTGCCTTGTTTTAAATAAACGATTGATTAACTCAACTAACGGACGAGCCATATGTTTTGCAAGGACTGGGGATTTAAATAGTAAATTGATATATTGATTCTTAATATCAGCAATCATCTGCCACTGCTTTGGTGTATCAATCATTCCCCATGCCACATCATGTTTAGCAAATCCTGAATAGTGCTGCAAAGTAAAAGCATCAGCAATAGCGGTCCCTAACGCAAGAGGACCTTGCAAAATAGGTTCCTCGAGTGACACAAGATCTAAACAGGTTGGCAACTGTGAAAACTTACACTGATATTGCTGATAAAGTGCAGAGTGCTGATAATCTAAAATATCGGCCAATAAATCATAAGCTGGCATCAATTTTTTATCTAGATTTTCAATCAACTGTGTCGACCCGGTATAGCGTCGCAGATCGTCAACAACCGCAGCGTTAAATTCGACTGAATTATTACGAATGACGGGATTAAAAATATCATCCATCTGCTCTATCGCGTATTTATGGTGAATAGGAATATCAAGTCCTGCAAATCCACCTAAGGTAAAATACTGCGCCGTCGCAACAGTGCGCTGTAAACTATTAGCATAGACGTAAACATCTTTTGCAGATAGCTCAAGCTGATGATGTTGTAGCCACTGACAAAAATAGTCACCAAAATAACTCTCTAATGCACCACCACGCGTAGTCAAATAGCCAGGTGAACAGTGCCATGCTGGCCACTGTTTAGGGGTAGCCGTTTGCAAAAAACGAATCGTATTTGGTAACGGAGTTCGTATACCATGACGGCTAAAAACAACAACCTGTGCTAATTGCAACTTATTCATTATTTAGTGATCCAACCCTGTTTATGTAAATAATCTAGCATAAAATCACGCTGTTCTTTATTAATAGTCCCTGTCAATTTATCACTCCATCCTCCCGCTTTTTTATGCGTAGAACGTGCACCATAATACTCATTCATCTGCTGATCATAGTGAGCTAAAATAGCTTTATCAACAGGCTGATACTGATCGTTAAACATGACTAATGCTTGCGGTAAGCGAGGTTTAATTTCTGGAGATTGATCGGGGTAGCCGATACACAAACCAAATAATGGTAATACAAACTTTGGTAAATTTAACAGTTCAGTTACCTTATCAATGTGGTTACGAATACCGCCAATATAGACACAACCCAATCCTAAAGACTCGGCGGCAATCACCGCATTTTGTGCCATAATTGCGGTATCAACACAGCCTAAAAGAAGCTGTTCAGCTTTGCCTAAATTCAGGGAAGGCTCAATTTGTATGTGGCGATTAAAATCAGCGCAAAATACCCAAAACTCAGCAGCACTAGCAACATAAGTTTGATCCCCTGCATAATGGGCAAGCTGACTACGTTTATCGTGATCAGTAATACGAATAATCGTTGAACACTGTAAAAAGCTTGAACTTGAAGCATGACTGGCTGCTGAAAAAATAGCAGAAATATCTTGTTCAGTAACAGGTTTAGCTAAATAAGAACGGATAGAACGGTGTTGACATAATAAATCGATGGTTGAATTCGTCATAACAAAATAATCCATTAAGTTAAAAAGAATAATGTGTTAAACATTACCACTTTATCAACCAACTAGTAAAGGGAAGTTAGTGTAAAGATAGTATGTTTCAAAATAGTAAAAAGTGCGTTATAGATTTATTTATCAATCCTAGATTGGCATCTCTATGTCAGAGACTTCTAATCAAAATACATTATGTTACAATTGTCAAAAAATAGAATAATAAATGATAAGATAATATGGGTATAGTTTTGGGATTGGCTACCATCATAGCCATAGGTGCAGCTATTTATGGTATTTTTGTCTACGTGTACCATATGTCATATAACGGCGATCCTGCTGATTATTACCGACCTTATCGGTTATTAACCGATGATGAAGTTGCTGGACTAAAATACCAATTTCCGAAAGAAACATTCAGACCCGAAATCTACTTAATTGAAAATGAACCCTTAATGACTAAAAGTATCTCCTCTTATGGCGCTGCGGCTGGTGGTTACAGTTATAATACACTGGGTGGATTAAAAGTAGATATTTTTTACTTAGGTACGGTAGATATTATCAACGCACTCAATCAACGTGTAGGCGATCGAGATCGCTACTTAGTTATTCGGGGTAAACGCAAAAATTATGTCGTTGATATTAATGGGGTCAATTTTTTTAACCAACAAAAAGAGTCCTTAGCTTGGTTTGATTGTTGGCAAAAAGCCTATAATGCATCACCAACTGAAAAAAAACATATTCGTATACTGGGTCAACGACAAGCAACTAAAAAAGAACGAGCAACATTAACAAAATGTCACTATCAAGATTATCCCCCTTCTGCATGGGCAATTGGCTTTTTGCTATTTCTTCCACTACTGTTGATTCTATTGATGGTTAATCTTTATGGTTCCAACTTATTATCGACCATTACGTTAATAATACTTAGTCTAGCAATTATTTACTGCTTTTTTATTCATAGCAAACTTTATCCTTATCCTATCTATGCCATCAATATTATAGAAGGTAAGATACACTATGATGACTCTAAATATTATATTTCGGTTGGTGATCTGGATTGCTTTGTGCAATCACCAATAATGATGGATAAGATAAAAGCATCAAGCTCGCTAGGAAAAATTAGAGCTGTCGAATTAACCCCTAGACACTTTGTTACCCAAGTTGTAAATATTGAAGGGATATATCATCTTAACGATTATTGGCTACACCGGGTTCCTAAATCTTACTATATGTTTTATCTGATTTCCGCGTTAGCAAGTTTGCCATTGTTACTTTGGCTCTATTTTACCCAAATTCAATATTATCCATATGATTTTGCTGGTTATACCACTCACCTCATTAGCTTTTACGCTCTATCACTGTATGTTGTATGGGCGCTGAGTTACAGTGCTTATTTTATCGTTAAGAACGGGATTATCGATCTAATTCAGCATTTTAAACAGAAGGGATGATATAGATTATCCATTTATCAAAATTCTGATGTTCAAATAGTTAATATAATATAAAAAATCAAAAGATTACCATTAATTAAATCAATTTTCCGCAAGTCATTATAACGCTACAGGCTAGTCTTTTAACTCACGGTCAAATTGTGTTATATTTAGCCAGCAACTTAGTTTGTTTAGATAATCTAATAAGAATTAAGATAGTAACGATATGTCAAAATCTCAATAAAGTACTTATTACCTCAAGAATTATTGATTGAAAATAACAATATATTTTATAAACAAAGTGATTAGTTTTAAAAGTAAAAAATCATGATAAGGAATATAGAATGGAAAATAGCCCAAAAGGATCAGAGCAAGTAGCACAAGAACCCCAAGATAAACTGACCTTTGAAAAACTTACGCCTACACACCTTACTGATGAGGAAATGAAAGGCTATACCGAAGCTCTTGATTTTGTATTCAAAGAAGATGATTTGCTTAATATAGCCATTACTGGTCCTTATGCATCAGGGAAAAGTAGTGTGATAAAAACTTACGAAGAAAATCGTAAAAAAGTGGGTAAACAGTTCAATGGTATTCATATTTCACTCTCTTATTTTTCACCAACTTTAGAGTCAAAAATTAAAGGTAAAAAGAAGGATGACGAGTTAGCTTTTGAAGATGAATTGATGTTAGAAAGAAAAATTATCAATCAACTGATTCATCAAATTAATCCAGAAAAAATCCCTGCTACCGAATTTAAAGTGACAAGTGAATCAAAAAGATGGGTTAACATAATTTGGGCTGCGATCATATCATTAGTTATATGCTGTTTTATTTTTATCAACAAAACTTGGTTAACCAAATTGCAAAGTGAAAACAATCCTATGGCTTTACTATTGATGTTTTCATTCCTTTGTTTAATCACATTTATTATTTATAAAATAATCAATTTACAAAATGGTAAAAACTTAATTAGCAAATTAAAAATCTTTGAGAATGAAATCGATATATCTACATCTAGTTGTGATGTATCCTATTTTGATAAATACTTGAATGAAATTATTTATATTTTAGATAAATCAGAATTAAACTATATCGTTTTTGAAGATATTGACCGTTATGATGACAACTTGATTCTCAATAAATTAAGAGAGTTGAATTATACCTATAATAAAAAACAGACTAAAAAGAAGCCAAAACCAATTAAATTTCTCTACTTAATTAAAGATGAGATTTTTGAATCCAAAGAACGCACCAAATTTTTTGATTATATTTTACCGATTATTCCCGTTATGGATAATTCAAATTCATTGGGGAAAATGAGAGAAATCTTTGAGGGTAGAAATATATCAAGCGATTTTTCAGAGACATTTTTAAATACCTTATCATTATATTTAGATGATATCAGGCTGATTAAAAATATTTGTAATGAATACCTCATTTATAAAAATAAATTAGCCCATGATATTAGCTGGTTTAATAAAGAAAAATTATTAGCGATCATTGTGTATAAAAATATTTTCCCTGCTGATTTTTCGTTAACCAGATTAGGATTGGGACATGGCGTT